>JBCBGC010000005.1:0-124371 GCA_038527215.1 Bacteroidota bacterium
ACCACACCTTTTCAGGAACGGGGGTACCCACCACTACGACTTGTCCTACCAGGGGACCCTGGACTTTCATGCCTGTAGATTTGGCTTTTTTCATCATCCGCTGTACAGGTTCCTTCCAGGGGTGCAAGGCCAGGTCAAATTTCCCCCAGTGAACCGGGAGATACACCCGAGCCTGCAGGTCCACCGCAGCTTGGACACTTTCTTCCGGCATCAGGTGAATTTCTGACCACAACTTATTGTAGGCGCCGCACTCCATCAGGGCGATATCAAAAGGGCCATATTTATCCCCAATCTCTTTGAATCCTGGGAAATAGCCGGAATCCCCGCTGAAATAAAGCCGTTGCTTTTTACCCTGTATCACCCAGGAACTCCAAAGGGTGGAAAAACGATTGGTCATGCCCCGACCTGAAAAATGGCGAGAAGGCGTATTGATCAAGCTTAGGCTATCGTGGATCACAATTTCGTCCCACCATTCGGTTTCACTGATCTGGTCTAGCTGAACGCCCCATCTTTCCAAATGCGCGCCAATCCCTAATGGAACATAAAAATGCGGCACGATATCTTTTAGCTTATCAATGGTCGGATAATCCAGATGATCATAGTGGTCATGCGAAATAATCACCCCATCCAGGGGGGGCATGTCCTCCACCGTAACGTGGTATTCGTAATCGAAGCGCTCCGGACCCATAAAAGAGAACATGGAGGCCCTTTTACCAAAAACAGGGTCCAGCAGAAAGGTTTTGCCTTCAAGTCGTACCAGGAGGCTACTATGACCAAACCAGGTTACCTTGAGCTGATCGGTGGTATCTTCAGCCCAGGTCTTGGCGTCAAAGGGCACTGTCTGAATGGTGGCTGCCGGAGATCTCTCGGGTCCCGGATTCAGCTGCTCTCCCATGATCCCCAGCATATCACTGAAGGACATTTCCATCATGGTTTCTACCGAGTTTTGAAACTGCCCGTCTTTGTAAAGGGGAGAAGCTTCGATCCGCGCCAGCCTTTCCCCTTCAGGGTTCCCGCCGACCACAGGAGCAAAGTTGAAGAAGACGCCCAGGAAGACACCTACCATCAAAATAAAGCTCCCTAATCCTATAAATGTCCAGCGCAAGATGCGTCGCAGTAGTGATCGTTGTTTTTGTGCCATTAGAAAATGAGTGTTTACTTACTCACTATACTGTCTGAACCAGATAAAGTTGCCAAATTGCCAAAAAAATTACTGACAACAGATAAATCTTCGCTCTTTAAGAAAAGATGCAGCATTTTCTAAGGCTGTATCGTTGTAAGGGAAATCCATTCCTCATGAAAACTATCCTACTTTTACCTGCTTTTTTTTACGGCCTGATCCAGGCCGCTTTGCCACCGCAAAGCATTGCCCCGCTCTATGATCACCTCCATGAGGTCAACGCACAGTGGCAATACCAGACGGACCTACCGTTTTCCCTTAGTGAGACGGTTTTCTTCACGGACGATACCGAGCGTATCCACGCCCACCTTGAACGGGTGATCCTCTTGCTTAGACAGCGCCAGCCTGAGCTCTCAGAAGCCGTCCTCGCCAGGCGCCTTCATCTTCTGGACCAGTTGGCCACCTACAGCGAAGCCCGGCAATTCCCCCAAAACCTTTTTCATGCCCAGCGTCAACCCTATTTCATCGACCATGAGGGAACCGCCTGTGCGGTAGGGCATCTGCTGCAAAAGTCTGGCTTTGAGGCTTTTGCAGAGAAAGTCTCCCGGGAGATGAACTATGCTTACGTCATGGATATGCCCTACCCTGAATTAGGAAGTTGGGCCCTTTCCCACGGGTTTACGAAGGAAGAACTGGCCCTGATCCAGCCGGGTTACTCTCCGACCATTACCTGGAATCCGGTCGGGCATGGTACCGATGGCACCGTCCGTCACATGTACCATGATCCGGCTTCCCAGCGGCTTTACGTAGCCGGAGATTTTGACTGGATTGACTCCGTCGCAGCCCATCACATTGCCCTTTCAGAGAATGGACAGTTCCAGCCCATGGGAGGAGGCCTGGATGGCGAAATCACCAGTATGCAAGCCTTCAACGGGAAGCTCTACGTAGGCGGATATTTTACCAATGGCAAAAACATCGCCGTATGGGATGGCAATGCCTGGTCCTATGAGCAGGCCATTTCAGATACGGTAACGGCCCTGGCCGTTTTTCAAAATGAGCTCTACGCCACCGGAGCACAAGGGATAGGCATGTCTGGTACCCAAACAGGCTTTTTTGCAAAAAAACAAAATGGACAATGGCTTAATAAGCGCAGTTTTGAAGGGCCTGCTTATTGCATGACGAACCATAATAGTCGTCTATATATCGGAGGGGCACTTTCTCCAGCAAGTTTTCATCCCTACTTCGCCGCATATACCGCTGATGGCAATGCCGTAATACCGGCTACCCAGTCCTTTGAACGATTGGATGCCCCTATTCGGGATTTTGCTTCCGATGGTACCTTTCTGTATGCCGTTGGAGACCTTTGTGATGACCAGCAAAACCCCACCTTTGGCTTTGCTCGTCTGGGAAATTCTGGTTGGGAACTTTTGTACCAAAAAGATCTATCCACCGGGAACTTTAACCGGCGGAGCTTCAAAAAAGTCATGGTACATCAAAACCAGGTGCTGGTCAGTGGCAACTTCCAGCTTACTCCTTTTGTAGGGATTTATGGAGGCGGAGTGGCAAAGCTGGTCTATCAGGGAAGTTATAGCTTTCTGGAAGCCGTGAGCATCCTGGATACGACGGTACACGCCATGGCAGAAATGAACGGAGAGTTATTGATTGGGGGTGCCTTTGACAGCCTGGGCACTACCTGGGACCGCAAAAAGGCAGGTCATCTGCTGAAAACCGATCAATTCACAGGGCTTTTTGACACCGATATATCCCCGCTAAGTCTTCATCCAAACCCTATGGAAACCCACAGTCGCACCATCCTGGCCGGTAGTGGTCCCCTTGAGTCTGTGGCCTTGTTTGATGTAAAAGGGCAACAGGTTTCTGTACCGATCCATATTCGAGGGAGAGAGATTGAAATCGAGCGGGGAAATTTGGCTCCGGGGATGTATTTCGTCCGGGTAAAAGGGGCTGATCAACAGCTTGGACAAGGAAAACTTTTGGTTCGTTAGAGCGTTAAGCAGTTATTCATTCTCACCAAAACCAACACACCCCATCGGCCAAGGCAGATGGGGTGTTGGTCATTTTATCAAATCCCGGCTTAGGCCTGGGACAATTCATGCCTGAAAAAATGAATCACATCATTCAGGATGGATTCCAGGTCATGTTCTATCTCAAAGTCGAGGGTCGTTTTTAGCTTGGTGATATCCGCGGTGCGCCGGTTCATATCCTCGAATCCTTTTCCATACACACTTTCGTAGTCTTTGTGAACCAGCTTGGAGGAAGAGCCGCTCATTTCTATCACCTTTTCCGCCAGTTGGTTGATGGTGATTTCAAAGGGATTCCCCACATTGAATTCTTCTCCCACGCCCTTGCCGGTCATCATCAGTCCCGTAATGGCCCGGACGGCATCAGATACGTGCATGAAGCTCCTTTTTTGCTCCCCGGTGCCAAAGACCACCACATCCTCTCCGGCCAGGGCGGCCCGAACAAAATTCGGGATCACCATGCCATATTTGAAGAGCTGCTTGGGCCCTACGGTATTAAAGAAGCGGGCGATGACTACTTCAGTCCCGTATTCTTTGTAGTAAGCAAAAGCCAGGAATTCATCCATGGACTTGCTATTGGCATAAGCCCAACGATGGTTGCGGGTAGAACCTTCGACCCGATAGTCATTTTCACTCAGCTTACGGGTTCCGGTGGGATCCAGCAAGTCCAGGCTTTTGCCATAAATCTCAGAGGTAGAAGCCACCAGGACTCTTTTCTTATACTTTTCGGTCAGTTCGAGCACATTGTCCATGCCTCGAATATTGCCCAGTACCGTATGGATGGGATTCTCCATGACCAACTTTACCCCTACCGGAGCGGCCAGGTGATAGCAGTGGTCGCACCATTCCATATGGGGCTGTAATTGGTCTTTCTCACAGACATCCCCTATAACCAGTTCAAAACCGGATTGCTGTTTCAGGGCTGCCACGTTTTCCTCTCTGCCAGTAGAAAGGTTATCAAATGCCCGGACCTGATGTCCGTGTTGTAAGAGGTACTCACATAAGTTAGAGCCGATGAAGCCAGCTCCTCCCGTGACCAGGATGTTCATATAAGAGGTGTTTGAGAAAATTGGGTTGACATATTGCGCTCAAATAACATCATTCCTATCTGGGATCAAACCTAAAAAGAAAGGAATTTACTACATGTATTCGGCCTACTTTATGAAAAAAGGGCAACCTGTTTTGCAGGTGCCCTTAAGAATATTTTCCTTGGTGAGAGAGGATCATTCCTCTCCTACCATTTAGTTACGGTCGTTTCTCCGGTAGTTGCCACCGCCACCGCGGCGATCGCCTCCTCTGCCACCTCTTCTTTCTCTTCTCTCAGGCTCCACGTAGCCTTCTGGCTTCGGCAACAGCACTTTATGGCTCAGGCGGTACTTACCAGATTTTGGATCGATGCCCACCAATTTGATTTTGATATCATCTCCTACGTTGAAGACGCCTTCCATGCTGCGGAGACGCTCATAAGAGATTTCAGAGATGTGAAGCAGGCCTTCTTTTCCAGGTAGGAATTCAACGAATGCCCCGTAATCCTGGATAGCTTTGACCTTGGCGTCATACACTTCCCCTACTTCAGGTACCTGAGTCAGGGCGCGAATCTGTTTGACAGCCGCTTCGATATCATCGGCATTGGTAGCAGAAATGGTCGCCTTACCGATAGACCCTTCTCCCTCTTCGAGGTTGATGGTGGTATTGGTTTGGGCCTGAATTTCTTTGATGATTTTTCCACCTGGTCCGATCACCGTACCAAAGTACTCGTGCGGGATATCCATGGTGAAGAAGCGTGGCGCGTAGCGCGACATTTCCTCTCTTGGCGCAGGCAGGGCCTTCAGCATCTCATTGAGGATGTGCAGACGTCCTTCTTTAGACTGCTGCAAGGCTTTCTCAATGATTTCAAAGCTCAGGCCTTTGATTTTGATGTCCATCTGACAAGCAGTCAATCCTTCTACTGAACCGGCTACTTTGAAGTCCATATCTCCCAGGAAGTCTTCATCTCCCAGAATGTCAGACAGCACCGCAAAGCCATTGTCCGTGGTGATCAGTCCCATGGCGATACCAGAGACCGGACGGATAATGGGCACCCCGGCGTCCATCAGGGCCAGCGCACCGCCACAAACGGAAGCCATGGAGCTGGAACCATTAGATTCGAGGATGTTAGAAACTACCCGAATGGTGTAGTCTGTATCCTCAGGTACCATGGGTTTGATCGAACGCTCAGCCAGATTTCCGTGTCCTACTTCACGACGCGCAGGTCCGCGGTTGAATTTCACCTCACCGGTAGAGAAACCGGGGAAGTTGTATTGCAACATGAAGCGTTTAGATCCCTGGAAGGTGGCGGTATCGATGGTTTGCTCATCCAGCTTGGTACCGAGGGTTACGGTACAAAGGGCCTGGGTTTCCCCCCGGGTAAAGACGGCGGAACCATGCGTACGGGGCAGGAAGCCAGGTTCACTCCAGATGGGTCGCACGTCGGTGGTGGCACGTCCGTCCAGACGCAGCCCCTCATTCACGATGAGGTTACGTACGACTTCCTTTTGAATTTTCTTGAAGTATTGAGCGAAGCGAGCGTCAAAGTACTCAGCCTCTTCGTATTTTTCGGTCAGCTCAGTCTTAACGCTTTCTTTGAGTTCACTGAGGGTTTGAGAACGCACCTGCTTACTCATCGCTCCGCGACCTACCTTATCGAAGGTTTCTACGGTGCGAGACTTGATGTCTTCGTACAGCGCCTCGTCAAATTCCAGTACATCATATTCACGGGTGGTAGGTCCTACCGCCGCGCGCAGCTCTTCCTGCAGCTCGTTGAATTTAATAATGTGGGTATGCGCGAACTTCAGGGCTTCCAGCATTTCCTCTTCGGAAACCTCTTTCATTTCCCCTTCCACCATATTGATGGAGTCTTTGGTGCCAGCTACCATGAGATCGATGTCGCAATCGGCCATCTGCTCGAAAGTAGGGTTGATGACAAATTGGCCACCGATTCTGGCTACCCGCACTTCACAGACGGGTTCTGGGAAAGGAATGTCTGACACCATCAGGGCAGATGAGGCAGCCAGGCAGGCCAGCGCATCTGGTTGTTCGTTGGAGTCAGAAGAAATCAGCTGAATCATCAGCTGGGTATCCCCGTGATAGTCATCGGGGAAAAGCGGGCGTACCGCCCGGTCGATCAGACGAGAAGTCAGAATTTCAGCTTCACCCATCCGGCCGTCCCGCTTGAAGAAGCCGCCAGGGAAGCGACCAGTAGAGGCAAATTTCTCCATGTAGTCCACGGAGAGCGGGAGAAAGTCGGTTTCGACATTAATTTCTTTACGAGCGACAGCAGTAGCCAGCAGCATTGTTTCGCCACAGCGCAGAATCACAGCTCCGTCCGCTTGTTTGGCAAGTGCCCCGGTTTCGATGGATATTTCCCGACCATCATCCAGGGTAATTGATTTCCTTATTACTTCCATGTTTTGCATTGGTATTGGGTGAGGGAAGGGTGGACGAAAAAGGCGGGAGTGTAGCTAAGTGGTTCGTCCAGCATGCTAGCCCTTCTCCGCGGCAACCCGCGAGCCTCGAAAAGCAAAAAAATTGGGAATTACTTCCGAATTCCCAACTCTTTGATAATCGCTCTGTATCGTTCAATGTCTGAGCGCTTCAGATAATCAAGCATCCTTCTGCGCTTACCTACTAGCCTTTGCAGGCCCATCTGGGTAGACTTGTCTTTTTTGTTCTTTTTCAGATGTTCGGTGAGGTGCTGGATACGGTATGTCCAGAGGGCGATTTGAGACTCAGGAGAGCCTGTGTCAGTACCCTTTTTCTCGTGTCCGTATTTTTGGAAGATCTCCTCCTTCAATTCCTTGTATAAATACATTGATCCTCTTGGATTTAGACTTTAATTTTTGAACATGCAAATATAGAGATTAAAGTCTGAGAAAAAAAAGTAGAATCACGCTTTTCTAAGGAAAAATAAAATATCTCCTTATCGAGGGATTAGGGGCCTTGAAGGGGGCGGGAGAGCCAGGCCTGGTCAGGCCTCATTTTTCTTCTTGACCAATACGTTCTTTCCCTCTTGCAAAGCCCCCTCTTCGGCCAATTCCTGCAGCTTAGGCTTATGCCGAAAGTCTGAAACCACATGCAGATCGCGTTGCGGAAAAGGAATCTGAATCTCAGCCTTACGGAAGTCTGACTCTATCATAAAACGCAGGTCGCTCTTAATTTCCTCAAAGTCCTGGGTGGAAGCTACCCAAAAGAGCAGTTCGAAGATCAGGGCCGAATCCCCGAAATCCAGAAACCGGACCTTCGGTTCGGGGGTTTTGAGGACCAGGCCATGGGTTTCGGCCACCCCTTTCATGGTTTTGCGCACCAGCTGAATATTGGTGCCATAGGCCACGCCTACCTGCAAGCGAAAGCGGGTTTCTTTATCATTGAAATTCCAGTTGACGACATTGGTGCTGGTAAAGCTAGAGTTGGGGACAATCACCGACACAGAATCCAGGGTTTCCAGGACGGTAGATCTCAGCCTGATCTCCTTGACGGTTCCCTCCAATTTTAAGCTATCCACATAGATCATGTCTCCGACTTCAATAGTCCCTTCAAATAAGATGATGATGCCTGAGACAACGTCATCGAAGGTATGCTGCATCGCTAAGCCGATCCCGACGAATAGCGCGGCAGAAGAGGCAATCAACAGATTGAGGTCTAAGCCAAGATTGGTCAGGACGATGATCACCGTGATTACATATAAGAAGTATTTGGCGATCTGTACCAGGGCCAGCCTTCTGCCGTCATCCATGGGGATGCGGCCTTTTTTCCCCATCCGGCGCAGGAGCTTAGCAAACAACCAAAGCACCACTCTCGCCACCACCAGGGCCAGGACTATATAAAGCAGGTTGGTCAGGGAAAAATTTCCTGCCAAATTCTCAAAAGCCGAATTAATTTGATCTAGCATATACTTATATCCTACGATAAAGATCGAAAAAAAGCCAAAAAGACGGGCAGGAGTTCGCAAATATGCCTTTGACCGCCTGAGTCTGAGGCTGCCAAAAGTCTGATTCTCCCATTTCTTTTCCCTTTTTTCTTTGGTTTTCCATGGTTACTTATGTCCCACAATCCATGACTTTTACCATGAAATACAGTATTCTCTTCTTTCTCTCTTTTTTCAGCTTCTCCACCCTTTTTGCTCAAGCGGGTTCCCGCACCATTATCACGGGTTTCCCCCATTTAGCCCTCAACACCAACCCCAGAACCGGTGGGATGGGCGAGGTAGGTGTGGTCAGCTCTCCTTATTATCACGATACGGGCCTGCGGCAAAACCCCGCTGTCCTGGGCCGCACCCAAGGCGCCTATGGGGGCCGGATCAGCCATTTCCCCTGGCTGACCAACCTGGCCATTCCAGGGCTTAATGTCTCAGATTTGGGCGGCTTTGTTTCGGTAGGCAAAAGACTGGGCGTGGAATATCATGGCCGGGTGTTGCGCCTGGGCCTCAATCAATATCCAGCCTATCGTAATCCCAAAGATCAACATCATGGGATACGACTGGGCTGGGGCATCACCCCTGCCTGGTCAATAGGGATGGGCCTCACATATGTACACTCGCAGGGCACCAACCTTCCTGAAGCTATTCCCCTCAAAAAATGGATGGGAGAAGTTGGGCTGGATTATCAGCGATTCATCCCCTCTGATTTAGGGGATTGGTATGTCAACTTCGGCCTCGCAGCTACCAATCTCGGTTCAAAAATTGCGGTGGGCAACAATCCCAATCCGAGCCTTTTTTCTCCCGCCACCTTGCAATCAGGCCTGATGATCGGCATATACCCCCTTCCACAAGGCAAAGGCCAGATGGCTTACGAAGCCAGTGTCCAATTCAGCAAACTATTGGTCCCTTCTGACATAACCATAGATCGCTCAGCTTCGTTGGGAGCCTTGGTTTCCTTTTGGGATGCGCCCGGAGGACTGGCGGAGGAATGGCAGGAAGTCATTGCCCAGTGGGGATTCGAGACGCGTAAAATTTGGCCCAGCACCGTCATGTTGGCCCTCAGAGCAGGAGGCTTTTTGGAAGCTGTCCCTAAAGGCAATCGCAGATACTTTACGAGTGGCGTGAGCGTAGGCTGGCAGCAACTGCGGTTGGATGGTAGTTTCAGCGTGCCGCTGCCCGGAGCTTCAGCTGTCCTTCGTTCCTGGCGCCTGGGGCTGGCTTATGAGGTAAATATTTTTTCTAAAAAATAAGCTCAGCTTGACTTTTTATCCCTTTCCTGCACATAAAGTCGTCTCTTCCGTATATTTGTAATGGAAACCGTATTTCAAATCTATGGAGGAACCCAAGGCCTATTTTAGTCTCATCACGGCGTATCTGAATGGAGAGATGGAAGCAGAGGAGAAAGCTGCTTTTGAACAGCGTATCGAAGCAGAACCGGATTTGGCCAAGGCGATTGCTGCGGCCAGAGCCCTTGCAGCAGAGCAGGCAGTTGGGCCCGAGACGGAAGAGGTAGCGGAAAAGCAGGAAATAGCTGAGGGGGACCAAACCGAATCAGCAGATTCCTCCTCCAGCGAATCGGATACGGTACCTCCTCCCACCCCTACTCAGTCCAACTGGAGCCGGCGAATCCTCATCGTGGGGGCGATTGTAGTCGGTTTATTCGGGTTAAAGTGGCTCTTCACCCCGCCTGGATTACAGGATCTTTACCAGGAAAATTTCGAGGGATTGCCGATCCCGCAATACTCCGCCCAAGAGTCCCATCCGTTGATGGCGACCTATGAGGAGGCCCTTGAGGCTTATGCTAAAGAGAAATACAAACAGGCGGTGCCCTTGTTTGAGAATTTATTGGCGGATAGTGCCTTTGCTCAGAAATATGCAGATGACCTAAACCTGCTCTTGGGGACAGCCTTGATCGGCAGTGGACAGGCCCGGGCTAGTATTCCGGTCCTGGAAGAATATGAACTGCATCCCCAATTCCGGCATGATGTGCGTTGGTACGAAGCCATGGCATTCCTACAGCTGGAAGAAACCGAAAACTCGCTTCACACCCTATTTTCCATTGCAGAAAATCCGGAAAGCCCCTATGCAGAGCGGGCGTATCAGTTGATTAGACAGATGCGATTTTAGCCTTGCTTACAGCTTTTCCAGGATTTCTTTCGCCTGTTGCTGCCGGTAGTGAGAAGGGGTAGCGGCGATGCTTTCCAGTTGAGTCCGGGCTTCTTCCTTTTTGCCTTCCTGCAGCCAGGCCAGGGCCACATACCAGCTTTTTTCCTGATCAAATCCTATCACCTCTCCTAATAAATTGCGCGCTTCCCCAGGCTGCTCTAATTCCAGATAGGCTAGTCCTGCAAATAAGACCGCTTCGGGAATGCTGTCAGCAGGGATCTGTTGGTAGAGGGCGAGGGCTTCGGAAAATTGCTTTTGATTATAGAGTTGGTGCGCCTGGTTAAGCATATTTGCTTCCGTCTGGCCTTTGAGTTCCCGTGCTGGGAGCGGCTCATAATAAGCTGCGTATAGTTCAGCCGGGGCCAGGGATTTATCAGGCCAAAAGTAAATGACGAGCAACAGAATCACCGCAGCCGCAGAGGCAGCCCACGCATACCATGGCTTAAAGGAAAAGATCTTGGAGGAGGGGTCCGGAGCCGTCTGGGTGTAGCGAGCATTGAGCTCATGTTTCCAGGCTTCGCGGGTTTCTTCCAATCCGATTACATACACCTTCAGCCACTTTTTGACCTCAGCTTCCAGCGCAGGATCCTGCGCCATTTTCTGTTCGAAAGCCTGCTCAGCTTCAGGAGAAAGGCCGCCAGCTAAGTAGGTGGCGATTTCAGGGGGTATGTAATTATCTTCAATCATTCAGAGAAGCTGATTTTCGTTCTAATAGGTACCCTGTCTCTATCAATTGTTAACAGCAAGTCAGGTAAACAGCCCGTCAGGATCTTTATTCTGCCATTAATTCCCTCAGCTTTTTGATACAGGCAGATTTTTTACTGGACACACTTCTGGTGTTGCTAAAGCCTATCCGCTCGGCAATCTCTTCCAGGGAATAACCAAAATATCCCCAATCCCACAAAATTTTACGGCAGGTTTCGCCCAGCATCTCTAGTTTTGCCTTCAGCCCTTTGATTTCTTCTTTATCCATGATTTCCTGTAGCATATCGCGCGCCCGACTCGGCAATTCCGGGATTTCATCGACCCAGTTGTGCGGTTTACGCAAATTATCCCTTACCCGATTTCTACATCGGTTAAAGAAGATACTGTAAAGGTAGGTGCTGATTTTACTGTCGCCTCTGAATTTTCCCTGGAGGATTTGGCGATTCAAAGCAATGATGGCGTCGGTATATACATCTCGGGCGTCTTCCTCAGACAAGCGAAATTTTCGGACTGCATTAATCACATATCCCTGGTGCTTATCAAAAAGATAAGCAGTCATCCTTCGTCCACGCACCCCATTGGCCCGAATAGCCTCTAGGATTTCCTCATCCGAGTAGGTAATAGCTTCGCTCACAATCAGGGTAATAAATTTTTTAGCTAAGGAAATACGGAATTTTCTCGCTTTTTTCCAATGGTTGAAATTTTCGAACCACAGGTAACATCAGGCTTTCCGGGCCTGATTATACCTTTTTAGCGACCAAAATGTAAGGGATATCAGCAACAGCCCAAGCAGCCACCAGATCCATGGCTGGCTTTTTTTCCGGCTGACATCCTCCCCAATAAATACCAGATTGGCCCAGAAAAAGGGATCGCTGCGACTAGGAGCAGCCTGCTCCAGATAGTCCAATTTTGCTTGTCGGATCGCTTCTGCGCGGGACATCCCGGCTTCCAGATATTGAACAAAGGGGATCACCACTTCTTTGGCAGCACTGCCTTCGGCCTCCCACAAACTCATGATGATATCTGGACAACCCGCATACCGGAAGGCCCTGGCCAGACTCATGATGCCCTCCCCCTGTTGTAGCAAGCCGGCTCCGCTATGACAGGCAGAAAGAATGGCCAGTTCCGCTTGTAAGTCCATGTGGTAGAGCTCGTAAGCACGAAGAAAGCCTGCTTCATTCGAGAAATCGAGGCTATCAGCTTCCCCGGTTTCGGTAAAAACCAAGGCTGATTGCAAAGGATGAAGGTCGTCAATAATCCCATGCTGGGATAAATGCAGGATGCCTGCCTGGGAGGCCCTGGCTTTAAAAGCCTGCTCGGTTGCCGCCTTGGCTTGTAGTTTCTCTCCTCCCAGGAGTTGATGTACCGCGGTTACTTCCTCCTGGTTAAAGCTGAGAGGACCCAAACTGGACCGACTCGTACTGGATACCGGTCCTGCTCCTCTCAGGGGGCCATAGGTAGGGGCAAATCCTAAGTAGGGAATACTGGGTTCACCTTCCACAGAGGAGTTACCCAGGAGGATAGTTGTGGAAAAAATATATTGCAAGGCGTGGTCCTTTACGACAAAAGGCATATCCCGGAAGGCCCTTGGGTCTGAGACAGGGGCAGAGAGCAGGGCTTCCATGGGCAGATAGCCTAGCAAGCCATCCGGACAGATGATCCAAAGGGGAGCCTGGACAAAATGAGGGTCTTCAGGCACTAAGAGCGTGTAGAGTTGGTGAGCCAGGGATGTAAATGGATCCTTGCCCCCAGGAGCTCCCTGGGAAAGCCGGGTCCGAAAATCCTTTAGCGGGTTGGCAAGCTCGGCCTGGGCTACTCTTTTCACCTGAATGCCCGTCCCATTGAGCACGAAGGCATAGAGAGTATCCTTACCCCAAAAATATTGGAACAGCGCCGCTTCTTTTGTTTTCAACAATGCCTGTACATCTGAGAAGGAGGCCGTTTCCGTATCATACCTCAGACGAAAGTAACTGGGGTAGCTTGCTTCCAGGTCTTTTAAGAGTTTTTTGCGGGTTTCTTTCAGGCTAAACAACTGGTCTCGCCATTTTTTTCCAGAAGCAGATTCCTCGGATTGCAGGGCTAACTTTTGCTCCACAAAACTGATTTCTGCCCTTAGGCTTCTCTCCTCATTCTGGAGTTCTCGGGGAATATGCGTTTGCTGACTGGCACTGACCTGTTGGAGGTTATCAAATAATACCGAAAGACGGGATAATTCTGCCATCTCAAAGGCCTGGGCCAGGAAGGAATCGTCTCCTGTATGTCTCGCCAAAGCCAGGGCACAGGTAATGCCATCTTCCAGGAAGGGTAAGAGCTTTTGTGAAAAAAACACCCTCGCCCCTTCGGAATACAGGCTGTTTCGGATTGCCGGGATGAGGTTCCTGCCCAGTTCAAAAGCCTGAAAAGCCTGCGTTAAGGCCTCAAGGTCACCTGTTCGCAAATATTGTTGATGCATCGCCCGCCCGTAATTCTGCAGGAACTCCACCGTAAAAGGGGAGGCTTTTAAGCTATCTAAGGGGGGGAGGTCCCCGGCCTCTCCGGTGACGGCCTGCTCAGCCAGGACCCGAATGGCATCCATGAAAAACGGCAAGGCACGCTTTTCCCGGGCATTTGCTACTTCGCACCTTCCCATCAAGTCATAGGCCTGGGCAAGAATGGGATGACCTTTGGTTTTGCTAAAGCGGAAAATGATCTCTGGCAAGGCCTCTTGGGCAAGGCTCAGAGCCTGATCAGCGGCCCCGGTTTTCAAGGCCCATTCTGCCTGTATATACCGATGGGTAGCCCACTGATAGGCAGCCTCCGGTGCAATCTGGGGCCGCACCATCTCCAGGTATTTTTGACAACTATCTGGCTCGCCTAGTTTTAAAAAAGACAAAGCGATGTCATGGAAAAACCCCACCTTATAGGCTTGTTGATACCCAAAGACATAGCCGTCAATTTGACTCAGCCCTTTTTTCCGCACCCTGATACTCTGCAATAATTCGCCTTCCGCCTCATAACATCTTCCCCATTCATACCATATCATGGGCATGGTAGCTCCATAGCCCAGATCAGGTCCGTGGGTCTGTTGAATGTCTTCGCAGCGCTGGTAATAGCGACGGGCCTCTTCGAAGTCTCCTACCCTTTTCAAGGTCAGGGCCAGGCTATAGTAGGCATCATTGAGGGCCTGCCAATCCAGCGGCTTCTGGGCCAGTTCAATTTCGAGGAGTTGATAGAGCACTTCTGCGTACTGGAGAAAATGCCCCCCATAGTAATATTGTTCCGTAGCCAGGTCCGACAAATGCCGGGCGTAGGTACGATGCTTTTTCCCATAAAATTTTCCCGCCAGATCCAGCGCCGCCTGAAAATAAACCACGGCACTGTCCTGCCCTGCCAGGAGCGGATTGACGGACGCTCTGGCCCATTGACGATAATAGAGGCCCAAAATTCTCCGGGCATTGATGAGGTAAGCCGTATCCTTTTGCGCATCTGCATGCTGGTGAACGCGTTGCAGGTACCAGATGGTACTGTCAAAATTTGGAGGAGATTGGGCATAAAAGGCTCCCGCTTGTTGGTTCCAACGCGCGACGAGGCTTGAATCAATCTGGCTAAACAGGTAGGGCGAACAGCCGATTTGGAGCATAACCAAACAGGCTAGTATAATAGGTCTCAGGGTCATGGCACTCAAGTTAAGGCTTTGTAGGGCTACTATTCCAGTCGCCGAAAAAAAATAGGCTCACCCGCCTCATCCAGGCAGCCTCTCTCTTTCATCAATGGCCAGATGACTAGCTTTAAAAAAGCGTCCTGGAATTTCTACTGAAACCAGGACGCTTTGACAATACCACACTGGCCAAACAAGACCGTGGCCGTACTTACTGCTTCATCAGTTTATAGGTACGATGGCCAGAAGGGGTCTGGGCTTTGACGATATACAGTCCAGCGCTCAGATCACTGAGGTTTAATTTCTCCTGATGGAGGCCTGGCATCAAAGACCGCGCTGCCATCAAGGGTCGGACCAACTGCCCCTGCAGGTTGTAGAGGTCAACCGATACAGTTTGCTCGCTGGCTAAATCAAAAGAAAGGATTCCAAAGTCCTGGGTAGGATTGGGGATTACCTTCAGGTCAGCAGGAAGTTGTTCATCTTGTAATTCGGCTGCCATGCGATGAGAGTCCGGGGCCACACATGATTCGGTTGGAAAAGTGATGACCGTCTCTATCACAGGGTCGTAATTGATGAGAGGAACCATCACATGAGGCACAGACACGAATTGCTCCCCGTCAAAGTAGTGCACATAGTGTACGGGATAAGGCATGTCCCAGAAATTGACATCCAGATGGATTTCATGGGCATTCAGCGCTGTGTAGTGAATGTTAAAGTCCACGTCAAATTTGTAAAATGGGGTACCTGTGTTGGGGTTATTCGCTTGCCTTGGAGCCGTAAAAAGCAGCGAGTCTTGTCCATCTATCTGGATGGATGATGTAATCGGGATCATGCCCCCGAAAAGGTACCAATAGGTGGTAGCTCGCGCTTTGATCACCAGCGTCATGGGGTCCGGCATGGTAGCCAGGTTGTAAGAAGGGGTCGCATAAAGGGCATTATATTCCAGGTCGAACTTAACCTGAGGGTTGGTCCCGTAAGAAACGATGGGACTGCAATTCGTCAGGTTGATGGGCGGAAGGGCCGCACAAGGAGCGCCAGGACAGACCGGCACATTACTAGGATCATTTACGCCAATGGGCGGAATAGCTGTAGAAGGGTTGGTGGGAATAGATTGTCCCAGGGCTACGTATGGCGCAGTCAGCCATAGCAGCAAGGTAAAAAAGTTGAGTCTTTTCATTAGATAAAATAAACCAGGTGAATTAGCCGCGTATGGATTAGAAGGGGGCCTGATATCGGAAAGCTTTCGGCTTGGTCATTTCCCTCCCTTCTTGTTTACGCTGGCCAAAGAATATTAAGTACCGGAGGCCAAATAGGGACATTCCGGATTGTGTGATGCCTAACGCTTGATAAATTTCTTAGAGAGGTGGCCAGCAGGAGTTTGTAGCTTCAGGGTATAAATCCCCGCGGGAAGATTTTGTAAGTCGAGCTTTTTTTGGTGAAAGCCCGCAGAGAGATCCTCGCCCATAGGGAGGGATTTCTGCAGTTGGCCCTGCACATTAAATATCTCGATCTGTACGGCTTGCTCTACCCCCAGCTCAAAGGAAAGGACACTGAAACCTGAGGTGGGATTGGGCATCAGTTCCAGGTTGGTTGGCAACTGATTTTGGGCATCTGTTCCCGCCGTGCGATGCATATCTGGGGCCGTGCAACCAATAGTCGTAATGGTAATAACGGTTTCGACAAATGAATCAGCATTGGAGGCAGGAATAATGACGATGGGAACGACGGTCCATGAATTCCCCGTCCAAAACAAGTGATAGGTAACGAGATAGGGCGTATCATGGAAATTAATGGAGAATTTTAGCTCTTTCCCATTGAGGGCCGTGTGGTGAATGTTGAAATCCACATCGAATTCATAATAGGCGGGCACGGTAGAGCCAGCAGGATTGATAACCAGGTCGGCGGAAAAGGTTGCCGAATCAGCTCCATTTAACTGAATGTCCGTTTCCACCGGTCCGGCGGGATATACCACTGACTTACCTTTGACTACCATGTCCATCGGATCCGGCATGGTGTTCATGTTGTAGCCCCCTCCGGCATATAAGGCATTATAGCGGAGGTTAAATTTTATCTTCGGATTCGTGCCGTAAGCCACGATTAATTCACAGTTGCCCAATTGAATGTCCGGAAGCTGTACACAAGGAGCGCCAGGACAGACCGGCACATTACTAGGACTGCTCATCCCAATAGGCGGTAAACCAGAGACTGGCTCTGAGTTTTGAGTCCAGGCAATGTAGGGCAGGCATAAACATACCAGTAGGGAGAAGAGGGATTGTGTCTTCATTCCAGTAATACATTAGGATGTTGTGCTGGGTCTTCTCGGGAGGAGAGGAACTAAAGATAAGCTCAATTCTCTTGAGAAAAAAATATTCCGAATATCAGAACATACCCCAGCCAGGGTTACTTTTCTCCTTAGTCACCCTTTTCTCCAAAATGTTAATGGATTTCCAAAAAAAAATTTAGAGTCTGTTTAAATTTTGAGCTTTAGTGGGGAATAAGCAGGATTTTGGGGTTCTGATGAGCCATTTTCCTGAGGCATAGCGTGCTATGGCGAGGGTAAATGGTGAAATCAGGTTCCCAAAAGACAAGTATTCCTCTGAAGAATGATTTTTAAACAGGCTCTTAAACAGGTGCTTAATCTCGCAGTAAAGCCTCCAGATTTTCCAGGGAATCAGCCTCGGCAGCAGGCTTGTCCTGCCGCCACCGCAGCATGCGGGGAAAGCGGAGGGCCACCCCGGATTTGTGGCGTTTGGAACGGTTGATGCCTTCGAAGGCCAGCTCAAAGACCAATTGCGGTTCTACGCGCCGCACCGGACCAAAGCGCTCCAGGGTGTGCTTTTTCACCCAGGCATCTACCTTACGCATCTCCGCATCGGTCAGCCCGGAATAAGCTTTGGTAAAAGGAACCAGTTCCTCTCCTCGCCAGACGGCAAAGGTATAATCAGAATATAAGTTGGCGCGGCGACCGTGGCCGCGCTGAGCATAGATCATCACCGCATCTACGGTATAGGGATCGACTTTCCATTTCCACCAGTCGCCTTTTTTGCGCCCCACCAGATAGGGCGCGGTTTTCCGTTTGAGCATGAGCCCTTCGCTGTCTTTTTCCCGAGCGGTCTCACGGGCCTGCGCCAAGGCTTCCCAACTCTCAAAAGCAACCAAAGGAGACAGGCGAAATAAATCAGGCAGATCGGCGGTGGCTACCGCTTGCTCCAAAAAGGCTCGTCTTTCAGCCATGGATCGCTCCCGCACGTCTTCTCCCGCCCATTCCATCACATCGTAACCCATGATGATCACGGGCGCATTTCCCAGGATTTTTTTGGTTACATTTTTTCGACCAATGCGGGTTTGCAGGACTTGAAAGGACAAAGGCCGACCTTCCTTAAAAGGCAGCAATTCTCCATCAATCACCGTTCCATCCGGAATGCTTTCTGCCAGCTTCGCCAGCTCCGGGAATTTTTCCGTAATCAATTCTTCTCCTCTACTCCACAGAAACCATTGCCCATCTCGCTTGATCAACTGGGAGCGAATACCGTCCCACTTCCACTCCGCCTGCCATGCCTCTGGCGGTCCAAGCGCTTCCGGTTCCAGGTCCAGGGCATAAGCCAGGTAAAAGGGATAAGGCTTGGAAATATCATCGGCCAGGTTTTCCGAGCGGATCAGTTCTTCATAAGTGGTGGTATCCGGGGTCCAGTTGCCCATCAGGCGGTGGGCCACGGCATTTTCTTCCATGCCCTCATGTTTGGCCAGGGCCCGGACCAGCAGCTTTTGGGAAACCCCCAGACGAAAGCCCCCGGTGATGAGTTTGTTGAAGACAAAACGCTCCTGCGGATTGAGTTGGCCCCAGGCTTTTTTCAACTCTACCTCTTTTTCTTCCTCTTCCTGGGGAGCAAGTTGTTGCAAAAAAGCCATCCAGGCACTGAGGCTCCGGTCCGCTTCCGTTTCCTCGCTGGGGGGCAGGAGTAAAGCCAGGGTTTCGGCCAGATCTCCTACGATGTGATAAGATTCCTCCACCAACCAGTTGGGGAGCTGGGATTCCTCCGCTACCCAGGCCCGCATGAGGGTAGTCTTGATCGCCCTACGCGGTCGCCTTCCCGTAAAGAGAGCAATGGCCCAGAGCTTATCCGCATCCTCTGCCACAGCCAGGTATTCCCCCAGATGCCGGAGCTTGACCAGGGTTTTGTTGGTCTGGTCGAGTTGCAGGACGAGATGGGCAAAATGCTTCATAGAAGGATAACTGGGAGGGAGGGGAGAAGGTTGGGGAATGGGGTGCAATGAAGAAGTTTCGCCTAGGATTAAATCACCAGAATAGAAGATCGCGTATTTCAATGGGGACGATCACATTGGTATCTAATACACAGGTGAATTTTATGCTATGTATAATATGAACCCGATTCTTCGTCGGCTTGCATAATTTTGATGATCAATTCCTTTTGTTGAGCTTTCATCTGCTTCTTATAGGCCATCACATCTTCGAATTTTACCCGTCGATGCTTACCAACTTTGGTAAATTTTATTTTCCTTCATTAGAGGAGTTTCACCAGATGGCTTCACATGGTCTCATAAGATACCCATTCTTCATTTTCCCATTCACAGCTTTGACAGGCTAACCCAATGATGATCCAACTATACCCTTCTCTCCAGTCATTTTCATCAAATTCTCCCTCCGTCTCACTTATAAAGTCCTGTTTACCTTTGGAAAAAAGGCTAAGCTGGACCTTGTACGCAGTATGCGCACATTCGGGACAGGCCCAGCTACGGTCCATCGGTCTAGGGTTTTTCCTTCCCCCAAACCCTTTACACACGAATCCATTCCAGCCATGATAATCCTTATCGAATATTAGGTGGATTTTACCACAGTTATGACACTTTACCTTCACGATGAAGAAATAGTGCCCGTTCATCTTCGCTACCTTAATGGTCTTATCCTTTCTCTTTCCCACTTCTTCACCCACCAATCGTACATCAAAGCTATTATGACCGCAGGTGCAGACTAGTTCACCGTGGCATTGAAACGCATGATTGCCACTCCCCTTTGGCACCAAGATCGGAAAGAGATTTTTGGGGATGGGTAGCATAGCTTTTATGGAAAAAAGGTAAAAATTGACCTCTTTACTGCTTATCCCTCAATTGTCGGCTTAAATTTTAGTTCATTTTTCACCTTCTCAGATGCGAGGGCTCGTTTCTCCTGATTCGTTTTAATTTCTTCTTCTATTTGCTTGGCGTACAACCTGTACCAAAAGCTAGCCGGGATCATCGCCCCACTATGAATTTCAAGGCGATACATGAAGTCAACGTTGGGAGCTTCTTTGGCATGAATCAGCCGACTTAATTTAGTCTTATGAATAGCAATGTCCTGTGCAAATTGACCATGAGGAACTTTTAGCAGATCGATATATTGCTTCAACTGACTAGCGAAAGAGAATGCAGGCAGAAATGTGTTTTGCTGAAGATAGTCTCTTATCAATAATTTCATCCGAACCAATTCTCCTTGCAGCACTTGTTCGTCTGACATAGATTTCAATTTCTCCAGACGAAGTTTTTTGAATTCGGCTTCTGCGGCTTGCTTTTCCTCCTCCGTCATGGTACCTCTCAGCACATAGCTTTGCGCAATTTCCTGATCGGATAAAGTTTTCTTTAGCTTATCATAAGTTGGTTCTCCCTTTTTACTCATATCCTAAATAGGCTTTAATTAACTGTTGTGAAGCTGTTCCTTCTATGCCTAAATATCTACCGTATTGGCTGAATCCATACTGTTGCCGGTAATGCTCGATTAACTGGGTTTTAGGCTCTAGCGAGACAAATCCAAAATAGCCTCTCTTAAAGGCCTCTTCGGCAGCAAAGGCAATTAAACAACCAGCAATATTATCTAATGATTTTTGCCGTCCTTGGTTGGACTTTGAGACCTCCAACAGATTGAGGTGAACCCTGTATTCATCAGGGCGATCGATCAAGGACATTAGACCCAGAATATTCCGATCATCTTTGAGCAAATAAATGGTATAAATTTCGTAGGCATGTTCAGTTGTCCAGTCGAAGGAAAATTCACTTGATCTTTTTACCCATGCTGACGTTTCTTCATCCATCTCCTTAATTTCGGCATCCAAGGCCTCGCCAGATCCCAGGTGAAAAAGTTTCATAATAAAGTATATGCGATTACAACATACACAATACTATTTACGAAAACAATAAACTCAGGTTACTTTTTTCATCAACGCAATACGGAGCACTATGCTTCTAAGCGGATTAATTAGTGGTGTTCTTCTCTCCCCCAATTCCCAAAGAACACCCCTTCATGATTCATGAAACTCCCCTCCTGCTTATTTAAATCCAATTGTCCCCCCTCATAATTCGTGGCGGGCAAACCCAACTCCTGATAGAAACAAGCAGTAGCCGCATAGTCCCAGATGCTGCCCCCGCCCTGGGCTTTTTTGGGGAATTTGAGCATACAAGCGGGACCGTTTTCCAGGACAAAAATAGCGTTCAACACCGCCCCGGCTCCAGACTTTTCCCGGATTTCAGTTAAGCCGAGTTCAGCAGTTTTTTTGTCTAAAAATGCTTGGATCTCGTCTGCTCGGGGGGTCTCGGCCAGTGTGCGATCGGTGACATAGGTGAGGAAGTGATTTTGAGGCTGAGGTTTCCAGACCTTCTGATTCTTAAATGCACCCTGCCCTTTGACGGCATGATAAAGCGTATCGGTACTAGGATCAAACACCACCCCAATCTGTGGCGTCCCATCCTGCGCTACCAAGGCAATAGAGACCGAAAAGCCGGGATATTTGTTGATAAAAGGCAGGGTTCCGTCCAGCGGATCAATGCACCAGAAATAGGCTTTTTCGAAGCGGCTGCCGTCATCTTCGGTTTCTTCGGACAAAAGGGCCAGGTCATGCGTCTCGCAACTAGGCAACAGATGAGACATGATGACCTCCTCAGAGGCTTTGTCTACTACGGTTACCACTTGAGAAGCATAGCTGGCGCCTCCTTCCTTTTTCTCCACTGCCACCTCTCGCTGCATATATTCCTGAATGACTTTTCCAGCCTCCAGGGCGGCTTGGATAGCAAGTTCACTAAGCGGCAAAAGGTCCATGGCTAGAGGTTTTTTATAACATTGGCAGTTACCCGTTCGCTATAGGTATTGAGCTTCCAGTGGCCGGGGCTCCAGCCTTTGAGGAAGCGGTGAAAATCAGCCCAGGCGACGTGATATAAGCCCCGCCATTCGGCTTCCAGGGCGGGACTGGGTTCAGGCAAAGCCTTTTGCAAAAAACCGAAATAGATATCCAGAATCTGGGCTTCCAGGCGTTCGCAGGAGCTTTCGTCCAGACAACTGCCAATAAAATAGGCTACGTCTTTCATCCCGCAACCTCCGCCTACGTATTGAAAGTCCACGCCTGCCACTTCCCCTTCAGGAGAAAAGCAGAAGTTGGCCAGTTTGGCGTCTCCGTGTACAAAGGTCTGGTAGGTGCAGTGATTGAGTTTATCATCAATCGCTCCTGCGGCAGCCTTCAAGCGGCGATCGTCCAGTACCTCCAATTCCTGCGGACGGGTCGCCAAATGCCAATAGGTCCCCACTTCCCACAAGCCCTCAGGCTGTTGTCCCAAATAGCTGGCATGGAACCGGGCCAGCCACTGCAGACAGGCTGCAATCTCTTCCCAGACCACTGACCGCTTGCGCAGGTAAAAACCCGCCTCGTCCAAATCCTCCAGGATCATCAGTACCTCGCCCTCGTGATGTTCCACGGCCAGGCATACCGGCAGGCGAGCTGCACTTAGTTGGCTATATCGTTCGTACCAAGTGGTTTCTACTTGGTAGGATTTCACTTTTCGTTGGTGGCCCAGGTCGGTATTCCAGCCCCGCGGATGCTGCTTTTGCGCGGGTAACTGTACGTGCTTGACCACTATGCTATCCACCGCTGCCCCACTTAGGTTCACCCGGAGAATTTTGCCATAGCCGGACCACAGGCGTTGGATGGTTTCCCCAATTTCCAGAGAAGTAGCCCCGGTCTTTTCCAGGATGATCGACTTGAAATGTTCGTTCATAGGGGGGCAAAGATAGGGAAATGCCTACAGGGAGTTCTTTTCTTTTTGAGCACCTTTTCTTTCTATCTTTTGCTAAAGCTCTTATCCACTTTTTCTTGATAAAGGACCCTTGTACCTTTTTTCTTGATAAAGGACCCTTGTACCTTTTTTCTTGATAAAGCTCTCATCCACTTTTTCTTGATAAAGCTCTTATCCACTTTTTCTTGATAAAGCTCTTATCCACTTTTTCTTGATAAAGTACCCTTGTACCTTTTTTCTTGATAAAAAAGGTACCCAAAAAATCAAGACGCTGCTAACCGCGCCTACACACATTCCCGCCCCCTCACCCTAGCAGCGTCATAGCCCCGGCGCCCCAAAGAATTATCGTGAGCTTTAGGGCTATAGAGCTACAGAGTTTTTGAATTTATGGAGAGTTAATAGGCGCGTTGGGGTGCACGAACGCGGGCGGACGGATTGCAGCGCTGGCCTTGGTTGGTTCGTGCTTGATTTTTGCTCCACTTTTTATCAAGAAAAAGTGGAAAAGGCCTTAAAAAGCCCAGCAAAACATTGATAAAAACGCATCAAGCTAAAAAGAAAACTCTCTACTTAATTCCATTAAGCTCATACGAAGCCCGATACGGAAGCGTATCAAAATCAACCTGCCCAGGCACCACGCGCGGGTCTCCGGAACCTACCAAGGCATCATTGAGATAAAGCGCCAATTGCTCCTTCACTGTCTGAAGGTTGGGTTGCTGGGCCAGATTGTGGAGTTGGTAGGGGTCTTGGGCAAGGTCATACAATTCCTCAGCAGGTCTTTTTGCGAAACTCAAGGCATAGAAAGGCTGCACGGTGGGCAGGTCCGCGTTTTCTACGAGGTAAGTCTTGGTCGGTCCATTGTCGCAATCCGCAAAGGAATTCATGGGATGGGTCGCGCCATCGGGCACGCCTGCGGGCCAGCGATCTGGAAAGAAATTACGGATGTAGAGGTAGTCCTGGGTGCGAATGCCGCGGCTGGGATAACCCGCGATAGAGGGGCTAGCCTGCGCAGGCGTATGCCGTTCCCGCCCAAAGACGATATGATTTCGCGGGACTAAACTTTGCTCATCCTCTTGAGATCGGAGTAGCTTGGCCAGGGACTTTCCCGTCATTTGTTCCGGCACTTCCACGCCCGCCATTTCTAGAAAAGTCGGAGCCAGATCGGTTAGTGACACAAAGGCCGGAATGCGCTGCCAGGGCTTTACCTTGGTCCCCCAATGCATCACCAAAGGTACCCTTACGCCCATGTCATAAAGATTGCCCTTGCAACGGGGAAAAGGCATGCCGTGATCACCGGTTACCACGATGAGGGTGTTTTGCAATTCGCCCAAGCTGTCCAGCAGTTGAATGGCTTCGCCCACTTCCCGGTCAAAGCGTTGGACCTCATAATAATAGTCGGCGATGTCGCTGCGGATTTCCTCGGATTCGGGATAAAAGCCCGGTAACTGCACCTTGGCGGGATCGATGCCTGCGGCGGCTCCACTGCCTTTTTCATAGGCCCGATGCGGATCGGAAGCTCCAAACCAAAAACAAAAAGGCTGGTCTTTTTCTTTCTCGGCCAGGAATTGTCGCAAGCCTTGCGGGTATTTGGGTCCCGCAGGGCGTAGGCTGTCATAACCCCCCGCCTTGAGATCACCCGGGCCCCAGCTTTTGCGCCAGGAACCTACTGCATAGCCCGCTTCTTCCAACAGCAAGGGATAGACAGGCTGGTCCCGGTCCAGCGTAGACCAAAGATTGGCCCCCTCACCCAATCGCCAGAAATCCTGCCCAGTCAAAATCGCCCCCCGGCTCGGTGAGCAAGAAGGACTCGAGACATAGGCATGTTCAAACAGGACCCCCGAGCGCGCCAGACGGTCAAAGGTGGGCGTTTGTACCACAGTGTCTCCGTAGACGCCCGCGTGGGGCCAGCCCCAGTCGTCTGCGATGCAGAAGAGGATGTTGGGAGGGGAGGCGATTTCCGGCTGGGGAGTGCAATTTGTCAGAAAAAAAATAGAGGCGAGTAGGATGTATCGCAGGCTAAGCATGGCAAAAAGGTGATTACGGACTCAAGGAATAGGGAAGTTTTTTCCGTATTCAGCCTTAAGATAAGATTCTTTAGTTTGCCAATATAGAAACCTATTCACATCGATTATTTACCCTGCGGATTCTCATTCTCACCATGAAACCCTTTGTCCTCATCACCATTCTTCTCCCTCTTTTCTCCTGTGCCCCCACCCGCAGCCAAAAGCCCCTCCATCCCTGCACTGGCCAATACGCCGTCACCAAAACCTTTGGTAGCCTCCCCAATCATCAAGGCTTCACCGTAAGCCTCAACTACGATACAGGCACCCTTACCGGCATCGAGCAAGGAGACACCCTCGGAAGGGTGGTGCTCAAGCCCCAGGAATTATCAAACATTTGTCGGGAGCTGTCTTTGGTGGATTATTCGGTCTTTCGCGATTCGACTACAGCCGGGAATGACGGAGGGTGGATGATCGTTAAGGTAAGCAACCATCAGGGCATAAAGGTTGATTCGCGGATGTGGGCCAGTCATTATACATCAGAACATACTCGTTTGCGGAAAATCCTGGTGAATCGATGGATAAATCGCATCCAGGATAAGAAGCTACAGGAGCTCTATAAATCGATGGAATACGTGGAGTAGGAGAAGTGTTGGGAGAGTTTTACATCCCCTTCCGCCCATCGGCCCCTTCTAAGTCGCAGATCCCGGTACCCCGGGAGAAGCCTGGCGGGCATATCCTTATTGTAGAGACGCATCGCATGCGTCTAATAAGATTTTGTCGAAGACAGGCCCAAGTGCGAAAGCCCCGTTGAAGGGGCTGCGGCAAGCGCGAGCGGGGATGTAAAACCCCCTCAAATCGGCGGCCCCACCATCTCCTGCCCATGCTTCGCCGCAATCGCCGCCATGGTTTCCGCGGAGAAATCCCCTTCCTGCTGAGCCTGGTAAAAGTCACGGAACATTTCTTCTATAGACAGCGCGGGAGAAAAGATATAGCGCAGGCGGCCCACGGAATCGCCGACGTTTTTGAAGGCGTGGATGGTGCCTTTGGGGATGACGGCTACATCACCAGGTTCCATGTGGTGTAGCTCTCCCCCAATTTCGACATCGAATTGGCCCTCCAGGAAAAAGAAGGTTTCATCCTGCTCATGGTGGATGTGGCGGGGAGCCCCAATGCCGGGCTGGACGAGGTCTTCAAAAATAGCGAGCTGTCCGTCGGTTTGGGCACCGACCAACAAAATTTTCAGCGTCAAGGCACCCGGAAAGTCCAGGGTTTCTACTGCGGAATATTTGGCGTGTACAGGCTCCATATTATGTAAGCTTGAAGGTGAAGGGCTACGCAGGAGAGCAGGGATCGCTTCCTTTTTGGTATACACTCTCCCTAAAGACAGTAGCCCAATGTTTAAACATCGTAATATTTTCTGATGACTTCAAGTGGAAAGGTATTCTCCTATGGCTCCACCTTCACCATTACAAACTCTGCGGGCTGCAGTGGCGCAAAGCCTACCACTACTTTCAAGCGTCCTGCGTCTATGTCAGCTTGCGTCATGGTCTCGCCCAATCCTACCCGGACGAAGTAAGCCTCTTTAGCCGTAGCAGCCGGGAAGGCTCCGGCCCGATATAGGTTCTGGAGGTGGGCGCTGATCTGACTTTTGAGGCTGGTCCAGGCTGAGGGTTGGAGGAGGTCCCCGGAATGGGCTTCCAGGGTCTGGTGGATGACCCGTTCAATCTCCAGGCCAAGGCGACGCACGGGCACGTAGCGCCATTCATTATCGTTGCCGGCCAGGGTACGGCTGCCCCAGAGGCAATAGCCACGCACCGGAATCAGCCGCAGCGGATTCACTGCCGGTCCAGGCATATTCATAAGACTTTCTACCTCCGGCTGACTGAGGGCAATCGGCAAACCATGCACGCCCCTCAGTTCCAGGCCGGCAGGGGCTTTCCAAACGCCCTGCTGTCCATCGAGCCGGACCATGGTCCCGGCAATGGCTCCACTGGCCGGGATGAGGTGGCCCTGGGCGTTTTGCAGATAGGGCCAGTTGGCCATGCCATTGACGAGGGTTCCCCCTTGGAGTTGTTGCTTAAAGGCTTTGACGGCAGACCAGGCTAGGCTGCCCGAACGCATGGGTACATCAAAAAGGACAAAGGCACGCTTGTTTTCCGCCTGATTCAGGATGCTGGGCAGGAGTTGATAAAAAACGCGGGAAGGCAAACTCACCAAATCAGGCAACACCCAAATTTGAGCAGTCTGGGCGGCAGGCAGTTTTTGGATAGCCTGTAACACTTCCTGACTCCCAAAAGCAGGCGCCCCGCTTTTGATCGGCCCCAGCGAAATCACTTTCGCGGCTTGCCCGCCATTTTGCCAGAAAAACTCCAGGCTGTGTCGCAAAAAATATCCCTGTCCTGGCAGGCCTGGTTGCCCAAAGCGATCCTCAAACTGACGAAGGTTCTTCACCACATGGGTTTGGCCCACGGCTTTATCAGTATAGCCCCAAAAAACGACTTCTGTATCTTGCCCAAAAGCCTGATTTAGCATCAGGGCAGTCAGGAGGAATAAGCCTCCCCAGGTTTGTAGCCAATTTTTCATCCTACAGTCCATTGATTTACAGAGATTAGTATGGGTTCTGGATAAATTTGTAACCATTAAGCCTCAAATTCCTGCCACTCCGGATGCCTTATTTTTCCACTTTTCTAAAATTCCCTAAATTGAATAAATATAAGCAAGGAACACTCTTTTTGCTGCTGAACTTCCTGAGCCATGGCCCGATACCTACTTCTTTGTCTGCTTGCCTGTGCCGTTTGTCTGAATGGTTTCAGCCAAACCCTCGATGAAGCCGGCCTGCGCACGGCCATTGACAATGCTCAGCCTACCAAAACCAAAGTAGACTTAATCCTACAATTGGGGGACCTTATCCATGCGACGCAACCCAAGGAAGGGGTCAAATTGGGGAATGAAGCCCTTGACCTGGCCGAATTACTGCGATATGGCGTGGGACAAATGAAAGCCCATCACTTGATCGGTAGGGCCAATCTCCGCCAGGGTAGATACAATCGCTCTACCAAAGCCCTTGAAGAAGCCTTGGCTTTAGCTCAAACGCTGGGACAGGAAACCATGGTGGTACAACTGTATAAAGAATTAAGTCTGACTTATGAACAGGCCGGTAAACCGACCAAGGCCGCTCCTTATAAACAGCAATACATGGCTGCCCGGAGAAAGGAGGCCCAGGCCAGAACAAGTCAGCAAATTGCCAACCTGGAAGACGCGGTAGGACAGCAGCGGGATTTATTGCTTTCGCAGCAATTGCAAACGGAGCGGGCCAAGCGAGAAAACGAAGAAATTCTGGCTGAAGTGCAAAAGCGGGAAATGGAATTGATTCAAAAGGATCTATTGGTCTCCCGCATGGCCCAGGACTCTATAGAATTAGAGTTAGAAAAAACCACCCTTCTCCAGGATAAGCTCAAAACAGACCTGGCGCTGGAAAGAGCCCAACGGACGCGTAATTGGTTATTCATCGGCGGGGGCATGTTGCTCCTCCTGGCCCTGGGAGCCTGGCAGCGCCTACGCTTTCTCCAGACCCGCAAACAAGCCCGATTGGAACAAGAAAGAGTCCGCCAACTCGAGATTGTCGATCACCTCAAGGACCAATTCCTGGCCAACACCTCGCACGAACTCAAAACCCCTCTTAATGGCATCATCGGCCTGGCGGAAGCCATGCATGAAAAGTTGGGAGAAGATAGCAAGGAAGAACAGCAGGAAACCCTGGCCATGATTGTGTCCTCAGGACGAAGGTTGAGTAGCCTGGTCAATGACCTGCTGGATTTTTCCCAAATAAAAAATGATACCATAGAGCTTAAGCCCAAGCCCGTGGATCTCCGGTCTATGGTGGATGTGGTTTGTCGCATCAACCAGTCCATGGTAGGCGCCAAGCCCCTCACCGTGCTCAACAATATTCCAGTCGACGGCCTGGCGGTCGCAGCCGATGAGAACCGGCTGCAGCAAATCCTGCATAACCTGGTCGGCAATGCCATCAAATTCACCCATGCCGGAGAAGTACAAATCGACGCCCAGCCAAAAAACGGCATGATGGAGGTCTGCGTCAGCGATACCGGGATTGGGATTCCCCGCGAAAAACACGAAGCCATCTTTGAAGCCTTTGTGCAGGCTGACGGCAGTATTCAGCGAGAATTTTCGGGCACAGGCCTGGGCTTGAGCATCAGTCGGAAATTAATCGAGCTGCATGGAGGAAAATTGTGGGTGGAATCCCAGGAAGGAAAAGGCTCGCGTTTTTTCTTTACCCTGCCGCTCTCGGCCGAAAAAGCTCATCCCGTGCAGAATACGGCCATGCTGGTCAAACCCCTGGTATCTCGTTCCCTCTCTGCTCCAGATGAGCCAGGGAAACTTACCCCCAAGCTAAACGGCAATGGGCAGCAGACCTTCCGCATTTTGGTAGTGGACGATGAGATCATTAATCATCAGGTACTGAAAAAGCACCTTTCGGACTCTCTATATGAGATCGTCCTGGCCAGTAATGGCAGCCAGGCCCTGGAAATCATTTCCGGTCCCCATCGCTTTGACCTGGTGCTCCTGGATATCATGATGCCGCAAATGTCGGGCTACGAAGTCTGCCAAAAGATCCGGGAGACCTATCTGGCCTCAGAATTACCGGTGATCATGGTTACGGCCAAAAACCAGGTAGAAGACCTGGTTACCGGTCTGGCATCCGGCGCAAACGACTATATCTCCAAGCCTTTTACCCGAGATGAACTCCTGGCCCGGGTTAAAACCCACTTGAACCTGCTCCATATCCACGATGCTACCAAAAAATTTGTGCCGGTAGAGTTCCTGGAAAGTTTGGGCTATGACAGCATCACCGAAGTACAACTGGGCGATCTGTCCTCCCGGGAAGTAACCGTATTTTTCTCTGATATACGGGCTTATACCAGCCTCTCTGAAGGCATGAGCCCGGAAGATAATTTCCGTTTCGTCAATGCCTACGCAGGCAGAATGGGGCCGATCATCCGCAAGTACGGAGGTTTCGTCAATCAATATTTGGGGGATGGCATCATGGCCATTTTCCAAAAAGGACCGGAAAAGGCCATTCGGGCGGCCATTGAAATGCAAGAATCTGTCAAACGCTATAATGCGGAGCGAATAGCTGCCAATCGCGCTCCGATCAAAGTAGGCATGGGGTTGCACTCCGGGCCCCTGGTGATGGGCATCATTGGTGATAAGGAAAGACGGGATGCCGCGACCATTTCGGACACGGTGAACACCGCTGCCCGCATGGAAGGCCTTACCAAGTTCTATGGGGCCAATATCCTGGTCAGTGAATCCACCCTCTCCGGTCTAAGCGATCCTACCCGCTTTCACTATCGTTATTTGGGAAGGGTACAGGTAAAAGGTAAAAAACAAGCCATAGGAGTGTATGAATTTTTTGGGGGAGAGGACCAGGCCAATCAAACCCTGAAATGGGGGGTGCAGCAGGATTTTGAGCAAGGACTCCGACACTACTTCGCCAGAGAATTTCCGGAAGCCATCCGGAGCTTTGAGTTAGTCCTCTCCATCAATCAAGATGATCGGGCCGCCACGCACTACCTACAACGGGCCGTGGATTTTTCTCAAAGTGGGGTACCTGAAAACTGGGACGGCGTGGAAACCATGTCATTCAAGTAGATAAAAGATTCCATGAACGAAAGAATCTGCAAGCGAAAAAAGAATGATCATTCAATTTTTTTCATATTTATTTTATATTTGAACAGTTTTTGCAGTCATGCTATACATCCGTAGAACTCCCTGTACAGAATGAGCGTACAATCAGGCGTTCTTTGATCAAGACTAAAGACCGCATCAAGTCCGTGCTATAAGCACAAAGCCCGCAAAAGTTGGGAAATCCTGACGCTTTTAGAAAGATTACCCAATGGGTAGAAGGACATATTGGCGTAATTCTATATATTACGATAGTCGAAAATCTGATTTTCCGGTCCTTTCGGTCATCAAGTGTGTCTCTCGGAGGGTTTGACCGTCTATAAGGGTAGACCATACAAATTGATTTAAAGTTTTTCTTTCCATACTAGCAGTTGAGCCCGTCCCCTTTGGGGGATGGGTTCTTTCGTTTGGCTTTTCTGTATATTGCTCCTCATATCCAGCCAAACCTTATGCGACTCCTACGTTCCTGGTTTTTATCTGATCCCGTCGATCTTCATGCCCTGCAGCTTGACCCCCTTGGATGGCCTTTGCATGAAGAAAATAAATATGAACGCCTCTGGCGCGCCGCTCAATTCCCAGCTCAGCTTTCCAAGCATTTTTTCCCCAGGGTCCCCGATCTTCCCGCTCATCCCAGCCTAATGGATCGGCTGATTCCATTTTATCAGAAAAAACTTAAGAAGCCGCAGGCGGGCATCATCGAGATCAGTCCGGTGGTCATTCAGGAACTTGACGCCATCCGTACCCTCTTTAAATTCCCGCTCTCTTCCGGAGGATACCTTTACCTGGCCTCTCTCACCATTCCTTTTGCTAACTATAGCTATGTGATCAAAGTGCAATCACAGGAATTCCAGGATATAGGCGGGCGAGAAAGAGAGGTGCGGAAAAGATGGGAACGCAAAAACCAAGATCCCTCCGCGGCCTGGACTTGTCCTCCTTTTCCCAATTTGGCAAAAGGCCCGCACAGCATGAACGAATCTGATAAAAGGGAATACGACCGCATTTTTGCCCAACATCCCCTCAGTCAGGTCCGAAGATGGTTGCCGAAGGTGGAAAAAAGCCTGCAGCTAGATCCTGCTCTCTATGACCTGGCCCCTTTCCGGAAGGGCTTAAAGAAAAAATCCCCGAAAGCCAGAGGCTCTCAGGGATAATCACCTAAATGATTGTTGTGGACACGTACCACGCCAAACTGGTTGGCGTTGGATTAGCTTAGGCACTAGGCCTGCACAAATATAGGGCTTTTTCCTAGACCCAAAGGCCTAATCTTGAGGTTTTGTGGGAGAGGGGCGAATTTTTCTCCACAACTTCCTGCCTTTTGTTTAACCCTTCTTCTTCAAACGCCCGACAAAAAGCGCAAAGTTTTCTCAAAATGAGAAAATCCTTTTCAATATGAGAAGGATTTTCAGCCGTGCCAAACAGAAGGGCCTGATAATCAGCCATGTGCCATTTTTTGGTTTGGGTGGAACAGGCTTTGCCAAATAGAGGACGTACAGCGACAAGCAAAACCAAAGACAATGAAACGATTAACCCTCATATATTTTCTCGCACCCTTCATGTTTATGGCATGTAACCAAGGGAAGATTAGTGAACTAGAGCAAAAGAATAAAGCCTTGATGGCTGCCAACTATGAGCAGGATTCTATTCTGAACGACTTCATGGGCTCCTTCAACGCTTTCGAAGATAATATCTCTGCTATTAAAGAGCGTGAAAACCTCATCGGGATGAATTCTGATGATCCCGAATTGAGAAAGGATGGCAAAGATCAGGTCCTGGAAGATTTGCAGTCTATCGATGACTTGCTCAACCAGAACCGCCAGATCATTGAAGATTTGAATCAGAAGATTGAGCAAAATGAGACCAAAATGCCTCAGCTCCGTCGCCTGATCACCCGTCTGAAGTCTCAGTTAGAAGAAAAAGACGGAGAAGTAATCGTCCTGAAAGAACAATTAGCTGAACTCAACTATAATGTTGAAGAACTCAACCTGAAGGTCAACACCCTGGCCAGCAACAATGAAACCCTCACTCGTAATAATGAGGCGCAGACCTGGAGAATTGCTGAGCAGGACTCTTTGATCAACCTGCAGGGAGAAACTATCGGCGACCAAACGAATACACTGAATACCGCTTATTATATCACCGGAACCTACAAGGACCTCAAGAAAATGAACGTCCTGACCGCCACCGGAGGATTCATCGGCATCGGAAGAATCAAGCAATTGCTACCTGACTTTGACGAAAGCGGATTCCAAAAAATAGACATCACTGAGGTAAAAAGTATCCCGGTAGACACCAAAAAGGCTCAGATCATGACCAGCCACCCCAGCGGATCGTATGTCTTCAATGAAGCTGACAAGCGCATCGAAGGCCTGGAGATCACTGACCCTGAGACCTTTTGGAAAAATACCAAGTACCTCGTAGTGGTTACGAATTAAATGGGGGAATCAAGGGATCAGTTTCGTAAGTTTCTTGCGGCTGGTCCCTACTTTTTTTCCTTCCCATAAGAATCAGGAAGTATCGTATTTGCCTTAATGGGGACCCAAGCGGTAACGCTCGGGTTCTTTTTTTTTGCCCCTTTCCTACCCTGCATAAAATTATCGTAAAGTGTCGCCCAGACGGATGGGTTTTACTCAGGTTCTTCGTTACTTTGCCGTCGCATCGCTTGGCTGAAAATGCCAGGCTTCTTTGAATTGTGTATGGATACCTCTATCTTGTGGTCATTATGACTATAAGGAAGGACCTTAATCAACTTATTAACCCACATGTCTGATCAATCCATCCTCATGAATCCAGATCCTAAAACCACTGCCCTTGCGGCCAATAATATCCGGATCCTTTCGGCGGCCATGGTAGAAAAAGCAAAATCCGGCCACCCTGGTGGGGCTATGGGCGGAGCGGATTTTATTCATATCGTATATTCAGAATTCTTACGCTTTGATCCGCAAGACCCAAGCTGGCCACATCGGGACCGCTTTTTTCTGGATCCTGGTCATATGTCTCCCATGCTGTATTCGCAGCTGGCCATGGTGGGCCTTTTTTCGCTAGATGACCTGGCCAACTTCCGCCAATGGGGCAGTCCTACTCCGGGCCACCCTGAACTAGACCTGGCTAGAGGCGTTGAAAATACCAGTGGTCCTTTGGGACAAGGCCATACTTTTGCCGTGGGTGCAGCTATCGCGGAGCGCTTCCTGGTAGAAAGATTTGGCGATTGGATGGCCCATCGTACCTTCGCTTATATCTCTGATGGAGGGATTCAGGAAGAAATTTCTCAGGGTGCCGGGCGGATTGCCGGATTCCTGGGGCTGGGCAACCTGACCATGTTTTACGATTCCAACGACATTCAGCTTTCTTCCGAAACCAAGGATGTCATGGATGAAGATACGGCTGCTAAATACGAAAGCTGGGGCTGGCACGTCATGACCATTGAAGGCAATGATCCTGAGGCCATTCGTGAAGCCCTGAAAGCCAGTATGGCAGAAACTGAGCGGCCTTCTCTCATTATTGGAAAAACCATCATGGGTAAAGGCGCGGTTACAGAGGCAGGCGAAAGCTTTGAGCGGGAAGTGGAAACCCACGGTATGCCGCTGAGCAAAGCCGGTGCTTCTTTTGCCAAATCCATCGCAAATCTGGGGGGAGATCCCGAAAATCCTTTTGTGATTTTCCCTGAGGTAGCCAGCTATTACGAAGCTGTCTTGGCGGGTAAAAAAGCGGCAGTCGCCGAGAAAAAAGCCGAAGAAGCGGCCTGGGCTGAAGCGAATCCTGCCCTGGCTGATAAACTGGCCCTTTTCCTCTCCGGCAAAACCCCTGAGATTGATTACAGTGCCATTTCTCAAAAAGAGAATATCGCCAGCCGCAACGCTTCCGGTACCGTACTGGCTTATTTCGCTGACCATATAGAAAACCTGATCGTCGCTTCGGCCGACCTTTCCAATAGTGATAAAACCGATGCCTTCCTGAAAAAGACCACCTCCTTTAAAAAAGGAGACTTTTCCGGTTCTTTCCTGCAGGCAGGGGTAGCGGAATTGACCATGTCTTCCATTGCGGTGGGCATGTCGCTGCACGGCGGGGTGATTCCGGTCTGTGCGACCTTCTTTGTGTTTTCTGACTATATGAAACCGACCCTGCGTCTGGCCGCGCTCATGGAGCAGCCCGTCAAGTTTATCTGGACGCATGATGCTTTCCGGGTAGGCGAAGATGGTCCTACCCACCAGCCGGTGGAGCAAGAAGCGCAGTTACGTTTATTGGAACACTTGAAAAATCACAGCGGGAACAACAGCTTCCTGGTATTACGTCCGGCAGACGCTCAGGAAACTACCGTAGCCTGGCAGATGGCCATGGAAAATACCGACACCCCTACGGGGTTGATTTTTTCCCGCCAGAACATCAAAGACCTGCCCACTGCAGGATCTCGCTTTGAAGCGGCTCAGGGCGCTAAAAAGGGTGCCTATATCGTAGAAGCGGTGGACGGCACTCCTGATCTGGTGCTCGTCGCCAATGGATCTGAAGTCAGTACGTTGGTGGAAGGCGCCGCCCTGCTGCGCGAGCGCAAAGGCCTGAACGTACAGATCGTATCGGCTATTTCTGAGGGCTTGTTCCGGGATCAGGATGCCGCCTATCAGGAGTCTGTTCTGCCTTCTCGCATTCCTACCCTGGCCCTGACCGCGGGCTTACCCGTAAGCATGCGTGGCCTGGTCGGACCTTTCGGAAAAGTCGTAGGACTGGATCACTTCGGTCATTCTGCGCCTTACACAGTGTTGGACGAAAAGCTGGGGTATACTGGCGAAAACGTCTATCAGCAAAGTGTCAGCTATCTCGAATCCTATCAGGCTTAGCCTGTAAGATCATATAACTGGGGTCAGCCGTGTGCCCACGTCTGGCCCCTTTTTTTAGACATACCTAGAAATCTGGCCATGTTACTACTCGGAGTAGATGTTGGGAGCTCTTCAGTCAAAGCCTGTGTCATGGATGGCGCAACGGGCAAGGTACTGGGCGCAGACTTTTATCCTAAACAAGAACAAAAAATCGATGCTCCCCAGACGGGTTGGGCCGAACAAGAACCCGAGATGTGGTGGGACAATCTGAAAATCTGCCTGCATGGCCTTTTTTCTCAAGATCATATCGACGCCCAGGCCATCGGAGCCATTGGCATTTCCTATCAGATGCATGGCCTGGTCCTGGTGGATGAAGCACAAAAAAGCCTCCGGCCCTCTATTATTTGGTGCGACAGTCGAGCCGTGGAGATTGGCAATGCCGCTTTTCAGGGGCTGGGCGAAGGCTTTTGTCTGCATCACTACCTCAACTCTCCGGGCAACTTTACTGCCTCCAAGTTAAAATGGGTACATGACCATCAGCCTGCCCTCTATCAGCAGGCCCATCGCATGATGCTGCCAGGGGATTTCATCGCCATGAAAATGAGCGGAGAAATTCAAACCACCATGAGCGGCTTATCAGAGGGTATCTTATGGGATTTTTCAGAACAAAAAGTCGCGGCAGACTTGCTGAACCATCTGGGCCTGTCTGAAGACTTGATTCCTCCCCTGGTGCCTAACCTGGGCGTACAAGCGCAATTGTCTGCTTCCGTCGCAACCAAGTTCGGCATGAAAGCGGGTATTCCCATCAGCTACCGGGCGGGCGACCAACCCAATAATGCTTTTTCCCTGCAAGTGATGCAGCCGGGAGAAATCGCTGCCACAGCCGGAACTTCAGGTGTGGTGTACGGCATCACCAACCAGCTCCAATCCGACCCCCAATCCAGAGTCAACACTTTTGCCCACGTCAATCACGGCGAGCAAACCCGGCTGGGGATTTTGCTTTGCATCAACGGAACCGGCATCCTCAATAGCTGGCTCAAATCACAGGTCGGCGGTAGCCTTTCCTATGAAGAAATGAACCAAAAGGCCCTCACGGTTCCGGTGGGTTCAGAAGGCCTGGCCATCCTGCCTTTTGGCAACGGAGCAGAAAGGGTATTGGGCAACCGCAATCCCGGTAGCCGCATGATCGGCCTGCAGTTCAACCGCCATCATCAGGGTCATCTGTTCCGGGCCGCCCAGGAAGGCATCCTTTTTTCCTTCCGCTATGGCCTGGAAATCATGGAAAACCTGGGCCTGGACGTACAGATGATCCGAGCTGGAAAAGCCAATATGTTCCTTAGTCCCCTCTTTCGCCGGGGCCTGGCCACCCTCACCCAGAGTCCTATCCAACTCTATGACACCGATGGGGCACAGGGAGCCGCCAGAGGCGCAGGGCTAGGGGCAGGATTTTATGCTTCTTCCGAAGAAGCTTTTGCCAGCCTGGAAGTCTTGGGAGAAATCGAACCCGTAGCGGAACTCACCGACGCTTACGAAACGGCCTACCAGCATTGGCGGAGCCATCTGCTTGAATTATTCGAGGAATCTATCACCATTAGTTAGATATTTCCCGCTTTTCTTTAACTTTCCCGGCATGAAGCCGTGGTTCAAAAGCAGGATCTATCTTACCCCTATGCTGGCTGGCCTTTGCTTAAGCCTCTTTGCAGCTTGCGATCCTGATAATCAATCAGATAAGCGTAAGTCTGTGGCCAAATCCCAGGAAGGCATTCAGCTTCCGGAACAAGGCCATGCCCAAGCTACGCCTTCTCGGGTATTCCCACTGCGGGAAGGCGATAGTATTCAGGCGCTCAGTTCTCCCATGCGGGTACCCCAATCCGCGGCGGAGGTGGTTTCAGATTTGCCCGCAGGGATTGAGACACCGGAAGGCATGATCTTCGTGCCAGGAGGCGAACTGGAACTCGGGGCTAAAGATGGCCTGCCACGGGAGCAGCCGGTTTTCCGCCATTTGGTGCAAGGCTTTTTTATGGATGTCCATCCGGTAACCGTGGCCCAGTTCCGGGACTTTGTAGCGGCCACTTCCTATGTCACCGAAGCGGAACGCTTCGGCAATTCCATTGTGCATGACATGAAAGGTCAGCCCGGTTGGCACATGGTAGACGGGGCCAACTGGCAATATCCCCGCGGACCAGAAGGTGGCAAAGCCGCGGATGATCATCCAGTAACCCAGGTCTCTTTTCGGGATGCGCAGGCCTACTGTCAGTGGGCTGGCAAACGCCTGCCCCGGGAAATCGAATGGGAACACGCGGCCCGAAATGGACGTAATGATCGCAACCCATACAGTTGGGGACAGGAGATTCGAAAAAACGGGGTGTACAAAGCCAACTTCTGGCAGGGCAATTTTCCCTACCAGCATCAGGTGCAGGATGGCTTCGAATTCACCAATCCAGTAGGAAAATTCGGAAAAACGCCCCTGGGGCTCACTGATATGGCAGGAAATGTGTGGGAATGGTGCGATGATTGGTATGTTACCTATGGAAGTAGCAAACATCCCGTTTATCAAGATCCCAATCAACCAGAAAAAGTAATGCGCGGGGGCTCCTTTATGTGTGATCCCGACTTCTGTCATGGCTATCGGGTGTCCGGCCGTTCCGGAACCACGCCTGAATCAGGCTTGTTTCACATTGGGTTCCGCTGCGTACAAAATTTACCTATTTGATCACATTGAAAAGAACTTCTATACCGCTCATTTTTTTCACCTCCTTCGCCCCACGAGGTTAACACCTAAATCACAATTTCTCCTATGTTCACTGAAAAAGACCTCGCGCAAATTGCAGAAAGAGGTAGTGCGCTTGCTGACGTACAGACTCAAGTAGAAAATTTCAAACAAGGATTTCCTTTTTTACAGGTATTAAAAGCGGCTACGGTAGGCGACGGAATCATCCGCCTATCGGAAGAAGAACTGGCTGCCCATATCGTTTTTTATGACCAGGTACTTGCCGAGAAAAAAATATTGAAATTCGTTCCGGCTTCCGGCGCGGCCAGCCGCATGTTTAAGGCCCTTTTTGCGTGCCTGAGCAGCTTTGAAGCAGGAGAAGGGGATGCGTCTAGCCTGGCGGCAAACGACCAACTCCAATCTCTGGGTTATTTTTTCCACCACCTAAACGACTTTGCCTTCAGTGATGAACTCCAGCAGACCATCGGAAATGGTAGCCTGTCTGAGCTGGTGGCCGAGCAAAAAGTGGTGCCAATCCTTCAAGCTTTGCTGAATGAAGAAGGCCTGGGCTACGGAAAATTGCCTAAAGGCCTGCTCAAGTTTCACAGTTATCCGGAAGGGGCGCGGACCCCGGCAGAAGAGCATTTGGTGGAAGCGGTAAGCTACGGGGCTGCCTCTGGCGGAACCGCTTACCTGCACTTTACCGTCTCTCCTGAGCATATGGGAAAATTCCAGGCGTTGATTTCGGAGAAAAAGCCAGCCCTCGAAGCGGCTAGTGGGGTACAGATTGAGGTGAGTTATTCTATCCAAAAACCTGCTACCGATACCATCGCGGTAGACATGGCAAATGCGCCTTTCCGCCTAAGCGACGACAGCATTCTCTTCCGTCCCGGTGGGCACGGGGCTTTGCTGGAAAACCTCAACGACCTGGAGGCAGACATCATGTTCATCAAGAACATTGACAATGTAGTACCGGACAGCCTGAAGCCGGAAACCATTCGTTACAAAAAAGCACTGGCCGGCCTCTTGCTGCAAGTGCAGGAGCAGGTTTTTGCCAGCCTGAATAAACTGGATGCAGAGGGCGCGGCAGTCCTCAGTGAAACCGAGGATTTTGTCAAAAGCACCCTTGCCTGCCAGTTGCCCGAAGCCTATGGAAGCTGGTCAGAAGCGGACAAAATGGCCTATCTGCGCGGAAAACTACACCGCCCCATTCGTATTTGCGGCATGGTAAAAAATGAAGGCGAACCCGGCGGTGGTCCTTTCTGGGCCCTGAATGCCGATGGTTCCGTTTCCCTGCAAATTGCAGAGAGTGCCCAGATCGATAAAGACAACGCCGACCAAATGGGCATCATGCAAGGCGCTACTCATTTCAATCCGGTAGATCTGGTGTGTGCGCCCAGAGATAAAGATGGGAATTCCTTTGACTTGCTGGCATTCCGCGATCCCCAGACTGGCTTCATCGCCTACAAATCAAAAGATGGTAAAGACTTAAAAGCCCAGGAATTGCCCGGTCTTTGGAACGGTGCCATGGCCAATTGGACGACCCTTTTTGTGGAAGTGCCCATCATCACCTTTAACCCGGTGAAAACGGTCAACGACCTCTTACGGCCTCAGCATCAGGGTTAAGCAGCAATTTTTCCCGAAAACTGATCCGGATATTTCTTCGTTGTAGAAGTATCCGGATCATTGCTTTTGGATCTATACGCATGCACCATGTATCGAAGCCTACTTCTTCTCTGTCTCCTGGGCTGCCAAAGCCTTTCCGCTCAATCCCTGAGCGCAGGAGAGATTACCCTCAAAATGGCCGAAGCCCGGCAGGTCTTTCCTCAGGAAAAGGCTTTTCTCCATCTCGACAAATATTTCTATGTGCCGGGAGAGCAGCTGTGGTTTAAAACCTATCTGGTCGAACAAGCCACGCATTTGCCTTCTCCCCTCAGTCAAGTACTCTATGTAGAGCTTTGGAACGAAGCTGGAGAAACCTTGGAAAGCCTTTCGTTGCGAATAGAGGCTGGACGGGGTCATGGGCATTGCTATCTGGACAAAGCCTATCCTCCCGGAAAATACGTGCTGCGGACCTACACCCACTGGATGCGCAACACCCAGCAGGCCGTGCATCAGCCTTTCGAAATCCTCGGCCCGCTGGATAGCTTGCCCCCTACTCCCAGTCAGCAAAAGCCGGATTTACAGTTTTTACCGGAAGGCGGACGTTGGGTAGCAGACCTGCCTGCCCGACTAGGTTTCAAAGCCCTGGGACCGGATGGCCTGGGCATGGAGATGCAAGGGGTGATCCTGAATGAAGCAGAAGAAATTATTACCGGTTTTGAAACTTCTCACCGCGGCATGGGAGCCGTGGCTTTTACCCCGAAAAAAAACCAACGCTATACCGCCCGGGTGCAGGTGGGCGAAAGGCTGATTGACTATCCCTTGCCAGGCGTAGCTAATTCCGGCTACGTGATGCAGGTCCAACCCGGCATCATGCACCATGAGGTTAGCGTTTGGGGAAAAGAGGTCAACCCAGCTGCTTTGTTTCTAGTAGGACAAATAGACGGTCGTCCGGTGCTCAGCCTGAAAGTCAAATTAGATGCCACAGGCAAAGCCGAAGTGGCCATTCCGAATTACAAAATTCCCACCGGCGTAATGCGCCTCAGTTTGCTAACCGAAAGGGGAAGACCGCTTTGCGAACGGCAGTTTTTTGTCAGAGGAAAAGACCAGATGCAGCTTAGCCTCAACCTGCCACAAAGCCCCTATGGCAAACGCGCGGCCGTAGACCTCGACTTAACCGCGCTTGATCCAGGCGGCAAAGGCACCGCAGGTGATTTTTCGGTAGCCGTGGTACATGAAAATGCTTTTCCTTCTGGTGGTTCCCCCCAACATCATATCGGCAGTAATTGTTATCTGCAAGCGGCGGTCAAAGGTCATATTGAAGACCCGGGCTACTATTTTGATCCGGAACAAAAGGAGCGGGATGCGCACCTGGATTTGCTCTTGCTGACCCAAGGTTGGCGGAGTTTTGACTGGAGCAGTACCCTGAGAGGCCGCCAGCCCAGCCCCGATTTTCTGATCGAAAAAGGGCTCAGCCTGAGTGGACAATTGCTCTTCCCTGCCCAACAACCACTGGCCCTGGGCAAGGTCAATGTCATGATCGACGAGGCCTGGAATGTGACGGCTACGGAAGCAGACGAAGACGGACGTTTTGAGGTTTCTGGTCTGCATTTTTACGATACCAGCCTGGTGTTGATTCAGGCGTTTAACAAACGTAATCGCTCCCGGGCTATTCAGATTGTCCTGGATTCTTTGCCGCCTTATGAGTTGGACAAAAAGGCCTGGTATGGCCCAGCTAGCTCCAACGAAAGCGACCAGGCCTTGCTGGCCCAGCGCAACCAACAAGTGGAACTGGAGGAATTACAAACCGAGACTTTTGCCTTCGAAGCGGAAGAAGTACAGATCGAAGCCCAGCGCCGGGAAGAAACAGAGATCAAGGACGAGAATGCCATTTACCATACCGCAGATGCCACCTTTGATGGAGACGACCCGCGCATCATCGGCCAGCAAAATGTGATCGAAGCCATACGTGGACGGGTCGCGGGTATGCAAGTGCAGGGTGGTCCCGGAAACTATAGCATTCTCATTCGCGGGGCTTCCAGTATCCTCCTGAACAGCCCTCCGGTCTACCTCTTGAATGGCATGGTCACCTCCATCGGGGTGCTGGAATCCATTCCCATCAACGAAATCGCCCGCATCGACGTAATCAAAAATTCCTCGGCAGCCATGTATGGTTCGCGCGGGGCCGGAGGAGCGATTGCGGTCTACACCAAGGAAGGCAGCGAATTGGAACAAAAGGACGGTCCTGGCACCTTGCGCCCGGAACTGAAGGGCTATCATATTCCCAGAAAATTTTATGCGCCCCGCTATGATCGGGCGGAAACCCGGACGGATTTGCCTGACCTGCGCCATACGTTGCACTGGGAGCCGATGTGGATGACGGACCAAAAGGGCCAGGCCAACCTGCGGTTTTTTACCGGGGATATTCCTGGTCGCTACCGCATCCTGGTGCAGGGCATCAGTGCCCAAGGTGAAATCGGCTGGACGGAAAGTGCCCTGGTGGTGGAATAGGACATTCTTCCCGATTCCTTTGGTATCTTTGCCGCATGTTAGCACTGCAGGATAGCATCGTGGCCATCAGTACCCCCGCCGGTTCCGGTGCATTGGGGGTGATTCGTTTGTCCGGTCCCCAGTCGGTGGAGATCGTCAACCAGGTGTTTTCCAAGGACCTGAGCCAGGCCCCAGGTTACAGCCTGCACTTCGGGCAGATCAAACGAGAAGCCGAGGTGCTGGATGAAGTGGTGCTGAGCGTCTTTCGCGCACCCCGCTCTTTCACCAAAGAAGATACGGTGGAGATTTCCTGTCATGGCAGCAGCTTTATCCTGCGGGAAGTGATGTTGTTACTGGTGGAAAAAGGCGCGCGCCTGGCCGAGCCGGGGGAGTTTACCCAGCGGGCATTTTTGCATGGGGCCATGGACCTGGCGCAAGCGGAGGCCGTAGCCGACTTGATCGCGGCTTCTTCGGCTGGTGCCCACCGCGTAGCCATGCAGCAAATGCGGGGCGGCATTTCCAAGGAACTGAGCCACCTCCGCAGCCAATTGCTGGATTTTACTTCCCTGATTGAGCTGGAATTGGATTTCGGGGAAGAGGACGTAGAGTTTGCAGATCGCTCGCAGCTGGAAGCCCTGATCTCCCAAATGCTTACCCAAACGGAAAGCCTGATCAGCAGCTTTCGCCTCGGCAATGCCCTCAAGCAAGGCATCCCCACCGTCATCCTCGGCAAACCCAACGCCGGTAAGTCTACCCTGCTCAATGCGCTCTTGCAAGACAACCGGGCCATTGTCTCGAATATTCCCGGTACGACCCGGGACGTAATCGAGGACCGGGTGATCATCCAAGGGGTGGAATTCCGCCTCATGGACACCGCAGGCGTGCGGGAAACAACCGATGTAATCGAAGCGGAAGGGGTGCGTCGCAGCCTGGCCCTGGCGGAGCAGGCCTCGCTGCTGCTGTATTTGTTTGACTGCCAAACGGAAACTCCCGCTGAAGCGGAAGCCTATCTGCAACACCTGGACCTGCCCGACTCGGTCTCCATCCTCTCCCTCGCCAACAAAGCCGATACCCTGCCCGATTCGGAAGCCTACACCCAAGCCCATACCGCCGCCACTACCTATCCCTGGCTGCTTCTCTCCGCCCAGCAGCAAACCCAGCTCGACGCCCTCAAAGCCCTGATGCTGGAGCAAGTCGCCCAACTCGGCGATCACCAGACCTCCCAGCCCCTGGTCTCCAACCTCCGCCATCTCCACGCCCTCCAAAAAGCCCAGGCCGCCCTCCTCGAGGTGCAACAAGGTCTCGCCAATGGCCTGACCGGCGACCTCCTCTCTATCGACATCCGCACGGTCTTACACTATATTGGCGAAATCACCGGGGAGATTTCTACTGATGAGGTGCTGGGGAATATTTTTGGGAAGTTTTGTATTGGGAAGTGAGAGGGACTCCCTTCTTTTTCCTTTAAGACCTTTACCACTTTTTCTTGATAAAAAGTGGTGCAAAAATCAAGAAAATCCCAACCAAGGCCTACCCGCAAGCCATCCTCCCCACGGATTTTCGATCCAACGCGCTTTATTAGAGGGTGATTCCAAGCGTTTTTACATTGGCCATGTCACCCCGGAATTACCCACGACCGGAGGGAGGGGGAATATCCGGGGTCTCCGAGAGTTTCAAAGATTTTAGCACTGCTGTCGGTACTGGACCTAAGCCCACCTCATTGGGAAGAGAGGAAAGATATTTAGTAAATTCCCTGAATAATCAGTGAAGAATTCAGGAACATGAAGAATATTTGGATGGTTCGGGCGGGAAGGAAAGCTTATCTGGTGGAAGATTTTATCTCCCAGGGACTCATCGCCATTGGGTGGAATAGCCTGGGAGACCTTTCTAAGGTGGATGAGCTTGAACAGATCAAATCTCTATTGGTGGGGAAATTCCCAGAGATGAAACTAGGTTCTATTTATAGTGCAGCGGGTCAGATTTATCGGTTCAGGAAAGAGATTGTCAAAGACGCCCTGGTGCTTACCTACAATCCTTCTGAACGGGTCTATTGGTTGGGGAAGGTAACTTCAGCTTATGAATTCAAAGAGGGAGAGTTCGATTACCATCATATCCGTAAAGTCAGTTGGGAATACCAGATAGATCGGGACAGGCTTAGCGCCAGTACCAGAAACTCTTTAGGGTCAATTTCTACCATCTTTAAACTACCCGAAGAGGCAGCTACGGAAGTCCTCACCATGGCGAACAATCAGGAATTACCTGCCGAACTTCCCGAAGAAGAGGAATTGGAACAGGTGAAAGACGACATTGAAGACAAAGCGAACGAATTCCTGAAAGACAAAATAGTAAAGCTGAACTGGGAAGAAATGCAGGAACTGGTAGCAGGCATTCTGCGAGCTATGGGCTATAAAACCCAGGTAAGTCCTAAAGGACCCGATAGAGGTAAGGATATTCTTGCGTCCCCCGATGGTCTGGGTTTGGAAGATCCTAAGATCGTCGTAGAAGTCAAGCATAGAAAAGGGAGTATGGGCTCACCAGCGGTACGCAGCTTACTAGGAGGCCTAAGACAAAATGATAAGGCCTTGTTTGTCTCTACAGGTGGCTTTACCAAAGAAGCTAAGTACGAAGCAGAAAGAGCCAATAACCACCTTACCCTGATTGATCTGGATTTACTGGTTAGCCTGATCTACCAGTATTACGATAACTTTGATTCTGAAAGCAGGACCTTGCTGCCTTTGAAGAAGATTTATTGGCCGATATAGGGAGTGGGGTAATTTTGTCCTCTTCAGTGTTCAAAACCTCAATGGGAGTAGATTCCTCATTTGGGTTGGGGAACAACCGCAAGGCAGAATGATTTTGTGGCATTCGCCCCGCCCCTGCCACAATCTGTCAGCCCCATCCCCTATCTTACAAAAAACCAATCTCCATGAACCATCTATCCCGCCTTTTAGCCATGCTGACCATTCTGAAGTCTAAGCGTATCATCACCGGGCCGGAATTGGCGGCGCGTTTTGAGGTGAGTTTGCGGACGATCTATCGGGACATCCGGAAGTTGGAGGAATCGGGGGTGCCGATCATCACCATTGAAGGGCGGGGCTATTCCATCATGGATGGCTATACGGTGGCGCCGATTATGTTTGATGAGCTGGAGGTCAATGCGCTGATAACGGCGGAGCAGTTGATCGCGCAGACCAATGACGACTCGCTGATCCGCTACTTTGGGCAAACCCTGCAAAAGATTAAGTCGGTCTTCCGCAGTTCGCTGCAATCTCAGGGGGAATCGCTGCAAAGCAAAATGCGGGTGCTCAGCGACAAACCTGCGGAGACCAAGAGTACCTCCTTGTCCTTTATCCAAATGGCCATCATCAACTTTCGGGTAACGGAATTGATCTACCAGGCTAAGGAGCAGGAGGTTACCCATCGCAAGATCGAACCTCTGGCCATTTACTGCTTTAATGATAAGTGGATTGTGATCGGTTGGTGCCGCCTCCGTAAGGATTACCGCTCTTTCCGATTGGACCGTATCCAATACTTCAAGATTTTGGAGGAAAGTTTCGAGGACCGTCAGTTTGACCTGGGAAATTATTTTGCACATTGTGCGGAAATAGAAGCCACCCCTGACAGTATCTGACATATCGACCTCTTATCTTTGTTTCATAACCTACAAATCATATTACAATGACAACTCAAGAAATTGCTAGCAAGTGGGCGGAATTATGCCGCACCGGAAATTTTGACCAAGCGCAAGCTGAATTGTACGCGCAGAACTGCGTCAGCCTGGAAATGGAAGGCGCCCAAGGCTTTCCCCCCAGGGTGGAAGGCATGGAAGCCATCACCCAGAAAGGGCAGCAGTGGGGCGAAATGGTGGAAGCCTTTCACGGGGTGGAAATCGAGGGGCCGATTGTAGCGGGAGACCATTTTACGGCTACCATGAAAATGGACATTACCATGAAAGGGCAGCCGCGTCGCGTGGATGAGGAACTTGGGGTCTTTCGCGTTGCGGATGGAAAGATTGTTTCTGAGCAGTTTTTTTATCCTGTGGCGTAGCGTTTTCAACGCACAAATGCCTGTGCACAGGCATTTGTGCGTGTTTTTTTCTTTTTCTTTATTAGTATCTCTTCCACTTTTTTAGAAAAAGTTCCTTTACCACTTTTTTTAGAAAAAAGTGGAGCAAAAAATCGAAACGAGCAAATCCAGCCGGCGCGCGCTCCGTCCCCTAAGTGCTCGTTTCATCCCCCGCGCACCCTTTCGATTGCCAGTAGGCTTTTCATTAGACAACTTGCTTTTTGTTAACTTTATATGGATAAGTTTCCTATACCTTCTTATCTCTTTTCTCGCTTCTCACCTCTCACCTCTCATGCACAACATCATCTACGAACGTATGCGAAATATCCTACTGATTCGGGGCATTGAGTGGGAGGAGAAGCGCATGATGGGCGGACTGACTTTTATGGTGGATGGGAAAATGTGTTTTGGGGCGCTGAATGGGGGCATCCTGTGCCGGATTGATCCGGAGGAAAGGGAGGAACTGCTGCGGAAGCCGGGTGCGGATATCATGACGCAAGGCGGACGGGAAATGAAGGGCTATGTGCATGTGCAGCCGGAGGGCTTTGAAGCGGATCAAGATTTGCAGTTTTGGGTGGATCAATGCCTGGCTTTTAACCCTAAAGCGAAAGCAAGTAAGCGGAAGAAGAAAGACTGAGAGCGTTTGGCTGGCCTGACTCGCATTTTGATTCCCAAAAACACCGACTATTCAATAATCCATTTTTGGAATAATCATGGGTTTTTTTCTTAGCTTACAGTAGATATTTTACGCTATTGTACCACTACTATTATGAAAAAAATCACTACCCACTTTCTTCCTTTTTTCCTCCTCTTCTTGCTCACCGCTCCCCTGGGTCTTCAGGCCGGAGAAAACCATAGTTCCTTTCCAGAACCAGCGGTGAATACGCCTACCCTGGATTTGAGTGAAATGGACATTGAGGCCTTTATGGCGCTCACCCCTAAGGCTATCAAACAGGCCCGGGGCGCTAAAGTCACCCTCCGCGAAAGAATCGTGCTACGCATGGCGCAAAACGAGGTCCGCAAAAAACTCCGCAAAGGGGAAGAGGTGCAATTAGAAGCTTTGTACAAGGAAACAGCCTCGGACTTTAGCTTTGGTGGCTTTCTGCTGGGCTTCTTCCTGGGCATCATTGGGGTGCTGATCGCCCTGTTATTTGGGAAAAAAGCGGTTAGATCTGCGCTTTATGGCATGGTTACGCAACTCATCATTGGGCTCATTGCCTGGGTCGCCAGTCGAGGCTAGCTTCCGAAAAAATAATCCTGCCCTCCCCGGCTTAGGCTTGGGGAGGGCTTTTTTTTATGGGGAATTCGAGGCTGTTTTATAGAGCCACGAATGCACGAATGAGGGACGAATCAACAGCTATTCGTATTCCATTCGATAATTCGTGGCTTCCTTCGTTAGAACCACGAATGCACGAATTAGGGACGAATCATTGGCTATTCGGCTTTCGTTCGAAAAACCGTGGCTTCCTTTGTTAGAGCCACGAATGCACGAATGAGGGACGAATCATTGGCTATTCGGCTTTCATTCGATAATTCGTGGCTTCCTTGGTTAGGGCCACGAATGCGCGAATGAGGGACAAATCAACAGCTATTCGTCTTCCATTCGATAATTCGTGGCTTCCCCTTATAAGGAGAAATGTTACGAATCTCGGATTTCATGGTACTAAGAACTACACCCTGAAAAACACAGCTTTTTGTACCACATCAACAAACTAAACATGCAAATTTTCATGAAACGCTTTATGATTGGCATGCTGGGCCTAATGGTCCTTTTCAGTGCCATGGGATTCACCGCTGAGCCACCTGCGCTCGCCCAAGTCAAAAAAGGGAAAGACGGACAGCCGGTTTTTGTCCACATCAGTGCCGCTAAGCTGGTTAAAAAATCTATCAGCAATGGCTACTTACGGTTGGTCAAGATCGACTTTACCCGCGTAGATGGGAAATTTTACCTGGTGCGCGAGGTCAAAGGGAAAAAGGGAGAGCATGGCTACCTCTTTTCGCAAGTCTCTTTCAAAAAGGGAAAACTCTATCCGATCAAAGTGCCTGAATTGTACTGGCCTTGCTGGCAGATTGCTTCTTGTCAGTGTGATCGCCCTTCTCGCTATGCAGATTGTAAATGCTCTACTGGCGGTAGCGGCTGTACCAATGATTTTGGGGGGACGCTCCATGATCCATTCAAGGATATTTGGGCTTGGCCGTAGGGATTTGTAGGCTTTTATTTTAGGGCCACGAATGCACGAATTAAGGACGAATCATTGGCTATTCGGCTTTCATTCGGAAATTCGTGGCTTTCTTTGTTAGGGCCACGAATGCGCGAATTAGAGACGAATCATTGGCTATTCGGCTTTCATTCGCAAATTCGTGGCTTTCTTTTTTAAGGCCATGAATGCGCGAATTAGGGACGAATCATTGGCTATTCGTCTTCCATTCCAAAATTCGTGGCTTTCTTTCTTAGGGCCACGAATGCACGAATTAGGGACGAATCATTGGCTATTCGTCTTCCATTCGAAAATTCGTGGCTCTCCCTTTTTCTTTCAATCGCTATTCGTCCCTAATTCGAGAATTGGTGCCTTCCCTTCCTCCAATACAGCCTTCAGCGCATCGACCGCAGCCTGAGATTCCTGCTCTATTTTTTTATGGACAAAGATTTCATTAAGAAGGTAATGCCAGAAATTGAGGATGCGGTAGGTAAAGGTCCGGGTAAACACGGTTTCTGCTCCTTCCTCTCGCAGTTCATAGGTGATATAGCCGCCGGTCCCATTCCCATCCACAATATCTCCTGAAATGGCCCATTTTTGATCAGGAACTTTCTCGGTTACAGTCCAAACCACTTCTCCTTCCCTTCCCGCTACCTTAAAAGCTTCGGTAACGGATTCCCCAATGTCCAGAGAATGATCAGCCCCTGCACTGACCCCTACCGAAGAAGGATGCCACGCCGGCCAAAAGCCAGGATTGGTTACATACATAAACACGGTACCAGCAGGTTGGGCGATGCGTACGCTATGTTGGACGGTATCGCTTTCCGGATGAGTGAGGCAACCGGTTATGCTGGCCAGGAGCAATATGACTAAGGTGATACGTAGATATTTCATGGAAACTTTTCCATACCTACGCGGCCAGCCAGGCCTTTGGATTAAGCCGCAGCTTTATTCACCCTAGAATTCCCGTTTATAAAAGGTCTACAATCTCTTGCGCCCCTTTGACTTTGGCGTGATAAAGGGCAGTACGTCCCTGCCCGTCTTTGGCGTTGGTGTCTGCTCCAGCTTCGATGAGCAAGCGCGCAATCTCGGTATGGCCATAAGTAGCAGCAAAGATCAGCGCCGTGGAACCCTGGCCGTTACGCACATTCAGGTCGGCTCCGCTTTCGATCAACAGGGCCGCCAGGTCGGTGGAGCCTTTAAAACAAACCCCCATCAAAGCCGTATTTCCCGAAGCGTCCTGCACATTAAGGTCCGCTTTCTGCTCCAACAGATAGGTCGTGATCTCCACCTGGCCATAATAGGTCGCGAGGATCAAAGGCGTAAAGCCCATTTGATTCTTTTGAGAAAGTAGGCTGGGCTCTGCTTGCAGCGCGGCGGTAGCGGCTGCCAGATTTCCTTGGCGGATGGCTTCGAATAAGTCCATAGGCATGGGTAGCTTTGGGGATGTTGGCTAAAACAAAGGTAGAAGGATGGCGGAGAAAAATCACATAGATTTTATTGATGGCCCGATGAAGCTCCGTCTCAGGTTCTGGCAATGTTTTATCTTTGTTTCGCAAACAAGTCCTGTATTCTGGCGTTGTACAGTGCATATTAAACCAAAAGGATCTCCAGCAGGAGAAAAATATATGATTACCATCATCATCGGCACCAATTCCGTCAATAGCGTAACCGCTGCGGTGGCAGACATTTATGCCGCTTATTTAACGGAATTAGGAGAGGAGTTTCAGTTGTTGGATATGCGGGAAATGCCGACCGGGATCATCGCCCCAGACATGTATGTCAATCCCAAACCCGAATTCCTGGCCTTCCAGGAACGCTATCTTTTCCCGGCAGAAAAGTTCATCATCATCATTCCCGAGTACAATGCTGGCATCCCTGGCATTTTCAAACTCATGATGGATGCTTCTGATATTAAACAGGCCTGGTATGGCAAAAAAGCCACCATCACGGGCGTGGCTTCTGGCCGGGCTGGCAACCTACGGGGCCTGGACAGTTTGACCAACATTTTGAACTACCTCAAGGTCAATGTCCACTATAATAAGCTTCCCATCTCCCGGGTAAGGGGCCTGATCAATGAAGAGAGAGAGCTCATTGATGAGAAAACGATTTCCAGTATAAAAGAGCAAATAGGGCAGTTTTTGGCCTTCTAATTTCCGCTTTACCCTTTGCGCAGGCGACCAACTTTGCCTGAATTCTGTCTAGTGGCTGTGTTCATAAATGGACAAACTGTCTTTTTTTTGAACACAAATTCAATTTTTCTATATCCCTTCGCAATCTACAAACCAGGGCTTTGGGACAAAATCCCCCTCCAATGCTCTGAAAACCGTTTTTTTCTTCCTATCCTAAATACTGGAATGCTGAAAATTTTAATGGTTCGATTTTTGAGAAATTTGCGAATGTATGATATCTTAGACCATCCAAGCCAAACACCTCATTTATTCTTCCATTTCTTGACTCCAGACCAATGGGTAAACGGATCTTATTGCTTGGAATTTTCATCTTGCCATCCTTAGGAGGCACTGCTCAAAATCTGATAAAAAACTTACTGTCCCTGGAAACTCCCCGGATAGCTTCTGTAGCCACACCTCAGCCGCAGGAAGGTATTGTGATAGGGCCAGACGGAAAACAGTATCCCTTCCAATTACAAGGCGACCGCACTGCCGCGAATCCCCTGGATCCTATTCCCAGGGGCGCGACCAATTGTGGCGGACAGGTTAGCTGGATTTCTTATGCCATCACCCACCAGCTCGCCCAGGACGGAGAGCTCTTGGACGCCTGTCGGGTGATCACTAAAAAACGCGACCTCTGCGCGGTCATGTCCGTCATCACCATGGGGGCCGGCTACTACATGCAGTGCCCTCGCGGGGGCTTTGCTGACTTGAAATATGGTGGTACGGATGTCATTTACCAACTCCATGTGGACACGGAAGGAGGAAAAATATTCGTGGCGGAAAAAAGAGGAGAGCAAGTCCTCGAAGTGCACGACGTCCATGTAGGGGTGCGCTGGTTTGAGCAGGACCACGAAGATTATGAACGACCCGTAGTACGCGGGGACACGGCTTGTGCTGAGACCATCCCGCCGCCAGCCACCGCCCCGCCATTGGCCATCATCCAGGCCAATCCTCAAAATGGACCTGAGCCCTTAAGCGTGAGCTTTGACGGTCGTAAATCCTACGACCCGGACGGAGGGGAGATTGTAGCCTACCAGTGGAACTTCGCTGGTCAGCGTCAGTCTGCTTCTGCTACTGCTCAGCATATGTTCCAACAGGAAGGAGACTATAATGTCTCGCTCACCGTTCGGGATGATGAAGGGCAAACCCATACTGCATCCACCACCATTACCGTGAACAAGGCCGCTCGCCAGTTGATGGATCCGATAGCCATCATAGATGCCAATCCCACCACTGGCCTGGCTCCTTTGACGGTGAGCTTTGATGGCAAAAGATCTTACGATCCGGATGGAGGAGATATCACCAGTTATTTCTGGAATTTTGCCGGTGAAAAATATGTAGAAGAAAGAGCGCCTACCCATACCTTTAGTCAGCCGGGGACCTATACGGTTTCTCTGACGGTAAGTGATGACGAGGATGCCACCAATACCACCAGGACTACCATCAGTACCATCACTGTTCCGGCTGCTACTACGCCTGCCGCAGTAGATACTTGCTGGATGGAAATCCTCACCCTCAGAAACTGTGGTGATGGCGTAGATACCCTGGACCTCACCCCGGTAAGGGTGATTTGTCCCGCTCCGAAAAAACCAAAAATCGTCTATGCAGACTGCGGCTGTGATCTGCCCGCTGGCGAAGAAGCCGCGCCTAAGCGCTTGCAATTAGCCGGTGGCGGGATCTTTAACCGCACCAAAATGCAGCTCACTGAATATGGCATGGGCTTCACTGGCCAGATTCGCTATCGCTTTGGCTTCAATGGAGGCAGAAAATTCGCGGTCCTGGCTGATGCCGTCATTTATCCATTAAGAAAAGCTACGCCGCTGGACGATCGTCCCTACAAATGGTCTCCCCTACGGGACTCTATCGATGTGCGTACCGGCCTCCCACTGAGTTGGCACCGAGGTACCCAGCGCGGTACCGCCAGCCTGGGGCTGGGCCTGGAGTTCGCCCCTTTTCCCTGGCTGTTCGTCCAAGGGATAGGTGGAACCGAACGCACCTTCCAGCAAATCGAGACTTCTGGTCCGCTCAAGGATGATATCAACCAATTCGTAGGTTTTGACCTGGACGTGCAGTTCTGGAGCGGTCGTCTGGGGGTACGAAAAGATAACCTGGAGATTTTCTTCAGTGTCCTGGCTTCCAGGGAGAACCGGCCTTTTGTCCTCATCCCACAAAATGACCTCGGTGGGTCTCACAATGAAAGATGGGACAAAATCTTCAATGGAGGGGTCATGATCCTTTTCTAACGCCTCTTTCAACAAGATGCGCCCCCACAGCTTTTAAGGCTATGGGGGCTTTTTTATGTCCGGGCTATTCCTCTTTTTGGCAATGGGAAAAATAATCACGATCTTTGCAAGTGATTACTCACTATTTATGACCGAAAGACAACATCGTATTCTTTTCTCCGCCCTGGAATTGTTTGCCAAGGAAGGCTACGACCGCACTTCTACTAGTCGGATTGCCCGCCATGCTTCGGTTTCAGAGGGCCTGATCTTTCGACATTTCCAGAATAAAAAAGGGCTGTTGGAGGCCATCATGGTCTTGTCGGCAGAGAAGTTTCGCGAGATGGTTGAGCCCATCCTCCAGGAGTCCGATCCGCAGCTGGTCTTAAAGAAAGCCATTGAGATGCCTTTTGACATAGATCGTTCGGACTACGACTTTTGGCGCTTACAGTTTAAGCTGGCCTGGGATAATGACCTCCCCAAACAGGATGTGCTCTCCCGCCTGATTGAAAAAATGAGTGAGGCTTTTACCGCCCGTGGAGTAACCGAACCCACCAACGAAGCGGTCATGCTATTCCACGTCATCAGCGCCATTTCTAAAGAGTTGCTGCGCGGTAAAGCTGAAGCAGAGCGGGAATTGAAGAATTATTTACTACGAAAGTATAACCTATTGGAGGTTGCCACGTAATAGTAAGTGATCGCTCACTTTTTTTTGCGATCCTCATATTTTACCCACATACTCACAACAAGATATAGTCATGAGCAACAAAAAATGGTCTTTAGCGGATATGCCTGATTTGACCGGCAAAGTAGCCCTGGTAACCGGTGGCAACAGTGGTCTGGGATATGAATCAGTTAAAGCCTTTTCTAACGGAGGGGCCAAGGTAGTACTGGCCAGTCGATCAGTCGAAAGAGGAGAAGCGGCCAAAGCAGAAATGGGAGCTGGAGCAGCCAATATCGAAGTTATGCCCCTGGATTTGATGGACTTTGCCTCCATCAAAGCCTTTGCCGAGCAGTTCAAAGGCAAGTATGATCGCCTGGACATTTTGCTCAACAATGCCGGCATCATGACCACCCCCTATTTTAAAACCAAAGACGGCCTGGAAGCCCAGAATGGCACCAACCACTTTGGCCACTTTGCCTTGACCGGTCAGTTGATGGACTTAGTAGAAAAAACCTCCGGCTCACGGGTCATCAACGTGAGCAGCAACGGGCACAAAATGGGCAAAATGGATTTTGACAACCTGCTGTTTGAGGAAGGAAAAGATTATACGCCCATGCGTTCTTACGCGCGCTCCAAACTAGCCAACCTGCTCTTTACCTATGAGTTGCAACGCAAGTTTGAGCAACAAGGCATAGACAGCATGGCGGTAGCAGCCCACCCTGGTGGTTCCCAAACCAACCTGGACCGACACATCAAAGGAAAATTTATCTTCAAAGTATTGCGGCCCCTCTTCCTGGCCATCACCCAAAGTCAGGCCCAGGGTGCCTTGCCGCAGATTCGTGCTGCAGTTGATCCGGCTGTTCAGGGAGGGGAATATTATGGCCCCAGTGGTTTCGGGGAATTTACCGGCCATCCGGTCAAGGTTTCCTCCAATGAGGCTTCCCATAACCAGGAGGATGCCCGCAAACTCTGGGAGGTTTCCGAAAAACTGACCGGGATACAATTTTAGCGCTAAGCCTCAACCCCCTTTATAGAATTAACCGTTCGATTTTTCCAAGCGACCGTAGGTTTTCCTGCGGTCGCTTTTTTTTTTAGGAAAGTCAACTCAAAAGACAAGGTAGCGGTTATCAGTCGTGATTAATCTTCTCCGTTTATGTTTCACGAGTATCTCCGCTTCGCCCAGGGATAGCATCGTAATTTTTATAAACAGAAATTCATCACCCTGTACCAATAATTTTCCGTTTGGCAGTTCATGTGAGTAAACGAAAGGCGGTTATTTGTATGAAAAAAGCCTATGATTGAAAGAAAAAAGATTAGGTATAAAAAAATTATTAATCAAACAGAAATAATTATTCACCAAAATTGGATATTTAGAAAATATGTATAATATTGCACATCTCTCTAATACGTTGTTTTTCCTTGTTATCCATCTCAAAATTGAGGTGAATTAACATTTTTTAATCATTTTACACAATACACACATAATACCTGGCACCAGGTATTATTAACCCATTTATGATGACCATAGCTTAATTATCCCAGCCGTTGGGGCAGGGGAAATACTCCCTCTATTTACCTCAATCGCGGTTTCATTTCCTAATTTATTACCAAAAGGCCATTTCTTGACTAATCGTAAGATGAGCCTATGTTTCTTTTTTTCTCGAAGGAAAAGAATTTTTTCTTCATAATTATTCGAAAAGGAAACAATATAGCAGGCTTAAGTCAAATAATAACACATGCCCGGTGATCTGAATGAACCTTTAATGGTATTCATGGGGGATATTTATGGACCAATTTTCCTGATTAAAAAACAGGGGATTTATTAAAAGTCCTAAAAAAAATCCTGTTAGAGGCCTTTTCACTTAGGCTAGAACTCTGGCTGTTCTAATATGAATAAAGGAGGAATTAACTCTCCCTTTCAGAAAATGAGAGGAAGAAGGGAACCTATGCAATTTTGCCTCTTCATCAATCTGGGTTTCGCTGAGTATAACACTTTCAAAAACCAATAAAACATGTACAACACTATTCGCGGAGGATTACTATTCCTCTTTTGCTGCCTGGCCACATTCAGTGGGTTTAGCCAGGGATTTAATTATCAGGCTGTCGCCCGAAGCGATAGCGGCCTGCTGCGAGTCAACGAAAACATTAACGTGCGCTTCAGTATCCTGGAAGGCTCTCCTACCGGTACAGAAGTCCATCGGGAGATTCACATATCCAGCACCAATGAATACGCGCTATTTTCTTTGGTCGTGGGGAAAGGTGCCCAGGAAGCAGGCGTAGGGTTTAGCAATATTGACTGGAGTGCCGGCCCTCACTACCTGGCGGTGGAAATCAATGGGGTAAGTATGGGCACGACGGAATTGCAAACGGTCCCTTATAGTAAGATAGCCACCCAAATGCAGATATCTCATCTAACGGATGTAGAAGTAGGCCCTGTGGTAGTTGATGATGTGCTAAAATGGAATGGTACTGCCTGGGCTGCTGGTACCGATCGCTTCGAAGACGCTGACGCCGATTCGACCAATGAATTGCAGACCCTGACCCTAAGCGGGAATGATATAAGTCTTTCGCGTGGAGGAGGTACGGTCTCTCTGCCTGCCGATGCTGACGCCGATTCGACCAACGAACTACAAACCCTGACGTTGACTGGGAATGATATTAGCCTGTCAAATGGCGGGGGAACCATCACTATTCCTGCAAATGCAGACGCTGACCCGACAAATGAGCTTCAGACCTTGACTTTGTCAGGCACTAGCTTGTCGCTTTCCAATGGCGGGGGAACCGTTGCCCTTCCAGCTGATGGAGATGGAGACTCCAGTAATGAGATACAGTCTCTCAGTATTTCCGGGAATAACCTCAGCCTATCTAATGGAGGAGGAACGGTGCCCCTTCCTCCCGACGGAGATGGTGATTCAAACAACGAAATCCAATCTCTCAGTATTTCCGGGAATAATATTAGCCTTTCCAATGGCGGGGGTACGGTGGCCATTCCTAATAATTCCGTTTGGAATAAAAGTGGAACCACGGCTTTCTACACCAGTGGAAATGTAGCCGTAGGTACTACGGCTACCACAGACAAATTTAGGGTATCCAGCTCCACTTCGAGTGGTCGCTTAGTGTCATTTGAAAAAAGTAATACTGCAGCCGGAGAAGACGTGCTTGAGCTAAAAACCCAAAGCGGAGCACCCGGAACGGCTGCCTTTATTGAGATGCAGCGAGGTACCATTATTGAGGCGAGTATCAACACGGATGGATCAGCGGAGTTTTCCAATGTAACGGTACAAGACGATCTTAATTCTTCCACCACCCCCGTTACCGGCCGCATGTATGCAAACTCCCTACCCGTGGCCTATGCCTATGTAACCAGTACTTCTTCTTCGGCTTCTCTGACCACGGATTATGGCATCTCATCCGTCTCCAGACTATCTACTGGCGTGTATCGCTTGAATCTAAATAAAACGATCTCAGGTAATCCTGTTATTCTTGCTACCGTGCGAAGCACAAACCCCACGACCATTGCTATTTCAGCAAGTAGAGTAAGTAGTACCCAAATCGAGGTTAATACCGCATCCTTGTCAGGGGTTAGTCCCAATCCCATCCCTGTCAATGCCTCTTTCTATGTTGTTGTTTTTGGCACCCCAAATTAGTACCGCCATGAAATATATATTGCAGACAGGGCTATTGCTTGCTAGCCTTTCCCTACAAGCCCAATCTCTCGAACGTGTCGTCATGAGTCCCGCTGGAGGAGCAATGGCTACTCCAGGCTGGCACCTGGAATACACGCTGGGGGAAGCCATCGTAGGGACGGTGCAGAGCGGTACCTTTACCCTAAATCAGGGCTTTAATCAAACCAATCCTCCTTACAGTACTTCGATAGAGGAATCCTTTGCCGTTTTCGTACAGTACAGGATATATCCCAATCCTACCCAAGATTGGCTGTCCCTGCACCTTGAGGCGGAAAAACCCATCGACATCAAAGCAGAGATTTGGGATATGCGGGGCCGCCACACCCAGATTGAAGGCCAGCGTTGGCAGCGCCAGCAGGAAATCGATACCACCTTTGATTTATCTACCCTGGGTGAAGGCACGTATCTCCTGCGCCTGAGTAGCCTAGAAGGTAAGCTGGTAAAAAGCCTACGGATCGTCAAGCAATGAGCCTTGACTTTTTACCGAATGAATAAAACGCGGCTCCGGAGGTTTCCGGGGTCGCCCTTTCCTATCCTATCTCTTTACAACACCCTATTCGAGATTCGCTTTTTATGAAAATATATTCCGATATACACCAGGTACAAGCCGGAGACAGCCTTTATAACATCGGCAAACAGTATGGCTTCGACAATCCGGGCCCCATCGTTTATTTCACCACCAGTAGGGCGAGAAAGCCTGTGAACGCGAAGCTGTATCAAAACCGTTCAGCTCTGACCATCTATCCCGGACAAGTCTTGGCGATCCCCTGGACCACCGCCCAGCTTAAGCTCGCCACCTCCCGGCTTTCAAATATGATAAGGAGTCTGGATAAACAGTTTCAAAAAGACGAAGCTGAAATCAAACAGGGAACCCATGATTACAAAAAACTTCAGACTTCTCTGGACATTGGTTCCACAGTCATTACTTGTCTGATTGGCATTGGCATGGCTGCCAAAGCCGGATCGGCAGTCATGGCCGGAAAAGAGTCCCTTAACCATGCTAAGGTCGCAAAGGAATTCTTCAGGGGAAGAGGTATGAATGCACATTCCATCGCTTCTCTATCTTATACGCCGAAGGCTGAAAACCGGGCCTGGAAAGGGGCCCAGCGGTTCGGTTTAGGGCTGCTTTCACCCTCCTACTGGTCAGATGTTTCTATGGCGGTAAATGAATGGGATAGTGGGTATCTCGTAGATGGAGCAGGCCATGGTCAAAAGAAAATCATCGAGAAATTAAGGGTTGCCCGGGACGCTTCGGTCAAGGAGCTTCGTCGGGAAATAACGAACATGAATCTCCAGGCTTCTATGCCTTTTTATACCCGCAGGGTGTAATTAGATCGCGATGATCTTTTGCAAAACGGCTGACTCCCAGCCTGTCCAGGACCATTTCTCGCCCTTGGTCTGACGGCTTATTCTGAAAGGAGAAATATTTGACAATTTACTACCATACCCCCTTAGTAACTATCCGTTTCATTGCATCTTTTAGGCATGCTTAGTACTTTAAGGAAGTTGTCCGCCTGTTTCTCGATTTTTTTCTCCTAACCACCCGCCAGGGTCTGGTTGGGCATACGGTAGGTTCATGTCCGAAAACACAAAAAGAATTCAAATCAAGCGTCCAGCATGGGATGATACCTTTCGTCTTATGTCCTGGTGGAAACCAGAAAAGGTTCAAAAAGCCCAGGTGATGGTCGTTGGTGCCGGTGCTTTAGGGAACGAAGTCCTTAAGAATCTGGCCCTTATGAATGTAGGGCATATCCTGATCGTAGATTTTGACATCATTGAATATGCCAATCTCTGTCGGTCCGTTTTGTTTCGGGAATCAGACCTGGAGGTAGAGCGGAAAAAAGCGGAAGTCGCCGCGGAGCGCATTCGGGAAATCAACCCAAATGTGAAAGTCATGACGATTCATGGTGATATTGGGGTAGACGTTGGACTGGGAATCTTCCGCAGGATGGATGCCATCATCGGATGTCTGGACAACCGTCTGGCCCGGCTTTTTATTAATCAGTTAGCCTTTAAGGTAAATAAGCCCTGGATTGATGGAGCCATTCAAAACCTGATCGGCTGGTCCACGGTATACTGGCCTGGAAAATCCTGCTATCAGTGTGGCCTCACCGAATCGGAAGAGCAACATATCCGCAGCCAATTGAGCTGTGCCGATATTGCCGAACGCTATGCCTCCGCAGGCAGGGTACCTACCACCCCCGTTATCTCTTCCATCATTGGGGGGGTCCAGGTGCAGGAAGCCCTTAAACTGATTCATGGCAATGAAAAGCAGTCTTTAGCCGGCCAGATATTTTACTATGAAGGGCACAGCAATACGACCCTTCAGTTCAAAAGTGATCCGTTGAAGGAATTTTGTGAAAGCCATTTTCCTTTTGACGAAATAATTGAGGCAGCAGAGCTAGGGGCGGAAAGCACCTTAGCGGAGCTTTTTGCCTGGCTGCAAGCCCGTTTTCCTGGACAGGATTTGCACCTTGAGCTGGATCATGGCCTGGTAACCAAGGTGAGTGGAGCCGAATCCGAAAAGGAGCATGAGGTGATCATTTCTAAACCTCACTTCTCGGAAGCTGAGCAACGAAAGTACCAAAGTGTGCCCGGAGAAATATTGCACTTCGAGGATGTAATTCAGACGATCAGTTCGTCCTTCCAAAGATCAGACTTGCGCTTACGCGAAATCGGGATTCCGCCCCTTCATATTCTGACCATCGTGAGTGGGCAGGAAACCTATTTTGTAGAGCTTACAGGAGATCTTACATATTTGAATTATAGTTAGCCACATATACTGGAACTACCATGAATGAAGAAATTACGATCAGTGTCAGGTTGCCGTTTGATGGGACCGAATTGGAAGTTGAATTGCCCCTGGTTTCCTCCGGAAAGCAAATCATCAATGAATTGATCAAGGGAGAAATGCTCCCAGCCAAAGATCCGGGAGGAGAGCCTTATGTCTATAAATTAATCGCCAAAAGTTCTGGGGATGAATTACGGCAGGAAAAAACCTTGGGGGACGCAGGGGTAAAGAACGGAGACACCTTGATTGTCGCTCCCAAAGTAAAAGCCGGAGGGCCTGAAAAGTTGAAAATTAGTTAGTCACTTATACCATAATTGCCATGAATGATGACATAACGATCAGTGTGAGACTACCTTTTGATGGGAGTGAACTGGAAGTTGAATTGCCCTTGGTTTCCTCGGGCAAGCAAATCCTGGATGAATTGATTAAGGGGGAAATGCTTCCAGCCAATGACCCAGGGGGAGAGCCCTATGTTTACAAACTCATTTCCAAAAGCTCCGGAGAGGAATTAAATCAGGCGAGGACCCTTGGCGAAGCTGGGGTGCAAAGTGGGGATACCTTGATCGTGGCTCCCCGAGTAAGAGCAGGCCGTTGATCACTTTGACTCCCACGTTGAGCAGAATACATCTACCATGTCACAATCCTATCTAAATACCCCTGCGGCAAAACTATACAACCTGAGTAAACTCAAAACAGGTCGTCACTTTAGGTTTGCCACGGAACATATGCACCTCCACCGGCTATGTCAGTGGAGCCCTTATCTCTCTTATGAAATAGTGGGGGAAATGCTTCCCGTAGCCTCCGCTTTTAAGGTTACTTATGAACTCGCGAGCATCATTGGGATAGAAGAAGAAACCCAACAGCCTATATACGGGGATCGTCATGAGGTAGAAATACAGATGACGGAGAACTATCCCCAACAGCCCGCTATTTGTAAGGCCCTGACGGACATCTGGCACCCCAACGTCAAATGGCACGGCAAATACAAAGGCCGTATCTGCGCGAACAATAAGGAGTTCGGCAAACATTTCACCATCGCTGAGCTTGCCCTGGGCATAGGAGAAATGCTCCAGTATAAGAATTATCATGCCCTGAATACGCCTCCTTATCCAGAAGATGAAAAGGTAGCTAAATGGGTGCGTGAATATGCAGAGCCCCAAGGCATTATTGCCCTTTCGCCTCCCAAGGTGGTAGATGAAAAGGAATTAAAAATGCCACCTGACGATTGGGTATCCCCGGATGCAGAGCCAGATCCGGATGACCCAAAGGGCCCTACCCAACTCGGTATTCTCAAAATCAAGGACATCAGGGATAACCAACAGGACCGGTCCTCCTCTTCCGACCAGCAAGATATTCGCTTCAAACGCAAAGACCCCTAAGCTATGCTTTTTCGTCCCAACCCTCAGCTTCTGGTTGGACTGCTACTGTTTCTTCCCCTCGTAGTCTTTAGCCAGAATAAAAAGAGCACCACAGTATCCTTCTCCTATCAGGACGAATTAGGGGTAAATGTGGAAGGCAGGTTTAGCATATCCGTTATTCCCCATCAGGGCGCTGCTCCTATGGAAGAAGTGTACCTGAATGGGCCCGGTTCACCGGTAGAAATACAATTCTCTAACCTGAGGTTTTTAGAAGGCAGTGCCCCCGGTACCCAGCTCAAGTTCGATAAAGCGGTGATAGGGAATTCAGGGCTGCGATGGGAGGGAAAGGGACTCAAAAGTAAATTAGATCCAGGGAATGATCAGCTGACCATGAAGCTAAGAGCAAATGCTGAAGGTTCGGTTACCGTGAGCTTTCCCATTGAGGTGGTGGTAGGAAGAAACTTTAGTAAAAATATTAACATAAAAAGCCTGGGTAGAAAGACCATCAATAACCCAGCGGCTCTCTTGAAGCTCAACCTTTCCGTCTTTTTTAGTGGGGCCTACTGGGCCAGAATCAATGCCATGAATGCCCAACCTTACGGTCCAAGGACCAAAGAAGCCGGAAAGTTCCTCCAAAATTTTGGCGGAGAGGCCATTTATAAGGACCAAACCGACGCCATCCAATTAATAGACCAGGCAAAAAGACGTGAATATCCCAAAGCCCGGCAAAGTATCTCGTCGCTAACCTATTATATGGATGTATTTCGGTCAATGGGACAAGATGACGAAGTAAGAAAAGCCAAATCACGCATCGACAGTTTGAGCTGGGAAAAAGCCCTGGCCTCTGGGAATTGTGGGGAACTAAGTGCTTACCTGGTGAACCACCCTAAAGGCATTTTCAATTCTCAAGCTACGGCTCAACTCCAACAATTAGATCGAGCGGCCTGGGCTCAAACCACCCGCGCCATCGCGGCAGCCTCAAGATGCGAAGGGAAAATTAAAGCCCTTAATGCCTACTTAAGCTCAAACCAGCATTGCAGCAGTATCCCCCTGGCCTATCGCCAGCAGGCCAATCAGCAATTGAGGACATTTAACGCGGAATGTGACACCCCTGATCCCCTTCCACTTCCAGAAAAAAGCACCATAGAAATCGCCTGGCAGCGTCTTCAGGACATTGAAGAGCTGAGCTGCTCAGACCTTGAGGCTTTTGTGATAACCTACGGAGAGGAAACAGCGTTTCCTCAATTTGAAGAGGAGCTAAACACCCTCAAAAAAAGGTATTGCCCCATCGGCAAGCCAGAAATCTCCCGACTGCCCAACAGCCCGCTGGGGTTCCATATTGAATTAGAAAACTTCGTTTCTCCCCTGAAAATAGATTCTATTTTTCTCGCCACCGAAGGAAATTACTTCGTCGAGATCATCCATCAGGATAGCCTGGGTATAGACCTACGCCTGGGCGAGGCGGTAGATATTGTCATCCCGCTTAGAGATAGCCGAGATTCTTTAATTGCTATCGAACTCAAAGGCTCTCTGAAAGAAATTGAACTATTCGACCAAAGCTTTGATGAAGAAACTGGCTTGCTCAGCTTCAGCCTGACCGGAGGCCAGCCGCCATACTACTTTCGCATGCGATCAGAAGGCCAGGAAGCATTTGTACGAGGGATCAGGAAGCTGACCATCTCCAGTCGGAAACAAGCAGCCAATGGCATTGATTCTATCTATACCTTTCAACTCCGGCCCAGTGAACAAATGCAGGTAGCCCAGGGTGGAAACTATGAATTACTGATCACAGATTTAACCTCAGACCAGAAGCCCTTGCCCGAGCTTATTCCCCTTACGGTCAATACCCAGAGCCCCGGCTGGTGGAAATACCTCTTGCTGCCTTTGCTCGGCATGGTGGGTTTCCTGTACTGGAGAAATAAAGATACCCAAATATGAGCAGATGGCGCCTCATATGGATCTTCTGTTTCCTGGGTCTGGCCCAACAGGTCCAGGCTCAGACCTGTAGGTTCAATATGGGGCTCAAGGATGGGGTAAGCATCACCTATTCGTTGGGCATTGCTGATAATAAACTAAGCTGCGCACAAGCTAGCAACGGTAAATTTGTCATCCAGGCAGTGGAGGAAGATAAATCCGTCAGCGTTACCCTCAATGCGAGATGTGCGAGCTGTGAATACATGGTAGGATCCGCTATTTTCAGCGAGGATCGCTCTTTTAGAAGAAGATTCCAAGTTCTGTCGCAACCCCTCAGCATCGGGAAGCCCATCAGGATTTCACTCCAATTTTCCAACCCGGAAGGCAATCAAACCACTTCTCCCGGCACCCATCACATCACCCTGGAGTTGCTAGCGCCCCCCAAGGAGGAGCCAACCCCCGAAGCAGACATCCAGACCATTCCCAAGCCTCCTAAACCCAAGCCAAAGCCAAAAACCAAACCAACGCCTGTCCAGGAAAAGCCTACCGACCCCGAGCCTACCCCTGAACCTGATGAGGTTGTAGATACCACAGATCAGGCAGCGGGCGAAAAGCAGATCGCCCTCCAGGATAGCATCACCCAGGAAAGCACGGAAACGGATTCTACCCGCGACGCCAGCCCTTTCTGGACCCTTCCGGAGGATTGGAGTGCGGTCAGCACCCCGCAATGGATCGTCCTGGTTGGAGGAGGCCTTAGTATCCTGCTCTTGCTGATTTGGTTGGGCAGACGGAAAAAAGGAACCCCAGAAGAATCCCCTGCGCTCGCCACCGTACCTGCGACCAAAGAAGCGAAAATGCCGCCTACCCCTAAAGCAGAGAAGCAACAAGCCGCCATAGCCGCTACTGGCACCGCCCTTAAATTTAAGCCCAAGGAAAAGACTTCTACAGCTCCGGAAAGCACCTTTGCAGAGATCAGCACCCTGGTAGCTCACCCCTCCTATCGGGAACTCAACCTGGGAGATTTATGGACCAGCTCCCAGATCGAAAAAGTATTTATCCATCGGGACTGTCTTTCGGCCCTGGACACTTTCATCCATGAGGAAAATGTTACCCCTTTCAACGAGTTGGCCGGAGCCGAGATCCCGGAAATTGGAGGATTCCTGCTCGGCAGACATCAAGTCAACGCCAACCAAACTTACTGGGTAAGCCTCGATAGATTCGTGCCGATCCAATCTAATCATCAGGGGGTATACCAAATCGAATTTGGGACCAAGGCCTGGCTGGAATTGGATGAGGTAAAGGACCGATACCCCAATCTGCAGACCATCGGGTGGTTTCACACTCACCCCGGACACGGCCTCTTTTTGTCCAAACCTGATTTAAAAATTCAAGAAGGCTTTTTCCGCAAACCGTATCAATTGGCGCTGGAGATTGACACGCTGACAGAGGCCAGAGGCCTGGATACGGCCATTTTTACCTGGAAAGAAGAAGGCTCCATTAATAACAGCTTAGACCGTCATTCGGAAAAATGGTTTTCCTGGCATGAGATTGTCAAGGGATTACCAGCTGCCAAGGCTGAAGATGAATCATGAAAATAAAGAACAAAAAATCTGCCTACGATTCATCCGTTGAATTACCCCCCATGAAGGCCTGGGCGAGGATTCATATGCCAGCGTTTTTCAAGGATAGCCGGGTGCAGGAAATATGGTTGGATGAGCAATGCGTCCTGGACCTGAACCAATGGGTGATGGCCAGCCTCTCTTCCAGCCCGATCAAAGAAGTGGGGGGATTCCTGCTGGGCCGATCTATGCCTGGAGACATCACTTCGCTGGAACACTTTGTCCCGGCTATGGCTACAGAATTCAGCAGTCCCACCCGTTTGACTTTTAGTGAAGCAGATATATTGGCGTTGGATCGGCAACTAGAGGAAAATCCGGGATGGTGTCTCACTGGTTGGTTCCACACCCACCCGGGGCATACTCCTTACCTATCAGATATAGATCTCTCCACCCACCTTGGGTTCTTTCGGGCCCCCTATATGGTGGCCATGGTCCTGGACCCCAAAACGGCCAATCATGATACGGGAATGTTCGTGCAAAAACGAGATGGGCAAATGAATAATCAGGACGATGCCCAACAATGGTTCCTCTGGAAAAAGTTAAAGCCTACATGCGAAGCTTAACCTACATACTACTTAGCCTCCTCTGGTGGGGAATGCTCCCGCCACTCTTTGGACAGGGGATAGACTTGCAGGTCGTGGACCTGCAGTTACATCGGGAAAATGGTAGCCTCCTGGGCGTGGAAGCCAAGATCCGCCTGAGTCAGAATGGCGAAGCCCTGGAAGATTTTCGGCTAGATAATAATAACCTCACCATTACCACCGACACGGTAGGCGTGGCAGCAGGGAAAGTGGATACCATGAAGCTCTTAGGAGTCCCCCAATATCTACGACCCCAACATGATTCAGCGGCAAATTATCTTGTGCTATTTGACTTTGCTTCTGAAAAAGCAGAGAATGGTTTTTATGGGGTACTCCTCCGGTATCAATTTACACTTACCGCGCCCAGGTTAAACCCCACGCCCGTCCGAGGCCAAGATGAAGCGGCGCTGGGAGACCTCCTGATTCCCCAGGGGGTAAGCATCAACTGGGCAGATGCTCTGGTCGTAGGCGCTCTATTGCTGAGCCTCTTATTGCTCGCGATGAGTGAGGGCATACCTATCTGGGATCGGCTGCAATTTCGCTCTACTTATGTAAAAGAATACCATGAGGTCGCGGTTGAAGGCAAAATCCAGAAAGACCCTATGACCCTGCAGCCGTTTGGCAGAAGTGAAAAGGTAGTGGTTAAATGCCCGCATTTGACTTCTCTGGCGAGTTGGGAAGAGAATCACCACCAATGCCTTTCTTACCCTGACGATTGCCAGGAGGGCTTTGGCGGGGCGGGAGAAGTGGCCTTTTTCTCCATGCGGGGGCCCTACCGAAGTTTGAACTGGCTTTGGTTTGGAGCCCTGGGCGGCTTCCTCTCCTGGCTTGCCCAGCTGTTGCTGCTGGCAGGCTTTGAGGGATTGACCATGCAAAAATCAGTGATCCCCGGACTCGCGCTGGGCTTAGGCCTCACCTTTGCCCTGGCCTGGGCGGAAGAAAGAGGGCAATCCAGGGATTTTAGCTGGGGTCGCATCCTGCTCCGGGCCGGATGTGGCATGGTGGCAGGCGGACTGATTTATTTCCTCGGGGACAATATCAGTGCGCAGATTTTTGGGGAAGGAGATGAAATTTGGAAGCAGAGCATTCCCATCATTTTGCTTGGGCTAAGCCTCGGCGGGGTGCTGTCTATCCGCTCCAGTATCAGCTGGCAGCAAGGTTTATTGGGTGGTGCCCTCGCCAGTATAGCGGGTTTTGCCATCTATCTGCTCATCCTTCAAGGAGGTATGGTGGGCCTGGCTCAGGTACTCGGATATATTTCCCTGGGGGCAGTCCTCGGGATAGGCTTAGTATCGTATGTGCGCCGCCTAGAGAGCTTTGAGCTTGAATACCTGTCGCCTCCTGAATTCCGACGGACCGTACCCATCAGTAAATGGTTAAAAGCCAATCAGGAAGTGCAGATCGGTTCTGACCCTGCCTGCGATGTATTTGTCAAGTGGACGGATGACCAGGTAGCCCCTCAGCACGCTACCTTACATCTAAAAAATGGGCAGGTATATCTCGAAGCCTGGGCAGAAACCTTGATCCAGGGCCGTAGAATGCCAGAACGGCAAGAAATTCGGCTCAAGAATGGAGATATCATCCAATTAGGAACGGATAGTATTAGTCGCATGCAGTTTATTGCTACAACTAAAGAAAGCTGATATGAGAAATCTTCACAGCACATTAGGTAGGTTCTGCACCTTTTTGGTCCTTTCCCTCTTAAGTTTCTCAGTCTACGGCCAGGATATTGAGATCAGAGCCAATGGAAACCAGACGGAGTTTTGCCCTGACGAAGAGATTGTTTTTACCTGCGATTGTAGCTATGGCACAAACAGTCCCTGTAGTGGGGAAACCTACGTATGGTTCTTAATCCAGAATGGGGACTCCATCAGGCTGGACACCCTCAGCCCCTCTCCTTTCAGCATCGATGACGATGAATTGACCCTTAGTCCCGGGAACTCAAATTTAGACGGGGCAGACATTGTTTGTAGGGTCACGGGCCCGGGGATAGATGGTTCCGATGCTGCGGAACTCGATTTTCATCCAGGCATCTCCCTCAGTCTTTCTCCCTCTTCCCTGGCGATATGTCAGGGAGAAACTTCTCCTCAGGTTACTGTTACCCCCGGAGGAGGAGATGGAAATTTCTCCTATTTATGGGAAAGCGACGATGATTTGATTGATGGAGATGATGATGAGAGTACGGTTACCGTCAAAACCACTTTATCTACTGGTACCTATCAATTGTACATTACGGTGTCGGATGGCAATGGGTGCAGTGCGAAGGATTCTCTTGCAGTCCTGATCAGAGAGCGACCAGATGCAGATGCTGGGAACAATCAAGCCATTTGCCCGGGAGAAAGTGTAGTCATTGGTCAAACTAACAATAGTAGCTATACCTACCTTTGGACACCCGCTGAAGGCTTGAATGATGCCAGCATCGCTCTCCCTACTGCCGCTCCATCATCCACCACCACTTACACCCTGACCACTGCTTTAGGCGGGTGTACAAACACGGATAACGTAGAAGTGGAGGTGATTGCGCTGCCCACTGTCGATGAGGTGGATTTGGATTCTCCTACGGGTTGTGACGAAACGGATGGCACGATCACCGTCAGCGCATCCGGAGAAAGTGGCTTTACCCTGGTATATGCCCTGGTCTTAGCGGGCGATACCATCGTTGATTTTTCTTCGGATAATTCCTTCGATAACCTTGGCAAAGGCACCTATGAAGTGCTGGTAGGCTATGAGGAGACCGTAGGTCGCTGCCTGGTGAGTGAGAACGTGGTCCTCTCCCCCTTGATTACCCTCTCCAATATTCCGGATTATTGCCAGGCAGATTCCTCTATTCAATTAGCAGATTTTCTGCAAGGATGTGAAAGCATTCAATGGCTACCGATGGCCAATACTGATGGGACGCTTTCCCTGAGTACCCCTGGAGATATCACCGTGGACTTCATTTGTACCACGGTGGATAATTGCGAAGCGGAAGGCTCTCTTGAGGTAACCATCAATCCCTTACCGGTCATTACGTACAGCACCCTGGATAGTAGCCAGGACCTGAGGGTTTGTCTGTTGGATGGCGACCGCATCGAGGAGCATGTCGTTATAGAAGGACCCAACTTACGGTGGGAGATTCTCCGACAAAGCGGCGTAGAAAGTTTGCCCGCTTCTGGCAATGGCAGTCCTGAAAACCTGACCATCTCTACCGAAGACACCCTCTTTGGGGGTACGGTAGTATTTCAGCTGACAGCCAGTGATCAGGCTTGCGACCGGATTGATACCCTGATCGTGGAAATTTTACCTACCGAATTCTTTGTTCCAGACCTTTTCACCCCAAATGGAGATGGCATCAATGATACCTGGAATTTAAAGCTTCCGGAGAGTACGCAAGCGCCTTATACCCTGCGCATCTTCAATCGAAGCGGGGCTACCCTGGTGGAAGCATCCAATCTGGAAAGAGAGTACAGGTGGGATGGCACCCTTAACGGGAGAGCCTGTCCGGATGGCGTTTATTGGTATGTGCTGCAAAAAGAGGGCGAGGTGGACCCTATCCGCGGAACCCTCACGATTCGACGATAATCCCTTAACCAGAAGTATCATGAAAAAATTTCTACCCTTTATTTTGTGGCTGGGGATATCTGGAATTTCCCTGCATGTATTCAGCCAGGATAACCAAAGTTTTTACCAATATACGTTTCAGGGCAGCAGTTTTAATCCTGCTGAGGTGGGTCTGAACCAGGGATTTTCTGCCCAATTGGCAAACCGCCAGGAATTCAGTCAGCTACCGGGCAGCCCCCAGACGCTACTCCTGGCTGGACAATACCGACTCCCCAGTTCCCCTGTCGGATTGGGCTTGCTCCTGACCAATGACAAAATAGGATATGAACGCCGCCTTTCGGTAGGGGCGCAACTGGGATTTCACCTTATAGATGAGGAAGATCAGAAACTGGGCCTGGGGGTAAGCCTGGGATATTGGAGCTTAAATGCAGATTATACCCAGGCCAGAACCAGCGAATTGGAGACGGGTCTGGGCAATAGCCTGAGTTTCAACCAGGGCGTACTGGATGCCAACCTGGGTTTCCACTATTTTCAAAAAAGAGCCAGTGGGAGCTTATTTGTAGATGTGGCGACCCAAAACCTACCTGCGGCCCTCCTTTCCTATGCCGATCGTATTGACCCTTACGGATTAGAAATTCCGGCCCAACTCATTACTTCCGCTCGCTACCGCATCTTCGCCAGCGAGCAAATATCCATCGAACCGGGGGTTCTGCTGCGCCTGCATTTCAACAACTCCTCTGTCCCTATTCAGGAAAGCTATGCGATCTTCAAACCAGGGAATGCTTTTCTTCACGTACGGGCTTATGCAGACCTTGGAGAAGTTGGTCAGCTCTGGCTGGGAGGAGGTAGTACCCTGGCGGGTGTTCCCACCCTCGGCTTTGGGGTTAGCTTTAATCAACTAGGGATTGAACTCTATGGGGTAGGTGGCCCCCAGCAGTATTTAGGATTCTCCCATGAGGAGGGCATCCTTTACAAAACACCCTTGCCCGCAAAGGCGGCAGAGGTGAATTGTGTGGCGGATCAACTTAATCGGATTGCGCCTACCCTCACTTCCAGCAAACTTAGGTTCCCTGAAAACACCACCTACGCAGGGGCCTCTTATCGAGGCAATGCGCTGATTCTGCCTTTTACCTATCCAGATTATAGCTGGGAAACTTATCGGATGAGCGCACTTCCTAAGCAGGGAAGTTTGGTAGATTATGTTTCAAAGTTCAGCCAGAACCTGGTGGCTTGTGATGAAATCACTCCTCCCGCCCGCTTTAGGGTTCAGGTAGCCTTACAGGTGGAGGCCTCCAGCTTATCCGGTCCCTCAGAGGGGGAATATCAGGGCGCGCCTTTCAAGGTAAGTTATTTGTTGGGAGAGGCAGGGGAAAAGAAGGAGGTAGAAATTACCCGGGGATATCTGACCCAGGAGCAAATTCTGGCCCTTAAACTACATGAGATAAAAGCGCGCATCCGGCAGAATATTCCCAGTAATACCGCAGTAGATCTTTATATCATTCCTGGCCAGCAAAGCCAAAAGGACGCGCAGCAAATCACCTTACAAATCGAGGTGAACCGACCCAACCTAAACTAAGGGAGGCTTAGTCGGCGGATTTGGGAAAGTTGTACCTGTAAACTGTCTCTCCGCAACCGGAAGGCTGGCAGGTACTTATCAGAAAGGGGTTGAGGTTGAGGCAAAGGAGCGGTCTGGGAGTCAATGGGTTTGCCTTGATAGCGTAGGTGAAAACAGACATGAGGTCCGGTAGACCTTCCGGTATTTCCGACATATCCCAGCGTATCCCCTTGCCGAACGAACGCATTGGGGCGAATACCGGGATGGAATCGCTGCATGTGCAGGTAAAAGGTAACATAATCAGGGCCGTGCTTCATTTTCACAAAGCGCCCATTTAAGTGGGGATCATACAGCACTTGTAAAATGGTTCCATCAGCTACGGCATAGATAGGGGTGCCCATGCGCGCGGCAAAGTCAACGCCCCGATGAAAGATCTGTTCCTCCTCAGTGGGATGATATCGCATCCCAAATTGAGAGGAGACCTGGGCGAATTTTACCGGGGCCCGCCAGAAAGTCTGTTTCAGGGTACGTCCCTCTTCATCAAAATACCCTTTAATGGCCCCTTCCTGGAAAGAAAAGGCAAATACCTCAGGCCCCTGTTGCGGCTTAAAATGAATGGCTTCAATGGCGCTCACATCCCGAATATTCCCATCTATCACTTTCGCCTTATAAATCAGTTTGTACTGATCGCCTGGCTTCACTCGATAAAAGTTGACCTTTGAAATCAGGATTTCTTCCAGCTCTTTCATGAGGCGGTTCCCCATGGGATAGTTCAAAAGGGGGTCCCAGATTTCCTGGTCAATCAAGCCGTACAGCACCTGGGTTTCAAAAGTCAGGGTCCGGGGCAGGGTTACGCCATCGCTGCCTGCCTGTTCCAGATCAAACACCGTCTGGATAAATTCAGTGGGTTCCAGGACGAAGCGAACCGGTTTTTTCGAGTCAGCCCGGGCCAGCAGTACATACCTGGCCTGGGCTTCCTGATTGGCCTGCAGGCTTACATAAGAAAGGATATATTGTTGCCTTTCCTGGGGGACTTCGAAAGAAGACAGCACGCTGACCAGCTGATCCGCGGGCGGTAGAGGCGCATTTTGCACCACAAAAAACAGATCTCCTTGTAGCACATAGGCATCCTGCATCTGATGGATAGATACCGGTTGGTTTGAGGAGGATTTTTCGGGCGTGGTTTCTGGATTCACCTCGACTACAGAAGGGCCTGCTTCTCTCGGCCAAAAAATAACCGCCAAAAGCACGATCAAGCCTATAGCTAGCCCCCCCGCTAACCAGGGTTTTCTGAAAAAAAGGCCTCTGCCAGCCTGTTGTCTGGGACTAAGAGGGGCGGATTTGTTGCTTTTAGACCGGATTTTAATGGGGCTCTGCTCAGCCCCGGTTCCTTTGATGCGAATCTTTGATTTTTCTTTCCCCTCTTCAGGATTGATATGGAATTTCTTAGAGCTCACATGAAAAGACTAGTTCGGTTGGAGGGCAATGCTCATGGTTTTCAGGTTGTCCCCAGCCTCCTTGATCGCGCGGACCATTTCTTTCAGTTCCTCTTTCTCTTTACGCAGGGCAATGCCTTTTAAATCAGAATTGATGAATTTGATGACATCTTGGGCGCCAGTGCTGATCAAGCCCCCTTTATCTTCCATTTGACCTAAGGCATTTTTCAGCTTACCTCGGGTTTGGCCGAGGTCTTCTTCCAGGTTTTTCTCATTTTGCGCTTCTACCAATTGCTCCCTCAGCTGTTCATTTTCATCCTGCTGGATATCTTTTACCGCAAGCTCAGCCAGCTTTTTTTTCTCCAACAAATCTGCCTTCAGTCCGGATTGGATGGTCTGAAATGCTTGTAATATTTCGGCGTTCAGCTTAAAATAAATTTCCTGGCTGGCCGGGATCAAACGGGCCAGGCTAATTCTATCCGTATTGATGTCTCCCTCTATGGTGTAAAAATCGACCTCCATGACCGCAGCCTGAGCAGGCTCGACTTTAAACACCTGCTCCCACTCTTTATACTTATTGGAGAGGTTTTCCAGCTTTTCTCCGACTTTTTCTACTAGTCCTACCCACTCCTGAATCTTCATAGAATCCGTGCGCATCACGGTGTCCACATTGGCCTGGGTTCGGATGAGGGAATCATTTTCAAATTTGAGACGAGAAATTTCTAGTCCGTCAATATCATGATAGCGCGTCACCCCGAATCCTGTTAAGCCCATGCCCAGGAGAAATATGACCAGGAAACGTAAAAAAGCGTTTCTTCTTTCGGTTTGATTTACAGGTTTCATCGGAAATATTTTTTATCCATCAGTATGTTTTCCTTTGGTCCGGAACTTTACTCTATGCTCATGTACTTTCTCCCAGACATATCTTTTTTCACTGTCCAGGTTCTTATACAAGGTGCCCAGGGCTTCTACGAAGAATTGGGTTTGGGTAAGGATGGTCCGGATATCATGGTGCAAGTAGTGAAATTCCCCCAGGCCTTTTTCCAGGGAATGCGCTTGCTCTGCCCGCAGCATGGCCCCCTCAATAAAATAATTGATCAGTTTCAGTTCTCCCGCTTGCCTTTCCGGGCGGCTGGCGAGAGAAGATTGAATCATCCTGCCCAGCATGGAAATGCGCGAGAAGAAATATACCGGCGCGGCTTCTTTTCCCCAGAACTTAAATTCTTCCACCAAATGGATCAGAGATGGAATAATCCATTGCGAAAGGTGCAGAAGGGGCTGAGACAATTCATCCTTATGGTCCGAAGGCGAGCCCTGGATTTTTTTCATGACCGATTCACCATTCCGAATGACCGTTTCCAATTCATCAATAGCTGCCTTGACTTCAGTCAGCAGTTGGCTGTGGTGAGAGAGCTGCAAACAAGGAGGAATATATTGGTCATCTAGTTCTACTCCATCCGTCGCGGTTTTTTTCAGCTTCCCAATGATCACTTCATTAGGACTGAGCTTGACCCCATCTCTGGTCTCAAAGGCCACTTTTAGTTCGTATCGCGGCACCGAATAGGGAGAGCGAGGAGGTTCTTCATCGGGATCGGGATTGCCTGCTTCCTGCCGGTCATACAGGTGAATCTTCAGGACGATGTACCAGGCCTTTTCGGTCATGTCCAGCTTTTCCAACTCCAGACTGACTTCATGCCCATCATAGGCAGGCAGGCGAAAAGGGAAACCGCCTTTACTGACTCCAGCGCAGGCTTTAGCGATGATTTTATTGCCTACCCTACTGATGGGCTGGTTGGTTTGCTCTCCCAGATAAATCAGGCCATAGTGAAAAGAAGAATTGACCATGGCAAAACCCTGCTGCTGTCGATACAACTGCACGTCTTCCCATTGTTCAAGATGGTGGTGGCTGATTTTCATGCCATCCATCCAGTTTGGGCTATACTTAGGGGATTGAAGACTCATAAAACTGGCCTATTATTGAGTTGGTTTTTTGCGAATTTTTATACTTGAAGACGAATCTTCTACAAACATTTCTTTTTTATGCTCAGCGGGCATGCCAATCACTCTTTGGGCGATGACCGTATCTCCTTCTTGAATATTGTTCTGCCTAAAAGTTTGACGAAAGCTCAAGGGACGCCTCCATTCCCACCAGTGCTTGGGCTTTCGGAAAAACAGCCAACTAAGCGGTTTTCCTTCCTGGTTCGTGGCGAGGTCTTTTACATCTTCTATGTTCGGATTATCATTGGTTTCCTGCAAGACTTCATAAAAAAACTCTCCGAGTAAATACTCCTCCCCAAATCTGGATCTTCTTCGAACCGTCCGGGGCATGGCCTTCAGGGAAGGGGAAAACTCAAAGTAAACCCAACTCCATTCCGATAAGCGATCTGCATCGTAGGCCCCTTTTTTATTGTGGGATTGGTATCCCCATCCGCGAAATTCTCTGGCGGGAATCTGTAGCCACAAATGCCAGGCTTTCATCATCAGGAAGGGGATAGGGAAAAAGATCAAGCCCGGATTTAGCAACATGCGGTAAGACTGAGCGACGGTCTTAGGAAGGTTTACATAGGGAATTTTATTGAGTCCTAATTTGGGGGCGATATAAGGTTTCAGGTAAAAAATCAGGATAAACCCAAAAGCTCCCAGGAAAAAGATCATCCCGGTAAAAAGGCTTTCTTTGATCCAGGTTTCTTCCTTCGGCCATTTGTGGACCAGATAGAGTAAAATGGCGTGCACCACGCCGGTCAGCAACATGAGCACGCTGGTCATTATATACAGGGAGTAGGGTTCTCCGTCCATCATGGTCAGGATGCCCCAAACCCACATCGCCAGAATCATGAGAAGCCCATGCCGGAAACTGCGCTTTCGCTCCGAGCGAGCCATTTTTCTATAGTGGAAAGCAAACGCGATCAGACATGCAATGCCACCGATTAAACTCAATATGCTAAGCCAGGTAATGAGATCCATGAGAGCTGATTAAATAAGAGAATTATAGCCTAGGTATATTTCTCGTTCTTCCTGTTTATGGGTTTCAAGGGGTTTTTCTGGGATGATTTGCAGGGTAAAAGAATATCCGGCAGGGAAAAAATATTCCGTGAGTATATCCAGGACCTTGCGCTGCGGCTTACCAGGCAGGAAAGAAACGATACGCCCGTCCGGAATGGGACCAACCCTGATCACGGTAGTAGGGAAGATCTCAGGGCTCTTTTCTCCGAGGATAAAATCCAGGCCCAGATTTACGCCCCCCAGCCCCGGCAAAGCCTCGTGAACCGCGATTTCGGCATTTTCCTGTTCTTCACTGTAAAAGCAATTTACCTTTTCCTGCAATACAATCTCGAATACCTTGGTGGTTTCCTCCAGGTTGCAGACAATCTTATGGGCCAGAGGCAACACATAGCAAATCCTGGCCAGCTGGTCCAGGGGCGTTTCTTCCGGCAAGCCCCAGAACCTGGCAAATTCTTCCAGCAGGGTCGGACTCACGAAGCCCTCCAGGGCTTCCCGTTCCGACAACTCAAGTCCTACTCTCTGTTGGAAAAATGCCTGCTCAATGGGTTGAAAAAAGCGGCGGGCGTGTAATTCTTCCTTCCTTTGGGCCCGGGAATGGCTGACCATTTCTTCGGCTCGCTCCCTGGCTCGATTTTGTCCAATGGCAGGTTGGTGGAAAAAGCCTTCGGGCAAGGCATCATAGAGCCCTTCCCGATTCAGCTCCAACCACAATTCCTGGCCTTTCCCTTTGACATAGGCCTGCATGATATCCCGGTCGAAATCTCGGGCAAAAAGTCCCTTTGGCTGAATCACTACCCGAGCCTGCTGACCAGTTTGCAGCCAGTTCGCCACCAGCACTTCCGCCCGAATGTCCTCTTTCAGATGATTGACTTCCTCAACCATCTTCTCTCTTGGGTCCACTTGTTGGTTAGATTCAGCCATAGCTATTGATCATTGATGAGTTGAACTTGAATCTCAATCATACCACTATGGCGGGTATTCAGAAACTTCTCCAAATCCAGGCAGGTAAGCGGCCAATCTTGCTCACTGGATTCGGGGCTCTCTGCAGGGGTAAGAAAAACGCCTATTTTCCTCACCAGGCCCTTTTTCTTGCGACGAGAGGGGCCTAAAATAGTTTGGATAGATACATCAGCAATGAGATCGCCTAACCAGGATTGGCAGGCCAGTTTAAGGTCTGCCGGGGTGACCAGCCGATCTCGGCTGAGCAGGGCCTCGCGATACTCCATCAATTTGCTGACTTCCCCCGCACGGCTCTGCCCGTTCCTGGGTTTCGTAACCAAATAAAGGCCGGCATGGGAGACCTTGGCACTGCCCAATACTTCCATATCGCTATTGGCTTTGATCGCGTTAGCCGCTTCTGCGTGGGTCGACCAAAACCAGATATAGACGTATTCGTTGGGATTGTTCGTGCGGATGACCAAATAAGGGACAGATTCGGCCTGAAGGTTATTTCTGGAAATATTTCCTTCAATGCGATTTAAGGTCTGGTTGAGTTTATTCAAATCTGAAGAAAGCACCTCATATCCCAGGGCCTTAAAGGCTGCGCTTTCGTCTCGCAGTAGTTCGAAGAGATAGGCAAGCAAATCCGAAGCTGAGCGGGTATCGTACCGGCCCGTCCCCCCCCATCTTAAGGAATAAGTCCGGGGAGAGAGTTTCGGTTGAGCGGCATTAAAAGGAATATGCTTGATGGGTTTTTTATCCGCATCCTGTACACTATGCACCGCCAAAAAATACTGATCTGTCTCTAAGGGAAGAATGTTGACTGGCTGTAACAGCCAATGCGAATATTTGTGAAGCCGACGATTCAATACCGGAAAACAATTGGTAGCTATTTCGGCTCTTTCCAGGAGTTTGCCTGCCCAGGATTCAGGAAACTGAATTTTGATCCACAGCAGCGGTTTGGTGATCACTTCCGCGGCCTCGGGAAATTCCGATTCCAGGATAGGTGGCATGATCTCAAGCAAGCTGCCAGGATCTATCGGTGCATCGGGCGTCTCCTCGAAAGTCCCTAAGCGCACAAAGGCTTTTTCATGGAATCCTTCCACCTCTTGCTCTATGCGCCGCATCTCATCAAAGGCCACGGTTAACCCGGTCTCCGCCTGCTCATCTCTGTAACCAGCTTTCAGGCTAAGTCTTCTACCCTTGACGAACCACTTACTCAACTCCAGCCGATGATAAAAGCGTCCAAACTCAGCCGCTGATCCCAGATCCAGCCAATGGAAATAAAAGCTAAGACCGGATAAATCTTTTAATTTGGGATTTACCTCCAGGCCCAGCCAAAGGGTAGCTCCAGGCAATCCTTTGCCTTTCGCTTTGGCTAATTCCTGATTTTGTGCTCTTCCTTCTTTGGTGAAAAATTTCTGGCCGTGAGCCAGGTAACTGATGCGGGCATCCTTCAATAAGTAGGTGCCAGCGGGGGAAAAGTAAAACCTTTCATCTGGGTTTTGAGATTGGCGCGCAATCAACTGTAGTTGGGTATCAATCACCGTTTCAGGCTCAGTCGGATCGCCATGGGCTACAGCGTGAGCCGGGAAGGGAGTAGACAGCACTTCCGGGGTCAGCAATTGAGCCAGTCGGTTGAGAACTCTGGTCCGGGAATCCCCTACTTCCTCATGAATTTTCTTGATTTCTGTGGCGCAAGCCCCGAATAATTTGTCCACCAGGGGATCCAGATCGGCTACCTGAGCAGCGGTAAGGTTCCATTGCTGCGAGGCATCCCGCAACATTCTGATTTTGATTTCTTCCCTGGATAGGTTTTCCGCTTTTGCCATATTTATTCAAGAGAAATGGGACTCAGCATCATTCTTTCGGTGTGCTGAAAGTCCTCGCCAGTTTGATTGAGCTTGCCTCCAATGTGAATTTCGATCACTTTTTTTAGCCGCCCATTTACTTCATCATTTTTCGATATTTTCAGAGAGACCTTAATTTCTGACAGCCTCTTTTCGTGGGCTTTGAGGGATTGTTGAATGGAGGCTTCCACCTCATTGGCCCAATTGCCTTTGCCTTCGGGAATGATTTCAAAATCCCGGTCCCAGATGGAACACCCAAATTCGCGGTCGTAGCGGTATTCGCCAGGGCGGGTCATCAGGATCAGGCGTATATGAGACTTTACAGACGCTTGCAGACCGACCTTGGCTAGTTGCTTGGGCACAATTCCGCCTCCAGTTTCGAACCAAAGGCGGCTAAAGCGGACCGGAATGTTATAGAATTCGTCCACGATTAATTCAGTTTTAACATGGTTCCGGAAATAGAGGTCATGGCCTGTCCTTGCACGCTTACATTCAGGCCACTGATGGTGACCGTCGTGGTGCCTTCCATTTTGGCTTCTATCCCCGCCGAAACGCTGTAATTCATGCCCGCACTCACGTTGGTATTCATGCCGCCATCCAGGCTTAAGTCCATGCCTGCTGAAAAGGAAGCATTTTGTCCGGCAGACAAGGAATAGTTGGTCCCTGCACTCACGGAAATTTCCTGACCAACCGAAGTTTCCTGCTTCTGGTCCACGTTGGTATTCATATTTTTGGCCTGGACCTTGAGATCATTTGAAGCAGTAATGCTGATATCAGTAGCGTTCAGTGACATGCTGTTTTTGGCAGAAATGCTCACATCGCCCCCTCCTGAGATGGTGATTTTGCCCCCATCTCCCAAGGTCATAGAAAGGCTGTTTTTTCCACCCGGGTTAATGATCTTAATCTCTTCTTTTCCCGCTTCATCGATGATCTGGATCTCATTCCCGCTTTTGGTCTTGATCGCTTTGATATTGTTCTCAGGATCCTGCCAGGCGCTGGGTTTGATGTTTCCATGATATAGGGCCCCTAACACATAGGGTTTATTCGGATTATCATGCTCGAATCCGACAAAGACTTCATCGCCGACTTCCGGCACAAAATAAAATCCATGGTCTCCTCCGGCATGTGGGTGTAATAACCTGATCCACGGACTCATCTCCCCATCTCCCTGCCAGGGGAAACTAACCCTAACCCGGCCCATTTCTTCCGGGTCAATGTTATCCATTACCGTGGCATATTGAGCTTCGCAATGCGGCTTCCGAATGTGGGTATTCCGGGGCGGAACCTGCACACTATCCGGAATAGCGTCAAACTGGTTCTGGTAATTTCCATCTCCGTCTATGCGGTGGGAAATGGCGGTAATTACATAATTGCCATAATCTTCGGTGCCGCCTTTTTTCAGAAAATCCCCTTCATTTCCCGATACAGAGATCGTCGAGCCAATCTTTAATTGGATATTATCTGAGACCCCACTGGCCTGGACCAAATCATTGGCCTGGTAAGATTTCTGCACCAGGGCCATTTCGTCTAGTTCGGACTTTTCGTGAATCAGACGGGTGACACTATGCTGGGGGGTTTGACCAAAGAGCTTTTCCGATTCGGACAAGAGGTAATCGCCAAAGTTGGGATCAAGGCCTTCTACCTTGGCATCATCCGAAGCACTCTCATGGAGCTCATTTTTTTCATAATCATAGGCCTTGATGGTAAAACGGCTTGGAACCATTTGCAGACCCAGGTCAAAGTTCATCAAATTTTTGCCCAGATGAAGGGGAAGCGCATCTTCCTTTTTGCGGCCCACATAAAGGCTCATGCCATCATAATAAAACCACTCTCCAGCCTGGGCCGCAATCCGGTTGAGAAAATGGAAATTGCTTTCCTTATACTGGACCAGGTAGGTATGTTTGGGGTTTTTCTTAGGGCCGACGTCGGAGGTGAGTAAATTTTGCGGGTATGCACCCAGCACCTGATTGGCCACATCTCCTAAGGTCATTTCCTCGAAGCTGGCGCAGTGGGCACCATCTTCTAACAAAATGGTCGGGCTTTGGCCCCGAAGCACTACTTCATTATCTGCCCCAAGGTACTTAGAGATGCTTACCTCTGTGATGATGCCCCGGAAGAAGTTTTCGACTTCTTTCTTGTCGATCTGGGAAGTGATCCCAACTTTAATCGGCTTACCGATCAAATCCCTGGAATCAGCAATAAAGGTTCCCTGGGCTTTCTCAAGCGTTTTGACGGGTACCCTAAGCTCAAAACTGTGGTGCCAATCAATATGCTGAGAAATAACAAGTTGGGAAAAAGGAGATATGGACATACCCCCTTTTTCCAGTTCGATTTGAACAGATGCTTTTCTAGCCAAAATCTTAGCGTTTGTTGGTTGCTACATATTAGGACGAAGGCCAGTCGTTTTCATGTTCGCCATTACCCAGCGCGATGGTCTTCGCAGAAAAGGTCAGGCGCTCTGTCATAGGATTATCACCTACCGCATCATAAGATTCATCCAATCCCACGAGGTAAGCATCCGTGAACTTCATTTCTTTCATCGTGGAATCCTCATTTCGCTTCTTAAACACGATACTTCCGCTTTGCTGGGTGAAGGGATTGGTCATCCATTCGAAAAAAGAAGTATCGCCTGAGGATTCAATTTCAACCGTGATGGTACCTCCTCTTACGTCCGAAGAAGGTCTGCCTGAGAAGTCAATATCACGCTGCAAGGAATAGCTACAGTGGAGTACCCGGTACTCTCCTGAGTCCAGTTTCAAGGTGGCATTAAAAGACATGGTCTTTGAATTATGTATTTAAAAAATTAAGGGTATTTATCCTTGTTGTTCATACTCTGCCTTCCATTCAGGCGAGTCGATTTCATCTCCCTTTTGTCCATCCAGTTTGATGACAAAGGACTTGGAAGGGAAATATGGGACCATATAAATATCGATCAGCACACGGTCCTTTTGCTTGGGGTCTTGCTTGAGTTGCAGGATTCTAAAGTCCTTGATCAGCTTATCGGGTCCCTGGATGCTATCCAGGAATTTTACGATCTCTTTATGGAGTTCCTTCTGGGTCTTGGCGTTAAAATTCTCAAAGGCTCTCCGGTTCAGAAAATCGATCAGAACTTTGGTCACATAGTCAAACACCCGGACGACAGAATAGGTCTGCATACCCAGATTAGGACCGTTGAAGAGGGTTTTTGCCGAAAAAGCCATCACCCTGCCGTATTCTTTGACCATGGGTACCAAGCCCATCTTTTCCAGGCTTGAGATCTCTGATTTCTTCAGTGGGAAGCGCACCCCATCGACCTCATTGATCACCCCAAACTTCCGTCCAGCCGCTACCTGAGACATTTTGGTATGGTATATTTTGCCGGCTAAAGAAGTAGATGGCGGAACATAAAGGGCTTCTTTTTCTCCCAGCTCTTTATACTGCTCCCGGCCTACTAACCAGTTACAAGACATCAGTACATTGGATAGCTGAGCATCTCCACCGGTGTGATTGGCGTTGGAAAATAACTCCATCACATCATCTGGGGTATCCAGGTGGCGGAAATCCGTAACCAAGGTAACTTTGTTCTTGTGGGCCATTTTAGCCCATTTGTCAATGACCTTTTGGGAGCCCATATAGCCTGGAATCACCATGAGGGAATAATTATCTCTCAGGTCCAGACGGTCGTAGTTTTGGACGATTTCTTCTGAAATCGCATCAAAATAGGTGGTAACGTCCAGGTCGGTGAGCTGGTCCATCTCCGCGTTGACGATGGAAACGTTTTTCACCTTATCAGACTCGGTATTTTTGTAGAACATGGCCATGGTTCGGTAAGCCTGCTCCAGGTCCCGGGTCGCATCCACGGCCTTCACCAAATTCTGGTTCAGGGTTTCTTCCGCTTGCTGCGCCTTCTCCTGGCTTTGGACCACCATGTCCGTTACTTCTTCGGTGGAGCTCAATAGCTCCAGCCACAGCTGCATTCTCCGTTTGAGAAGGGCTTTATCCCCTTCGTTCTGTTTTTCGGTCAGAAAAATCTCTTTCCGGGCCCTGCGGCTGGGATTTATATTTTGAATGCCTTCAACCGTAGTTTCAAGGATATCGAAGCCTCCAAAGCGGGCGAGTTGCTCCGCACTTTGGGCCAGATCTTTCCCTCCGGTTTGAACCTGGTTCGTTTTAGGTTGTTGGCTTTTATCTGTCTTTGCCATGATAGTAGAAATAGGGTGTGGTTAGGTAAAAGGGGATAAAAGCTTATTCGCTCGCCTCAATCTCTGCGATAGCGGCCTTCAGGGACTCCAGATAAGCGGCTTTGGCTTCCGGATCGGCTAAGAGCTTGTTCAGGATTTTGTTCGACCGAAGGGTCTTGATGAACTTCTGATACTCATCCTGCTGGATTTGCAGGTCGTTCAGAAATTGACTTTGGGCAGTAATCCCCTTTTTCCCAAAATCTCCCAGGTTGTTGAAGCTGAGCTCTTCCTGAATATTTCCCCCTTCAGCATCGGTAAATTCAACCTCTGCCTGAGGTTTGAAGTGGGCAAAGACATCCTCCACGTTGGTCAATCCCTGAACTACTTCAGGGCGAGCCACTGGATCAGAAGTTAACTTCTGAATAAGGAGGGTTCTATTCTGCGGGATATTCGAAATACCCTCGTTTGATTCTCTTGGGGCTTCGTTTCCCCCTATGCCAAATTCGTACATATGATTACAGCGTCTTAAAAGTTCTTCTAGTTTGACGTATGGTTCCAGCTTAATTCATGGGATTCCGTTAATCCCACGTGAATGGTCGCTCCTGCCTCTACTTCCCCGCGGATGATCATTTGAGAAATAGGTCGCCTCAATTGATTGCGGATCACTCCTCTGAGCGGTCTCGCGCCATATTTAGGGGTAAAGCCCTGCATGGCCAGATGCTTTTTGGCCTCAGGCTCCACCACCAGGGTGATGCCTTTTTTCTCCAGGACGGCAGCAAGCTGTTTCAATTGAATTTCAAATATCTTTTCCACGACTTCCTCTGAAATCGGGGCAAAAGGCACGATCTCCGTGAGGCGGCCAAGAAATTCCGGGCGGAAATAGCCTCCCATGATTTCCAGCAAGGTGCCTGTTTCCGGGATTTTTCCTTCGTTAAATTGTTCCACGACCCAGTCGCTCCCAATGTTGGAAGTAAACAGGATGATAGCATTGGAAAAGTCTCCTTCTTTGCCCAGGCGATCATGTAGCTGTCCTTCATCCAGGATCTGCAAAAACAGATCAAACACACTGTTGTGAGCTTTTTCGATTTCGTCAAATAAGACGATGGCGTAAGGTTGTTGCCTGATCTTATTGACCAATAATCCGCCTTCTTTATAGCCGATGTATCCCGGAGGTGCGCCATAGAGGAGGGCGGCGGAATGTTCTTCCTTAAACTCCGACATATCAAAGCGGATCAGGGCTTTTTCATCATTAAACAGGAATTCAGCCAGGGATTTGGCCAGTTCCGTTTTGCCCGTGCCGGTAGGCCCCAGGAAAAAGAAGGAACCTATGGGTTGCCCCTCCTTGGTGAGTCCGGAGCGGGATTCCATGATGGCAGCTGCTAAGGTCTGCAAGGCATGGTCCTGTCCTACTACCCTTTCCCGGAGGATGGCTTCCAGGTTCAGGAGCTTCTCCCGCTCCTGACTCTGCAATTTCCCCATCGGGATGCCGGTTTTATGAGAAACCACCGCAGCAATATCTGAGGGTTCCACGCTTTCCTTTTCTTCAGAGGAAAGGCTGCGCAGTTTGCCTAGTAAGCTGTCCAGATGCTGCTCCAGCGGAGTAGGCTCGGTATATTGTTCGATATCATCCTCCTCCGTCAGTTGGCCAAGTAGAATGGGGCTGATCCTGGCTTCTAGTTGAAAATGAAACCACTTCAGTTCCGCTAAACGCTCCTCTTCGGCTAGCTCCTGCTGCTGCTCTTTTACGGAAGCCAACTCGGTATCCAGCCGGTCCAATTCCTGCGCAGAGGTGTCATTCATCATGCGAATGGCCGCCATGGTACGGTCTACCAGGTCGATTGCTGAATCTGGCAGGCGACGATCTTTCAGATAGCGCTGGGCGAGTCGTACTGCGGTTTCCAGGGAGGTTTTCTCAATGGGAAGCTGATGATGTTCTTCATAAAAAGGCTGGATTTTTTCCAGCATTTTTACGGCCACGGTTGTATCTGGCTCATTGATTTTCAGCGTCTCGAAGCGGCGGTTGAACGCCTCCTCAGACTCAATGAATTTTCTAAATTCGTCGGTGGTGGTGGCCCCAATCACGGTAATTTCTCCTCGGGCGAGTTCAGGCTTGAGGAGATTGGCTGCGCCGGCCCCTACTGGTCCTGCCTCGTCCAGCAAGACGTGTATTTCGTCAATGAACAAAATCACCCGTCCCAATTCCTTGATCTCTCGAATGATGTTTTTCAGGCGATCTTCCACTTCTCCTTTGTAAGAGGCACCCGCCACGAGAGAACCCACGTCCAGTTCCAATAGCAGGGCTTCTTTCAAATGTGTGGGGACATTGCCTTCAATGATATTGAGGGCGAAACCATCTACCAGCGCGGTTTTGCCTACGCCGGGGTCTCCAACAATGATGACATTGGGCTTGGTGCGTCGGCCCAGAATCTCCGCAGCCATGCGGGTTTCCCGGTCCCTGCCAACAATGGGGTCAATTTTCCCCTCTTTGGCCAGGGCGGTCTTGTCCACGCAGTACTTAAAGAGGGCTTTGGCACCGGCCAGGGATTGAGGACCTGCAGGACGCTGTTTTCCCGCTGAAGGTGCCCCTGTAGCCGCCGCTAAGCTGGCCGATTCAAGGTATTTTTCTATCAGTCCCTTCTCCTGTAAAGGGAAAGTCTTCAATTGTTCTTCAGAAAATCCTACCCCTGGCTTGCACATGGCGACTAAGACGGCCAGCGGACTCAGGAGGTCCTCGGACAATTTTAGTTTGACCACATCAGCCACCTCAAAGGTCCGACGCACGCTGTCGTCTCCGGTAGGATCTGTTTTCAGTTGACCGGTTTTGGGGAGGTCTTCCAACCTGACCATGGCCCAATCCCTCAGATAGTGGATGTCCTCCCCCCAGGCGGCGAGTTGAGAAGCAAGTCCGACTTCATTATGCAATACCCCTTGGAGTAGGTGTGCAGCAGAAAACTCAAGATTGTGGTATTCTTTGGCTAAAGATTGGGCAATCTGGATCGCATGTTGCAATTCCGGGGCATAAGCTAGGGTGGAAATCATGGTAGATTATGAAGATATTGAATATAGTTATTTTCTAGCATTTCATCAATATGATATGCGAAAATTTAAGAGCCTTCGAAAAGAAGAATTCTCCCAAATTTTTGGATTTCAGGAGGCTTTCCTCTTTCCGATATAGGTCTCATTCACGTTCACAACATATTAACTTTTCCCTACGTCAATGAGCGATTGATATCCTCAATATGACGAGTCTTTTCATTAATTATCAGGGATTTGTACAAAGCCCGCTATCGTTTGTATAAATGAATGGTTTGAGCGTACGAATCAAGCCTCAGCCTTTTTAGTATTGGGCGATGTTTTCAAAAATCTGTCCTAAAGCCTGCTTGTAAGAGGGGCCGATCTGCGCTCTGCAAGTCAAAAACTCCGGCTTACCATGTTGTTCATAGACGTCCCGAAGAATCAACTCATTTTGCTGCTTATTCCATTCGGTGAGGAACTGTGCGTTTATAACATGTTTGCGGGAAACCCTCTTCAGAAAAGGGATGCCCAAACTCCTGATCATGCGTTCCCACTGGCTCAAATTATAGGAGCAGGTAAGTTGCTTCCGACCGAGGCGCAGGCTCTCGGTATAGCCAAAATATAGTTCCGTGTAATTGCGGTCTCCTTCGACCATCATCAGCCCATCGGGCGCGATGTAAAAGTGCCGCTGGGTAGTGTGGATGGAGATCCTGCGGTGAGAGCGGGGGAGAGAGGCTCTTTCCTTCAACCGGGCGGAGAGGATCATACTGGCGGAGCGGATGGCTTGCATACGGGAAAAATCACTGCTATGCTTATCCAGGTATCCGCAGATATGTTGTTGATAGCGGGCGATAAACTCTCGGGCCTGTTCCGGATCCACGGCGGAAGGCAGGATCGCAAAGGGAAAAGGCAGAAAGGGCTCCAGAAAAGCCAGGCCTTCTCCCCTGATCAATTCGATATCCAGAATCACTAAATCCAGGGAAGTATGCGCAGAGGCTAACCATTCGCGTACCTCTCTGGCCTGTTGCGTTTCCGCTACCAGGAGAAAGTCCTGCGAAAATTCATTTCGCAGCAAAGATTTGAGAGATACGTCCTCGCTTACCAGGCCTAGACGAAGCATGGGTGATCAAGAATTTAAATGGAAAACGCGTAGCTCAATGTATCATTTTTTCACTAAAAGACATACATACAGCACCTACTTTTTAGGGATTTGATGAAGAAAAATAATTTTTGAAGTTTCAAAATACTTCTCTCTCACCTGTATGTGGCTCTTAGCGGGGAATCATTCAGTCCTGTTGATTTTTCCGAAAAAATCCTGCTCCTCCTTCCCGGTTCTTCATTCGGTCAACCAACCAGATAAGCAGCTGATTTACAAAAGCCTAAAGTCACAAGCTACCCTTTTCTCTGGGCTTCAAACAGCATATCCTGCCAGGCGTTGCCAAAGGCTAAAGAAAGAAGACGAGGCAGCCAGGAAGATTACATCTGTGCAGCGGAGATTTTTTTTTGCCCCGAAAAAATATTACGACCATCGAACCATTTAGGTAAAAAAAACGAACCTTATAGTATCAACCACCTAAACACCCTTCCATATGGCTAGCCTAAATGACTTTCATCCGTCGCTTCGTACGATGATCAAGTACTTTTCTAGTAACAGAGGTTCAATCACAGAATCCACCGTCTACAGTTATTATACGCGGAGGGCCAATCTCCCTTTTGCACAAAATCGAGCGAATAGACAGCGGTTTGATCTGGTATTTTTAGAAATGGCAGCCAGCATTCAACAACTTAAGTATCCCACGATCAGCACAAAACTTCAATCAGCCACCTGGACCCCAGACATCGTTAGCATTTTGCACCAGGTAAATCAAGGACAGATCAGCATAGATAAGCTTAACCGTGGTTTTATCCATTTCCGGTCGCCCAAATACCGAGAAGTGGAGGTTCAACATCGGGTATATATGAAAATTAGGAGATCACCCTCCCCTGGAGATTATATTTTTTATGCAAAAGAGCTGATATTAGAACTCGCTCCATTGCTCGCTGATGTCCGAACTCGTGGTTCTATCGCAGGATTTGCAGCCTTCAAGGTAGCTATGCCAAGTATCCAGGATAGGAATGATACCACTGTTGCTTACCTCTCAAGTCGTAAAAGTGTCCAAAATCTAAAAACCCATATAAAAAAGCATGGCCGAAATATCCTTCTTCAAGCGGGGGTGCCTCCTGGCGTAAATGAGACCCAATCTTTACCTGGCTGGGGAGAGGCAGGTGAGCCAGAAGGAGGGATAAGCTTTGGTACCCTCTTATCTAAGGCAATCAGCAAAGGCCATGAGAATTACCGAAAAGGACAGCTCACTCCCCGTCCTGCCGGAAGAACCAGAGCCCAAGCCAGGAGGAATAGTAATGATTCAGGAAAATCAGACTATTATGAGGCAATCATCAATTCCTTTTGGAACTATAGGATTGATCCCAAAATGCCCTTTAACAATCCTGGGAGAAATCTTCGTCCTAGTACATCTAGATAATCCGCTTTAAAAAGTGCTTTAAGGCATTGAGGGTTCGCTGGTCTTCCTCCAGGGCGAAGACATATACGATGCCTAAGACCAGCAGGATCATCAGGCAGGCGAAGAGGAGTTTGGGGAATTGCTTTGGCAAAATGAGGCTTTTTCTAAAGGGTAGGATCGCGGTTTATCCTGCGGCCACAACATTTCATGGGTGAACGCTCTTGCCTTCTCGTTTTTCATGGGGCTTAGGCTGGTCCTTTATTGAGGAAAAGCCTCTCCAATAAAGTTTTTTCTGATTCTAGGTGCCCTTGCGGGTTGAATGGTCAGGAGGAGTTTTCCCCGATTTACCATACGGGTAAGCGCCCGATCTACATCCGGGACTTTCACCTCTGCCAAATCCCGGATATCTTGCTTGAACTTAGAAAAATCCCCTACAATTTCTACGCAGCCTGCAGCTCCCCAACCAGCTTCGCTTAATTTCTGTGGGCCTGAATGAATTAAATAATTCCCCCGAATTTGAATAGCTCCCTGATGAGGAGAGTAACGATTCTGCACCCCATATTTTGGGAAATACCGCTCAACCACCTTCCGATGTATTTTTCCACTAAGCCCTGCATTTACCCAGCCCCTGGATTTATATTTCTTTTCGGGAGCCTTGGGATTGTTCCAATAAGGCATAAACCGAAGGGCTCGCCATTCTTTCCTTGGCTTTCCCTTTACCACTAGAAATACTTTATATACCGGTACCCCATACAATTCAATCAGGCCATTATTATTTCTATCATCATGTGGATAGGATCGGGCATGATAGGTCTCTCCGGTAGGTTTATTGGAAATAATAATGGTTAGGGTACGCATGCTTGTATGGGATTATTAATCGAAGAGATAGTAATCTCCCCCAAAGAACTTTTTTTTGAGCTCTATTAATTCATTCTTACGTTGCTCCACCAATTCTCTATAGGATTGTTCTTGGTATCCTTCTGGAGTAGTAGCGAAAAAAACATCCTTCGAAACTATCCCAACAATCATATCAATCGTCCCTGTGAAAAAATAAATTACCTTCTTTGGAAGGACATCCTTTGAACCAAAGGATACGACAACATCCTTAACATGTTGAAGCATTTCTAAATACTTTTGATCATCCCATATGTATTCCATTCTTAGGAAATATGAGAACTCATCATCTGAATCTAAGTACTGGATGTAGTTTTCTAATTCACTCATTATTTACATGGAGGTTTATACCTCTTCTTGATGGCATTTTTATTTATTTCCCCTTCAACTAATAACTCATCTGCGCCTTTAGCAAATTTATTCGCTTTCTTTAAAGACTCTGATGCTCTAGCGTCTCCTGCATTGCCGAGATGTTTGATCCTTCCTTCTCCCGTGGATAAATCCAGCTTATTATTATCTACTTTGTCAAGATCAATTACAGCGACCTCTGTTCCTGACCTAGAAGCCCAATTTTTTGCCAATCCCTCATCTTTTGTCAGAGAAATGTATTGATCTCCATATCCATCGGTGGAACCATTTAGAACATGGTCCATCGCGGAGTTTGTAGCTGAAGGATCTTTAGGCACAATATTTCCTCCACTATTCAAACTATCCATGTCAGATTGACTAAGAGCTCGATACCATAGATCTTCCCACCCGAAGGGATCTACATATAAATTTGGTTCACTTACGTAGGAGTAGAAATTTAGCCCTCCCCAGTGCCTTACAGGGTCAGGTGAGGAATACCCTCCCGAAGAAGGATCATAATACCGAAAGCGATTATAATACAGCCCTGTCTCCTCATCCTCATACTGCCCGGGAAACCTAAAGGGACAAGCATTTCTATCTCCTTCCAGGTTGCGTAGCTGACCGTAGACGCTCATTTCGGCGGAGAAGACCGCCTGTCCAGCCACATCGTACATGCCGATGGGCGTACCCAGGTGATCGGTAACGATGCCGAAATACTGACCGCCCTGGATTTTGGCAAGGGGGGTAAAGGTATCTGGCTGGAAGAGCCAGGTAATCACCTCCGCTTGGGGGGGCTCAGCTCCCTCCGTCTGGACGGGGGCTGCTACCGGCTGGTCCGCCGGGGGGCCATGGGTCGGAGTGGCTTTTTGCTCTCCTTTGCGACGAATGATGATGCCGGTAGTAGACCGGGATTTTACCTTGATGCGGCTCTGGGATTTGGGCAAAACCCGGGTGGCTTCGCTCCACTCATGGAGCGGCACATTGCCTGCCCAGATCCATCGGGTGGTGCGTCCCTCATAGCTTTTGCTGATCCGGCGACCGAGGGGGTCGTAGGTGAAGCTAACTTCTTTTCCGTCCGGGCGGGTGACTGAATCCAGCCATCCGGCAGGATGCCAGACGTAGCGCCAGACGGCTCCGTTTGCTTCCTGCTTACGGATGAGGTTTCCTTCCTCATCGTAGCTATAGCGGGTCCCTGCTGCCTCCAGGAGTTGGCCAGCCGGGCCGTAGGTCCGGTCTTTCCGGTCTTCGGTCCGAAAGAGGTTGCCCACCTCATCCGGCATGCGATATTCTCGGGTCCCATCGGCATACTGCGCCCAGGCCAGGTTACCAAAAGCATCGTGCCCAAATTCCGTAGGGCCCTGAGCGGATTCTACGATTTGTTTGAGGCGGTCATTGGCTTCCCAGGTGTAGGTCCGTTGCCGTTGCACCTGCCCTCCGGCGACGATTTCCTGCTTCACCGCCCGGCCCAGCTTATCGCGCTCCCAACGGGACTGTAAGCCTCCCTGGAACCTCCGTTCGGTTTCCAGGCCAAATATATCATGCTTGAAGCGGGTGGTCCAGGCCACTTCTTCCGCTTCCAGAACTGCTACTTCCTCCACATCTCCCATGGCGTTACGGGCATAGGCCAGGTCCACCCCTAGAGAGGATTTCAGCTGGGCCTGTAAGCCTCGTTTGTCATATTCGTAAGCTACCCAGTGCGCGCCTTGCTGCTCACGAGTGATCTGGCCCATCAGATTTCGCTCGAAGCTAATCTGCGTAGCGCTGTTGAGCGCGGACATGAGTTCTCCATCGGGACGGTAGGCAAAACTTTCACTTTCCAGCAGGTTGGTTCCCCGACGGTGCTCCACCCCAACGATCCTACCCACCAGGTCATATTCATAAAAGGTCTCTATCCCACTGGCCCGGCCCACGGAAATAACCTGCCCGGCGGCATCTCGACGATAGTGGCGTTTGATCTGATCAAAACCAGCTTCCACTTCTACCTGTCCGTTGGGGTCAAGGTAAAACTGGTACACGGAGCCATGCTCATTGGTGATGTCGGTGAGCTGCTCTTCGGTATCATACCCAAAGGCTATCCGGGTGCCATGTTCGATCCGGGCCGCCAATTTATTCATGCCGGTGTATTCAAACCGTATCTCCCGTTGTTGATCTTTGGCATGGACAATATTCCCCTCCGGGTCATAGGTCAATTCCCGCTGGTTCCCATCCGGGGTTTCTATTTTCACCACCCTCCCGAGCAGGTCAAAGGTGCGTCTTTCTTCATTCTGGTTGGGGTCGATGCTGGCGACTACCCTGCCCCAGCCATCATATTGCCAGCGATAGGGCAGTTCATCCGGACCTTGAAAGGCCACCAGATTTTGCTGGTCGTCATAGGCCAGCTCGCTGATTTCCCCCGCTGCATCAATGATCTCTGTCAGCAAAGCCCCTTCATATCGATAGGCAGTGCCTCGCCCCATAGGATCCTGCCGGGCGGTGAGTTGCCCGAGTTCATTGTACACCCAGGCCCAGGTGCCCCCGATCTGGTTCTGCCCTGAAACCAAACGGTCCCCGTCAAAGGTCATTTCGGAAACGGTCCCATCCGGGAAGTAGGTGGCTATGCGGTTGCCTCGCTGGTCATACTCATAGCCGGTCTGACGACCTAATTCATCGGTTTCCAGGATGACCTCATTGAATTCATTATACTGGACAAAAGAGACTTGCTCCCGGTTGTCGATTTTCTGGTGTACAATGCTGCCATTGTGATAATAGGAAGCCTGATGGCCCAGCGAGTTTTCTACAATGGTCAGGCCTCCGGCATAGGTGAGCTTATGGTCATAGATGCCTTTGTCCCCCCAGGTGCGCAGGCAACGCGCCTCATGATCATAGCCATCGTATTCAAAATGGAAACTCAGGCCATTGCGATTGGTCTCTTTGACCAGCAGATGTCCCCGATAGACATAGTGCATTTCCTGGTTGAGGGCATCTGCACTTTGGATCATATTGCCCGCAGCATCGTAATCGTACTTCATAAGGCGGACCTTCCCGCCTGCCTGATCCGGATTTGGGGCATGAATGCCTATGATGCGCCCAAAGCGGTCATGGGTAAAGGAAAGTTCCCGGTCGGCATGATCCGTGATGCTGGCAAGCTTACCCGCTGAATCATAGGCAAAGTCCAGGGCTTGACCGGCATCGTTTCGGATCTGCTGCAAGGCCTGGAAACTTTGTCTGGCCGGTCCGAACCGATAGGTGAGTCCTTGTTTATCCCGTAGGGCATAGCCTGCTTCGTCCCTGGACAGGCTTAATTTTTCCGCCCGGCTGAATACTTCTTCTCCGGCTTCCAGGATGGGAAAGGCCACCGGTCGGCCATCGGCCATGCGTACCGCTACGGCTCCTTCTGCAATATCTTCTTCCAGGGCGAGATCATAAGGATGATGCCAGCCATGTCCCAGCGGCCCCTCATAGACCGAGGTGGAAAACCAGGTTCTTTCCCAAACGATAGGTATAGGCCCGGGAAATTCAAAGTCTACCACGTCAGTATACACTTTGCCAGAGGCAATATCCACTGGGTGTCCAGTAACGGAACAAATTCCTTTGTGTACTTTATTTTGAATGGAGGGCGGCACCCCCAGTTTTTTCATGGCTTTATTGGCCGCTTTATGAATCTTCTTAGAAAGATTCTTCATGCGCTTGCTGCTCTTTTGCAGCTTCCGCAATTTTTTGGCGGCCTTGCCCAGAGCAGCCATCCCGGCACGCATCCCCAGGGCCGTAAGCGAAACCGTAGGAGGACCTCCCACCAGCACTGGTAAGCCAGCGGGAATAGACATGACGATAGAGGTCGGTAACACCATGCTTTTGGTGCCCCCTTTCTTTTTCGGACGGGGCGGAGGAGGAACGCCTATGTCGTTACAGCTAAGGACCGGCAAGCCCATATAGGTAAATGGCTCGCCTTCGACCAATACCGTAGAGCTCCCCATGAACATTTCGCCTTCATTGGCAGGCGGCTTCATAAAAGGGCCTCCGATGGGAATATGGGGCGGCACTGCCATGGCGGCGGTTCCTGCCTGGGCCCGCGGCATGCCATTGACCATGACCGTAGCTCCAATGATGGGCAGTAAATCGCAGGGATCAAACACCATGCCCGTAAAAGGATGCGGGATGGGCGTAGGTACAGGCCCTCCCGGCGTAGGAATCATGATGATATGGATATCAATCCCCATCACGGGGTCTAACATTTTTACCGCCGGGATCATAGGCTTTTCACGCTTAGGTTAGTTTGATTCATCCAGTCCTCACCTGCCAGTTCTGGCATTTGTCGCTCTATTTGGTCCGCCTCGCGGGCTTTTCCTGCCTTGGGGCCAATCCGTAGGATGGCGCTTCCCACAAAAGGAAAGGTTGTATGAGGCCGGGTTTCCGGATCCAATTCCTTACCTGCTTCAAAAGCTTTCATCAGGAAAATCCAGGCTCGATCCAGTTCATCCTCCTTTTCATCACATAAGGCAGCCATCCTGGCGGTTTCCATAAGGTAGAAGGGGTCTCCCGCTTCTTCCGCTTTTTCGGTGGCTTGTTGGTAATAGGGTTGGGCCAGTTGCCAGTCACGGGTGTGAATATGTAGGGAAGCCCGCGCCATGAGCGCCTGAACCTGCAACTTAGCCGAAAAGGGGGCTGGTTTTACCTGGGTAGCACAATTCAAGGCAGAAAAAAAGCGTGCATGAGCATGGCTTGGCTTCCCATGGTTTTGATAGGCGGTTCCCAATAGCAACCATACGCTAAACTGCATATCGTGCCATTGCTGTTTTTGGGCGATTTCCAGGGCCTCCTGTCCTTTTACTTCTGCAACCGAAAGCTCTCCCTCAGAGGCAGCCTGGCTCAAGGCAATGTAGGCTTTTCGGAATTGCACGCCTGGGTCGGCAGGATTACCCGCTGAAGCGATCTCTTCCAAGGCCTTATGCATTTCTAATTTCGGGGCGATGCAGCTTATTTTGGTCGGGAAAATTTTCTCCAGGTCTTCCCCAAACCCTACCTCCTCCCGGGTCAAGAGCATGAAGCGCAGCATTTCTGGAATTTCGTGTTTCAACAAATTCTGCATCCACTCTTCCCACTGCTGAGGATGGCTCATAGCTTCCGGCATCAGGTACAACACGAACTTCCCATCCAGCTCCGCCATGCTTTTTGCAAAGCTGGCCATTTGTTCCAGCAAATACGCCTGATCAGATTGTCCGGGCTGAATCGGTTGAGCCTGCCAATCAATCTGTAGATCCTCCTCCCCCATAGCTTCCCGATCTGCTTCTATCATAGCCGAAAGTTCTGAGACCAGGGCCTGGCCATAGGCTTGAGAAGCAGGAAAACCGGCTTCAAACCGCAAAAACAGGTCCCCTATCTCTCCAGCTTCAGAGATTTCCCGCTGATAGAAAGCCTCCATCATCTGATTTTCCTCGGAAGCAATGGTCCAGATACAGAGCCTTTTTTCTGGTGCTTCTGCAAAATGCTGCCAAAGATTTGTCAGACGGTCCATCCGACGACGTATAGCATATTGTGGGTAAGAAGCTGGCATGGTTGGAGCAGAAAGTGGTTTTAAGATATACTGTTAACAGAAAAATTCGCGAAGGACCGGGGGTCCATTTAAGTAGACGTATGAAGCCCCTGACTTCCATCTTTCAGACTAGTCAACAATATGCAAGCAGGCATAATTTTCAGCAAAAAGATACAGTTTAATACCCAAAAGTAATTTACGAAATAATCTGGCATTCTAAATAGAAAAATGTACTTTGTAAAAGAGAAGGCATATCTATTCTTCAGCTTGGGATCATTTGTTATCATGAAATGATGAAAAAATCAACCTCTGAATCGATACCTACGGATCATCAGGAGTCCCCTTCCGGCTTAACCCCAGAACAAGCTCAATTAATCGCTTTACTTTCTGAGCGCTTGAAAAATGGGGAGAAAGTTCCCCTTTCTGGTGAATTGTGCATGATGATCACCCAGGAATTGGCAGCCTCTATGCAGCAGGCCCAACTGCTGCAGCAAACCCTCGTGCAGTCTTGTGACCACTGGTTTCAAGCCATGACCCTGGGCCTAAGCCAAGAGGCTGAGTCGACTCCAGCTGCCCCTGAACCACCAGCTGAAACCCTGCCTTCCCCGCTCGAATCCATCCCGGCCCCCAAGATCAAATTTCGCAAGCGGAAAAAAGCCGCTTCGGGCTTCTCCCATGGAGACCCAACCTACCCTGCCATTAAGATTGTTAGAAAAAAGTAGGACTGTTTGCCACCAGCCCTACCGATTGGATTCCCAGAGTTTAAAGTAAAACCCCATTTGCATGAAGGAGCCTTTGCCACTGGATAGTTTTATCCTATCCTGGTAGAAGAGCTATGCTTAATTCTCTCCCTGATTTAGCGCCTGTTTAAAGTTTGAGCTTTAGTGGGGAATAAGCAGGATTTTGGGGTTCGGATGAGCCTTTTTCCTGAGACATAGCGTGCTATGGCGAGGGTAAATGGTGAAATCAGGTTCCCAAAAGACAAGTATTCCCGCAGGATATATAGGCCTTTGGGAAGAAGGCCCAGGGATGATAGTCTTCGAAACCTTTACGGACGCCTTAGAATGGTCGCTGGTGCTCTTTCTTGCCCCTTTCCCAGACCAGCCCCGTTTCCCTAACAAGGAAAAACCACTCACTTTTCTTAGAAAAGGCTTTACATCCCATTGAAAATGAACAGCTTCCCCTAATATTAGCATGGCCACGCTCTTGAAAGAGTGAGCTAAGTTGTCCCTACTCCTTCACCACCTTCCCTACATAGCTAAGTTCTCCTCGATGACCAAAGACCCGCAGGTGATACAAGCCTATTGGGCAGTTTTCCAGGGAAATCTGCTGGGACTGAATCTCACCCTGCGCAATCAATTGGCCGTTGGAGGAGAACAGTTCATAGCGAAAGATATGATGGGCCTCTCCTTGTAAGCTGAGGATATCATGGGTGGGATTGGGGGAGATGGATAAGGTGGGGGTGAGATATTCATTAAACCCCACTCCCTTGACCGAATCTGCACAGGGCCAATCACAAGCCATGAACATACCTTGATCCAGCCGGACATCAGCTTGTCCCGTGCTACGAGCAGCAACCGCGCCCAAATTATGATGCATCTGGATGCTCCCCGCACTTTCCCAATAGCCTCCTAAGGGAGACAGGGATTGAAGGCCGAGAGATTGGGCATGGATCAATGGGCAGGCCCCTAAAAGTATAAGGATAAGAAACATGGGTTTCATAATATCATGGTTAGGGTAAAGTCAAAAAGTTTGGGCTCTTCATCTCACTTTAATAATGTAGATAAAGCCTATACTTTCCGGTTGAATAGATTGGATAGTAGAAAGTTGACTAGAGGTACCTGGATTTGCACTTCCTGTGCTTCCTCCACCGCCGGAACCGGTAGAACTGGAAGAAGAACCCCCTGAATTTCCCGCCACTTGTACAGAAGCAGTATTGGAAGAAAATTCGGATGTTTGAACATTTCCAAAAGATAGATTTCCCTCAGTGTTCAAAGCATCATTGAATGAGACCAGCCAGCCTCCATAAGAGCTAATAGAACCTTTTCGGACTGCAACATCACCTTGATCGTCCCAACCAAAAAGAGTTGAGTAAGTACCCGCGCTATGTGTATGAGACATAGAATGGGTATGGGACGGCATCGAATGTTGATGGTTGTCCACGGTGTGGCTATGAGCAAGACTGATAGTATGATTGGTATTGCCTACCACAGTAGTATCAGTATTTTGAAGAGCCCCAACTGCATAGCGATTAACCATATTGGGCAACTGAATGCCATTCAAGGGGGAAAGAGGATCTGATACAACTGTCCCATCTAATACCTGCCAACCAATAGGTACTGATAGAATTCCCCCTGCATCCCAGAACATTTTGACAGTGCCTATCGGCTCACCCATTACATTTCGAGCAATCATGGCGGTATCTGCAATGGTGGCAGTATTAGCTTTTGATGCCTCATCACTATACATTGAATATGGAACACTGAGGAGTTGCTGGGAACCAACCAAAATAAAATTGAATCCGTTAGATGGGTCCATTTTCACCTCCATCCAATGATTCCCACTTGCCCAAATAATACTTTCAAACGGAGGAGTTTGCCCCCCAATAGGTTGAGAAATTCCAGTTCCTATGAGAATTGAGAATAACCCCTGTTGATTAGTAAGTACATTTCTAAACTCCTCGCGATATACCAAGGGATTGGCAACTGAGCTATCTAAAATACTGATTTGTAACGATATCAATTGTTCACTATAGCAATCCCCAGAAGAGTCCCGCGCCACCGCTTGGTAGTTAAAGGCCTGCGGGACCTGGGCAATAAGAGAGACCGAGAGGCTTATTAAAAGCCCCAGCAAAAGGGTATTTTTCATTTTGTGTTAGGTTAGGAGTATGTGGTAATTCGACTGGGATTTGTGGTTACCCAGTAAGCCTTAGTAATTTAGTATTGGATCATATTCTCACTCTGCTACACTGACCAAGATGGAAACCTCCTGACAGGAGTGTTGTCCGATACTCCCAGCCAGAAGATGTCCCATCAATTTTTTCATATCCTGATTGCTTAGTCTAAGGCAGCCATGGGTGGCACGTAAAGCCCCTTTGCCCCTCCAATATTTCTTACTGCCTGCGGCGCCACCATGAATAAGCAAGCCGTTCCGACCAAATATTTGCTGAGCCGTGAGGGCATTCCCTCCGATGGGTTTTAAGCGCACGGCTCCCCAGCGACCGTAAGATCTCCGGGACCAGGCTTGAGTATTTACCAGTTGGCTTCCATTATATAACCCAGTGGGCGTATTCCCCTTTTCCAACATGCTGGTATCTCCACCGCCCCGGCTACCCCGACCTAAGCAGCGATATTCCGCGACGGGCTTTCCCCCTTTTTCTAATCGTAGCCAACCAGTATGGTTACGATTTTTGGGTAAGAGGACCCGTAAATGAAATGTGGCATGATGCGTATTCATAATACTGTAAATAATTCAAAAGATTGAACCAACAGGGCTGCTAAACTCGGAAAATGTGCTTCGAATAATGAAACGAATCCTTGGAAATTTCATGGAAACTTTATGGAAACTTATTACCTTCTCCTCCGACATTTCATGTAATCGATTGATTTTAAAGGATAAGCACTTCCTTCATGCCGCTCATCTCGTTTGCCTTCTCCGAAGCGGTAAGCTACCCGGCCCGGAAAGGTTTATCGGAACAAATTTGTCAGGCTAATTCAGGGATTGGCTTGGCCATATCTTTTGCGGGGCTTCACATGGTTAAACTTCAGTAGACCTCTTTCCGGGTGTTTGACATTTCGTATGATCAAGAAACCTGCGCAACATGCAGCCTGCTATTGGATCATGGAACATCAGTTTCCACTATATCCTTTCTTACTTACATACTCCCGGCTGGGACCAAAAGTGGATTTCATTAGCCGAAAAAAACTTACGAGCTTTCCCCTCCCCTTTTTCCCTACACCATCGTCCACAAATAATAACCCGCAAAGCCCACCAAAAATGCCAGGCCCAGGTAAGCCAGCCCGATCAGCCAGGGAGCAGGGCGATGATCTGCCGGAATGTCGGGATGTTGGATGGCACGCAGGTTGAGCCAGGCAATAACGGGGCTGGTGATAAAAGCCAGGATGGTCACCACGTCAAGGAGTTTGATCATACTGGCCGCAGAAAAGTAGAAGAGGCAAAACCCACCCAGGCCAACCAGCACCACGGTTACACGCCAGCTTTTGTCCAGAAATTGACGCTGAGGTTCCTGATCGTCTATCTCTGCATAGCGCAAGACCCGTATCCCCCGCACAAAGCAACGCGGAAAGGCATCCATCACGGTGATCAAGGTGCCGTAAATGGTGCCAAAAGCCGCCATGGCCATGATGTACCAGGCCCACTCCCCTAAGTTCGTGGTGAAGACGGCCAAAAGCGTCCCTGTAAACTGAGTCGCATTTCCCTCGAGCAATTGCCCTGATCCGAAAACGGTAAAGGCTCCGATGGTCAAAAACATCAGGGCCAGCAGAATGGTAAATACGTAGCCAATGTGAAAATCCAGCAAGCTCTCTTTAAGGCTCGGTTGATAGCCCGTGGCTTTGGTTTTTTCAATGTTCCAAATGCTGCTCATGGCCGAGGCTTCCATGCCCGCAGGCATCCACCCCAGCAAGCCAATCAACAAAGCCAGGCCTGCTCCGTCCATCAAGGCAGGGGCCTGAAAATCTGCCGCTTTCTCCACAGGTCCCTTAAACAGGACTGCCAGGAAAGCCACCAGGACCGTTACAGCCAGCACCACCGAAATCACCTTTATCAGCGCGTCCAGGCCTTGATAGCCTCCCGTCAGCAATAGTCCCACGGTTACCGCCAGAATGATCCCGGCCAGCAGCGGTACCGAAACGGCCTGCACCTCAAACAAGGTAGCCAAGAGCCCAGCCGTTACCGCGCCGATCGCTCCTACTACAGAAAACATATTGACAAACACCACCGCCAGAAAAAGCCAAACGGCCCATTTCCCCTGGGCCCGATATCCTTTCAGCAGGCTAAAGCCTGTCGCACTGGCATAGCGGGGCCCAAATTCATAGAAGGGGTATTTGAGGATGAGAGCCCCCAGAATGATCCAGAAAAAGATCATCCCGTGATGCGCGCCGGCCCGGGTAGACAGAACCAGATGGGAAGTGCCAATCGCGGTAGCGGCAAAAAGTAGCCCTGGCCCGAGGGTCTTAGCAAAATGTTTGGCATTCATGAGCGGTAGCAGTAGGGGTTGAAGCAAATGATGCTTGAAGATACAGTCTCAGGCTGATATTTCCTGCTAGGCTCATTTGCAGGAAAGACGGGGATTCCCTTACTTAATTTTATGTCTTCCATCCCTGATCTGGAATTCCGCGCCAAACCCGGCCATGTGCCGGGCTTTGAATTAATGTCTCTGAAGAAGCTCTTCAGTGAGGACCACGCTCCGCTGGATCACGATCCCTTTCAGGCCCATCGGTTATCCTTCTTTGCCTTTATGTTGCTCCAGGAAGGCAGCAGGCGGCATAAAGTAGATTTTCGGGAATATCAATTGGAGCAGGGAGATTGCCTGATGATCTCCAAAAACCAAATTCATGCTTTTTGTCCGGAACAAAGCGGAGAGGGCTATTTGGTGCTGTTTACCGAGGCGTTTTTGCTAAAGTATTTCTCTCCCTCTTCCCTAGCCAAAATCACGCGCCTGTACAACTATCATTTGACCTCAGCCCTTTACCACAACCCAACCGAAAATCAGCGACTCATCAAGGCCTTACAAGCCGAACTCCTGGCCTCCTCCTCGCCCGCCCAGGCTGATATTGTGGCCGCCATTCTTTCTATTTACTTATTGAAGCTGGAGCAAAAAAATCCGGCCGCAGACCGGGATTTTGACCGAAACTACGAGACCTTCAATGCTTTCCGGAAATTGGTGGAAAAAGGTTACGGCCAGAGCCGCAATGCCCGGGATTATGCTGATCAGCTAGCCATCAGCTACAAGCATCTGAATGAGGTATGCAAGAAGCTCACCCAGAAAACGGCCAAAGCCTTTATCGATGATCATGTCATTCTGGAAATCAAACGTCAACTGGCCGCGACCACCCTTTCTCCCAAAGAGATATGCTTTTTAGCTGGGTTTAATGAGCCCACCAATTTTGTCAAGTATTTTAAAAAGCATACCGGCCTGACCCCAGCTGGATTCCGGAAAATCTAGGCCTGGTTACACTTTTACCATCCTTGCGGTTTTTTTCACCTTGAGCGCTTTCCCGTGGGTCTTCATCTTTGTTGCTGTACCAAAGCAAATATTCATCATTATATCATGGAGAGTCAAAAACTGCAAAACGCGAAAAATCTATATCTGGAAGGTATTCGGGATGGGAACGCCCGGGAGGCCGTGTACAAATACACCGGGGATCGCTATACCCAGCACAGTACAGGTGTAAAGGATGGACCAGAAGGCTTTATTGAGTTCTTCGAGCCTTTTATCCAAAGAAACCCCAAAAGAGACATTCAGATCGTACGGGGGCTGGTCGATGGACAGTACGTATTCATCCATGCGTACCAGAGCCTGAACGATGGAGAAGCGCAGTGGGTGACCACGGATTTTTTTGATACGGACGAAAACGACAAAATCGTAGAGCACTGGGACGTGATTGCAGCCTATCATGATCACACCCCTTCTGGCCACACCTCGGTTGATGGCCCTACGGAAATAACGGATTTGGACAAAACCGAAGAAAACAAAGCCCTGGTGCGCAACCTGATCCAAGACGCTCTCATGCCCGGCGGTAATCCGGAGAATTTGGACCGATACATTTCTACCGAAACCTATATCCAGCACAATAAAGAAGTGGCGGATGGACTGGAGCATTTTCAAAAGCTGGCTACCATGCCCAACCGTCCCCTCAACTATGAGGAAATCGTGCTCTTGGTAGGCCAGGGCAATTTTGTAGCGACCTTGTGCAAAGCCAACTGGAATGATGGCACCCTTAATCAGGATTATGCTCAGGTAGACCTTTTCCGGATAGAAGATGGCAAAATCGTAGAGCACTGGGACAATGTCGAGCCGGTACCCGAAAATGACGTGAATGGCGGCAAGTTTTAATTTTTATTTTAATGGCCACGAATGCACGAATTAGGGACGAATCGGGGGCTATTCGTCTCCCATTCGAAAATTCGTGGCTATCCTAAAAAAAGGGCCACGAATACACGAATTAGGGACGAATCAGGGGCTATTCGTCTTCCATTAGGAAATTCGTGGCTATCCTAAAAAAAGGGCCACGAATGCGCGAATTAGGGACGAATCAGGGGCTATTCGTCTTCCATTCGGAAATTCGTGGCCCTTCTCTTCCCTCTTTGGCATTCCCCTCACATTTTCCGATTTTTGTAAATTAAATAAGGGATGCTATGCGGCGAAGCTTAATTTGTTTGGTTCTTTTGCTCAGTTATCTCTGGATGAATCTCCAGGGAGGACTGTGGCTGCATCATTGCGAAGAACCCACTTCCTGTGAGCCTAGCCTGACCTGCGAACCCAGTCTGAGTAAGCAGGCCTCAGCCTGTTGTAGCTGGGAAGCGGAGGAACTGCAGCATACGCAAATCGTCCTGAGCTGCGATTCAGATCCTGAAAAGGGAGAATGTTGTGAAACCCAAACCCATGATCTTCAGCTGACCGATCGACCCTCTGCGACCTTTTTCATCCCGCTCAAGATCATCAAGCCTATACAAGTTAAGGGCAAACTGATCACCCGCCTGCCGGAACAACCCCAATCCAGGCCGGTCCCCCCATCTCTCGAACCACCCCCGCCCCGCCTACCCCTGTGGCGTCGATTTCGGGTAGTCTTAACCTACGGCTAGCCAAAGGTGAAAACCATCCATTTATAGGAGGGCTACCTCTCCTGTACCATTTTTTCATCTTTATATCCGAAATCATGCATTTCATCAAATATCTATTCCTGCTCATTCTTTTCTTCATGCTGAGCTTGCAAAGCTATGCCCAGCGCCAACCTAAAGTTCTGACCGATACCCTGGAAGTAACCGGAGTATGCAAAATGTGCAAGGCACGCATTGAAAAAGCAGCCATGTACGTACGTGGGGTCAAATTTGCCGAGTGGCAGGCCGAGACCCAAGGACTCAAAGTGGTGTACAAAACCAAAAAGACCAACCCTGAACAAATCTGCGCCGCCGTCGCCCTGGCCGGGCATGACAATGAGCTCCTCAAATCCACGGAGGAAGCTTATGAGAAATTACCGGGCTGTTGCAAATACCGGGACGGAGTCAAAGTGCATTAACCCATAGCCTGGAACTTATGAAATATCTCTTTGTCCTGGCCGGGCTTTGGCTCGCCGGGTTTGGTATGGCGTTTTGCCAGGCTCCTTCCTATCTGTATTCAGGCAAGGTATGGGGTCAAACGGAAGAAAAAGGGGAGCAAGCCCTGGTTCAGGCCAGCGTTCGGGCGCTGGGCACCACCGGAGGGACGTTCTCAGATGCACAAGGAGCCTTCATGCTCAGACTGCCTACCGCCTCTGCCCAACTGGTGATTTCCTATGTGGGATATCGTACAGATACCTTAGCAGCCACTGCCGGAGAACCGCTGAAAGTAGTGCTTCAGGCGGCCACCTTGGAAGCCGTAACCATCTCCAGAAGGAATAAAAGCACGCGTATTGCAGGAATGAAAACCCAAAAAGTGCTACTGATCGATGAAAGCGAACTGATGAAAGCGGCCTGCTGCAATCTCAGTGAGAGCTTCGAGACCAGCCCCAGCGTAGACGTGAGTTTTACCGATGCCATCACGGGCACCCGCCAAATCCAAATGCTGGGCCTGGCTGGGCCCTATACCCAGATCAATCGGGAAAACATGCCCGGCGTGCGTGGGCTCAATGCCATGTATGGCATGACCTTCATTCCGGGCCATTGGGTGCAGAGTATCCAATTGGGAAAAGGAACCGGTTCGGTCATCAATGGCTATGAAGCCATTGCCGGGCAGCTCAACATTGAATTGCGGAAGCCCGAAACAGCCCCGCGGGTCCATCTCAATGGCTACGCAAACCTGATGGGTCGCTATGAAGGCAATGCCAACTTTGCCCACCGCTTTGACAGCACAGGCAAGGGCTGGTCTACGGCTTTGCTCTTGCATGGCAGTGGTCTGCGTCAAAAAAATGACCGCAACCAAGATGGCTTCCTCGACCGCCCTTTGTTCCAACGCCTGATCGGGCTCCATCGCTGGAAGTATATAGGAAAAAAGGCCTGGCGCTTCCAGGCTGGCGTCAAAGGCACCTACGCAAGCCAGCAAGGTGGCCAGCTAGCTTTTGACCCGGATTTGCATCAACCCGGAGAGGATTTCTGGGGCATGACCGGTCTCAACCAGCGCCTGGAAGGCTTCGCGAAATTGGGCAGGATATTCCCGCATAAGCCCTGGCAAAGTTTCGGCTTTCAATTGTCGGGAAGTCATCATGAACAGGCGACCCGCCTGGGCGGTCGCCGCTATCTGGCACAGCATCAATCTCTGTACGCCAATTTCCTCTATCAAAGCATTTTCCACAATACAAACCATACCTATCGAACCGGGCTCAGTGTATTGTATGATGACATGGAGGAGCAACTTGACTACCGGGCCTTCGCACGACAGGAGCTCGTGCCCGGGGCTTTTTTCGAATACACCTATACATATCTGACGAAATTCAGCTTGTTAGCGGGCCTCCGCCTGGATCATCACAATCTCTTTGGGGCTTTTCTCACCCCGCGCCTCCATGTGCGCTATGCCCCTTCCGAACAGACTACCTTCCGGCTAAATCTGGGCCGAGGGCAACGCACCGCCAATATCCTGGCGGAAAACCAGGGTATGCTGGCCAGTGCGCGGGAACTGATCATCGTCGCTCAGGATAGCACCCTGCCCTATGGCTTACAAGCAGAAGTGGCCTGGAACGCGGGGGCTAGTTTTACCCAAAACTTTGAGCTGGATTATCGTGAAGGGACTTTCACCGTGGATTTCCACCGGACGGAATTCCTCAACCAGATCGTGGTGGATCGGGACCGCAATCCTCAACAACTGGTTTTCTACAACCTGGAGGGGCGTTCCTATTCTAATAGCCTGCATACCCAATTGGACTATGAGCTGGTCAAATTTCTGGATGTGCGCCTGGCCTATCGTTGGCTGGACGTTCGGACTACCTATGATGGGGTCCTGCGTAGCAAACCGCTGGTGGCTCAGCACAGGGCTTTTGTCAACCTTGCCTATACGACGCGGGATGACTGGGCTTTTGACCTGACCGTCAATCGCATCGGCAGCCAGCGCCTGCCCGATACTGATACCAATCCCGAAGCCTTCCAGCTCATGACGGCTTCTCCTGCCTTCTGGATGCTCAACGCTCAGGTTACCAAACCCCTCGGCAAAAGCTGGGAAGTCTATCTGGGCGGGGAAAACCTGCTCGATCAGCGGCAGGAGAACCCCATTTTATCTGCCGAACAGCCTTTCGGAGTCTACTTTGATCCTTCCATGGTTTGGGGGCCGATTTTTGGGAGAAATGTCTACCTGGGCTTTCGGTATAAGGTGGAATAGCTTCTGGTGAAAAGGATAGCCACGAATTTCCGAATGCAAGACGAATTGCCTCTGATTCGTCCCTAATTCGCGCATTCGTGGCCCTTTTTTAAGAATAGCCCCTGATTCGTCCCTCATTCGCGCATTCGTGGCCCTTTTTTAGGATAGCCACGAATTACCGAATGAAAGACGAATTACCTCTCTAGCTCCCATTCCCACCATTTGAACAATTTTCCCCCTGAAATAGATTTTTGCCCGGCGGCTTTTCCCTAACATTAAGGAGATCATTACACCTCCTAATTTCGATAAACTAATCTACTGTACTATGCGAACTTTCCTCGCTTTCATATCCAGCAAACCTGGCCTCCTGCTGCTGTCTCTCGGGCTGGGTATCTGGCCGGGCGTATGGGGACAATCTCCACTCTACGTGGCCCACTGGGACACGGCCTTTGATCCCACGCTTTCTTCGGGTTCTGCTGGAGCCGTAACCACGGTTACCTGGGATAGCGCTTGTAGCCAGGTCATGCTTTCTGTAACCGATCCCGTCAATGCCCCACTCCCACCCTTCAACGCCTATATCATCAATCCCCTGGATAGCATGGGCAATGACATCACCGACCTCTCCGGTAATATGCAAATCCACGCTCGGGTCCGCAGCCTGGATACGGTTCGCATGGCCGTGCTGCTCCGATCTGGCGGAGGTAGCAGCAGTGAACGCTCAGACCGGGTAGAATTTACCGTTCCGGGAGATACCAGTACCTGGCACGATTTTACGTTTGCCTTTGATGCATCCAATCTGGCCGGCTTTGATTCCACCGACTTAAGAGATGTCTGGTTTTACCTGGACCGAGGGGTCGATAACTTTGCCGGAAATGCCTTTTACCTGGATTTCATTTCCATTGGAGCCGCTCCTGATAGCAACAGCTGGTCTACCTGTCCGGATACGGCAACGCCTCCCCCTGCACCTAGTCCTGGTTTACTGTACACTACCCACTGGACGTCTTCATCAGATCCCAACCTGGGCGGCACTACCACCGGTCCTATTTCCATTCTAACTGTCGATACCGTTTGTAGTGAAATCAGCATCGAGGTAACCGACCCGGTCTTTGATCCCCTACCGGCCTTTAGCCCTTACACCCTCAATCCTCAGACTGCCCAGGGCAATGACCTGACCGACCTATCGGCCAATATGCGGGTGTACATGCGCGTACGTAGCCTCGATACGGTAAAATTGGCGGTACTGATGCGTTCGGGTGGGGGTAGCAGCAGCGAAAGAACCGATCGAATAGAAGTAACGGTACCGGGTGATACCCTCAACTGGTATGAATATACCTTCACCTTCGATGCCAGTAACCTGGGAGGTTTTGATTCCACCGACCTGCGGGATGTCTGGTTATACCTGGATCGGGGCTTAGAGAACTTTGCCGGGAACCTCTTTTACCTGGATTATATCTCCATCGGGGCCAAACCCGATGCTTCCGAGAACTCCAACTGTCTGGATTTCCCTTACGTGCTGCAATGGTCCGATACCACCGATGCCCAATTTGGCGGCACAGGAGCGGCGACCCTTACCCAAAGCACAGACACTATTTGTAGTCAGTTGGCTGTATCCGTTACTGATGCTGTCAGCGCCCCTTTCGAAGCAGATAAGCCCCTGATCATCACCCCAGCCAATAGCAGTGGTAATGCCATCACCAACCTCACAGGTCAACTGAATATCCAAACCCGGGTCCGTTCAAAAGGCGCCATCCAATTAGGCTTTTTGATGCGTTCCGGAGATGGTACCGCAGCTTTTCGCACCGACCTACAGGAGGTGAGCATACCCGCCGACCTTTCCAACTGGACGGAAGTGGAATTCACGGTAGACAGCTCCAATCTGGGCGGATTTGATGCCGCAGACTTGCGGGATATATGGTTTTATTTGGACAAAGACCTCAATAATTTTGCGGGCAATGAAGTCTATTTCGATTATATCTCTATTGGAGGTGCCCCTGATTCCAGCGGATATTCAGTCTGTACCGGCACCGTGAGCATAGAGAACGACTTACCTGCCCTCCGCTTAGCAGCCTTCCCTAATCCCATTAGAGCCGGTGAAACCCTCAAATTGAGCTTCGAAGCCAGTCTCGCCCAAGACTATCAGATCCAGCTTTTTGATGGTATGGGTAAAGCTGTTTGGCAGCAAGCCCCATTTTACCAGAACGGTCCCCAGGAAGCACAGATTCCTACCGGAGGATTAGCGGCAGGGATTTATGTGGTGAGCCTGCGGACGGAGGGCCAGCAAGCCTTCGTAAAAGTTTTGATTCAGTAAAAAAAACGGCATAACGCCTTCCTCTTCCCGGGTGATTTCGTAAGCTCGGGAAAATCTACAAATACCAAAGCAAGCGGAGCGTACCTTGGTCGAAAAGACCGCCGGTACGCTCCTTTTTTTGTGCAACTTATGCGTTAGAACCCAAACACACTCGGCAACCACAGGCTGAGGGAAGGAATAAAGGTAACCAGAACAAGGGCCAGCAACATGGCCACAAAGAGCGGCAAAAGCGGCCTAATCACTTTCTGGATAGAGGTTTTGGCAATGCCCACTCCCACAAATAAAACCGAACCTACCGGTGGCGTGCATAAACCAATGCACAGATTCAGTACCATCACAATCCCAAAGTGCGTGGGGTCCATGCCCAGTTCCTGTACAACAGGCAGGAAGATGGGGGTAAAGATGAGGACCGCAGGTGTCATGTCCATAAAGATGCCGACAAAGAGTAAAATGAGGTTAATGATCAGCAAAATCACGATTTCGCTATCGCTGATAGACAGCAGCACCTCGGTAATATTCTGCGGAATATTTTCGTAGGCCATGATCCAGGACATGCTCATAGAGGTACCGATCAAGAGCATCACGATGGCCGTGGTGCCCACCGAATCCAGGAAGACTTTAGGTAGTTCATCCCACTTCATTTCTTTATACAAAAAGGTCAGGCCCAGGCAGTATAAGACGGCTACCGCAGAGGCCTCGGTGGCCGTAAAAATCCCCGCCACGATGCCTCCAATCACTACTACCAGCAACAATAAGCTCGGGAAAGCCTGTACGAAGGTTTTGCCTACTACTTTCAAAGAAGTTCTTTTGCCCACTTTATAGCCTTTGCGCTTGGCCCAGACGGTGGCCACAATCATCAGAAATAAGCCGGTCAGAATGCCAGGGATATAGCCTGCAAGAAAGAGGGCGGCAATGGAAACCCCTCCACTGGCCAGAGAGTAAACGATCAGGACATTACTCGGAGGGATGACCAGTCCGGTGGTGGAAGCGGTGATATTCACCGCGGCAGAAAACTCCCGGCTGTAGCCTTCTTTCTCCATTTCATCGGTCATGAAACTCCCGATAGCCGAAGCTGCCGCCACGGCAGAGCCCGCGATGGCCCCAAAAAGCATGGCTGTCACTACATTGACATGAGCCAGTCCCCCAGGCAAGCTGCCCACCAGGCTGCGCGCAAAAGCGATCAATCGCTTGGCGATGCCGCCCCGGTTCATGATCTGTCCGGCCAGGATAAAGAAAGGAATAGCCAATAGAGAGAAGCTATCCAATCCGGTAGCCATCCGCTGGGCAATGGTGGTAAAAGCCGGTAAGGCTGGAATACTGACCAGCATGGTAAAAAGGCTGCTGATGCCGATGCTCCAGGCGATAGGCACCCCTATCCCCAGCAGTACCACAAAGGTCAGGACCAAAATAAATACTTCCATAACTAAGGGGTTAAGCTACCTCTGGACGGCGGGCAGTGAATTGGTAATAGATGATGAGCAAGCCACTGATAGGCAAACAGACATAGACCACCGTCATCGGCAAGCGCAAAGCCGGGGAAAGCTGGCCCAAAACATGAGAGATATAAATCAAGCGAATACCCCCAATGACCAGCACCAGCAGCGCAAAGAGCGCCACCAGGGTACGAATGAAGAGATCCAGTTGCTTGCGTCGGGAGAGGGATAGCTTGGGAGACAGCAGGTCAATGGCCAGGTGCATGCGCTGCCCGGCCGCATAGGCTGCCCCCAAAATCCCGATCCAGATCAGGAGGAAGCGCGCCAGTTCTTCGGACCAGCTAGCCTGGCTATCCAGGACGTAGCGGGTAAATACGCCCCACAGGACGTCCAGGGTCATGATGGCCATTAGCAGGGCCAGAAACATGCCTAAGTAGTAATCGATGTGTTTTTTCATGGGGAATCCTGTTGAAGCGGTAAGGACGGCACCTGGTCCATGGATTGAATTTGTTGAATGAGCTCATAGATCTCCGGCTCGTCCTGGTAGCTCTGCAGGATTTGCTGGGTTTTGGCAAAAAACTGCGATTTGTCAGGCCGGATGATTTCCACCCCGGCTTTTTCTACCGCCTCCAGGGCTTCCTTTTCGGATTTTTGCCAAAGCTCCCGCTGGTAAACAGCCGCCTCATCGGCAGCTGCCTGCAACCAGGTCTTTTCCTGCTCATTCAAGTTGTTCCAAGCCACGGTTCCGATCACCAGGATATCTGGTACGGCGGTATGCTCATTCAGGGAGTAGTATTTGCAGATTTCGTAGTGGCGGGAAGTATAAAAACTGGGAGGATTGTTTTCGGCTCCGTCGACAATGCCTTGTTGTAAAGCAGTGTACAATTCTCCCCAAGAGATGGGCGTAGGAGAGCCGCCAAGCGAACGCACCATTTCCATGGCAGTTACGCTTTCCATGACCCGGATTTTGAGGCCTTCCAGGTCAGCGGGGCTGTTCACCGGGCGCTCTTTGGTATAAAAGGAGCGTTGACCGGCATCAAAATAGGTCAGACCTCTCAGCCAGAATTTTTCACTCTGCACTAGGAGGTTTTTGCCGAGTTCAGAATCCTGAAAGCGGTACAGCTGTTCCCGGTCTTTGAAGATATAAGGCAGGCCCAGTACTTTGATGTTGGGGGCAAAATTTTCCAGGACGGCTCCGGAAACTTTGGTCATGGCCAGGCTGCCAATTTGCAACAGTTCCAGGCATTGCCTTTCGGTACCCAATTGCTGACTGGGGTAAATCTCTATGGTCAACTCCCCGCCCGACTTTTCGGCCAATACTTCAGCCATATAAACCATGCCCTGATGCACGGGATGGCTTACATCCAGGCCGTGGGCCAGTTTGAGGGATTTGGGCCCAGGGGAAAGGCCGCAGCTTTGGACCAGCAGGAGGCTTCCTAACAGCAGCAGGTAGCTCCATCGCTTTCGATCAGCCAGCGGTGGCGTAGTAGATAGTAGATTCCTCATGATATGATTCGCGTTAAGCTGCTATATCCTAAATGTACTCCTCAGTATGCCATACTCCAGGCCTCTCAACTCTGCCAGGCCGCGCAAGCGACCGATAGCAGAGTAGCCAGGATTGGTTTTTTTGTCCAAATCATCCAACATCTTGTGCCCGTGGTCCGGACGCATCGGAATGGCTTCCGCCCGCTGTTGCTGGACACGTGTCAGGGCCTCCATGACCTTAAACATGTCCACATCTCCTTCCAGATGATCTGCCTCGTAAAAATTCCCCCAGGCGTCTCGTTTGGTTGCTCGAAGGTGGATAAAATGAATGTGCTCCCCCAGGTCCCGGATCATCGCAGGCAGGGCATTGTCAGGGCGTACGCCGTAAGAACCGGTGCAGAAGCACAAGCCATTGGCGGGGCTGGGGGCGGCAGCGAGTAAGGCCCGGGCGTGGGCATGGGTACTGACCACTCTCGGCAGGCCAAAAAGCGGAAACGGCGGGTCATCCGGATGAATGGCCATTTTTGCGCCGACTTCCTCCGCCACAGGAATGATCTGCTGGAGGAAGTAAAAAAGGTTCGCCTGAAGTTTTTCCCCATCTATGCCTGCGTAGCTATCCAGAATGGCCTGAAAACTTCCCAATTGTTGGGAGCCTTCGGTGGTCGCTCCGGGGAGGCCTGCGATGATATTGCGCGTAAGCTGTTCCTTATCCTCCTCTGAGAGCTGGTTGACTTTCGCCTGAGCCCGCTCGATCATCCTGGGCTTATAATCTTTTTCTGCCCCAGGTCTTTGCAGGATATAAAGGTCAAAAGCCGCGAAGGCATCAGCCTCGAATCGCAAAGCCGTAGAGCCGTCCGGCATGGGATAGGCCAGATCGGTACGCGTCCAGTCCACCACCGGCATGAAATTGTAGGTAATGGTAAAAATGCCACATTGGGCGAGGTTGCGGATGCTTTGCTGATAAGCAGCGATATAGCCTTCAAAATCGCCGCTTTGGCGCTTGATGTCCTCATGGATAGGAATAGACTCCACCACAGACCAACGAAGTCCTGCGGCTTCGATCTCTGCCTTACGCTGCATGATTTCCGGTACTGGCCACACTTCCCCATTCGGGATGTGGTGCAGGGCCGTTACGATGCCGGTGGCGCCTGCCTGCCGAATATCCGCCAAACTGACCCCGTCATTGGGCCCGTACCAGCGCCAGGTTTGTTCTAGTTTCTTCATAGTTGCTCTTATACTCCGGAAAAGGCGCTAAACCCTCCGTCAACCGGCACGATAATACCGGTAACAAAAGAGGAAGCATCGCTGCACAACCAAACCAGGGTGCTGATCAATTCCTCAGGTTTTCCAAACCGACCGAAGGGCGTTTGACTGACGATGGTTTCTCCTCTGGCGGTCAGGCTGCCGTCCTCATGGGTCAATAACCTACGATTTTGGTCCGCAATAAAAAAGCCGGGCGCAATGGCGTTGACCCGCAGGCCTTCGCCATGTTTTTGCGCTAGTTCTACCGCCATCCATTTGGTGAAATTGTCAATGGCGGCTTTGGAGGCGCTGTAGCCCACCACCCGTGTCAGGGCTTGCTGGGCAGCCATAGAGGAGATGTTAATCACGGTCCCTTTCCCCTGCTCAGCCATTTGCTCCGCAAAGACCAGGGTAGGCAACACGGTGCCCTTTAGGTTGAGGTCTGTCACCTGAGAAAAAGCGTCCATAGAAAGGTCAAAGACCCGTTGATCGGGCATGACCGTGGCGCCCGCCTGGTTGCCTCCGGCCGCATTGATGAGGATGTCCACCCGCCCCCATTTTTCCAGAACCGTTTGTAGGGCAGCCTGTAAGGCATTTTTGTCCAACACATCCGCCACCAGGCTAAGGGCTTCACCTCCCATACTGGTCAGATCGCTCACCGCCTGGTTTACTTTCTCAGCCGTCCGGCCCAGGATGGCGACTTTGGCCCCTTGCTGACTCAGGCCCCGAGCCATGGCGGTACCCAGGACCCCTGCCCCTCCGGTGATCACGGCTACTTTATCAGTTAGGTCAAACATGGTAATTATTTTCAGTTAGCGGGCCATCCAGCCTCCATCGACATTGAGGATGGTCCCATTGACATAATTACTGGCTTCAGAGGCCAAAAACAACACCGGTCCTACCATGTCTTCGGGCAGGCCCCATTTGCCAGCCGGGATGCGGGCCGTAATGGCTTGATTTCGTTCAGGATTATCCTGCAAGGCCTGGGTATTATCCGTCCGCATATAGCCAGGCGCAATGGCATTGATCTGAATATTGTGGGCCGCCCATTCATTGGCCAGGGCCTTGGTAATGCCCGCGATGCCGTGTTTACTGGCGGTATAGGCTGGTACGGTGATGCCCCCGGAATAGGAAAGCATGGAGGCGATATTGATGATTTTCCCTTGCTGGCGTTCGATCATGCTTTTTCCGACCAACTGGGAGAGGAAAAAAGCGGCGCTCAGGTTTACTTCCAGCACCCGGTCCCAGGCTTCCTGCGGAAAATCCGTGGCTGGATGCCGGGCAATGGTGCCACCATTATTGACCAGAATATCTATGGGACCAGCTTTGGCTACGGCCTGATGGTAGAGGTCCTGAATCTCCCCTCGCTGACTGAGGTCAGCGGCCAGCCCATAGGCGGTACCGCCTTTTTCCCGGATCAAGGCCAGGGTAGCATCGGTGCCCCCTTCGCGGGAGCTGCTGCAAATTACGACAGCCCCTGCCTCAGCTAATCCTACCGCAATGGCTTGTCCCAAACCGCGACTGGCACCCGTTACCAGGGCTACTTTATTTTTTACCGAAAAAGTCTGCATCTATTTCAAATCAGCGATTGCACATCCGTCCATGTCTCCATAATCCAGGTTTTCTCCAGCCATGCCCCAGATGAAAGTATAAGGTGCCGTACCTGCGCCACAGTGAATGGACCAATCCGGGGAAATAATGGCCTGCTCATTGTGCACCCAAACCGAGCGCGTCTCGTCCGTTTGGCCCATAAAGTGAGCCACGGCCTGACCTTCAGGCACTTCAAAATAAAAATACACCTCCATCCGTCGGTCGTGGGTATGCGCGGGCATGGTGTTCCACACACTGCCTTTTTTCAATTCGGTCATGCCCATCTGTAATTGGCAGACCTGCACCACGCTGGAGACGATCAATTTGCGGATGGTTCGCTCATTGGAGGTATCCATGCTGCCCAACTCAACGATCTCGGCATCCGCAGCCGTGATTTTCTGGGTGGGATAGGCGGTGTGGGCGGGAGCAGAATTGAGGTAAAATTTAGCCGGGGAAGAAGAATTGAGGCTACTAAAGCTAACTTCCTCATTGCCTCGCCCGACATAAAGGGCTTCCTTAAAGCCCAGTTCGTAGCTTTTTCCTGACACGGTAACGGTACCGGCTCCCCCAACATTGATGATGCCCAGTTCTCTTCTTTGCAGGAAAAATTCGGCCCGTAAGGGGTCGATAGGCTCCAGGCTCAGGGGCGTTCCTACTGGCATGGCTCCGCCTGCGATGTAGCGGTCGAAGTGGGAATACACCAGATTGACCTGGTCGGGAGAAAACACTTGTTTAATCAGAAAATCCTCTCGAATTCGCTGGGTGTCGTAGCTTTTAAAATCAGTGGGGTTACAGCTATACCTGGTTTCAAAATTGGTGGCCATGTTAGGTTATTCATTTACCCACAGACTCAACTGTCTGATGGGATAGGTTCTATCTATTTCGTGAGAGCTACGTTCCGGACTCAAGCCTTGCCATAGTTCCACATAGGTGGGCTCATCGTAGGCTTTGCCGGCCAGTAACAGAGTGGCAGACTGAATGGGCAATTCATCAAAGTGTTCCACATCTTTCTGATAGGCCCATTGGTTTTTGTCCTGGATGGTGGGCAAAAGAAAAGTGATGCTTTGCTTTAAGCTGCCATGCTCCGCCTGGTAGTGCCAGAGGTTATCCTCGGGCGTAGAAGCTACATCTGCCAGGATGGCATAGGCTTCCAGGTTAAAAAGTGAATAGTTAAAGGGTTTGGTGCGGGCCAACTCATCCGGGAAAGCTCCCTGCTCGTCCATCTGCTCGGAGAGCAGTTTTTTAAATTGATCCCGGCAGAGGGCCAGCAAGTCTTCCCGGCCTACCAAGTCAGCAAAAACCGCTACCTGAGCGGCCCACCAGGTACTATGATTGTTGCCATGGTCTTTCTCGTCCAGGCCGTAGGGATGGGTAGTCAGCCAATCGGTATATTGGACAAACCAATCCCGTAAGCCCTGCCATTCTTCTTCCTTGAGGTAACCCTTTTCCTGCAAGCGTTGAATACTGCGAGCGACCTCAATCAGGTGAATGCTATCAATGATGCCTATGCCTCGTCCACTAACCCGGCCTTTGATGGCCTGTCCGTACAGCAGGTGCGGGTTCATGCGGGTATCAGGATTCAAGAACCAGGCCCGCAGGTGTTTGAGGGCGTGGGCCGCATATTTGTCTTCTTCAATGGCCAGATAGGCCGCGGTCAGGCTGGCGACCCAGCGACTCAGATTCCGCATGGCCCTGCGATGGGCTACAAAATTGCCGGGATTGGATAAACCATCTTTGCGGATGTAAGGTCCGTCCGGATGTTCAGGATCGGGCCACCAGTAATCTCCTTCTGAATAAAAATCCTGCGGACCTCCTTCACTCCGTGCACACAAGGTATCGGTCAGCGGGACCGGCTCCTGACTGAGGTAGCGATCAGCTTCCGCCAGGATAGCCGCTTGGGAAAAAAGCGCTTTACTTTTAGTCTCAGGTTCAGCCGCGGGCTGACAAGCCAGCAGACCTAGCAACATCAGGGAGGAGGGCCAAAATTTCATCATGAGCGTAGGATTGAGCAGCCAGCTTATTTTTTTGCCTCTGTTAACAGCAGGGTCCTGAAGGCCTCCAAACTTGTCATGGGTTCCATGCCTTTTTCCCAGGCAGCCAGGAAGGCATAGCTTACTTCGGTCGTAGCCTCAGAAAAGGCCCAGGCATGAGACAACTCATCTGCCACTGGTACGGGTCCCCAGGAACGGTCGGCCATCACCCCCATCCCCAAAAGGTCTCCGTGAAAAGACTGGTCGCCCCAGGTAAACAGACAAAGCTGTTTTTCCGTGCTGTCCAGATAAGCCTCTGGCATATGCGCTACAATACCCGTGGCAAAGGTGGCCCCTTCTGGTAAGCTACCTTGGGTTACTTTGAGATGGATATGGCTAGCATATTGTCCAGCGATCAAAGACCAATCCTGTTGCAGGTCCAGGGTATCTGTCCCTATGATCAGATCGGTAAAGGTGGTCCGCAAGGTGGCAGTATCAGGACCACTGCTCAGGATACTAATTTCCTTTTTTCCTGATACAGAAAAGGTGTATAGAGAATCCTGGCACCAAATGGCCGGACTGCCTATGCCCAGAGAATTACCCACTTTGAGTACATCGGAGCCCCAATTCATGATATCGTGGTAGTTCCAGCTTACCGTATCCATCACCAGGTCTTCGACGCTTTTGGCATAAATATCGTAGCGGTGGCGAGTATCGGCATAGAAACGGTAGGCAATGCGGTCGTTTTCCAGTACAGGTCCTTCAAACATGATCCATTTATTCTGCGGAGCCAGATTGGGCGGAATGGTCAGGCTTTGCTGGGGTGTGTATGGGCCGTCGACCCGGTTTTTGTCCGTATCATCATAGGCAAAAGGCTGCTGCAGGATCAGGGCCTGGGCCCTAGGGATGGCGGTAGCAGAGGATGCTTCCTCGGAAGCAGGCGTAGGAGGAGATTGACAACCCAGACCGAAGCTGAGCAAAGCAATCCATAGCGGTATACGATTCATTTTACCTTGTCTTTAGGGACCACGATTTCCAGATATGCGCCTTTGAAGTCCTGGTTGCGGGCTTCAATGACAGTCAGTCCTTCAGCCGGGATCATTTCGATGGCGGCCCGGCCATTGGCCATTTCGATTTGTTGGCTGCGGGTGGGCGTCCCATAGTGCCGCAACAGCTCGCTGTTTCCATCCAATAACGTAAAATAGCAGCGGTCCTCATAGTCCAGCACCCGCTGTCCGGCCTTATCGACCATGGTGGCTTCCAGCAGGTAATGGCCATTTTCGAGGAGGGTGTAACTAAGCTGGATTTTATGGGGATCCCCAGCCCTGCGAAAGGTGTAGGTAATGGTCAGGCTGTCCACCGCCACGATCTGCTCCCCTTGATATGCGGTAGCCTTTAGGACATTTTCTCCTTCCTGAAAAAGGAGGTCCCAGTTCAAGCCAGAAGCCGGGAACTGGCCCACTTTACGGTTTTTTTTGCCCAAAGATTCCCCATTCAGGCTGAGGGCCACTTCTGCGGCATTGCTAAAGACGGAGAGATTCCTAGGCGTTCCTTTGGGACCGCTGCGGTGGGTCCAGGTATGGGATTCTATGTAGACAAAAGGCTCTTTGGCCCAATAACTTTTGAAAACGTAATACGCATCCTTGGGCTTCCCGGACCGATCCACCAGGCCTTTTTGGTTGATGTAAGGAATGGCATTTTCCGGACGGAGGGGTGTGCCAAAATCTTTAAAGGCCCATTGGGCATTGCCCGCGAACCAGTCACTTTTTTCTGTAATGCCCAGGTACCAGTCAAAGAGGTCCACGATATAGCTTTCCGTCCAATCGCCCCGCTTGGCGATATTGGTTACGCTGGCCTGGTTAATGCTTTCGGCCCACTCGTCTTCCTTGACCAGCCCTTTACCGGTAACTGGGGTTTCGGTATGTCGTCCGATGTGGCTGGAGCCTCCATATTCCATGTGCAGGAAGCGAGGGTATAAAGGACGGTTCTTTTCCAGGGTAGCTTCGTAGTTGTCATAGACCCCGGAATACCAGCCCGACCAGATTGAGGGAGAAAAAACGTCCACCAGGTCAGCTCCATCATAGTATTTGCGGATGGCGGTCATGCGGTGAGGATCGAGCTCATGCGCCAGATCGTTAAGTTCTTTGACAAAAGGATTGATGTTATCGGAATTGCCTCCTTCCGGGAAGTCCGGCAACCAGTAGATTTCATTGCCTACCGACCAGAATAAAATGCTGGGGTGATTGAAGTTTTGATGAATCTGCTCCCGAAACAATCTCCGGGTATGGCTTTTCCAGGCTTTTTGTCCAACCCCTCCCCGACACCAGGGTAGCTCATCCCACAAGATCAGTCCCAACTCGTTGGCTGCGACATAGACCTCCGGATCTTGTGGGTAGTGGCCCAGCCGCACGAAGTTGGCTCCCATATTCTTAATCATCTGCATATCGGAGCGATGCAGCTCATTGGGTAGGGCCATGCCATAGCCGGCGTGTTCTTCGTGCCGATGGGTGCCCCGAATGAGCAGGCGTTCTCCATTCAGGAAAAAAGCGCCGTGCGGCTCAAAGGAATACCAACGATATCCGATGGTTTCGGTTTTTTCATCCAGCACCAGCCCATCTTGAATCAGTTGGGTTTTCAGTTCGTATAGATGTGGGGCATCGGGCGACCAAAGGGCTGGCTGCTCTAAGGTTGGCAAATCAACGGTCAAGGAGCTAGCGGATACGTCCTGAGCAGTCATTTCCAACACCCGCTTTTGGGTAGCTTTTTCTATGAGTTCACAATGAATCTTCAAGTCGGTGGCAGCTGCCAAGCCCTTTAAGCTGATGGCTACCCGGGTCTCCGCTCGGCTTTGGCTCACGGTGGGCGTACTGACCGCTATGTGTTCCAGGTGGGTAGGCGGCAAAATCTCCAGAAAAACATCGCGGACTATGCCTCCATAGATGAAGAAGTCTGATTTTTGAGAAGGAATCAGATTACGGTCATAGCCATTATCGGCACGAACCAGGATTTCATTGGCTTGTCCGGGATTGACGAAAGGCGTAATGTCGATCCGAAAACCGACGTATCCTCCTATATGCTCCCCGGCTTTTTTTCCATTGACATAAATCCTGGCTTTGGTATTGACCCCTTCAAAGTAGAGCTGGTAGACCGCTTGCTCCACCAGAGGAATCTCGAGTTGCTTTTTGTACCAACTGGCATTGCGGCGATAGCCCGGCTGCAGGTCAGTCGCATCCCATTGGTTCCAGGTATGGGGTAAGCTAACGGCTTGCCAGGCTTTCGCGGCCCGAGGTCCTTCTATAGATTCGTGGTTTTCTTCCAGATATTCCCACCCTTCATTGATGAGCATTTGCTCCCGTATCACCTGACCTTCACCGGATTTGGCGGAGGGCTTACCTGACACACAGGCCAGGGCCCATAACAGCATCATCCCCATTCCCAGGATACTCAGCGGCGGCATGCGAAAGAAGCAATTGATAGACATTGAAGTGCGGTTAGTTAGCAGGGGTGGAAACTTGAAGGCGTCCACGCTGAAAGAGTTCTTTTCGCCGATGTAAGGCTTCGAGATAAAAATAATCCGCATATACCAGGGGTACATTTACCTCTGAATCGTGGGGTTTTGACCCTACACTTTGCCGAAGGAGGAAAGGAGCCTGCTCAGCCTGGTAGGCTTCACTGCCCAGGGATTGTAGGATTTGGTCCGCCCAGGCTATATACTGACTGGCGTTTTGAGGATCGTGTTGACTGAGTTCCAATAAACCACTGGCCGCGATAGCGGCGGCCGAAGCATCCCGCTCTTCCTCCGGGATGCCAGGGGCGTCAAAGTCCCAATAGGGAACCTTGTCTTCCGGAAGGCGAGGATGATGGAAAAAGAACTGAGCGATTTCCTGGGCCTTAGTGAGAAAAGCGGCTACCTGGGTTTCCCGATAGGCTACCGTAAAGCCATACAACCCCCAGGCCTGCCCTCTGGCCCAGGCCGATTCGTGGCTATGGCCCTGGTGGGTATTTCGCTTGCGGACCTGACCATCCGGATGAAAATCAATGACATGATAGGAGCTATGATCGGCCCGAAAATGGTTTTCCATGGTTTTTTGGGCATGCTGTAAGGCTATCTGATAGAAGGAAGAATCTCCCGACAAGCGGGTGGCCGCGAAGAGCATTTCCAGGTTCATCATATTGTCGATGATGACCGGGTAATCCCATTTATCACGGTTATGATCCCAGGAGCGTATCGCCCCAATGGCTGGATTGAAGCGTTGGATTAATTGTCGGGCCGCATCGATGATGTAGGTTTTGTAGATAGGCTCGGCCGTCAATTTATAGCCTTCTCCTATGCTGCAATACACCTTAAACCCCAAATCGTGGGTATGGTCATCAAAGCGTTCTTTTGCCTGAAAAGCCGTCCACTCCTGAGCAGCTTGTTTCAATTTAGGGTCCTTGCTATAGGCATATAGTTGCCACAAGGTGCCGGCATAAAAGCCACTGGTCCAGTCTCTGGATTTCACCCCACGCAAGCTCCCATCGGGATGGATAGAACGCGGAATATTAAGAGAATCAGCGGGAAAGCCGTCAACATTATTCAATGCCTGGTTGGTGGCTTTTTGTAATAACTGGTCCGGATACTGAGGGGAGATTTCCTCGGCGACGGGTGATTGGCCACTTTTACATCCTCCCACCATACTCAACACACATACCATGATTCCTATCCAGCAAGCCCTTTGGAAGGCAGGAGCCCCAGCATAGCGAGGAGCCTTTTTTTTCATGCAAATAGCGGAAGTTTCCATTTGATCTGGCAGTAGTTCCTTTAATAGAAGAAAAGAGGGTTGAACAAATAAGGCATCAAAGTATTCGGGCTGAAACCCATTGGTTTCAACCCGAAAATCCATGAACATGAAGTGGGCGCTAAGACCCTGCTTCTGATACATCTCTGCGAGTACTAATGCCTGCCCTGCTTACCGATCAACCACTTAATAAACCTTAACTGTAGACAAATTTACAGGGCCCGAGAAGGATTACAAGTGGCCATCAGGCCCAGGCATGGTTGGCAAAAGAGTATAGACGATTTTCCCCCCTATCCTATATTTTTTTCCTGCGCCCAGCGCCCTAGTAGAACGATTTGGCTAAAAAAAGGCCGCTCTAAAGGACAAACGCCCGAGGATTGAAGCCTCAAGTCAGACCATTTCCTCCATGTATTCCGTAGGGGTTTTTTCAAATTGCTTCTGGAAACATTTACTAAAGTAGCGGGGGTCTTTGAATCCGACCCGATATGCCACCTCAGAAACATTTAATTTCTTTTGCTCCAGGATTTGGGCTGCGCGTTTGAGCCGGATGGTCTTGATGAAATTATTGGGGGTGAGGTTGGTGATGGCTTTGAGTTTGGTAAAAAGCAGCGGCCTGCTCACGGCCAGTTCGTAGGCAAATTGCACCACGTTGAAATGGATGTTGTCAATGTTCTTTTCTACTATGTCAATGGCATTTTTCAAGAAAGCCTCATCTGCTGAGGTAACCGTTACCTCGGTGGGCGTAAGGTTGAGGATGCGGGAGAAACGGTTGCGCATCTGTATGCGGGCCTGGGCCATATTGGCTACGCGCAGTTTGAGTTCTTTCGGATCAAAGGGTTTGGTCACATAATCATCCGCTCCCAGTTCCAGGCCTTCGATCTTATGTTCTTGCGCAGCCTTGGCGGTGAGCAGAATGATCGGGATATGGCTGGTTTTTAAATTTTGCTTGATGGCGCGGCAAAAGGCTATGCCATCCATTTCAGGCATCATGATATCACTGAGAATCAGGTCGGGCTGAAAAACCGAGGCTTTTTTCAAGGCGGCTTTGCCATTGATAGCCTTTTCCACCTGGTAATCACTGGAAAATATGGAGCCTATATAGGCCAATACTTCCGGATTGTCTTCAACGATGAGGAGTTTGAGCGGCTCAGCGACCTTTGCGTTCCCCTGAACAGCAACCGGAACCGCTTCCGGTACCAACGCTCGCTCCGACCCTATTGGCAGGGATTGATGCAGCTTTTCTGGCACTTGCGGCTGGGTATATTCACTGATTTCGTCCGGCTTGAAATGCGCTTTACCTAAGGGAAGCTGCACGATAAAGGTAGCTCCTTGTCCAGGAACACTTTCTACCCCTATGGTTCCTGCATGCAGGGCCACCATTTTTTGAGAAATGGCCAGCCCAATGCCACTGCCGGTTTGCGTCTGAGAAGTGCCTGCTTCACTCTCAAAAAATCGTTGAAAAACCTGTTCGTGTTCTTCAGGCGAAATTCCCCGGCCATTGTCTTTTACCTTGATGACTACCTGCTGGTTTTTCCCCGAAACCGACAGGCTGATTTTCCCACCATCCGGCGTAAACTTAAAGGCGTTGGAGAGAAGGTTATAAAAGACTTTTTCCAACTTATCGGCATCGAAATAAACCGGTAAATGGCTTACGGCAGGAAAAAACTGAAGGTCAATATCCCTCCGCGAAGCATCGGCCTGGAAGGAATTCAGAATATCCGCTAAAAAGCTCACAATATTTTGTTGGCTGGCCCTGATCTCAATGTGGTCGGTTTCTATTTTGCGGAATGTCAACAGTTGATCTACCAGGGCCAGCAGCCTGCGGGCATTTTTTCGAATCGAAAATATCTTTTCATTTCCGGGTTCAGCTACCTGAGAAGGTTCGGAGGAAAGGCCTTCAATATGCCCCAGGATAAGGGTAAGCGGGGTCCGGAATTCATGGGTAATATTGGTAAAAAACCGGGCCTTCATTTCGTGTAATTCTTCCTGTTTTTGCTTGGTTAGCTGCTCCAGTTTCAGCTTATCTCTCAGACGAAAAAATCGCAAAATCCCGAAAATCATCAAGAACAGGATCAAGCCGTACAGGGTGTAGGCCAGGGGGGTCTTCCAGGGGGGCGGCAGAATGGTAATGGCCAGGGTGCGCACTTCCTGGTTCCATACCCCGTCGCTATTGCCCCCTTTTAACCGAAAAATATACTCGCCGGGATTTTGCAGGGTATAGCTTACCTCGGTCTGCCCTTTCGTATAAATCCATTCTTTTTCCAGTCCCTCGAGTTGATAGGCAAAAACATTGTTAGAAGGATTAAAGTAATCCAGGGACGCAAAAGCAATCGAAAAACTTGCCTGAGAATAATCCAGCGCAAAGCCTGCCGTTTCATTCAGGGTCCGGGTCAGAATGCCCTGGGGCTGGACCTTTACTTCTCGGTTTTGCACCCATAGTTTGGTGAGCACCACTGAGGGGATAAAGTCAGAAGGGTAAATGTCCTCAGGCGCAAAAAAGGTCATGCCCTGCGTCCCACCAAAGAGCATTTCGCCAGCCTGGGTTTCGAAATAGGCGTTGTAATTGTACTCGATGTTTTCCAGCCCGTCCGAGAAGTTGTAATTGGTAAAGCTCCCGGTTCGGGGGTGAAACTTGGCGATGCCGTTACTGGTACTCAACCATAGGTTTCCATGATCGTCTTCTAAGATGCCCAGAATGCTATTTCCCGGTAGGCCCTGCTCAACCGTATAGCTCGCCTTGATCTGCCCTTGGGTATCCAACTGATAAAGTCCGCTACTGAGGGTACCCGCCCAGATATGACCGTGCTGGTCCTGCTTAAGCACATAGACTTTGCGATTTTTTAACAAGCGTTGAAAGGCGGTGGGCACGCCATTTCTCTCCTTGATCACCCGATTGATCCCCTGATCTGTCCCCAACCACTTTTCGCCTGAGCGGGTAAGCAAAATGGTGCGGATTTGATTGGAGCTCAGTTGGGTGCTATCCAGCGTATTTCTTTCGATAGCCGTCACTTCCCGCTTAGACAGGTCCAGAATTTTCAAGCCAGAGCCATAGGTACCAATCCAAAGCTTCTGCCCATCTTTTAGGAGCGTATACACATTGGGGCTGGGCAGGCCTACTTGATCCAGTAAAGGGGTGAAAGCCTCAAAGCTGCCCCGAGCAGGATCGAAGAGGTCAAGGCCCCCGTTAAAGGTTCCCACCCAGATTTTCGGTCCGTCTCTGAGAAGGGTTTTGACATTGTTAGAGCTAATGGAGCCGGGCACATCTGGCCGATGAGGATAGGCCAGGAAGCCTTGGCTTTGGCGGTCAAAATAATTGAGGCCACCTCCTTCGGTCCCAATCCACCAATTTCCGGTGCCATCTTCCGCAAAGCAGCTGACGACATTGTGGCTGATACTATTGCGAAAGGGGGAATGGGTCAGGTTATGAAAGCGGCGGTTGGCGGCGTCAGCATAGCTGATCCCTCCGAAATAGGTGCCTACCCACAGGCTACCCCTTTTGTCCAGAAACAGCGCCCGGACTGAACTATGCGAAAGGCTGGATTTATCGGCGGCATTATGAAAAAAGGACGCTACCTGGCCCGTCTCAGGATAGATCCGATTGAGGCCTTTAAAGGTCCCCACCCAAATCGACTGATCTTTACCCCAGATCATGGAGCGGATATTGTTGTCGCTCAGATGCTCCTGGGAGGAAGAAACCTGGAAATGATGGCTGATTTTTCCGACACGCCGATCCCAATAAAACACGCCTTGCTGCTGGGTGCCTATCCAAAAATTCCCTTTTTCATCCTCTAAGAGGGCTTTGATATGATGAGCAGGAAAAATCGATTCGATTTCCAGGGCTTGCCCTTGATTCAGGGCGGCTTCGGGATTGACCAGTTTGAACAGGCCGCGATCAGCACCAAACCAAAGGTCTCCGGCACGGTCCTGGTGCAGCACTTTTACATCTACCTCCTTGAAGGGCGAGTCCGCCCCACCGACAAACTGAAAGCGGTTTTCCTCATCCAGGTAAAGAAATAAGCCCCGGATGGTCCCTACCCAAAGTCGGTTTTTAGCATCGCGGTAGAAGGAACGAATACTGAAGTTGTTTTTGTGCTGCTCCGTAAGGGCCTCATAATACACGAAGTCATCATATTCCGGTCGGAAGCGATAAAGACCCGAGGTGGTGCCCACCCATAAGTGCTGGGTAAGAGGATCAAAAAAGAGGGTACGGATATCATTGGATTTCTGCCAGACTGCGGTGTCCTCAGGATAAAAGACGGAAAAATTATAGCCATCGTATTTGTTCAGTCCGTCCCGGGTACCAAACCACATGAACCCATCGTGGTCCTGAGCAATGGCAAATACTGAGGACTGAGACAGGCCTTCCTTCTTGGCAAGCTGACGAAAGGAAAGGCTGTTTTGGGCGAAAAGGTCGCAGCAAGAGACCATTAGCCAAAAACCCATCAGCCAGCAGCTCAGCCTCCATTTTTTGCTCAATATGTAGTAGAATCCTCCCATGATGAACCGTCCTTCCTAAAATAGGAAATTATCCGGTCCCCACGGCTTTGTCCTCCTGTCCACAGCCTGCTCAGGACAGCTTATTCCTTGAGGAAACGAAGGCTATGGGTCCGGCCTTTTTTTTCAAAGCGCACCAGATATAAACCAACCGGCCAGGCTGTGGTATCTATTTCCGTGCGTTCACGCCCGCTGAGTAAGACTTTTCCCTGGGCATCCAGCACGGTGTAGCGCCATCCTGGTTCAAATTCCAGCCGCAAATGTCCTGTGGTCGGATTGGGATAGAGCCGAAAACGTCCCTGTAGGTCGGGAGCGGTATTCAGGGCGGTAGATACACCCACCTCATTGCTGTAGGGAGAGATGCCTCGTCCGTTTATCGCAGCTACCCGATAGACCAGGGAATCCATTTGAGAAACACTCAGCTGCTCAGTGAACGTCGTCGCATCAGCCGCTAATTGGGCGATTTCAAGAAAAGTTTGTCCGCCGTCCAGGGAACGCTGCACTATATAAGCGGTATCCAGGGCAGCTACGTCTACCCATTGCAGACGGACCGAATCCGCCAAAG
>JBCBGC010000006.1:0-123789 GCA_038527215.1 Bacteroidota bacterium
CAGATTGGTACGGCCATTACGGTCTTACCTTCCGGAGATTTTTTCCTGGGAGGGGAATATGAATCTGGGGTGGGAGGCCTGGACCTGGATCCTTCCGCTGATTCTGCGCTGATTTATTCGAACAGTCCGGGCAGTGATTTATTTGTGGGAAAATATACGGCCGATGGGGCTTACTTGGAAGGCTGGGGGGTACGGGGCACCCAGCCCGATTACCTGGTGGATATGGATGCCGGAGGAGACGAATTGGTGATTGGGGGCTACTTCACCAGTTTCCTGCTGGTCGACCAGCAAGGAGGAGACCTGCGATTCGGTAAAGGAGCAGAGGATGGCTATATCATTAAATATGCCCCGGAAAGTACGCCCATCGAGTCCAGCCTGAATCCTATGGAAGTTCAGCTATTTCCCAATCCCGCCAGAGAAGCCGTAAGCCTGAAATTTGAATTGTCAAAAGCCCAGATCATGGACATTGGCTTGTATGATCAGGCAGGTAAAAGGGTACAGCTGATCCAGCAGGGATATTGGATGCAGCCTGGACCTTATGAGCTGGAAATTCGGCTCCGCGCGGATTTGGTTCCGGGCATGTATGTCCTCCGCTTGCAGACTGCTCAGGGGCAGGTCGCTAAAAAAATCCTCCTCCAATAAAAAAATTGATGACATTTTTTTTGTCCACCCGATATAAGAGAAATATCCTAAACCATCTAAGCTAACTCCTGATGAACCGCTTATTTTTTCTCCCCACCTTCCTCTTACTGGCCGGACTACTGACCGCTTGCGGAGGCGTAGATTACGAAACGAAAAAAGACCCCAAAGAAGGCGCTTTTACGCTGGAACTTCCTGATGACTGGAAAACCACCATGGGACTGGAACGGCCGCATGGACAAGTAAGAAGCTGTGGGGTAGCCGTGCGGGAAGACGGGGAAGCCCGGATTTTTTGGGGAGACCCTCATCTGCCTACTTTTTCTGAGCCCAATCCTCAGTATGGAATACGGGCGGGCATGAATACCGGAAATCCGTTGACGCAGTTTCAGCCCCGAATGACGGCGGAAGCCTTTTTTAGCAATTACGTGCGTCAGAAGTATGGCACTTTGCCAGGCTTTTCCCTGGAGAGCCAGGAAGACCATCCTCAGTTGGTCGATCTGGTCAAAAGACAAGCTCAGGAAATGGGGATGACGGTGGACGTAACTGCCACCAAAATCAACTTTCTCTTTACCGATGATGGCGAAAAACGCTACGGACAAATCTTAGGTTCCGTCATCGGTGTCGAGACTATGTGGATGCCTTCGGTAAGTGGCTTTATCACCGCAGACGATCCGGAGGAAATCGGTGAAATTCTCTATCACGCCGTGGAAACCTACAAAGTTGACGAGCAATGGCAGCAACAGGAAAACCAGCGGGTCCAGCAAATGATGAAGCAATCACAGGCAGCTCACCAGCAGCGCATGGCCCAGCGGCAGGCTTCTTTTAATGCACATCAGAACCGCATGCGACAGCGGTCCGCAGCCATGGATGCGCAGCACCAAAGCTGGCTCAACAACCAGGCCATCAAGGATCGCTCTCACGAACAGTTTGTGGACTACATCCGCGGAGAAACGACCGTTACCAATGGCACCCAAACAGGCAAGGTGCAGTCCGGCTATAACAACTATTATGTAGACCCCAATACCGGCAATTACATCGGTACGGATCAATATTTACAAACCGATCTCAGCGCTTACGAGCACTGGAAGATTAAGCGCTAATCGCAGTCCAGGTCAATTTTGGAGGAGGCGTCATTGTTGGGAAAACATTGGCCCGAAGGCAGGTCCTGAGGTACGTAACGATAAAGACTGGGATCGTAAAGGCTTCGCTCGATAAAGATCGTCAGGGCATCCACTTCCTCGGAAGTGAGGCCCAGGGGTTGAAAATCAGCGGCTAGTATGGATGCTGGCATGCCGCCCACTTGCGGGATGCCAGCATTTTTATAGGCCACCACTTCCCGGATACTGTTAAAAGTGCCCCCATGACCATAAAAGGGTGAATCCTTCAGATTGTAGAGCTGGGGCACTTTAAAGGCGTACATGTCTTCCGCTGCCCCGGTAAAGCCCCCGCGCCCTCTTTTGGTTTTTTCGTCCGGACCCGTGCCATAGATTCCATTTCCTTCGAGGTCTCCCATACCCAGGGCATAAAAAGCCATTTCGTTTAAAGCGGGCCCTTGATGACAGCTTACACAGCCAGCTTCGCCAAAAAAGAGGATAGCCCCGGTTTTCTCAGTTTCGGACATGGCATCCTGATCGCCTTGCAGCCATCGCTGGAAGGGAGCTTCGGTAGCCAAAAGGGTTCTTTCATAAGCGGCAATGGCCAGCCCTGCTTGCTCAGGGGTGAAGCGGTCGTTTTCGGCGAGATTGGGAAAGGCTGCCGCGAATAACTGCTGGTAATCGGGGTCCTGGCGTAGGTGATCGTCAATGACTAGCCGGTGAACGCCCAGTCCGGCAATGGCCTGGGTTTCCAGGCCTTCATAGCCCAAACGATTGGTGGCGATGGGGGTATCGTCTGGCCAGAGATTTTCGGTGCCCTGGTTGAGGCTCCCCGCTCCAAATTGCCCGTTCCACAGCATTAGCGGCTGGTAGGCACCGTTGAGGGCAGAAGGGGTGCGGATGGGCTGTATATCCAATTCGGATTCCAGATAAAGAGGATGCATGGTGCGTCCTTCCCCAAATTGGCCGAAGCCTACCCCGCCATCGCCAATGCCCTGCCGACGTCCCGCCTGAAACCCTCCATCTACATGATGACAAGAGGCGCAGGAATAGGTGAGCATGCCTTCGGTATTCTGAGGGTTGCGTGCCAGGCCGGTTTCGTGGAAAAGCAATTTTCCCAGCGCTACTTTCTCAGCGCTCAAGGGATTTTTGGGGTCTTGAGGAATGATGGCGAGTTGATCGGCTGGAGGAAACATAAAGGCTTGTAAGCCTTGCCCATCCGCGGCCTGGTTCAGGAGTTGGGTAAGGCGGGTATCCAGGGGCTCATCAGCAGAAACTAAGTCGTCAGGAGATTGACAGCTGAAAAGGGCGACACACAGGATAAAAGCCAGGCTTTTCCTCAGGTGAATGAGCAACATGTCGTGGACGCATTAAAAGGTTAAAGTCAGCGTAAATCGCCCAAGTTTAGTGCCATGTGAGATCGGGAAAAGCAGATTTTCGCAATTCATACATCCAAGATAAATCGCTCATTAAAAGCTACTCATGCATCCAGAAAGACAAAATTGTCCGAATTTCGAAGTATTTTTAATAAGGCATCAGGCCTTTCATTCGTAAACCATAAAATCACCCATATTATGAGACCTCTATTCATTTCGCTTTTCGTCATCGCTTTGTTACTACCTGCCAGCTTGTTCGCCCAACTGGAAAAAGGGCGCTACATGGTGGGCGGTTCCGGCTCAGCTCAGGTTTCCTCAGCAGACGAACGTTCTACCCTTAGTATCTCGGCTTCCCCTCGTTTGGGTTATTTTTTCGCAGACAACTTTGTGATTGGTGCGGCGCTTTTTCTCTCCCTTTCCAACAACGAGGACTATCGCTGGAATTCAGCGGGACTGACCCCTTTTCTGAGATACTATTTTTATACCATCGCGAAAATGCAGCTCTTTGGCGAAGCCCGGGTAGGGGTGAGCAGCAACCGCAACTACAACAAAATTTCAGATATCACCACCAATGATGGCGGTCCTCGCCTGGGCCTGGAATTGGGCATGGCGTGCTTCCTAACCCCCAGCGTAGCCCTCGAAGGTAGTCTCAACTACAACTACGCCCAGCAATCCGCTAATTTTGCCACCAACAACTTCGGGCTATTTTTTGGCTTCCAGATCTTCTTGAGTGAGTTGAAGTTGTAGGGTCTTCGGAAGAAAATGATCGGGAAACAAAGATGCCATCCTTTAATTTGAGATGGCATTTTTGTTTTTATCTCTTTCTTTTAGCTGATCAACCACAACCTTATGAAAACACGATTCTTCGCCTTTCTATTTAGCTTCCTATCGGGGACCATTGCGGTACAGGGCCAACTCACCAAAGGGCAATTAATGATCGGTGGGGCAGGATCAATGTCCGTGGATCAGCACAGGGCTTACGACCGTGCCACCGTTTGCATCAATTTGTCTCCTTCAGGGGGATATTTTTTTACCCCAAAGTTTGTGGTAGGGGGTGAGCTTACCTATGTTTTTCTTCACAATAAAGATCAGTTCAATACCCTGATCAGGATTACGCCCTTCCTCCGGTTTTATATCTGGGAAGGGAATCGGTGGGCAATTTTTTCCCAAGCAGGCTTTGGTTTTGAAAAAAGTAAAAACCGGAACCAACGTAATCGGTTAGCTTTTAGGAACAACCGGGTCAATGTTGGCGGAAATATAGGACTCGCCTGGTTTTTAAGGGAAAATATTGCGCTGGAAGCCAGTATGAATTACGACTATTCGGTTTACAGCCAGCTTTACGGTACCCATGAGGCTGGTTTATTTGCTGGCTTTCAGATTTTCTTAAGGGAGTTGAAGGACAAAAGGCGCGGTTAGCGCGCAAGATGTATCCTGACCTCAACCTTCATCGGCAATAAGTTCACCAACGACGCCAACAGGGTAGAGTTGGATGCGCACAACATCGTCCGCCTGGATGCTGCTGGCGTTACCGAAGGTTCCCCTCGTCAGGGCAACTTCCAGGGCAGCGAAGGTTCCTTTTTCGTAGGACGCCCCATTCTGCCCCGCCGGATTTTCATCCGCGTAGGATTCGATTTTTAGTAGTAAGTTTAGGATAGCTGTTTTTTATGATGAAGGAAGTGGTTCTCACTTCCTTCATTCCTTCAACAGATGAATCAAACCTCAATGGATTTAATGAATCAGGCGAAACGCGTCTTAGCTGGAAACTGGCGAGATGGGTTTTCTATTCCGACCAGCAACTTATATCCCTTTCAGTGGAACTGGGATTCCGGCTTTGTTTCCATGGGCATGGCACACGTGGAATTGGAAAAGGCCCTGGAGGAGATCGATTCGCTTTTTTCCGGGCAGTGGGAAAATGGGATGCTGCCCCATATCATTTTTCATAGTGAAGACGAGACCTCTTATTTCCCTAATTATGATTTTTGGGATACAGGGGTTAATCCTGGCGCGCCCCAAAAACCCAAAACCTCTGGCATCACACAGCCGCCGGTATTTGGGTTCGTCCTGGCAGAAATCCTGAAGAATACCCCTCGGACGGAGGAAGTAAAACGCTTCATCAAGCAACTTTTCCCGAAAATACTCCACTACCATCGTTTTCTCTATACCTATCGGGACCCAGAGCAGGAAGGCTTGTTTTTCATTTTTCATCCATGGGAATCCGGCCGCGACAACTCTCCCATTTGGGATGAGTCCATGAACCGGATTCAGGTAGATCCCGCTCAACTTCCGGCCTATACCCGTAAGGATACCCAGATTGCGGATGCTTCCGAGCGCCCCACGGCTGATAAGTATGATCGATATGTGTACTTGTTGGAGTTAGGGAAAAAATACGGCTACGATGGACCAGAGATTGCAAAAGAAAGCCCCTTTCTGGTGCAGGACTGTATGATGAACGCCATTCTGATTCAGTCCAATGAAAGCCTGATCGAAATCGGTCGGGATTTAGACCTGGATACCGGCGAGTTGGAGGAATGGCAACGCCTGAGTAAAAAGAATTTCTCGAAAAAATTCTGGAACGAAGAGCTACGCTTCTTTGTGTCCTTTGATGCCCGGGAGAATAAGCAGATGTCTTATAAAGAGATCGGGGGGCTGGTACCACTCTTTGGAGGCTGCGCGACTACCGAACAGGCTGCGCAACTGGCTGCCTACTTGCAGAAAATCCACGACAAAGGTTTTTTCCTTTGTCCCAGCTTTGATATCGATGATCCGCTCTTCGATTCCAAGCGCTACTGGCGCGGACCCGTCTGGCCTCAGATGAATTGGTTGATTTATCGGGGGCTAAAATCCTATGGATATCATGAACTGGCGGAAACCGTCCGCTCTGACTTACTTGAGTTAACTTCTCAATTGGGATTTTTCGAGTATTTTGAATCCGAAAAAAATAAACTCAGCTCGCTCTCACGAGGCTACGGTGGCGACAATTTTTCCTGGACCGCCTCTACCGTGATTAGCCTCCTAAATGAACCCACATGAACGCCCTGGACTACGTCATCATTGCCATCTATCTGATTGGCTTTCTCCTACTCGGTTACCTTTTTAAGAATGCGAAATCCGGTGAAGATTACTTCCTCGGAGGCCGGAGCTTTAAATGGTTTCCCCTGGCCTTAAGTACGGTTGCCACCCAGCTTTCAGCCATCAGCTTTATTTCGGCTCCGGCTTTTGTGGGGCTAAAGGATGGCGGCGGCATGATGTGGCTCACCTATGAATTTGCGGTGCCCATTGCCATGATCTTCCTGATGGTCTGGCTGATTCCGCCCATGTTCAAGCTGGGGATCGTCAGTGTGTATGAGATGCTGGAAAAAAGGTACCATGGATCGACCCGGGTCTTGCTCAGTGTCTTCTTTCAGCTTTCCCGGGGATTTGCTACCAGTGTGATGGTCTATACCGTAGCCCTTATCCTGACTTCGGTGATGGACATTCCGATCTGGATGACCATCCTGGTGATCGGAGTCGTAACCTTGATTTACTCCTATCAAGGTGGCATGAAAGCGGTGGTGTACGGAGACATGATTCAGATGATCATTTTGTTCCTGGGCATTCTGATCTGTCTGGGATATGGCCTGAGCTATCTGGAAGGCTGGGATGGCTTCATGAGCTATTTGGATCGGGACCGGGTCAATGTGATTGATTTCCAGGCTTATGGATTTGATGGGGGCAAGGAGTTTGGCTTCTGGCCCATGTTGCTGGGCGGATTTTTTCTCTACGCCTCTTATTATGGGACGGACCAAAGCCAGGTACAACGCCTTTTCTCCGCCAAAGATTTGGGCACGGTCCGCAAGGCGCTCCTTACCAATGGCCTGATCCGCTTTCCCATCACCTTTATCTATTGTTTGATGGGGCTGATTTTGGGGGCTTTTGTCGCTTCGAATGAAGCCTTTCGGGCGGCCATTCCGATGGACAAGCCTGACCTCATGGTGCCCATCTTCATCCGGGACTTCTTGCCCAACGGCATCATCGGCATTCTGATGGTAGCCATTTTCTCCGCGGCCATGTCTTCCCTGAGTTCCACTATCAATTCCTTAAGCGCCGCCTCGATTGAGGATATTTTTAACCGAAAAAAACAACTCAGTTCTGATCAGTATATGCGCTACTCCCGCTGGGCCAGTTTGTTCTGGGGCGTAGTCTGTATCGTGCTGGCGTTTTATACCGGAGACATTGCCGATACGGTGATTGAAGCGATCAATAAGATTGGTTCCGTCTTTTACGGGCCTATTTTTGCCACCTTCGTAGCGGCCATCCTCTTGCGGCGCACCAACTTCATCGGGGCCAATATTGGCCTGGTACTTGGGGTAGGGGTGAACGTCTATCTGTGGCTGTTCCAACCGGATATTTTCTGGTTTTGGTGGAATGCCATTGGGGCGTTGGTAACCTTATCCGCGGCCGTGATCTTTAGTGAGATCTTCAAAACGGGAGAAGGGGGTTTGAAAGTCGCACGGACCGAGATTTCCATAGATTATCCGAAGACCATTATCCTGGCGATTTTCGCCGTTTTTATCATTCTGTTTAGTTACCTCTTCCCTTCCTTCTTCGGCTGATATGAAGGTCCTGATTGCCTGCGATAAGTTCAAAGGTTCCCTGGATGCGCTGGGCGTTTGTCAAGCCATAGCGCAGGGCATAACCGCAGCCCGGAAGGAGACTGTGTGCACCTTGCTGCCTATGGCGGATGGAGGAGACGGTACCTTACAGGTTTTGAAAAGCACCTTAGACCTAAGGACCATAGAAATGCCTGGCACGGATGCTTTGGGCAGAGCGATCCGGGTATGGTACCTCTCCGATGGGGAAACGGCTTTTCTGGAGCTAGCGGTGGCTTCGGGTCTGGCGGGTTTGAGGGAGGAGGAGAGAAATCCCCTACATACACAAACGGTGGGGACGGGCCGCATCATACAGCATGCCCTGGAGACGGGCCACAGCAAAATCGTGCTGGGACTCGGTGGTAGCGCAACCAATGATGCGGGCATGGGGCTGGCGTACGCCCTGGGCTTCCAATTCCTGGATCAGGAAGGGAAGCCTTTCGTTCCCACCGGGGGGAATTTATCCCAAATCAGGCAAATGATCCCTCCTGACCCTCTGCCAGCAGCCGAATTCCTCATCCTATGTGATGTGGACAATCCTTTATACGGTCCTACTGGCGCGGCCCACACTTACGGTCCCCAAAAAGGCGCGAACCCCCAGCAGGTAGAACTGCTGGACCAGGGCTTGCGGCATCTGGCGGCGCTGATTCAGGCTCAGTTTGGTCGGGAGGTTGCCCATATAGCGGGAGGTGGTGCGGCCGGCGGCATTGCCGCGGGCCTGAGTGGTCTGCTTCCCTCGGTGAAGATGCAGTCCGGCTTTGATTACCTGCAGGAGTTGACGGGCTTGGAAGAAAAAATTGCGGAAGCAGACTGGGTGATCACCGGAGAAGGCAAACTGGATGAACAATCCCTGGCCGGCAAAGTGGTCGGACGTATGGCGGAGCTTTGTCGGGATAGCAATAAACCCCTCCTGGCTTTCGTCGGACGAAATGAACTTAGCCAGACCCAACAGCAGAAGGCAGGCATTAGGGATATTTATGAGGTGATGGAGTTGACAGAGGATGAAAAAACAGCCATGGCAAGCCCAGGCTTGTTGCTAACCCGATTGGCTTATCGCGCTTTTTTCTAAAGGGTACAGCAAAGCCAAAATTGCAAGGGAGTTGGGAATTGGGAGAACCTCAGTAAGAAGGCTATTCCATCCAAATCCGTAACATGTGTTCATCTTCCCCAAATGTGTTCGATTCAAGTTTCTGCTAAATGGGCATAACATCGTCTATACTTCAACCCTTGCTATCGCGGCGGGCCGTGGGTATAGTCGCTTCGTTGTGCATAATTCAATCCTAATCAACTAAATACCTCCCCCAATCTGCCAAAGACCCAAAAATTGTCACGAGTTCTTTGCCTTTATCAGTCAGACTGTACTCAACTCTTGGGGGCGTTTCTGGGTAGGGTGTACGAATAATCAACCCATCTTCTATCATTTCCGACAGATGAGAGGTGAGTACTTTTCGGGAAATATCTGGGATCATGTAATCCAACTGTCCAAATCGCCTGGGCGAGGTTGACTTCCCGAGGTTTAAAATAATAATGGGCTTCCATTTTCCGCCAACTATTTTTAAGGCGGCTGTCAGCGGGCATTTTTTGAGGTCGAGCTGTTTCATTATTTGTCATTTGTTACTGCCTGGTAACCACTTTTTTGGGTATGTACACCGCATGAGTTACAAAAGGTAATTAATAATGGTTACTTTGGGAAACTAAGTGTAATTGAAATCAAATTTTCTCAAAAAAAATGAAAAGTAAAACTTTAAAGAGAGTATTAATTGCAATTCCAGGTCTGATAATTTTGTTGATTATTGCGAGAGTGGCGTTCGTGAATTTTGACCAGAAAAAGGAATTCGATTACCATAGCACTATCCAGAAAAGCATAAAGCTATGGTCTAATGATTTTGAATCAAACGGTCTAATTCCGACTGAATATACAGGTTTGGGTGAAGAGTTATCCCCCTCCTTGTATTGGGACAATCTTCCATCAGGCACCGAATCCTTAGTTATAACGACTGTAGATTATGATGGGCCTTCACCAAGTTTCAAGTTAATGACTATAGACCATTGGGTAATCTTTAATATAAGCCCCACGATCAACCATTTAGATAAAGCTGTAACGCTGGAAGAAATGGAAAAGCAAGGGATGAATTTGGGATTAAACATCAATGGCGAAGTAGGGTATGTTGGCCCTAACCCTCCCATGGGAATACACAAATATTATTTTAGAATTTACGCGCTTTCGGTTCCCTCAGTGGATTTGGATAAGCCATCAAGAACGGATCTAATGGAAAAGATAAAAGACAATATCATCGCCTATGGCGAATTGATCGGGACATATAGTAAATAAGGACTAAATGAAAAAATAAAGAAAGCAATCATCATGGCTCTTTCATTTGGGGTAACCATTGCTAATGGCCAGAATATCAAATCCCTTGGAACCATGCTGTTTAATGACCAGGGAATATTATTCGTTGGAGACAATATCTCAGGATCCATTCTTGCGTTCGATTTTAGCAGTGAAAAGCAGAAGAAAAAAAATTTTGAGATAAACATATACAACGTAGACGCTCAAATAGCTGCTGTATTGGGCACAGCTCAAGGGAGTGTACAAGTCAATGATATAGCAGTCCACCCCAAAAGTGGTGAAGTGTATCTTTCCGTGACTCGGGGACATGGGTTAGATGCATTACCCGCTCTTCTAAAAGTAAATGCGGACAGTCAATTAATTGCCATCGACATATCCCAGGTTTCTGTTACGTCGCAGTCGCTTTCCAAGCTGCCGAGTATCGAAAGTAAAATTGGGTTAAGAGGTACGGCAGGATCGCCTCCCACACCCAAGGAAATAGCAAAGTCTCAACGATCTCTACGGACCTTAGCTATTGTTGCGATGGAATACCACAAGGGGGAGTTGTTTGTGGCAGGTATCAGCAATGAAGAATTCTGTTCGGTACTGCGCAGAATGTCCTACCCCTTTGATGGATCAGAAAGTATTAGCAATATCGAAATGTATCACATTGTGCACGATACCTATGAAACACGTGCTCCCATCCGATCCATGGCAGTAAACACCATTGATGGCAAAGATCATGTGGTGGCAGCCTACACCTGTAGCCCTTTGGTGTTAATTCCGCTGGAAGAATTGCAGGACGGGCAAAAAGTGAAAGCGAAAACCGTTGGAGACATGGGGAATGGTCAGCCTATTGATATGGTTCCGTTCAGGATAAAGAATGAAGAGATGCTCTTCGTTACTAACAACAGTAGAAGTCCCATGGTTATTCCCGTAAAAGGGCTCAATGGGGCAAAGGCAGTTACTAAGCAGGATTTTAAGAGAGGACCTAAACTAGATACAAATCCTATCATGCCTTACGGACCCGTTGGAAAACCCGTGATGTTTTCTGGTGCATCGCTTCGCATTGATTTGCTAAATGACTCAAAATTCATTTCTCTCAACAGAGACTTTGAAACGGGAGACTTAGATTTGATTAGCTTGAACACCTTTGTCCCGTTCAAATTGCATAACATCGTGGGGCAAAAGGACGTTCCCGTCCAAAAGCAGAAATAATACGAAACCTTCAGCTTTCATAGTGCTTTTGAGCCCTTTATTTGAAGATGTTAGCTCGATCAACACCTGATCTGGGTTTGCCCCAAAAACCTGAAGGCGTTATCCCATAGAATGTTTCGGCATTTTCCAAAGGAGGAGAAGCGAATTTGGGTTACGATAATTTGGCCGTTTTCGTCACAAATACAACTGGCGAAAACGGTCAAATTTCTGGATCAGGATGGCAAGCCCAGGCTTGTTGTTAACCCGTTTGGCGTACCGCGCTTTGTTCGGGAGCTGATAGGCTTTTTTTTGTCCTCCATACCCCATTCCCAAATAGAGAAGATTTTTCCCAATGTGGGAAAGGAAAGTTTCGTATGTGGTCATATAGTTTGATTTTTTCTGAAATCTCCTCATTTTTTGCTGCCAAAATTCTGACATTTCTACTTACGTGGACCCGCGAATTTTACCTTTGCCGTAAAGCTGGTTCCTCTGTCTGCGTCTGAGGCTGCTGCTGGTTTAGTTATTGTGGCCCTTTTTCCCAAAGGATTCACTTTTACCAAACCAAAAGCATGAGACATCTGCTAAATGTATTTTTCAGCCTTGCCCTGTTAGGGATAGTTATGTACTCCTGCGATCCGGGAGACATCCCTACCATTGAAGATCCAGATGACCTGATCAACTACCTCGACTCTTTGGGGGTAGATTCCTGCCTGGTAGGTGACACCCTCATGGTCAACGATCTTCCGGCCAATGCCCAATCCTATCTTACCCAAAATTATCCGCAGGACCCGGTCGCCAATGTCATCAAATATTCTACTTTCCAGGATTCTCTCTATCAGGTGAGCCTGAGCAGTGGAACCGTGGTACTCTTTGACGGCATGGGCGACTTTCTACAGGCGGGTAATCCTGCGACCATAGATCCGGATGACCTGGAAGATCGCCTCTTAGACTCATTAGCCGTGTATTTCCCTGACCTGGATATAGAGGAAGTGGAACTCGAGTGGAGCTATAACGGGATGCAGGCCTTTGAGATAGAATTTGCCGGAGATTTTGAAATCTATGTCTTTGTGCACGGCAGCACCATTTGCTACGCCATAGATGAGGACTGTGATGACGACGATGATGATGATGACGGAGATGACGATGACTGCGAGGACCATGACGATGATGATGACTACATCGCAGTGGATAGCCTGCCGGCGAATATTCTCCAGCACCTGCAAGCCAATTATCCCAACCATGAGATAGAGGAATGTGCCGAAATCCTCACCCTTTGTGATAGCACGGTAGCCTATGTGATTGAAATCGAGGATGATGCGCACGATGATGAATTCGAAGTAGTCTACGACCTCAGTGGCACCTTTCTCTATGAAATCCAGGAGTATGAAGGGAACCTGCCACAGGCGATCGTAGCCAGCATCCAAACCAATTATCCAGGCTTTGAAGCAGAGGATGATTATTACCTGATGACCTTGCCCAATGGAGACAAGCGATACCAGGTCGAATTAGAAAACGACTCCACAGATATAGAGCTGATCGTCATCTTTGCCGAAGATGGGACTGTGGTCTGCGAAAGAGAAGAAGATGATTAATTCAGCATAGATACACTCAGATTAACCCTTTGGTCCCGGTCTTTCATTGAAAGGTCGGGACTTGTTATTTGTCGGGATAAATGAGGCATTCGTCCATGATATTTGATTTTGGTCATTCCTTTATGGAAATTTTAGCTTAAGACAAATTCGCAAAGACTATTACAAAAATACCACTGTCATGGCAGCTTTTACGCTCAACATTAATGGACAGACCCAATCGGTAGAGGTAGACCCCTCTACGCCCATCCTTTGGGTGCTGCGAGACCACCTCGACCTGGTCGGCACAAAATACGGCTGCGGCATCGCCCAATGCGGAGCCTGTACGGTTCACCTCGATGGCGTAGCCGTCCGGTCCTGTTCTATTCCGGTCAGCGCGGTAGGGGATCAGGCCATCACCACCATTGAAGGATTATCCGAAAAAAATGACCATCCGGTTCAACAAGCCTGGTTGGAACACGATGTGGCCCAGTGCGGCTATTGCCAGGCGGGTCAGATCATGAGCGCCGCCGCTTTACTGGAAAACAACAGCAATCCCAGCGACGAGGAAATCGAGAATGCCATGAATGGCAATATTTGTCGCTGCGGAACCTACGTGCGCATCAAAGAAGCCATCAAGACGGCAGCAGCCAATTCCTAACCCTTAATCCTTTGAAAAATGACATTGATTAAAACACAACATAATCGCCGGTCCTTTTTAAAGGTGTCGGCTGCGGCTGGTGGCGGGATGCTGATCGGCTTTAATTGGCTGACCAGTTGTACCCCGGTGGCGGAGGTAGATCAGACCCCTGCCATTCCTATTCCGAATGAATGGTTTGACATCAACGGATACATTAAAATCGGTGATACCGGTTTGGTAACCATTTATTCTCCCAATCCCGAGATTGGGCAAAATGTGATGACTTCCATGCCCATGATTGTAGCGGAAGAACTCGATGTGAACTGGGACCATGTAGTCGTAGAACAAGGCATGCTGGATGAAGATGCCTTTCACAATCCACAGTTTGCCGGAGGGAGCTTGTCCATCATGCTGGGCTGGGATGCCTTGCGCATGGCGGGCGCCACAGGCAGACACATGCTGCTACAAGCTGCGGCCAAAGAATGGGGCGTGAGCATGGATGACCTGAGCGTCAGTAAAGGCGTGATTTCGGAGAAAAACGGCACCCGGACCATTACCTATGGCGAGATCGCCGCGAAAGCCGTGGGCCAGGAAGTACCCGAAGAGGTCGCTTTGAAAGAGCCCAAAGATTTTACCCTGATCGGTACCCCCCAGAAAAATGTGGAAGGTCCCAAAATCGTCAGCGGAGAAAGACTCTTTGGCCTGGACTTCAAGCGGGAAGGCATGATGATCGCCATGATCGAACATCCGCCTGCCTTTGGCATGCAAGTCAAAGACTTCAACGTAGACGAAATCAAAGCCATGCCCGGCGTTACCGATGCTTTCATCGTGGATACCAGTTATAAAGAGACCGCCCGCATGGATGTCAACGCCTTTAACCAGTTGATCACCATCGTTGGGACCTCTACCTGGCCCTTGATTCAGGCCAAGCGTGCCCTGAAAGCCAACTGGGAAACCATCGAAAGCCTGGAAAGCAGCGAGGACCACATGAAAAACCTGGAAATCGCCCAAACCAGCGCTGAGGTGCAGGAGAATCGGGTGGATGGAGATCCGGAAGCGGCTTTTGCCAGAGCCACCAAAGTGATTGAGCGAACGTATACTTCTCCCATCATGGCCCACAATACCATGGAGCCCATGAACTTCTTTGCCCACGTCAAGGAGAATGAGGTAGAGTTGGTCGGTCCTACTCAGACGCCCAACGCCCTTCGTCAATCCACTTCCAAAATGCTCGGCATTCCAGAGGAAAATATCTCTGTCGGCATGACCCGTATGGGCGGCGGTTTTGGTCGGAGATTGTATACCCACTTTGGCTTAGAAGCCGCGGCGATTTCGAAAAAAATGGGCGCCCCCGTCAAGCTCATTTATACCCGCGAAGACGATATGACCCAGGGCACCTATCGGCCTGCCTATCGCTCTACCTATAAAGCAGGGCTGGACGAAAACAACAAGCTGATTGCCTTCTCCGTCAATGGTTCTGGCTTACAGGATGGGCCGGTTTTTCCGAGTCGTTTTCCTGCCGGTGCGATAGAGAATTATTTGGCGGAAAAAAGAGGCACCCCCTCTAACTTGTCCTTCGGTGCCTGGCGGGCGCCGCGTTCTCACTTTACCGCAGGGGCTGAGCAGTCTTTCCTGGACGAAGTAGCCGAAGCAGCGGGCAAAGACCCCATCGAATTCCGCCTGGAACTGTTCGAGCGCGCCAAAAACAACCCGATAGGGGAGAAGCATGATTATGATGCAGAACGCTATGCGGGGGTCTTGGAGTTGGTGAAGGAAAAAGCCAATTGGGGCCAGGATATGCCTGGAGTACACCGGGGCGTAGCCGCTTATTTTTGTCACAATACCTACGTGGCTGAAGTGGTGGACATGGTCACTGAGGGAGACATCCTCAAGGTCCAGAAAGTCTGGTGTGCGGTGGACTGCGGCATCGTGGTCAATCCAGAAGGCGCCATCAACATGATCCAGGGCGGCGTCGTTGACGGCATCGGTCACGCCTTATTTAGCGAGCTTCGCTTTGAAAAAGGGCAATCCCTGGACAAGAACTTTAATACCTACCAACTGATCCGACATAAGGAAGCGCCCAGTGAAATTGAGGTCTTCTTTGTGGAGAATGATATCAAACCTACAGGTTTGGGTGAGCCTGGCTTACCTCCAGCCGTGGGCGCGCTGGCCAACGCTATTTATAAGGCTACCGGCCAACGCTTTTATCATCAGCCTTTCGCCAAGCAGACGCAGCTACCCGCTGGAGAAACCGAGCAGATCGAGCTGAAGATCGGTTGATTTATTATATGAGCCACGAATGCACGAATGAAAGACGAATCGGTAGCTATTTATTCGTCCTTCATTCGGTAATTCGTGGCTTTACTTCCTATTCGCCACCAATTCGCGCATTCGTGGCTCTACCCCTCAGGCACCGAAATCTCCAACTCCCGTACCGGCGTCCCATCCGACCATTCCCCCATGTAGCGCTGGGCCTCGGTATTGCCGAAGGCTTTTTCGCAGTGCTCATTTTCCCACACACACTCAAAGAGCGCATCAAACAACTTCCAATACGCATATAAGTCCACCTGATCCAGCCGACTGGCTTGCGCCCGCATATAAGAATAGCCGTGTACTCCATTGTCAAAAGGCGGATTCAACGCATAGACTTCCAGGTGTCCGGCCGTGATTTCTTCCTCTCCGTGAGCATCCGCATATTGCCGCACCAGGTTGCGGTTGGGGGTGTTGATGGCCGTCTCAAAGACTTTTTTGCCCAAGACATCCTGCACCACCCGATCATTATCCGAAACCATGATCAGCATTTTTACCTCCGAAGAAATCCCCCTGTAATCTTCCAGAATATAATCATCTACCGGCCCCGTGCCCGGCGAGACATAAAAAGCCCCCAGGCATGGCGGTAATTCATATTGCGCATAGTCCGCCAGCATATTGGCGATGATGGCTCCTCCAAAAGAATGACCGATCATCATAAAGCCTCTTTTATAAGGTTTTACCTGACCCGCACTGTCCAGCCGGGCCCAGGCATCCTTGATGGCCGTAACCACATTGGGAATAAAGCCTTCCGGCCCTGGAGAAACGATGGATTCCTGGTAGCGAGGAAAGATAATGGTGCGACCTTGCTGTACCAAATGCTCCAGCCATAGCCCATAGACCATGGGATTATAGGCACTGTAGCCATGCAAAAAGACCACCACCGGCGCAGAGTCCGGTTGGGGAGATTGGGGTTGGATCAGCCAATAGCCGTCCTGTTCCTCCGCAAAGTTTTCAAATTTGAAGGACTCGTTTACATAGTTGACCGTGTCCAGGATATGGATGTTTTTGGCGGTAATGGCGGCTCCGGCTTTACGAGATTGAGCAAAATAGATGGCTCCCGCCACCATCAATCCCAGGACGACCAGCAGAAAGGTTTTCTTTTTCATTGTGTGTTAGGCTTACCAGCAGGAGGATAAATATACGGTATTTCGATTTCTTTCCTGTCCATGAAGGTTCCGCTTGGCGGTGAGGAACCCTGACTTTTTTTCAGAAAGCTCCGTACTGGGAGAAACTATACCCGCTTTTAGGCCTACAGAGGGCGTGGCGCTAATTTTTTTCAAAAAAATCCGCCCCTCCCGAAGGAATTCCCCATCTAGCTGGTCTAAAGGTTGATTCACATGAGCTTAACATTAATGAAACATCTTTTTAACGCCGTATTTCTCCTTTCCGCCTCCCTGTCCTTTGCCCAGGACTTTTACAAACTTGACAGCATCCAAACCATTGAAATCACCTTTGCTCAAAGCAACTGGGACCAATTGCTGGATGCGGCTTATGCCTCAGATGCAGGCTACATCATGGCCCAGAGTGTCAGCATCAATGGGGTGGTCTTTGATAGTGTGGGGGTAAAATACAAAGGGAATAGCACCTACCGGTCTAACCGGGTCAAGAATCCCTGGCATATCGAACTAGACACCTATAAGGACCATGAATATGCAGGCTATACAGACATCAAGCTGGCCAATGGCTACAATGATCCTTCCTTTCTGCGGGATGTGCTGGGTTATCAGATTTTGCGCCAATATATGGAGGCCCCGCAGGCCAATTTTGCGAACCTCTTCGTAAATGGGGTGCGGATTGGCTTGTATGCGAATACGGAATCTATTTCGAAAAAATTTGTCAACAAACGCTTTGGCTCAAACGACCATACCTTCTTCAAATGCAGTCCGCCTGATGGTGCCGGTCCACAAGCCAATGACCTTCCCAATTTGGTATACTTGGGCCAGGATAGCGCCGCTTATGAGGACGCTTACGAACTGAAATCAGACTACGGCTGGCAGGAACTCATAGACCTCTGTGATACCCTGGCCAACCATATCGGGGATATTGAAAAAATCCTGGATGTCGATAAGGCCTTGTGGATGCTCGCTTTTAATAATGTGGTCGTAAATCTGGATAGTTATATCGGCGCGTTTAAGCAGAATTATTATCTATACCGGGATGATTATGGTCGGTTTTTGCCCGTGGTCTGGGACCTAAATGAATCCTTTGGGGTTTTCTCCCAAACCGGAACCACCAATCTCAGCGCTACGATCTTTAAGCAGCAGATGACTCACTTATTGCATGCCAATGACAGTGATTTCCCCCTGGTGCAAAAGTTGCTGAGCGTTCCGATGTACAAGCGCATGTACCTGGCCCACATCAAAACCATGCTGGAGGAGAACTTCGACAACAACAGCTATTACAATACAGGGCTGAACCTGCAGAATGTCATTTCCGCTTCCGTACAGGCCGATGGCAATAAGTTTTTTACCTATAACAATTTCATCAGCAATCTGAACACGGATGTCAGCAGTGGCGGTCCCGGTCCCGGTGGCGGAGCAAAGCCGGGTTTGACCAACCTGATGGATGCCAGAAGTGCTTATTTGCTCGGGCATACTGATTTTACCCAAACAGAACCCGGCATCTCCCAGATCAGCTTGTCAAATGCTCAGCCAGTCATCTATGAAACGGTCACCATTACAGCCACGATTTCCGATGCGAATGCAGCCTATCTGGGCCATCGTTTAGGATCAGCAGGCCCTTTTACCCGCGTGCAAATGTATGATGACGGGGCCCACAATGACGGAGTCGCCAACGATGGCGTTTATGGAGCAGATGTGACCCTGACCGGTTCCCTGGTTCAGTATTACCTCTACGCGGAGAACAGCGATATCGGACGCTTTTCGCCCCAGCGAGCGGAACATGAATTCCATACCTTAAGGACCTCGGTTGTCTCCCAGGCTACCGGAGAGTTGGTGATCAATGAATTCATGGCGTCCAACGATCATACCGTGGCTGACCAGGACGGGGAATATGATGACTGGATTGAATTGTATAACAATGGGTCTTCCAGCCTAAACCTTGAGGGTTTTTACCTGTCTGATGATTCAACGGACCTGTTCCAATGGGCCTTTCCGGCCGGGACGGTCATCGAAGCCAATGACTATCTGGTGATCTGGGCCGATGATGACGAAAACCAGACCGGGCTCCACGCGAATTTTAAGCTATCGGCCGGAGGAGAAGCGATCTTCCTGGTGGACACTTCTTCCGCCATTATAGACCAGTTAAGCTATGAAAGCCAAACCACTGATATATCCTATGGCCGCTTTCCCAATGGGACGGGGAATTTTCAGACCATGACCGCGACCTTCAGCGGTGAGAATGTGGGAACCACCACCAACCTGGACCCGGACCTGGGAACCCTGGTATTATCCGCCTACCCCAATCCAGTGGACGACGCTTTTTATGTGGAAATAGCAGGGGGAGGACAAAAAGAAAGATCAGTTTCCGTCTATACCCTCAATGGGAGGAGGTGTTATGAGGGCACCTTGATTGACAGGGTACAGATTGATGTCTCGGGCTGGACTGCTGGTATGTATTTTGTGAAAGTAGAAAACGCCTTCCTAAAAATCATGGTGAACTGATTATTCGTGCTTAACATTTGATAGAGGATAGAAGAAAAGCATGGTTTTTTCTTCTATCCTCGTTTACTTAGTGGATTATTACGTTAACATTACCTTCATGTTCGATATAGAATTAATGAATTTTAATCCGGAGACCCCCTCTTTTGGGGTGATGCTCATCACGGCCTTACTTGCATTTTTTCTATCCTCTCTTATTGGGCTTACCTATCAGTTCACCACCAAAAGCATCTATCGCAGAGCGCATTTTATCCAGGCCCTGACCTTAATCGGGATTGTGACGGCCACCATATTACAAGCAATTGGAGAAAGTGTGGCGATTGGATTAGGGATTATCGGCGCCCTTTCGATCATTCGCTTTAGAACCTCTCTGAACGACCCAAGAAACATTACCTTCATGTTTGCTTCATTAGGCGTGGGGATTGCTTGTGGGGTCATGGGGTATGCCATCGCCTTGACCGGCACCCTGGTTTTTTGCCTGGGAGCGATTGTATTGCGCTTTTCTCCGCTGAGCGACCAGCATGAATTGATTGGGACCTTACGGATTCGGGTTCCGATAGAGGGGGACTTTCGGACCATCGTCGAGCAAAAATTGAAGGCGTTGTGCAAAAGTTTTGAATTGGATCGCCTACGTTTCGTTAATACTAAAAGGAACATCGTCCCTGAAGATGAAACGGAGCCGGTGGAAGTGGAAAGAATAAGGTGGCTGGAGTTGGTGTATCTGGTTAGCATGAAAAATGCTACCACCATAACTGTACTGGAGGAACATCTACAAGAGACAGAGGGATTGGAAGGCTTACGGATGGAATTCCAAAACCAACCCACTAAACTATGATTCGCATGAAAAAATTCAATGGATTCTATATCGCCCTCATTATTTCAGGCATTTGTCTCTTCTTCGCCTTTCGTCCGGATTTCTATAAGGAGCTGTCTTTTTATGGCTTTGCGGAAAGTCGCGCTACTGAAATCAACTATAACTATCCGGTCGTGGTTGATAAAATCCTCGTCAAACCCGGCCAGGAGGTAAAGGCCGGCCAGGTCCTGCTGCATCTTTCCCGCAGAAAATCAAAAGAGACCCTCGAAGACCAGTCTTTCCGGATTGCCGAGTTAAAAGCGGAAGAGGCGCTCTGGAAGCAAAAACTCAACAATAGGCTGGAGGAACTGGCCCTGGACCAGCGGACCCAATTGGCCGAAATTGAGGGCAAGATTGTGGCCACCCAAAAAGAGCTGGCCTATAAAAAATCCCTGATGGAGGATTTGGAAGCGATTCAACCGGTCGAAGCCGGCTATAAACCCTTAGAAGAACGGCTGGAAAGGTATCGGGAGGAAAAAGCGGCCCTGGATCAGCTTTTTGCCGCCAAAATAAAAGGGGTGAATAAAGAACTAAGCCTGGGTCGGAATCCCTATCGCCAGCAAATCAACCGCTTCATGGCGGAAAAGGAATTTGATGAATCACAAAAAGTCCAACCCATTGTGGTGACCGCGCCCATAGACGGACTGGTGGGCAATATCTCCTGCAAAGAAGCCGAACACATTTCTTCCTATTCCACCTTGATGACCTTTTACGAGCCACATTCAGGCATTATCAAAGGCTTCGTGCATGAAGATTTGACCCTGGAGGTCGACATCGGGCAGAAGTTTACCATTTCTTCTCTCAAGGATGAGGAGATCAACTATCCGGGGACCGTCATTGGCCTTGGGTCGCGCATCGTAGAAATACCCTCTCGCCTAAGAAAGGTCGAGACGGTCAAGGCCTATGGTCGGGAAGTCCTGATTGAGATCTCAAAGGAAAACACATTCTTACAAAAGGAAAAAGTGAGCATAAAAGTTATGCTTGATGATGGATTAACCCAGTAGCCTATGCGCCTGATACTATTTTGCCTGTTTATTCCGTCCCTATGTCTTGCGCAGCAACCGATCAATGCCGAACAGTTTTTTTTACGAGGGTTAGAGAAGGAAGCTCCGGCGGATCAGGTGATGGATCAAAAAATAAGTTTTCCCTGGATCGATGAGGTTGAAGTAAGGACGGAAACCGATGAATTTGACTTCGATCGACAGGAATACCTGCTTCGATTGTCTCCTAGCACCGCCGGCATTCGCAAGGCGCAGAAATCCTTATATCAGGAATTAAAAAATGCCCCGGACATAGAAGGGCAGGAAATATACTGCGATCGGGTGCTAGCCCTGCATGTTGATTGGTTGACCCTTTACATCCTTCGCGAGAGGGAAAACAAGTTGGAGGAACAGGCGGCCATCCTCCGGGACAAGCAAACCATTTATGAAAGAATGGCGGGCACCCTCGAATTTGACCCCAAAAAGCTCCTGAACCTGCAAACCGAAAAGAGCGATATGCAGCTTGCCCAAAACAAGCTGAGGTTGGAATGGGCTTATATCCTCAACAAATACGACCTCCAGGGTCAGGAAATAGCGTTTGGGGAGTTTGCTACCGTCGAAACTATCGCTGCCTTTTTGGAAGATTCTCTGCTTTCGGATCAAAGCGGATTCACCTGGGTAGATGTGGAAACAGAGCATAAAAAGCAGTTGGTGATGAAGGAGATTGCCCTGGAAGCTTCAGAAAAAAAGCGGCTGCTAGATTTTGTCCAGTTCAAATACAACGGCCCGCACACCGATGCCATACAAGAGCGATTCACGGTGGGATTGGGCGTGCAGCTTTCTAACTCTGGGAACAGAAAATTGAAAATGCAGGAATTGTATATAGAAAAGGATGAACTGGTTCGTAAGGCTGAAAGAGAGCAAAAAGAGAAAATGGAGAATATCCAACAGCTCGAAAGCGAGCTCTTAGGCGGTATTCAGTCCTTTTACTTTTTTCAAAAAACCATGGAAGAGGAGCAAATCAACCTGCAAAAACTGAGTAGCAATATTGCTCAGCGGGAAGGGGTTTCCCCCCTCTTACTCCTTGAAATCAAAGAGCGACAGCTCTCCATGCAGCTCAAATCCCTGAACAAACAGGAAGACCTGCTCAGGGATTACCTGAAGTACCTGCAGGAAAGAGAGGTCTTGTGCCAGGCGGGATTCGTCAACTATCTCCAAAGATAGAGTCTGACGAAACCACAGGCTGCGATGATTCCTCTGCAACGGGCCATGCCCGGCATGTCGAATTCTTTCTTTACTTTAGGCGCTTACCATTGATCAGAACCATCCATGGACGCGGCTACTTTCACTGAAAAGCTCACCCAATTTGCCCCGCTGTACAAGCAGTACAGCCCGCAGGTATTTGCCCACTTATATCAAGTCCACGGCGATGAGGCAACCGCTCGTCAACTGTGTGAAGACTTTTTCGTGCGCTGGTGGGATCAGGCCGAAAACCTGGAAGGCATAGAAGCGGATACCTTATTAAAGGAGTTGTGGAAGGAGGGAAAAAAGGCCCAGACGGACCACATCCCGCCCTTCGATCTGGAAGATAATTGGGAAGCCCTGGTCCTGAAAATCGGCACCCAGGCTGGGCTGGCCCCGCCTACGCCTCGCAACAGCCTCGGCAGTTGGATCATGTATGGCTTGATCGCCGCCATTATGCTGGCCTTTGCCTATTGGGTGGGACAAAAGCAGCAGGATATACGCCTGGAAAATGAGACAGCGCAAGCGCAAACCTATGACCTGCCTGCGGGAATACAGGCGAAACTAAATCCGGGCAGCCTGCTCACCTATGGACAGGAAACCCAAACCCCTTTTGAAGTAGACCTCAAGCAAGGCTTGGCCACCTTTAGCGTGCCGACGGATGAACCCATCTGGATCCATACTCCAGCCGGAACCCTGGAAGGCAAAAAGGGTGCGTTTACCCTGGAACTCACCGACCGCCTCCTGGCCATCAAAAACCAGAAGGCCCAGCTCCGCCTCTTCCCCCTCGAACAACAAGCCAAAGCCCAAAGCATCCCCCCCGACCAGCAAATCGAAATTGCCCTCCCGTAACCCTGGCTTCCAGCCGGGACCAACCTGCCAATGGTCACCTCCGTAACCCTGGCTTCCAGCCGGGCCGACCTGCCAATGGTCCCTTCGTAGACGCAGCTTGCAGCTGTCGCTATGGTATCACCGGTTGAAAACCTGCCTTACTCGAGGTCAGGCAACCATAGAAGTAAAATCCGCAACTTCGATATTCAACGCAAATTTATTTTGTGGTTGAGCGGTTTGACTTCTCTATCCATATCAAGGATGTAGTTTCCAAATCGATTAATGTGCTCAGTCCTGTAAGGAGCAAATGCCTGCAAGGCCTCTTTGTCAATGGGATGGCCTTCCGCAATCAACTCATTAAAAACCCGACTCATTTCATCTACATTATAAAGGATCAGAAGATTAGCAACCAGGTGATTGTATTTAATGACTTTGTTTTGCTCATGTCTGAGATTTTCTGGGATGACCTTACTAGCAAAAGCAATCCAATCGGCAAATTGGTTGAACTCCTCACTTTTATTGGTGGCTGCGCTGATGGTTCTTCTCAGCTCAATATCATGGATATACTGAAGGAGGAATTGAGTCCTTACGGCTCTGCCTAATTCTCGGAAAGCATAGTAGAGTTTGTTTTTCCGGCTGTGAGAACCTAATCGCTTTAAAATGATTTATTTAGATAGAAAGAATCTATTATCTCTTTTCGCAGAATCGCAAGATTCGGCTTGATAACTCATAAGCAGGTATGTATCATTGAGAGAAAAATATATGCTATTTGATTTAACCCAAGATCTTCGTTTGAAAATCTTTCAGCATACCATTGAGAGATTGGATGATTACTATCAAAACACAAACTCCAGAAAGGTATCGCCAAAGCTTGATGTAGATGAAATTCTATCAACAATAAAAAAAGAAACTTTTACAGTAAAAAAAACACCCAATGAAGCTGTCAATCATGTTATCGATGCTTTAGAGAAATACTCAGTCCATACGCCACATCCTGACTATTTTGGCCTATTTAATCCGAGGGCAAATTTTTCTGGAATCCTGGCCGATTTGATTACTTCAGTTTATAATCCACAACTAGCGGCTTGGAGTCATGCTCCCTTTGCTGTGGAAGTCGAGAATCATCTTGTACAGGAACTGGGCAAGAAATTCGGCCTAAAAAAAGGGGAAATTGACGGTGTCTTTACCACGGGTGGGGCAGAGGCAAATTTAACAGCAATCCTTTGCGCATTAAATGAAACCTTTCCTGATTTTGCAAATGAAGGATTCATCGGCCAAACTCAAAAACCTATTATTTATTGTTCTAAAGAATCGCATCATTCGGTTGTAAAAGCAGCCCGGACGGTTGGATTAGGAAAGTACGCTGTGAGAACTATATCTGTAAATAATCATTTACAGATGGACCCCAAGCAGTTAATCGATAAAATTAATGAGGATCAGCATAAAGGGAATCATCCTTTCCTATTAATCGCAACGGCTGGTACAACAGGAACAGGAGCAATAGATAACCTATTCGAATTACAGAAAACTGCTAAGAATTATGATCTATGGTTTCATGTTGATGCTGCTTATGGAGGGGCAGCCATTCTAAGCCCCAATTCACGTCATATGTTAAACGGTATTGAGCATGCAGATTCTATTACCTTTGATGCCCATAAATGGATGTCTGTTCCTATGGGGACGAGTATTTTTCTGACCTCCAGCAAAGAGATTTTAGCCAAAACATTCAGAGTAACAACAGAATATATGCCTAAGGAGGCAAACGAGCTTGAAATTGTCGACCCATTTACACATTCAATACAGTGGTCAAGAAGATTTGCAGGTTTGAAGCTCTATCTCTCCTTGATAATTTTTGGTTGGGAAGGCTATGAAGAGGTGATTGAACATCAACTTAAAATGGGGCATTTACTCAGGGAATTATTATCAGAAAATGGCTGGGAAATTATGAATGATTCCTTTCTACCAATTATATGCTTTACGGACAAAGAATTGCGCAAAGATTCTCAATTCGTTAAGTGGATTTGTTCTAAGGTCATAGAATCAGGGGAAGCTTGGATTTCAAGTTATCCAATTAATGGTTCAAATACCATAAGAGCCTGCATTACTAATTATGCAACTGAAGAATATCACATTAGAAACCTTGTTCAGCTCCTTGGACAAAAAAGAAAAGAATTTGTTCATAAGGAAATATAGAAAATCAAGTCTATAAATTTGCGCTGAATATTGAAGTTGCGGATTTTACGTCTATGGTTGCCTGACCTCTACTCATACCGCAAGGCCTCGACCGGATTGGCCTGCGCCGTCCGCAAGGTATTCAGCACAATGGTTAGCAGCGCGATACTTCCCACCAGCAAGGTTGGAATCAGGAAAAAGGCCCAGCCCAGTTCAATGCGAAAGGGGAAATTCTGCAGCCAGCTATCCACCAGCCACCAGGCCAGCGGCAAGCCGATCAAGACGGCCAGTCCTACCAGCAGCATGAAATCCCGGGAGAGCAGTACCAGCAATTGTCCCAGGCTGGCTCCGACCACCTTGCGGATGCCGATTTCTTTGATGCGCAGGGAAGCCCCAAAAGCGGCTAATCCCAACAGGCCCAGGCAGGCCACGATCATGGCGAGTCCGGCAAAGATGGTGAAGACCGAGCCAAACTGCCGGTCCGTTTTGTATTGCTGGTCAAAGAATTCGTCCACGAAATAGTAGTCGAAGGGATTGCCGGGAAAAATCTCCGCGTAAGCGGCTTCCACCTCTGCAATGGTATTGCTCAGCTCTGCCGTATTGAGCTTGATGTTCCAGTTGGTCATGCTGCGCTCACTATGGCCGAGGATAAAAGGCACGTGGGCTTCCCGTAAAGAATTCCAGGCATAATCCTGCAGGACGCCCAGAATATGGGCCGTGTCGCCCATGATGACCACCCGCTCTTCGAGGGCTTGTTCAGGTGTGCCCAGCCCGACCTTTTGGATGAAGGCTTCATTCACCAAAATCCCAGGGCGGTCGATCTCTGCATCGAAAACATGGCCCGCCAGGAGGTTGAATTCATAGGTAGGCGCAAAATCTGCGTCCACAAACACCGCTTGAAAGCTGTGGCTTTTCTGCTCTCCTAATTTGGTTACCTCCGAGCCCAGGTTGTAGCCTCCTCCGGGGATAGACCCCCCACCCGCAGCGATTTTAACTTGGGGAATTTGTTGGAGACGGGCCTTAAAGAGTTTCTTTTTTTCTAAACGATCGCTTCCCTCTGGCATAATACGGGGGCCCTTGACGATCATCACTTGATCGAGGGCCATGCCCAGGTCTTCGGAACGCATCAATTGTAGCTGTTGGTAGATCGCCACGGTACCCGCCACCAGGGCTACGGTAGCCGTGAATTGAAAGACTACCAGGACTTTACGTAGAGAGAAGCCTCCTTTGCCAGTAGGTTTTAGCCCTTTTAAGACGGCCAGGGGCCGGAAGGACGAAAGCACCAGGGCAGGATATAGTCCGGCTAAGAGTGTACCCAGCAACAAACCTCCGGCCAGCATCCACCACCAGCTGGTATGGGATTGCTGAATGTTGGTCAGGTCTTTGCCTACCACCTCACTCAGATAGGGGAGGGTCAGGGCAGTTAGGCCAATGGCGATACCTGCGGCGATGAGATTGGTGAAGAGGGCTTCAAACAAAAACTGCCGGACCAGTTGGGGTTTGATGGCCCCTACGGTCTTGCGAATACCTACTTCTTTGGCTCGGGAGATCGCCCTGGCGGTAGAGAGATTGATATAGTTGATCCAGCCAATGAGCAGAATCAGGATGCCGATCAGCCCAAAGAAATAGACGGTGTAAGCGTTGCCGGAGGGCGTAAGTTCATTGACATAGGTAGAATAGAGATGGATATCCTTGACCTTGATTAGTTCAGGTACCAGGCGATAATTTTCCTCATCCCAGGCTTCCGCAATCAAAGGAGAGACGATGTCTGACCCCTTTTTTTCAAATGCAGCAATATCTAAATCCGCAGAGGCTTTGAGATAGGTAAAAAAGTTGTTCCAATTCCAACCTGGATCGTTTTGGTATTGCTGATTCTCCAGCACATTGGCCATGGGTACCAAAAACTCAAACTCAAAGTGGGTATTCTGGGGCAGGTCTTCAAAGACGCCCGCAACCTTGAATTCGTTTTCCAGACGCCCCCCGCCAATCATGAGGTATTTACCCATGGCTTCCTCGGGCGAACCAAAGTATTTATAGGCTGCACTGACCGATACCAAGAGGGACTTTTTTTCCTGTAAGGCCCGGCTCCGATCTCCTACCCGCAACGGAAAATTGAAAAAATCCAGGAAATTGGAGTCTGCATAAAGCCCCTTTTCTTCGAAGAAACTTTTTTCCATGCCTGCTTCGTCCCGATAGGTAATCACATTGGCGGTATACCAGGGATGAATCCGCACAAATCCCCTCACTTCCGGCATGCGATCCAGGAGGGTAGGCCCCATGCCATGCGAGCTGCAGGCTTCCCGGAGTTCTTCTTCCCCATTGTCATAGCCTATGGACTGGACCCGATACAACTCGTCGGCGCTGATATGGAAGTGGTCATAGCTGCTTTCCAGGTCTACAAAATGCAGGATCAGCATACAGGCGGCCATGCCGATAGACAGGCCCAGGATGTTGAGGGCAGAGTAGCCACGGTGCCGCCACATATTGCGGTGCGTAATGGTGAAATAGTGCTTGAACATATGCAGTTGGAAGTAAAATGGACTCAATTCGGAAAAATGCTTCATGCGAAAAGGCCGCATGAATCGGATCACCTGTATGCGGAACTGTCGACGGGCGCTGGCGATCCCTGCTTCCTCTGCGGTGCGATAATATTGTTCATGCAGATCCCCTTGTACTTCATCTATAAAAGACTCAGCACAATACCAGCGGAGAAAGCGGTCCCATCGTTGGGGCGGCGGTGGAATATGTTCTGGGAGGTGTTCCAAAAGGCAAATAAGATTTCAGTACAGGCATAGATACTATGCTGACCTTCTCATCTTAGCATGTGCGGACGCTTTAGTTCAGCGCCCAGAATTTAAAGTCGGGAATGAGGTCCCAGAGCCGGTTTCGTAAGTCCCTGGAAGAGACCAGGGCAGCCTTGCCTGCCGCCGTGATCTGGTAGAGTTTTTTGCGACGACCTCCTCTACGGTGGGTGGCTTCGCTCATCTCTGCCCGCACAAAGCCCTTTTTTTCCAGGCGATATAAGGCGGTGTGCACACTGGATAAGCTGAATTTGCGCTCGGCTTGCTTCTCCAGCTCTTCGGTCAGGAGGACCCCATAGGCCTTCCCCTTTAGCATGGCTACGGTCAGCAAGACCAGTTCTTCAAATTCTCCCAGGTAGGTTCCTTTCATTGTTTTCTGATATCATTCGTAAATGTAAAAGAAAATATTTCATTCGTATATGTAAAAATTGCTCAAGCTCAAAGTCACCCCTCGAAAGAGCAGGGAATTTTTATTTGCCTTTACATTCTTTCCAGGCTGCCTTCCACTCGGTGAGGTTGTGAAGGGTTTTGGTGGTCCCGTCTTTAAAGGTGATATCCAGGGGAAAACTCATGATGGGTTTCTCCTTCGCATCAGGGTTGGCAGTGTACCAGGCTTTGAGGGCTTGATTCATGCTCGCTTCATCGTTTCCGGTGATAATGGTGCTGTCCGGCATGGTGTAGGTTATCGGGTAGACCATCTCAAAGCATTCTTCTTTTTTCTCCCAATCCTCTTTACATTCCTTGAAAGCCGCGGCCAATTCATCCTCGTTAGCCAGGCTTTTGGTTACGCCCTCTTCCCATGAGATTTGCACGGGAAAGTTCATGGTGGGCTTGCCGGTAGCATCCGGATGAGCTACGTACCAGTCTTTCATCAGGGAATTCACTTCTTTTTCGTCCTGTCCCGTGATCACACTTCCGTCCGGCAGGGTATAAGAAAGGGGGTAAATCAGCTCGGGACATTCGCCCTTTTCTTTTCCTTCCTTTTTATCGAGGAAAGCACTTTTTTCACAGGCAGCGAAAAGGAAAAAACTGGCAAGCAAAACTCCGAATAATGAAGACTTCATGAGATGATTTTTGGTGGGGGCTGTCATGTAGGGAAATCCGAGAGAACCGCAACAATCCTAACGGCCTTTGCGCCTATTAAATTAAAAGGTATCTCCCTTAGCTGCAAGATGCTGGTCATCGTATTAGAGAAAGGTATGTATATGCCATTGAGGGAAGCTGGCAATCGGCCCAAAGTATCCAGCGCAAAATCATGGCTATGGCTTTTGCCAGGGCTCCTGAAATAGAACGAGCCCTCAGTTAAAAAAAACCACCAAAGAAGCTACTCCAGGTGTTTCAACCCTCATACAAATCATAGAGTTTGTGGACCAACTTTTCCGTGGCATCCTTTACCCCATACGCCTTGAGAAAAGCTAACCCATATCCTTTGCCTAAATTATATTGCAAGCTCCAAACCGCGGCAGCTAAATCGACATGTTTATCAGCAACTTGCATATCGCCTAGATCAATATAGCCTGAAAGTTCTCCATCCTTATATATAAAATTGGGTAAGCATGCGTCCCCATGAACAAGCACCTTTCCATCTCCTTCTTTACCAAAAGTACAAGACGAGATGTCAAGGGAATGAAAATCTCTTATGGCAACAGCGAGCTTTGATACAGTATCATTTGGACTTATTTTTTGGCACAAACGAGCAAGGTTCTCTCCTTCGATTTCGGTCATAAGGAGAGCGTCTTTGTCTTCAATCCTCATCAAGGCAATAACGCGCGGTACAGGAAGCCTGCTAGCGAGCCACTCAAGGCGAACCCTTTCTTTTTCCAATGCTGAGGCAACTTTTAAAAAATAATTTTGACTGGGGGTAATCAGTTTATATACATCGCTTTGGTCTCCCTGTGTTTCTTTTTCGACGCCACAATCACCGTCAAGAAATTGTTTTGCCCAATTAACATAGCTATTCATGGAATAATAGTACCTTTTTTCCAGGGTGGACAATAGCCCAGGCTTAGATAGCAGGCGAAGAAGGAGTGTTTCATAGCTTGTAGATGGGATGAAAAAACGCCCTACGGACTGATCACTTTGCGGTCCTTCAGGTGGTAACGCGAGCCTGCATCCAACATATAAAACTGTCGACTGCCCGGCGGCAGTTTTTTATAAGTCCCGGTTTCCGAATGCCACATGGTGCCATCGTAAATCAAAGCGTAGGAAGCACCGATCACTTCACATTCATCTCCTTGCACCACGATACCGGTATTTTCATCCAGGCTGATGCCCAGCAGTTCGGGATGGTGATCCAGAATCCGAAACATATCAAATTGACGGTTGCGCGCCAGCACATGCTGGTCAATGGCGATTTGGGTGACAAAAGCCATGCCTTCCTCATGGTCGCCCATCATGATGGTATTGGTTTTGGTGTCGCCACGGGCCAGGTAAGAACCCTGGATGGTAGCCCCGGCTGAAGAACCGGCAATCACGCCCCCGCGTTCGAGGACTTTTTTCAGTTCCTGATGGGTGCGGTTGTGCAAGTAACTGTCCACCAGTCTCCATTGCCTGCCGCCCGTGATCCAGACCCCGGAAGCGGTAGTGAGCGGCTTGACAAAATCTTCTGTATCGGCTTCCGCTGGATCATTGGTATGCAGCACGCTCACCTTTTTAAAGCCACGGGCTTCAAAATTGGCCTTTATGCGACGGGCTACGCTACCGTCTTCAAGACCCGGACTGCCTGAGGCGGTCGGAATCACCACGATTTCTGCTTCAGGCCCTCCGGCCAGCTCCATGAATTTCCCATAAAAAACCGAATCCAAACGCCCTCCGCCAATAATGATGAGCGAACCCTTTTCCGGCCCTTGGGTTTGGGCCAGGCTTTCGACGGAAAAAAAGAAGGGAAGACTGAGCAGGATTAGGAGATAACGCATAGCAAGATCATTAAACGACGTCCAAGCCAGAAATATAGTGAGGGACTTGTTTGAGTAAGCTAACAGGATCTTGCTTAAAATTCAATGGGCGCACGATCACATCTGCCCAGGCCGTTTGCCCCATCAGCGGGGAAAGCAGGCCCATGCCCGGGAGCTGATCGATAAGGTGAAAAAGGGCGGTTTGATCATCCAGCCAAAGCATGGCACTGTGCAACCTCTCCGCCGCCAATACCCCCTCGAATAAGTCGGGCAGGATATTTTCGTGCCCTTTTTTTACATAAAGCCCATCGAAACCTCCAAAGCGAAAGGCGCGAGGATTGAAAACCCTGCGCAGGATAGGGATGTGAGGCAGGACATGAAGCATGAGTTTGCCTTCCCGACCGGGGAGTTCCTGGACGGTCCACTGGCGCACCCGGACTTGAACCCCGGCCACAATTTCCCCGTTTTCCCGCCATACATAATAAGGCGCTTGCAGCTGTAAATCATCGGGACAGAGAAAGCCATACCCCTGGTAGAAATGGGCCAGCTGTTTTTCCATGGTCGGAATTTCGGTTGGGGTCAGACAGGCTACCGCGGCCTTTTTTCGGGGGAAGAGGCGGGTAAAAAAGCGGGTACGGAAACGGCGGATCGCCTGGAAGCCAAAACTCTCCGTCAATTGCGCGGAGCGGGCATTGTCCCCGATCACGTAGGCGTAGAAGAGGGTAGGGGCTTCTTCCGAGCCATGCACCTGCTGCAAGGGAGAGTCGGCTTCAAAAATGCGGCCGATCTGCTGTTTCAGGACATGTGAGGCTTTAGGCGGACGCACGCTTGCCTGGGCCCCCACCTGCCGATTTTGCAGCCGTGGATCAAAGGCGAGATAGCGTACATAATAAGCGCGAACAAGGTCAGCCTGGGAAGCCAATCGTGCGGATTTGTGCACAAATCCCAGGGTAGACAGGACTTGTTCCCGCCGCAAAAGGGTCAGAAAATAGGTCGCCCCCATTTGGTCCAGGGCCTGGGTGCTTCCGGGATGGGTGTAGCGAATTCCTCCGGGCGTGCCCCAAACGAGTTCTTCCAGCAAGGCTTCCACCTCCGAAGGAAGGGTGAAGAATAACTGAAGAGACCAGTGTTTTCTTTGCCAGAGGGTAATCTTGAGGGGCATGGAAAAGGCCTAACTTTCTAGGATCAGGGAATCAGGGTCTTGGCGATGATCAAAAAAAGCCAGGAGATCAATCGTTTCAGCTTCTACCTTATAAAAAAGAGAAGTCTGCTTGGATACCACACATTTTCTGATTTTTTGATTTCCAGCCAGCCGATACGCAGGGTACTGAAAGGGAAATTGCAGAATGGACTGAATGATTGTCTCTACCTTTTCATGAAATGCAATGGCTTTTTCATCTCCCCAATTTTCCTGTAGGTAAAGGAGCAAATCCAAAAAGTTTTGACGTGCATTCCTAGACCACCGGATGGTTCTCTGCATATCATTTCTTGAAAAGGTCGTTTACCTTGGCCTGAACCTCTTCATGGGAAGAGAAATTTCCCGCTTCAATGTCATCCAACCCTAAAGAGATAGCTTTTCTTTCGGCCTCAGTTAAATGAACCTCAGCATCTAACCCCTGGCCCACGCTGATAATTTTATATACAGCAGCCAGTAATTCCGTGTCCTCAATCCGATCGATCAGCTTGTGCAAAGATTCTTTTAACTGATGAATGCTCATAAGCCTTTCTTTTCTTCAATTTACGAGAAATCTTCCAATGTGGGTGACCCATCCATCTTTTACCATGAATTAGCGCACTTTCACTAGACTTTTCCCCTGAAAAAACCTTACCTTTATTCTATCCTTTTTAGCTTTTGCTGGAAATGTTAGCAAAGGCATAGGCTTATTTCTATATGTCGACGCCCCTGACTTACAGTATAGCCGTTCTTCCTTTTGTCAACGCCACGCCCGAACCGGAGCATGACTACTTTTGTGATGGCATGGCGGAGACCATTATGACTGCCTTGGCGGGAACGCAGGGGATTCGTGTTACGGCTCGTCAGTCTTCTTTCGCCTTTAAGGACCAAAACCGGGATATCCGGGAAGTGGGCCAACAATTGGGCGTGGATTATGTGCTGGAAGGCAGTGTAAGGCGGGCCGGGAATCGGGTTAGGGTTACGGCGCAGCTCAACCAATCCGCTACCGGCTTTCAGCTTTGGGCTAATGTCTTTGACCGGGATTGGGAGGACGTCTTTGCCCTGCAGGATGATATTTCCCGCCACATAGTCGAACAACTCACCCAGGAACTTCACGGCATCCCGGAAGTGGCTCCTTACACCTCTACCCGCAACCTGGACGCCTACCATCACTACCTGAAAGGCAATTTTTTCTTCAATAAATACACCCGGGACGATATCCAGCAAGCCATCACCCATTACCAACGGGCGGTGGACCTGGACCCAGGTTTCGCCCAGGCCTACAGTGGCCTGGCCAATTGCTATTTCTACCTGGGCAATTGGGCCCTGATGCCCGCCGAAAAAGCCTACGCGCAATCCAAGCGTTGTGCCCTCAAAGCCCTGGAGTTGGATACTGGATTGGTAGAAGCACATGTGCGACTGGCCCTGATTTTTATGTATGATGAACTCGACTGGAAAAGAGCGGCTCGCTCTTTCCGGCAAGCCCTGGACCTGAACCGGGATTTCGCCGTGGTTTATCAGCATTATGCCTGGTACCTGGCAGGCCTGCGACGCTTTGATGAAGCCTTTTCTGCTTTGCAAAAAGCCCAGGAATACGATCCCCTCTCCCTCATTATCAGCAACTCCATCGGAGATATCTTACGATATGCAGGGCGATATGAAGAAGCCATCACTCAGTATAAAAAAACGCTGGAGCTGGACCCGCAATTTCGCCTTTCGATGGAAGCCGTGGGGATCAGTTATTTTTTGATGGGACAAAAGGAGGAAGGACTACGTTGGATAAAGCGTTACAAAAAACTGGTGCGGCATCCTTTGGGAGGCTTTGGCTCTCTGGGCTATGCTTATGGCATGATGGGAGAACAGGAAAAAGTCCAGGAAGCCATTCGAATGGTGGAAAAACGCAAGGCTGCCGAACCCCAGTTTAGCACGGCCATGGACCTCATCGTCATTTATTTAGGCTTAAAAGAATACGACCGCTGCCTGGATTACCTGGAAATGTGTTTTGAAGAGCGCACAGGCATCATTTTCCTGCTGGTGGACCCCTTACTTGCCCCCCTCCGCAAGCTGCCCCGCTACCAGAAAATGATTTCCAGAATCCTGCCCGGAGAAGATGCGCGGCTGCTGGTAGGGCCCCATATTTCTCGCCTGGCCCGGGAGAGAATAACCATCCAAACCGATCTAAAAGAATCCCTGGAAATTCCCTTACAGGCATTTTTATATGCCCAGGCCCAGGAAAACTACTGTGAGGTATATTGGCAGGAAAATCAGGTGGTCAAACGAAAACTGATTCGTCTGCCTATTAAAAAACTCGCCGCGCAGATCGACCGTCCCCATATTTGCCGCTGCCACCGCTCTTTCCTGATCAACCTCAACCTCCCGCTGGAAATCTCCGGCAACGCCCGCGGGTATAAACTGCGCTCCCGCTTTTATGATTTTGAGGTGCCCGTTTCCCGTTCTCAGGCTGAAAACATTCTGCGACGCCTCGACTAGGCTGGAGGCCTTTTCCTCCCTTTATCTTCCCATTCGTCCCAAAAACTTGCCCACTCCTCCCAGGTCTTTTCCCCGTATCACATAGCCACATCCTTTCTGTCCGCTTTTCGAATGCTTGTACAAACCGCGTTCGAACCCGGTATTCACGTCAACATTCTTATCACACGTACCGATGAAGTATTTAATGATGTCTGTATTAGCCATCGCCTTTCTGGGGGGCGTAGTAAAAGCCCAGGACAAAAAGGTCAAGACCTTTTCTCTGGAAAAAACCCTTCCTTTCTCCGCGGATCAAATCTGGAAAGTCGTGGCGGAAGATTATGGAAAAGTCGCAGATTCTCATCCGCGCATCATTGCCTCTGAGTATACGGCGGGTTCTTTGAGAGGAGAAGAAGGAGCGGAGCGTATCTGCTATTTTAATGACCAGAAGACCCAGTTTTTGCATGAAAAAATCAAGGACTGGAATCCCCAGGAGATGAGCTACACCAATACCATCTTCCAGGCTGGAAAATTCCCGGTGGACCCGGCTTATACCATTGGCAAATGGCAAATTATTCCGGTGGATGAAAACCATTCCCGGGTGGTCTTTAACATGCAATTCCGCACCAAACCAGCCATGATGGCGGGCATGATGAAAGGCTCTTTTACCAAGTTGGTCCAGGATTACTTCGTCGCCATTGAGCATCATTTGGCGACAGGCGAAAAAGTAACCCGCGACAATTTTAAAGAAGTGAAAAAGCTCTACGCAGCACGCTAGTGCAAGAAATCTGGGGTGGCAAAGGATGGCAAAACCGAAGACACCCGAGGTATACAACCAGTAATTTGGCGGGCCGGAGCAATCGCTCCGGCCTATTCTATTGAGCCCTCCCTCTGCATGTGAGAACTTTTCTTATCTTCCACTTATGAATGTTCACACCACCCGAGCGACTTCCTACGCGAAGTTGCTTTTCATGCTTCTTGTCATTGGGCCTATGCGTCTTCTCAGTCAATCCGATTTTATCCAGGTATCCGGTACGCACTTTGAGCTGAAAGGGAAGCCTTACTACTTCATGGGGACCAACTTTTGGTATGGGATGAATCTGGGTTCTGAAGGAGCCGGGGGGGACCGGGCCCGCTTGATCGAGGAGCTTGACCAATTATCTGCCCTGGGCGTAAATAACCTGCGGATCATGGCCGCTTCAGAAGGGCCGGATGATGAACCCTGGCGGATGCTACCTAGCCTGCAACCGGCTCCCGGTAAGTATAATGAAGCGCTCTGGGCAGGGCTTGATTTTCTCCTGGATGAGATGGGCAAAAGGAATATGTATGCCGTGGTGTGCCTGAACAATATGTGGCCCTGGTCAGGTGGCATGGCCCAATATCATCAGTGGTTTGGCGGAGGAGACGCCATCCCTTATCCCCCGCCAGCCGATGGGGGAGACTGGGCCCGCTATCAGATCTACACCACCCGGTTTTACAAAAACCGGGAAGCCAAACAGGCTTTTGAGAACCATATACAAGCGGTGATTGAGCGCACCAACAGCATCAACGGTAAGCCTTATAAAGATGATCCTACCATCATGGCCTGGGAGATCGCCAATGAGCCCCGGGGGATTCTGAAAAAAAGAGCCTATCGGAAATGGCTCAAAAAGACCGCGACCTTCATCAAATTTTTGGATCAGAACCATCTGGTAACCACCGGTAGCGAAGGCTTTACCCCCAGCAAATTCGCCGGGACCCGCTTTAGAAAAGACCACGCTTCAAAAAACATAGACTATACCACCCTGCATATTTGGGTGCAAAACTGGGGCTGGTATGATCCGGAAAAAGGCGAAGCCGCCCTGCCAGGAGCGCTGGAAAAAGCCCGGAAGTACCTGTCCAGGCATCAGGAAATCAGCGAAAAACTGGGTAAACCCATGGTGTTGGAAGAGTTCGGGATTTCCCGGGATGGGAACGATCATGCGGCCTCCGCTCCGGTTACCATCAGGGATACCTACTATAAAGAGATGTTTCAGTCGATTTTTGAAGCCGCCAAAGCCGGTAGTTGCGTGGCAGGTCTTAATTTCTGGGCCTGGGGCGGACAGGGGCGTCCGAGGGAACCACATGCGGTTTGGAAACAAGGGGATGATTTTATCGGGGATCCGCCTCACGAGTATCAGGGCTGGTATTCTGTTTATGATCAGGATGTGACTACCCAGGAGATCATTCGGAAGTATGCAAAAATGCTGGATCAGCTGTCAGAATAAGCCCCCTTTTGCGTGATCTGCCAATTCACCCCAAGTTAATATTTCCGGCAAAGGTGTCGTAAAAGCAGCCCTGCCTTTCGCTTTTGACCAAAAACCCCCTGCTTAACGGGGCCTTTTGCGTGATCGGCTAACAATTCCCAAAGTTTGGATTATTCCAAAAAGAGATATTGCCTGTAGTAAAGTTTTGCCTTCTTTGTTCATGTAATCAACAAGGATATACTCCCTAGGATTACACACCAGGATTCTCCCCAAACGATTTACTTTAACCAAAAAAGGTCCGTTTTACCGGACGGGCCTGCATGCTTGATCAGGCTTTTCCATGGGCTGGAAAAGCCAGGAAAGGGCCATTTTTCAACCTAACCCTTGAAACTAGTAGTTCTTTACTAACCTGTTGTTATGAAATTGTTCTGCCTCCCTGGTAAGGCAACTCATCTATTCCTTTGCTTCCTTGCTCTCATTCTTCTACAAACCCAAGCCCACACCCAAACCATAGATTCTACCTGTACGTTGACGGCCTTTGGGCCGGGCAGTAACCAGCATGCTTTCTGGTTTCGAAACCTGCCTGGCGCCAGTACCCGTCGCTGGGACTTTGATGCTAATGGTGGTCAGATCACCTATTACAGCGACAGTAGCGCGCACATCGAAGGACGAATCTATCTCAAGTCCGATACCACTCGCCAATGGGATGTCGATATGTGGCTGATCAACAAAAAGAATTTTGCTGACTGGTCCGCTCAGGGAGGGGACGTAAAAGTTGGCAATGCGCCTCAGTCCGTGGTCCAGGCCAATCAGCAGGATTACTGCTTTTATGAACTGGATTCCACCCGTGCGAGCATGTACGGGGTGCCGGGCAGCTTCTATGATGGAGACACCATTAATCTCACGCATCGCCCAGCCAGTTTTGAATTTGGCTTTCAGATGGGATTAGGCGCCAATGCCCAAACGGGAGACTTTGGCCTCTCGGGCTGGTTTGACTATACCGGCAGCTATACCGGAGACGGGGACATCAACGTCAATCTACAATGCGGCCAAACCCAAACCTGCGCCGTAACGGTAGACACAGTCTATACCGAATGTATCACAGACTCTACCTTTACGCTTTGGGTAGGCTTCAGTGGCGTAGGCAACAATTTCCAGATCACTGATGACTGGAATACAGCCCCCCTGGGCAACCTTTCGCCAGGTCTCTACCAATACGGCGTCTATCTGAATAGTACTGAGGTGTACATCACCGTAAGTGATCCTGCTTACACCGACTGTACCGATCCGTATGACCCAGTAACGGCGGATTGTACGCCCATTCCAGTCTGCGATATAGCCCTGGATACCCTTTATACCCAGTGTCAGACGGACAGCACCTTTGAAATTGTGGTTAGTTTCACGGGGAGCGGCAGTCAGTTTCAGATTTTTGATGACCAGTTTAGTCCGCTGCAGTTCGGTCTGCCCGCAGGTACCTACACCTACGGATCATATCCGAATGGTACCAAGGTGGTCCTGACGGTCTCAGATTTTGCCATCTTCAACTGCCAGATCATCAGTGATACGCTCACCGATTCCTGCAGTACTTCGGGCATGCGCATGGGACGCCTTTATCCGAATCCAGTCCAGGATCAAATGTGGGTAGAAGTGCGGGTGGACGAAGATGTCATTCAACAGCCGGTCAGCTGTCTGGTGGTAGATGGTATGGGCAGGACCCGCCTGTCTGACCAGAGTATGCTGGGACCTGGTACCCATCGACTACAGATCGATTGTACGCCTTTGAAAAACGGGCTTTACTTCCTGCAACTCAAAGCGGACGACCAAATCATACGAACCAAAAGAATACTTATATGGCGGTAGGTAAGGGAGGATGCGTCTAGCATCCTTCCCACCTCCTTGTTTTCTTTATCACATACTTCATTAGGGGAGTCCGGCTTCGGCCGGGCTTTTTTTGTGCGATCAGCAAGTTCCCTTCGGCCTGAAGGTAGCCGCAGCTTGCAGCTGCGAGGAAGTCTCGCGTATGCGCCTAATCCCAGGCCAGCTGCAAGCTGGCCCTACACACCCGCGATTGAATCGCCCAATCTGCCTTCGGCCTGAAGGTAGCCGCAGCTTGCAGCTGCGGGGGAGTCGCGCGTATGCACGCCCATTTTCAGGCCAGCTACAAGCTGGCCCTACGGCGACGTAACTAATCTAAAACAAAACCTGAATTAGAATCCCCGGAACAGGCGACCCGCTTCTCCCCAGGGAATTCGGGAAAGCATCAGCACAACCGCGATTCCAAAAAAGATGGCCTGGGTTTTCCACTTGGCTTTGTCAGCGGCAGCTTTCTTGGCGCGGCTGCGACCAATCTGGGCGATGGCGATAGCGATGATCATAATAGAAATATGTTCCACCGCCCAATAGCGGACCGCGGAATCTTTCATGACCGCACTGCCCATGCTTTGAAAAGCTTGCAGGCCAAAAGGGCTCCACACAAAGTAGAGCAACAGACCGATCAGCAACTGCAAATGCATGGTGCCTACAAAGGAAGCGGAAAGGGCATTGTCTCTTTTGGCGTAAGTTTTATCACCAAACCAACCCATGAAGGATTGAGCCAGCACAATCACGGCCAGAATCAAGACAATCCAACGTAAATATGAATGGGTGTACAAGAAAAAATTATACATGGGGTTTACTTTTTTTCCGCCACCAAGTTAGGAGAATTTTTAGGGAAGTGGATAAAAAAGCCTCCGCTAAGTCTTAAAACCGCGTATGCTTCCGGCAGCTTCAAGGAGATAAATTTTTACCCTGGTCGTGTAAGGGATTGATAAACAGATTTTTAGGCGAAAAAATGTGCATAAATAGGCCACGGGATACGGCCTACTCCAAACGAAGCCCCGAAAACCTCCGTAAGTGAATGGCAGCATACACAATAACCATCCCCTACACACAACCCACATGTTCCACCCATTTTTCCTTCAATTTCCCCAATTTCTTATCAAAATTTTACCACATCCGCCTCCCGGTAGGGATGGGCATACTATTTGCTTTGCGTAAAGTACAACCTACCGTACTTTCGCATTATGGCAACGAAGGCTTCATATTTGATCACCCTTGCTGATGGTCGCAGTCAGGTCATGAATGAACTGGATGCGCTCTACTTCGCTCGCAAGCTCTGTCAGGAATTAGGTCTGCAGTGCTTTCCGTACGAGAGTTTTCGCCGCAAAGGAGATTTTCTCCTCTACGGCGTTGAGTTTCACCGATTAGGGGGACGCATCCGCAGCCGTCCCTAAGCTAATTCAAGGTCTTAAGGTAGGCCCACATCGCCTGAATCTCACTGGTATCCACCAGGGTGTAGGGATGCATGGGTTCTACATAAGGCTTGCCTCCGGGGCGCTGGCCCCATTTTACGGCCCCCACAAATTCTTCCTCGGACCAATGTCTCACCATACTCTCATCATTCATGGTGATGCTGGGCACGTCGATTTCGTGACTGGCAAACAGAAATCTATATCCCCCATTCAAGTAATTGGGCGTCAGTTCGGGAGATAAGATATTGGCCTGAGACGGATTGGCCGAATGACAGATGTAACAATAATACCGGGTGGTGATCAGATGCTTGCCCCAGGCTACGGCATCGCCTTCATCTACGCCTTGAGGAACTGGTTCCTGATAGGGCGTAGGTGCCCATTCCACCGTAAAGAGCATCCGGGCCAGGAAACTGGGCTCAGAATCTGGTAGCCCTACCGGAGAAGGCGCGACCATCGGATGATCCGACTTCAAAAAGGCGATGATGGCATGCACATCTTCTTCGGCCATCAGGGCCAGCCGCGGCATCATAGGAAAGGCCAGGGCGCCATCCTTTTTGACCCCGGTTCTCAGCAGACGGTATAATTCTCCATCGGAATAGCTGCCAATCCCATCCGTTTCATGTTGGGTGATGTTGGAATTGTAAATGGTACCCAGAGGTTTCACATCCAGTTCAGGGTTGAGCATGCCCTCCAGTTTGTGGCTTTCCGAACCATGACAGCCCGCACAATCTGAGGAGACAATTTTCTCTCCTAAGGCCAGCAGTTCTGGCGTAGGGGTAATCGTAAGTTCAGGGATGGCTACCTCATCAGCATAGTTCGGTAGCGGTTTTAGCTGGATAAATAATGCCAGCAGCGCGATAATGCCTACCGTGGCCAAAAAGGCCAGCAAGGCGATTTTTAAGGTACGTTTCATGTGAGTTCGCTTGTAAGTTTGTAGTAGGTACCTCTGAGGAGTGAAAACGTAACTTATTATTTATCAGGGGAAAAGCAAAAATTCTTGATCCTGATTATCTTGTGCGCTTAAACAAAAGGCTATGCGATACCTACTCCTCTTTCTGCTTTCCCTATCCACCCGAACCCTTCTCCCAGGCCAATCCTCGGACACCCATATGCAATGGTTCCAGGACGCCAAACTGGGGATTTTTATCCATTGGGGCATCTATGCGGTAGATGGGATAGACGAATCCTGGTCCTTTTTTAACAAATACCTGAGCTATGAGGACTATATGAAACAAACTACAGGCTTTACCGCTGAGAAGTACCAGCCAAAGGCCTGGGTGGACCTGATAGAGAAAAGTGGTGCCCGCTATGCCGTTTTGACGACCAAGCATCATGATGGGGTAGCGCTCTGGGATACGAAAGCCGGGGAGTTGAATGTGGTCAAGCAAACTCCGGCCCAGCGAGATTTGGTAGGTCCTTTTGTAGAAGAAATGCGGACAAAAAACCTCAAGGTAGGCCTGTATTATTCGCTCTCGGATTGGTCTCATCCGGACTATCCCTTGCACCGTAGCCAGGAATACCGCTACCAACCCAAGGATGACCCTGCACGTTGGGCGCGTTTTTTGTCCTTCCAACGCCAGCAACTCCGCGAACTCTCCACCCAGTATAAACCCGACCTTTACTGGTTCGATGGCGACTGGGAACACGACGCGGCTACGTGGAAATCTGAAGAACTGCGCAAGGAGTTGAAAGCCGCCCTACCCAATGTCATTCTCAATAGCCGTCTGGCAGGCTATGGAGATTATGCCACCCCGGAAAACGGGGTGCCCATCCTTCCGCCAGACAATCCCTATTGGGAGCTCTGTCTCACCATGAACGATTCCTGGGGCTATCAGCCCAATGACCATACATACAAATCCGTCAACCAAATCATCCGCATCTTTGCCGACTGCCTGAGCATGGGCGGGAACCTCTTGCTGGACATTGGCCCTAAAGCTGATGGCACCATCCCCGAGGAGCAGGTCGCCATTCTGGAAGGCCTCGGCCGCTGGACAAAAAAGCATCAGGAAGCCATCTATGGCACACGGGCAGGTTTGCCTACCGGACACTTTTATGGACCGACCACCTTATCCGCCGATAGCCAGACCTTATATCTCTTTGTCCCGCACCGGCCCAATGGGCCCCTCGTGATCAAAGGCCTCAAAAACAAAGTCAACCGGATACGGGTAGTCGGACAAGCGACTAAGCTCAGCCACGAAATCTTCAGCAAATACTACTGGAGTGAGGTGCCTGGACTCCTGTATATTGATGTTCCAGCATACACCCAGGCCGAGGAGGTGACCGTGATTGCTGTGCAGTTAAAAGGGAAGGTAGCCTTGCATCGGTAGGACATTATTTCACTACCCTGACCGAACCTTTATAAGTATCAAATTGCGCCTGCTCGATCAGTTGAAAACTGCTATCTAGGACCGCTATATTGAGCCCCCGCTTCCGCAAGGCGTATTCGGTCTCTCCCAGTCTGATAGAAGCAGGCAGTGCTCCGGCAGCTCCGCCAGAGGAAAGATGCAGGGAATCCTGCAACACCCAATACCCCAGACTATCGCCGGGTGCCCAGCTTTTTGCGACACTGCCATAGTTATTGGCTGCTTCGTGCATCAGCTTTCCACTAGCCCACAGGCTGATGTAGGAGCCGCGGTACCGCAAGGTGTCCAGGCCCGAGCCCCAACTGCGAAAGGCCAATCGGGTAGGCAACGCTAAGTTAAAGGAGGCTTCTTTAAAGGCGGTGATCAGTACCAGCTGATCCTGATAGCTTTCCATAAAGCCTTCCACACTTTGCCAGCGATCCAAATCACGTGGGGCATCTAAATCAGCGAAAGCCTGCAAGGCTTCCGGACGACTCTCTTTGGACAAAAAAGCGATATAACCGTCCCGGTGAAACCAGCTCACACTGCTATCAGCCCGGGCCTGATCAAAATAACCCAGAAACTCTGGGGTACCGATGTACAGCATATTGGGCTCCAGCGCTCCGTCTTGAATAGCCTTAAGTTGTCGCTCTCTTTCCTGTAGGCGTTTGAGGTCGTTGGTACGCGCCACGAATCCCGTATTGATGGGCAGCCCATAGCGCTTCGCCATCAGGCTAAAAGCAGCGTAATCCTCAATGCTGTGGGCATAATTGATCTGATAGCCGGGCACCATCTGAATTTCGTCTACGTGCTCCATCACTGACATCCAGCTGGGCTCATCTACATACCAGGCGGGGTTGCGCCAGTAATCATGATGCATTCGGTCAAAAAGCCCTTGCAGATCAAATAACTGCAGGGCAAGGACGCCTAAAAGCCACCATTTGCGGCCGGGTAGGCGCGTGGCCAGGTAGCAGCTGCCCACCAGAATCAGGTAAAACATCGGCCAGACAAAGCGGCCAGAAGAGCGGAAGGTCTCGGCTACCTTCAGCGAGCGCCGGGATAGGCGAATTCTAAATAAAACTTCCTCTCCCCAATGAATCCAGGCACTCAGGGCAAAGATCATCATGGCCAAAGCCACGAGCAGCATGGGCCACCATTTTTTCCAGAAATCGACCGCCAACATCGGTTGACCTGCTTTTCTTTTCTGCCAGCCGCTACGCGTGATTCCTACCAGGATGAGTAACATGATCCCCAGTCCCAGATAGGCAAAACCCTCATATTGCCAGTGCACAAAGCCCAACTTCGGCAGCACGGCTCCCATCCCCTGATGGTTGAAAAAGGTATTGAGGTTCATGGAGTAGTACCCGAAGCCCTGAGAAGTGGTGGACTGAGTGTCCAGAGAAAAATAGCCAATCACATACCAGCTACCCAGAACCAATAAGGCCGCCCCACCTGTAGATAACAAAAAGCCCCACCAGGCCAAGCGTTGATCATATACCCACCATTTGAGGCCTAGGGCCAGGGTCATACCCAAAACCATGGCCCCTAAATAGGGATGTAACCAGGCCCCGATGAACATGAGGATGCCCTGATACCGGAGAAAATACCACAGGCTTTTTTCCCGATCCGAATCCATGAAGAGATACATAGAAGCCAGCAGCAACCAGTGGCCACACAAAGCCACATGGCTGGCCCGGAAAATCAAGACCGGACTGATACAGAACAGGAAGGTGCCCAGGGCTTTGCTCCAACTATCCTCCCAGCCCAGACGCTTGAGGATGGGCCAGGCATAGATACCTTGCAGCAAGAAGCACATCCCCAACCAGGGCCCCAAAAACTGAAAATCCTCGGGTAGAATAGGGGAAAGTAGCTTTAAGGGAATACTCAATAAAGGAATACTATCGGTATAGCCTATATTGGTGCCGAGGGGATACCAATAAAGAGAAGTCTCTCCCAAGGGGAAGCCCCAGGGACTGATTCGGAAATATTCCCAACCGATGTAATGATGGACCGGATCTCCCCAAAACATGGAAAGATAGTTGAGCGGATTAAGGACCCGGAGGTGATAGCAGTAGTGAAAGATCAGCAACACCCCCACACTCAACAAGGCGATAGACAGCCCATGTTGAAGCTTGTTTTGGAGGTTTGAGGAGGAGATCATGAGTGGAAAAATAATCAAAAGTATCTTTCCGCTACAAACCTGTGCAACGCAATTCAATCAAAGCCCATCTGCCATATATGAAAAGATTCCTCCTCATTATCCTGCTAAGCCACTTTACCTGGAGCTACGGGCTGGGCCAGGTTCCCTGGCCGAAAGCAAGCCTGGCAGAAGCAGCATTGGATTCTACCATTCTTCATGCCTCCCTGAATCAATTTCCAGATTTCCGGGAGCACGGGGTCTACAGTTGGCTGATCCTCAAAGAGGGCAAGTTGGTCTGGGAAACATACTTTGGCCCGCAGGATGGCATGCAAAAGCACGACTTACGTTCCGCCACCAAAAGCATCACGGCCTTGCTGGTGGGGATAGCCCTGGAAAAAGGCATCCTTCAGTCGGTAGAGGATCCCATCCGAACATACCTGGCTCCGACCTATCATGTACCCCCTGCTTTTGACTCCGTCACTATCCACCATCTGCTCTCCATGACCGCAGGCCTGGACTGTGATGACGGGGATCGTTCGACCAAAGGGCAGGAAGATCGCATGTATCGCAAAAAAGACTGGACCCAGTATTTTCTCAATCTTTCCCGGACCTGGCCGGTTGGGGATAGCCTGCGCTACTGTACAGGCGGGGTCGTGGCTTTGGGCGAAATCCTGCGTCTGGCCAGTGGTCGGGAGGTTTCAGCGCTGGCGGAGGAATGGCTCTTTGCGCCCTTGGGCATCACCGATTACCGCTGGAGTCGCTATGACCGGGACCGGAAAATAGATACCGGCGGGCATTTGTATCTCCGACCCATCGACCTGGCCAAGTTGGGACAGTTGGTGTTGCAGGAAGGGGTATGGCAGGACCAAAGGCTGGTCTCAGCCGCCTGGGTGAAACGCTGTCTTGCCTGGATGCACACTTGGCCGAATGGCGTCGGCTATGGCTATCTCTGGCGAACCACGGACTTACCACATCCTTCCGGAAAAGTGCGCGTGCATTACGCACAAGGCAATGGAGGACAGGTGTGTTTTGTGGTGCCGGAGGCAGATATGGTAGTAGTTTTTACCGGAAAAAATTACAATTCTCCCAAGGCCAGTATTCCCTACCAAATCTTTCAGCATGCGGTTTTGCCAGCCTGGAAATCCCCATAAAAAAAAGCCCCGGCCTGGGCGGCCGGGAGCTTCCTTTCTAAAAAGAAATCCCTAATTCTGCTGGTAACGAGCTTTGGCTCTTTTCATGCACTCCCACATGCAGCGCTGGTAGGCCTGGAAGGCTTTCTGTGCCTGCTGAAGGGTGGTTCCAGTGATGCTTTGTCCGCCCGGCCCGGTTACGGTGAATACTTTCAGGGCTGGGTGATTCCGGATTTTATCTTTGCAGTGTTGGTTGCACTTAGCGAGGGCTTTTTTGCGGGGACTCAGGCTGGTACCGCTCTGACCGTCAGGAATGATGCGGTCGAAGGCAAAGCGCCAGAAAGGAAGGGTACCGGGTTTGGCTTGCTTCAGGCTAATAACAGGGTTGCCGTTCACATTTTTCACGCGTCCTTTTCCTAACACTTGTCCGTTGGCACTTTTCAGTAAGATGCTCACCTGACCTTGCTCTTTGCGGATGGTAACCACCGCTCTTTTGTTAGCAGATTCGAGGGTGTAGGTCGCTTGGGTGTAGGATTCTACTTCGTTCACGACTACAGCGCTACCGCCCTGGGCCATGCTCAGGCTCATACCAGCTAAGACAAAAAAGCTCAGGAGCCATGTGGTTTGAAATGATTTTAAAAAGTTCATCTGTGTTTGATTGTAAGTGATTGTTGTTGTTGTGTTGCCAGCTAGACTGGCTTTCGGAGATTGGTAACCGCGAAGGTGAAAAGTGTAACCTGGGGGAGGGCTTTTTTTCGAAAAAAAAGAAATCAGCCACCTGGACGGTTAATCCAAGTGGCTGATATTGAGTGATTTGGCTTAGGTTCCGGGTGGGGAATTATTTTTCTGCCAGCCAACGACCATAGCGTTGTTGCCATTTAGCCCAGCTATCCTGCAGGGTGGCGAATCTGGCGGTCACATCCTGCCCCGGCAATTGGTCTGCCTGGCTGATGATGCCGTAGAGATACCTCATCTGGGCGATCAGCATAGGTTGGGTATAGTTGCCTTTGGCTTGTACCAGCGCTCCGTGCGCCTCTTTGAGCTTGGTCAGTTTTTTCTGATCCGCTTTGCTCAACTCCTCTTCCGCTTTTTCGAGCTTCTTAATTTGTTCTTGTAGCTTAAAGGCCTGCTTTTTCGCGCTTGATTGCAAAGCGATCAGTTCCAGACAGAGAGCTTCCTGCTGCTGCATATGAGCAAGAGTAGTCCCATTGGCCAGGACCTTGGGGTCGGCTTTGATGATGACTGGCTGTTCATACTTTTTGCCCGATACCCCTAAACTGAGGGTATAGGTCCCAGGAGAAATATAAGGACCTCTCCGAAAGGCTGAAGTAGGTTTGGCATCCCAGGCGCCCCAGTGGCGCATATCCCAACGAAAGCGATTCAGGCCTGCCTTTGCCGTTAGCCGTGGCTGAGCCGGGGGGCTAACCAGGTTGGTGGCCATGTTGCGAACCTCTTCCTTTTCTTCCTCCTCTTTTTTCTCTTTCTTCTTTTTCTTTTCCTCGATCTGGGTGAACGACATGATGACCATGCCTTTCTCATCCTGGATATCCAGGACCACTGGCCCCTCAAAACCTTCTGGCAAATAATAATCGATGATCACCCCAGGCGCAGGGTAGGAGGGAGCCTGAGACATGCCTCCCCGGCCACTACGATAGCGGTAGCGATAGGTAGTTTTGGGAGCAAAGAGACGGGCTTCCCCATCGTCTGCCAGGGGCATATCCTGGTGCAGGGAATGGATGTTGTCCAGAATCCAGAAAGAGCGTCCCATGGTGGAAAGGACCAGGTCATTGCGATGGACCTTGATATCGGTAACCGGGGTAATGGGGAGGTTTTGCTGGAAGGATTGCCAACTGGCGCCATCATCCATGGAGATGAATAAGCCCCATTCGGTACCCGCATACAAAATGCCTTCTTTGCCGGGGTCTTCTCGGACTACTCGTACCGGTGCATCCTGCGGGAATCCACTATCAGGGCCACTGAGCAAAGTCCAGTTTTTACCCAGATTGTCGGTGCGGTAGATATAGGGCTTCCAGTCGCCCAGTTGGTAGCGCAGGACGGTTACATAAGCTTTGTCGCGTTGGTGGGGCGAAGGCTCGACACAGTCTACTCTTCCGCCTGGAGCCAGGCCTTTGGGGGTGACTTTCTTCCACTTTTTCCCGCCATTCTCGGTGACATGTACAGGACCGTCATTGGCTCCTACCCAGATTACGCCCTGCGCAAGTTGAGATTCCCGGATGGCATAAATGGTAGAATAAAATTCTTCCCCAGTAATGTCATTGGTGATGGGAAAGCCAGACCTTACCTGGGTTTCTTTGGTGAAAGCTGTCAGGTCGGGCGAAATCCGTTCCCAGGTTACCCCCTCATCTCTACTGGTGTGCACAAACTGAGAGCAATGGTAAATCAAGTCTGGATCATGGGGAGAAACATGGATGGGAGAAACCCGCTGGAACCGCAACGTTAGGTCCCTGGGATTGTGCCCGTACATATTGGCAGCTTCCACCTCGTAGCGTTTCTCTTGCCCGGTCAGTTTATTAAACACCGTAAAACGGCCTTTACAGTTGGCATACACGATATGGGGTTTGCCGGGTTTGGGCACCGCCGGACCGGTTTCGCAACCGCCCGTATTCATGATCAAACCGGAGCTGCCTAGCTGGTGGGCATTGGGCGGCAGGCTGGGCACGGAAACGGTGGTATAGTTGTCCTGCTGGCCCGCGTACAGCCAGTAGGGATATTGGTCGTCTACCTCTACCTGATACAGCTCTGCGGTGGGTTGGTTAAACTGGGTGGACCAGGTTTTGCCGCCATTGTGGGAGACATTGGCCCCGCCATCGTTAGACTGGACCAGCAGCTCGGGGTTGTCAGGATTGATCCAGATATCGTGGTGGTCGCCATGCGGGGCGGAACGGTTTTTCCAGGTCTTGCCCCCGTCCGTAGATTTGGAATAGCGGGTCGCCAGAATATGAATGACCTCTGGATCTTTGGGATCGACTTCCAGGTTGGTGTAATAAAAAGGCCGGGTCCGCAGCACAGGTTTGTTGGACACCAAAGCAAAAGTATCTCCTCGATTTTCGGACACATACAGACCGCCTTCTTCCCCCGGCGCTTCCACCAAAGCATAGAGGCGTTCCGGCTTTACCGGAGAAACCGCCAGGTCAATTTTTCCCATCAGCTTGGGAAGGCCCTTTTGCAAGCGATTCCAGCTATCTCCACCATCTGTGGAAACATAAATGCCGTCTTGGTCGCTGCCGCTAATGATGGTCCAGGGCTTTCTTTCCGTCCGCCAGACTGTCGCATAGATGCGGTTGGGATCATCTGGGGCAAATTCCAGGTCAACGGCACCCACACTATCTGCGATAAAGAGGACTTTTTCCCAATTGTCGCCGCCATCTTTCGAACGAAAAACCCCTCGCTCAGCATTCTTTTGGAATCCTTGTCCGATGGCTGCCACAAACACCACATTGGCATCGGTGGGATGAACTTCGATAGCCCCGATATGGCCACTTTCTTTGAGGCCAATGTGGGTCCAGTTTTTTCCGGCGTCCTTGGAGCGGTACACCCCATCTCCCCGGATGACATTACTGCGCATGCCATCAGAGCCGGTTCCAACATAGACGATTTTGTCATCGGAAGGAGCCACCCGAATCGCCCCAATAGAAGGGGAACGAAAATGACCATCTGAGATGTTTTTCCAGGAAGTGCCGTAATCCACGGTTTTCCATACGCCTCCTCCGGTAGCGCCCATGTAGAAGGTATTCGGCTGACTGCGGACACCAGCCACAGTGGTCACCCGTCCTCCGCGGGTAGGGCCGACATAGCGGTACTGTAAAGCATCGAAAGGCCCTTTTTCTGTTTCCTGGGCCCAAGAAAAATCAGGGAAAAAAAGCAGGAAGCTCAGGCTTCCCAGCATATACGTAAGGTAGCGTAGCATGTCTGTCTAGTTTAAAGCAAGCTCCAGGGTTTGGGGACAAAAATCCTTAACCCAGCTAAAAAATTACGGGTAAACGGGATTAATCGGAAATCTCGGAAGATTTTTTCTGCTATCGTCCCGGAATAATCGGCTATCGTCCCATAATAAGACGAATAAATGTCCCATAATGGGACGATTTTGGCAAGTTCTTAAGGCCTATGTGCCTGTAAGGCATTGAAGGTGAATGGATTGCAAAATGGTACGGCTCTTGGGTAAGTAAAAACAGCATTAGGACACATTCGCAATTTTCTTTACCTTCTGATCCAGCCCTATGTTACGCAACTACTTTCTTACCGCAATCCGCAACCTCTGGCGATACAAAACCTTTTCCGCCATCAACATTATCTGCTTGTCTGTGAGCATGGGCGTATGCTTTTTGCTCATTCAGTTGATGGGGTTTCACCTTCGTTTTGACCGCTTCCACGAAAAGAAAGATCAGTTATACAGAATTGGCTCTTACGACTTGTCTACCGAAGACTGGTTTAATAATTATTATGCTACCCTGCCCCTGGCCTTACAGCCTCACCTGGAAGCCCACTTAAAAGAGGGAGAGGTGATGTTGCCCATCATCCACATGGGGGGAGAAGTGGTGGTTAGAGAAGATTCTACTGACGAAGAGAGATATGTGGGAGATGTGCTGATGAGTAACGCGCAATTCTTCGACATTTTCAGTTTCCCTTTGGTAAAAGGCGACCCTTCAGACCTTAGCAAGCCTTACCATATTTTCCTTACTGAAGACAACGCAAAATCCTTGTTTGGGGAGGAGGATCCTATCGGAAAAGCGATTTGGTCTGGCCATGATTCTACCTATTACCGGGTAAGTGGTATTGTGAAAGATTTGCCCAAGCAATCACACATCCAGTTTGATGCCATTGCTTCCATTGGTGGATACCGGGTCCGTACCCCTGATGGCCGGATAGACTATTTGCAAATGGCCTATAAAGATTGGGACTGGCGCAGTGGGTATCTCTATTTTTATAGTCCGGACCCCGGCTTTGAGGACCGCCTTCATGCTGCCATACCATCAATCCAGCAAGTGCACTTTGACGGGGAGGAGAAAATGAAATTCCACGTGCAGCAGATGGCAGATGTACACTTGATTGGTGCCCCCCAGAGCCATTTCACCAAGCGGGAGATTTACAATCCGTTTCCCTGGTTTATCCCTTATATCGCCTTGTTTATAGGCTTATTGGTGATTGGCTCCGCTTTGTTCAATTACATCAACCTGACCCTGGCCCGCTCTTTTACCCGGCTTAAGGAAATGGGGGTACGTAAAGTTGTGGGAGCGAGTAAGCGACAGATTCAGTTCCAGTTAATCTGTGAATCAATGGTCCTGGCCTTTTTTGCTTTCTTAGTAGCCCTAACGCTGTTGCAATTTTTGATTCCGCTTTTCTACGAATCTGGTTTGCCGGAGAATATTTTCCTGTTGGACGAAAGCCCTGACATTTTCCTTTGGTTTGTGCTTTTTGCGATCCTGGCGGGTCTGGTAGGCGGATTTTTTCCAGCCCTTTTCTACGGCAGAATCAAACCCATCATCATTCTTCGGGGCATGGAAAACAATAAGCTCCTCGCCAAAATAGGGTGGAGAAAAGCCCTGATCGTATTACAGTTTGGCTTGTCCATCATTTGGTTTGCCTCCGGCGCCTTACTCTTCGGTCAGGTGCGCTATCTGGTAACCAAGGATCATGGATTTACGCCTGAGAATCAGGTCATCGTACCTATTAATCCAGAGGATGTGCCCAAAGCCCGGTCCATGGTTACGGAATTTCCCGAGTTGACTGAGATTTGCTTTAGTTCCTCTACCCCCGGAAGTGCCGCGCGGGCGGACTGGCAAAGCTGGCGACCTGGCACAGAGGACACGGTGAACCTCTTTTTCATGTCCGCTGACCAGGCGTTTATTCCTCAGATGGGGATAGAAATGATGGCTGGAAAAAACTTCCCTGAGGAACTGAGCGGGCAAAGTCAATCCTTCGCCATCCTGAGTAGACTGGCAGTCCGGGATATGCATTTTGACACCCCTGAGGACGCTATCGGCCAGCCCATCATGCTGATCGAGGGAGATAGCTCCTATATGCTTACCGTGATAGGGGTGGTCAAAGATTTCCACAACAAAGAAATCACCATGCCGCCCAGCCCTGTCGTCATGGTATACCAGCCCAAACGGTTTTACAACGCCTTGGTCAAGGCTGAAACCGAAAACCCGGGAGAGCTGCTGGGGAAGATCTTTAGTTACTGGAATGAAGGTCGCAAGCGCTATTATGGAGTCCGGTATCTGGATGAAAAAATCGCCCAAAGCTACATCGCCATGTCTGTCATTCTGAATGTAGTGGGATTCGTGGCCCTGCTCTCCACCATCATCGCTTGTCTGGGCCTATTGGGTATGGCCGTCTTTACCGTACAGCATCGCACCAAAGAAATGGGTATTCGTCGGGTCCTGGGGGCTTCCTTTGGGCAGCTTTCCTATCAGCTTTCCCGTAATTTCCTCAGTCTGCTGCTCATCAGCATTGTGGTCGCCTTGCCCGTCGTCTATTTCCTGAATGAAATCTGGCTTTCTCAAATCACCTATCGTTTGCCTTATAGTGGGGTGGTCATAGGTGCCAGTGCGTTGATCATGCTGATGACCGGTTTAGCTACCATACTGCCCATGACCATCAAAGTCGCTCGCACCAACCCAGCGGATGTCTTGCGGGATGAGTAAGCCTACTCCTGCAAGAGCGGCTGAATGGCCGATACCTTGCCATCGATCGCTGGTAAGGGTAAGCCTAACAGTTCGGTTACCAACGGAAAGACATGTATATTTTCCAAGGGGCCTATCCGGGCCCCTTTTTTGATACCTGGACCTCGTGCATATAAAATACCGTTCATCTCCGGGGTAAGGTATGGGTCAAAGCCATGGGTACCCCAGACAGCGGACCGGAAGCTACCGAAGCCTCCAGCCCCCCTGAAGACATGGCCGGCATGCGCCACCAGAAAAATGTCCCCAATGCGGTCGCTGTCCCGGTAGTGCCAGGGCACAGGCGTATTTTCCCGGCGGTAGGCTTTAAAGTTGGTTTCCCGCTCGGTCAGGGTTTCATATATCTTTTGCACCTCCTGGTCATCTGGAACAAAAATGTGGACATGGGTACCATTTTCCAGGACCCTGAGGTCCTGGGGTAAGCCTTCCAGGACTTTGGACATGGAAATATGGGTATCGGGCTTCTTTTCCATTTTGTACATGCCGTGATCAGAGGTAATGATCACATTCACGGAAAAAGGGAAGCGGTTGAGCCCATTCATCAGTTGTCCCAATAAGCGGTCGGCTTCCAGAACTGCCTCTTTGATGCCCTCAGAGTCCGGACCCGAACGATGCCCTTCCGAATCTACCAGCGAAAAATAGAGAGAGACAAAACGCGGGCGCGCCGAATCCGGCATAGAAAACCATTGCAGGACGGTTTTTACCCTTTGGGTATTGGGAACAGAGCCATCATAGCGATTATAGATATCGGGATATCTTCCTTTGATCGGCGCTTCTGACCCCACCCAAAAGTAGGAGGCGGATTTCATGCTGTACTCCTGTACCCATTGCCAAAGCGGAAACCCTCCGTAGAAATAGGGATCCTTTACCAGGTCGGATTTACTCATCTTATATATCACATCCCGGCCGGGATCAAGAAAGGTATTATCTACCAGGCCATGATGCCCCGGATATAAACCTGTAACCAGGGTATAGTGGTTGGGGAAGGTCTTGCTGGGGTAGGAGGGAACCAGGGCTTCGGCCTGGGCTCCTTCTTCAATGAATTTTAGAAAATTGGGCGGCTGAAATTTCTGCACATAGTCAGCTCGAAAGCCATCAAAGGAAATCAGCAATACGTGGGATTGATCCGTCTGCGCATAAGTGGGGAGGACCAGGTAAGCGAAAAAAAGACTTAGCAGAACACGGTACATAGGTCAGAGATTTGGTCAAAAATACTGACCAGAAAAGGAAAATAGCAGCCCTGGATTACATTTAAGCAACCGCAGACCTGGCCAGATCATGCCTTAACTCTCCGCCAGCCCAACCAGCTAAATAACAGGATGCCGCCTACAAGCAGGAGCCACCACCAGGAAGTCGCCGGGGATAATTCCACAGGGGAGACATCTCCCATGATGACCAGGCCTCCCCAGTATTGGGGGGATAGGGTGCGTCCCCGCGCAGTGGTCAGATAGGCAAGCTTGGCTTGTCGCAAGGCTTCATCCTTGGCCTTGCCCTGGGCCAGGTATTCATAAAAATATCCAGTGATCTCGGCACTGGCTTTTTCATCGATTTTCCAAAGCCCGGTCACGATGCTTTCACTGCCAGCGTAGTTGACGGCATGGGCAATAGAAATCATGCCTTCTCCCGGCTGAAAACCGGGTTTTCCCGTTTCACAGGCAGACAGGATGGTCACCTTGGCCCGGAGATCACAATTGTAAATTTCGTGAGTATAGAGATAGTTGTCTTCTCCTTCTGGCTGGCGCGGATTTTTGGCAAAAATCAGGCGGGAGCGCTCGGGCATCACATTATTGGACTCTGCGTGGGTCCCTATATAAATGATCTTATGGCGGGCCTCCCGGTTTTTAAAGGCTGACTCTGTAGACGCTTCTTCCACAAAAAAATCGCCTCCCCAATCCTGACGGAGTTTTTTGCCTAAATCCACCATAAACGGCTGCGGCAAGAGTTGCAGATAAGTTTGGTCAGTCAGCATAGAATCCTCTACTCCCTCCAGGTAAACGGCTTTCATCTCGTCCAGAAAGCCTGGAGCAAAGCCTACGAAGTTTTCCTTAAAGGGCGGAGATTCCGTGGGTTTTTCCAGCAAAAACAAGCTGTAGTTGTAGGAAAAAATATAGGTATTCAACAGGCAACGCTCGGTTAGTTCTTCCCAGGATTTGGTAGGGGAGGGCAGGAGCAATTCAAAGCTGAGGTTGAACAATTCCCGGTCTGGGACGATCACCACGCGCTGGTTCTCCAGATGAGGGATCACAGGCTCCCAGAGATCGCGGTAGAGTTTATGCAAAAGCGTACCGCTAAGCTCAGGGGATGACATATCGCCCAGTTCCCGAAGATCGGATGCAATGGAGTCTGCTTGGATTTGGACAAAATGAGAAGAGGATGCATTGACGATCAGGGCAAATAATTCTTCTTCAATAAACAGATAGCGCACCAGGCTACTGCCAGGGTTTAGATTGCTTTGTAGATCTTCTACCGGGAGGAGAATGGAGCCAAAGCGCATCTTGAAATAGCGCGGATGGTTCTGTTGGAGGCTATCCAAATAGGCTTGCCAGGCTTCAGACTTGGAGAAAAAAGCCTGAACAGGATTTGTGTCTGGGGATTCTTCTCCGGATAAACCGGTCGAGAGGGAAGCTCGCAAGACTTGCTCGCGCTCCATGACGGCTGGCGGAACGTCCACAAACTGCAGCTTCTTTTCCTCATTCAGGCGGCGGCGAATTCGATTGTAAAGGCTGGATTCATGCAGGCTGAGCAAGCGATTCAAATAGGCTTCCTCTGCGGTTCGATCGTAGAGTTCCTGAGACAGCTTTTTCAGGTAGTGGAACAAAGCTCCATTCTGATGAATGATCACTTGCAATCCTTCCAGGGTGGCGTGGGTAGATTTTTGTTTGTCCAGAATCTCCACCAGCGGGTCTAATTCGGCCAATAAGGACTTCAGAAAACTGACCGAAGGGTCTGGATTCAGGGCATACCGGGCCCGGGTGCGGAGCACCACGGCATCTGCTCTTCGGTATTCAAACTGCAGGGAGTCAAAGAGATTGACCCGACTACTGAGCGCTTCTTCCGCATTTTCCAGGGCGACATTCGCCCAATAGAGAGAGGAATCATGCTGCCCCAATCGTCTGTACACATCCGAGAGGTAATTGGTGTGGATGAGGGTAACCAAACTGGCTTTCCCTTGCCGTTCCAGCACATATACATAGCCTCGGGTGGCCCGGTCCAAAGCTGCTTCTCTATCGCCCTGATCCGCATAAAAGATCGCTGCATCATTCAAGAGGTTGAGGTAAATCTCATAATAATCCCCAGTGATGCTCTTTTTGTATAAATCCTCGGCTGCTTCAAAATGAACCCGTGCTGCTGCTGGCCGCCTCAGGGCATCGTCCACCAGGGCTTTGTAATAATGCGCATCTCCGGCCCAGTAGAGATAGGCTCCCGGAGCTGCTTCGATCAGTTCCAGGCCTTTGTCCAACATATTCGCGGCCAGTTCAAAATTATTCAGGTAAAAGTGCGTCTGTCCGACCAGGATTTGCGCTTTGAAATGCTCGGGGCTATCCTCGGGCAGATACTTCTCTTTCTGACGAAGCGAGTAGGTGAGCAAATCCAGGGTTTTGCTCCAGTCTCCTAACTCCCGATACTGCCCGGCCAGATTTTCAATCGCCTGGAACCTGAACATGCGAGCATCTAATTGCACGGGCTCACTGGGGGCCAGCGGAATATATTTTTCCAGTAAGCTGATAACCTTTCTCATCACCTCGATCGCTTCCTGAGATCGACCCTGATTACTCAGGATAGCCGCCATATTGTTGTTGATCATGGCGGGTCGGTAATATTGATTGCGGGCTGAGGAGTCAGTTCGCTCCAGGGTTTGTAAGGCCAACTGATAATAAGCGTAGGCACTATCCAGACGCGAGGTAAACCAATTGACATTGCCCAGTCCATTGTATAGGAGGACCAGGCTTTCGGGAGAGGTGAGGGAATCAGCCAGATAGGCTGCTTTCGCCCGAAGGTAATAATCTTTACACAGGTTGATGTCTCCTAATCGCTGGGCGAGGGTCCCAATATTGAGTAAAATCAGGCCTTTCTCTTCGTCCCGAACTTCCGGCGCTTTTTCGGCATATACCAGCGCTTCTTTGTTGGCTTCAAAGGCGGCGGCCTGATCTCCCCGCCATTCGTGAAAGGAGCCCAATTCCAGGTAAACTTGTCGGATGCTTCGGGCGGGGGCTTGCTGGTCAAGAAATGTTTGTAAAAAGGCCTCCGCTGCGGGTAAGGCGGCAGCTTGGCCTTGCTGGTAATAAGCGGTGCGGCCCACCAGCGGCAGATAAAAAGCCAGACTATCCCAGTTTCCTGCTGCTTTGAGGGCAGTCATTTGGGCCGTTAAGGCCTGTTCAGCACTAGCGTAGGAACCCGCTTCCAACAAAGCCTCAATGGCGGCCAGTCCTCCTTCTGCCCGGACCGAAAAACTTCCCAGCAGACTCAAAAGGATCAGCAGACCAAGCGACTTATTCATTACTCATTTCTTTAAGCAAGGCGGCGACTTCCGGCCGATCACTTTTTTCCAGAAACTCCCTGGCTACCTGAGCTTGTCCGTTTTTCAAAAAGGCCAATCCCAAATACCAGTAGGCCTCTTCCTTAAAAGCCAGGGCAGTATCAGCTACCACAGCCTGGAAGTAGGGAATGGCTTCTACTTCTTTTCCTTCGGCCAACAGGGCTGACCCAAGGAAGTAATTGAGGGTATCCTGAGGACGGGTATCGTCTCTGAGGCTCAGCCAACGATCCAAGGCGGCCTGATAGGCACCCCGCTTATAGTCTACCATGCCCCGAAAAAAGGCGTAGTTTTCCGACTGACTCATGGGGGTGATCAAGCCTGGATCGGCTTCGTAATAAGCTGCGTACAATTGCTGCTGGGGGCTGTTGTCCTGGCTCCACCACCAGGCACCGAATAAGGCCAGTAGGGTAACGGCGGCCGCCGCCGCCCACCGCCAGTTCCAGAGAGGACGAGCTTCCGCTTCCTGGGGTAAGCTCTGGTGGAACTGATCCATCAATTGATGTAGGACGGCTTGTTCTACGCCTGCCTGCAGTACCCGGACTTCTCCAAGTTGTTGCCGGAGCAGGGGCTTTTCTGCCAGTGCCTGTTCAAAAGCTTCTCGCTCACCTTCTACCATTTCTCCAGCCAGGTAAGCCTCAATCTTGTGAAATATTTCTTCGGGTATAGGTTGATAGGCTGCCACAGATCTAAGCTTGATTTTCTAAGGTGAGGCTGCGCAGTTTTTGCATACAGCGGTATTTTTGATTGCGGACCGAAGCCGGGGCCATGTTGACTTCTTCGGCGATTTCCTTGAGGGACTTCTGGTCGAAATAAAAGCGCTTGAGTAAGAGTTGACATTGATCGCCCAGCAGTCCGTAGGCGGCCATGGCTTGTTTCAGGCGCGGATCTTCGGTCTCTTCAGGCAAGAGTTCTGGTTCTACAGAAGGGGGATGCGCTACGGTCGCTTCCAGGCTAGCCATTTTTTTGACTTGCCCGGAACGCAAAAAATCCAGCCATTTGTTTTTGGCGATTTGGTATAAATACCCATCTAATGAGGACGGACCCTGGGGCGTAAACTTTCCCTGCCTGACATTTTTCCAGACCGCTACGAAGGCTTCCTGGAAGATATCTTTGGCCAGAGAGGCATCACCCTTGTTTTGCAGAATATACTTTTCCACTTTGACAAAGTTTCTGGTGTAAAGGGCTTGCAAGGTTGTAGAATCATTGCTGATGATTCCCTGAACCATGCTTACTGCTTCGCTCATATCTAGATTGTCTATTCCCAAAAAGCGAAATTACGCAGTGGGAAATATACACATTTTTCCAGCTCGCCCAAGCCCCGAAAGCCGGGGAAAGCCAGTTCAAGCAGACCTTTGATGAGCCCTTTCTTGTTATTACACTTCCACATCGAATAGCCAGCGCTTTTGTCATCCATCCATAGCGACCGAATTAAAAAAAAGCCCCCTGCAATCTGGTAGATCGCAGGGGGACAGGGTGTTTGTTTGTTGTTGGGTTAGAGCCTGTTTAAATGTTGAGATTTTGTGGGGAATAAGCAGGATTTGGGGGTTCTGAGGAACCATTTTCCTGAGGCATAGCGCGCTATGGCGAAGGTAAATGGTGAAATCAGGTTCCCAAAAGACAAGTATTCCCCTGAAGATTAATGTTTTAACAGGCTCTTAGTTAGCGTCGATCAGGCTACCGGCTCCTGAGATGTTAGAGTTGACAGAACTTGGGGTGCCTTTGTAGAGCACGGTGCTGGCTCCAGAGATGGTAACGTCCAGGATGCCACCGTTTACAAAAACCTCCGCATCTCCGGCTCCGCTGGCTTTGACGCTTACATCTACGCTCTGGTAGTTGTAGGATTTGAGATCGCCTGAGCCCGAAATGTCGGCGGTGAAGGACGTACCACTGCCTTTCAGTTTCATATCGCCACTTCCAGAAATATCGGTTTCCAGATCATCGGCAGAGAGCACCAGGTCAGCATTGCCTGAACCGGAAATCTTTACGGTAGCGAGCTGTACAGGATTGAGGGCCACAAAATCAGCATCCCCTGCGCCAGATACGCGGAATTCAAAGCCATCAGCAATGGCCATGCTGTCCTGCGTTTCCAGATCTGAGGCACCGGAAACCTCAACTTTTTCCAAAGCCTGAGCGGGAGGAACGGTTACAAATACGTCGAAAGTCATGTTCCCGCGAAAGCAACCGTCAATTTCTACGATCAGGGTTCCATTGTCTACCCGTACTTCAGCGGCGTCGAGTACTTCCTGCTCGCCCTCTACGATGATTTCCTGGGTGGCTCCACTACGGAGGTATACATTGGCTACGTCCCGGGAATCAATTTTGGTGAAGCTGGCCAAGGCCAAAGTATCGGCTTCCACCGGACCGGTAGCATCGATACAAATAGGATCTACCAAAGAACAGGCGCTGAATACCATACTGAGTACAGCCAGGGCCAGGGTGCTTTTTACGATCGTTAACTTTTTCATCATTATTGAGTGTTGGTTTGTTGTCATCTTGTGGGGGTAAAGATGCGAGGGCTTGCTTGGGAGTGAAAGCCTGAACTCTCCAACCCGGAAAAAGCAGGCATGAAAGAGAGAATTCCTGACGTGAATACGTAGGCCTGATGCGAGTAAATCGCAGGATTTGTATAGAAAAGTCTGTGCGGTCCCCTTACTTTACGGCTCAAACTCTGGAGAGAAATGAAGGCTAATATCGAGGCTGTCCTGATTTATTTGTCAACGAACTTTCGCCAACCCCTGAAAATGAAGGAGTTAGCGGAAATGGCCAATCTTTCCGAATATCATTTCTATCGGGTGTTTAAGCAGGAGACCCAGTTTACCCCTCAGAAATACGTAGAGCAGTTACGCCTGGAGCACGCAGCTCATACCCTGGTCTTAAATCCAGATATGAAAAAGACCCATTTGGCCTTTGATACGGGCTTTCAGTCGCCCAGCAGCTTTACCCGCTCCTTCACCAAATACTTCGGGCGTTCTCCTTCGGAATTTTTACGGAGACATCAGGCCAATCGGGAGGTTCCCCCACAGGTGCAGGAACGCCTACGCACCTTTGCGCCCATCGATATCTGTTATCTTCAAGGACAGATGCTGTCTACCCAACTGCTGAGTCTGGCTGAGAATCGCATTCAGCAAGCCTTAGATGCGTGGAACACTCCGCAGGAATCAGTCCTCTACGGTGTGTATCTGGATACCCCTTTTCACATTCCTTTACCAGAATGTCGTTATCTGCTGGGAGTCGAGGCAGCAGAAAAAGGAAATTTCCAGATTGAGGGAGGCTACTATCTCCGTATCCTCATGTCCGGCCCGATCCAGGACAATCTTCACCTCATTCTGGAGCAACATCAGCGGCTGGAACAAAATGGGTATCGGATTAAAGAGCCGATTGGCATAGAAAAAATGAAATGGAAAGCCGGGAACCCCCTCTCGTATCATGAAATTCCCCGGGAATTATTTATTCCCGTTTGTTGATAAAAGCAGGATTGGTAAAGATGGGGGGTGTTCCATCTGCCTTCTTTGTACCAAAAGAAATATTCACCTATGATTGAACTCACCGACGTGTGTAAGGCTTATCCTTCGGGAGAGTCCGTACAGACCGTGCTGGATCACATCTCCTTACAGATACCTTTGGGACAAAAGGTGGCCATTGTAGGCAAATCCGGCTCCGGAAAAAGCACCTTACTAAATATCCTCACCGGCATAGATGCCGCGGATCAGGGGCAGGTTCAGGTGGACGGGCAGGCGCTCCACTTGTTCACTGAGGCCCAACTGGCCGCCTGGCGCAGAAGCTCTATAGGGGTCGTATTTCAGTCCTATCACCTTTTTGAGACCCTGAGCGCAGGGGAAAATGTACGCTTTCCCATGGAACTGGCCGGAAATATGAGCCGCAAGGAACAAAAAGCCCGGGCTGTTAGCTTATTGGAATTGGTGGGACTGGGTCCGATGGCCCATAAATTTCCCCACCAGCTTTCCGGAGGAGAAAAGCAGCGGGTAGCTATCGCTCGCGCCCTGGCTAATGATCCCATTATCCTGGCTGCCGATGAACCCACCGGCAATTTGGATTCTCAGACCACCGCTCAAATCAAGGAGATCTTCGATCAATTGCACCAGCAGGGGAAAACCATTCTCATGGTCACCCATGAGCGCATTGAGCCCCGTGAATTTGACCAGATTCTCAGCCTATCCGATGGCCGCATTACCCCCAACCTATGAAAGCGATTTGGTTTAAACTCATGCAGGATAGCCGCTTTTACAAGCTAAAGGTGTTCTATCTATGGCTGGCCCAGGTATTAGCTTTTTTCGGCCTCAGTATGGTGTTTTTCAGCGACATCATGGTTAATCGGGATTTTGAAGAAAACTATGCCCGGAGCCAATCCGCTCATCTGATTATGACTACCGATGCGGTGCAGCCTGATGATGCCTGGCCTCTGGCAAATGATCCCCGGCTTCCGATAGTAGAAGCAAGGCCTATGCAGGCCGGAGAGGTGCAGGTTCGCCCGGACCGCTTTATGAAAGCGCTTTTTATTGGGGTAGCCGATATTGACCATCCTCAGGTCAACCGTTTTTTTCGTCAGGATCAACGAGCCGGAGTGCAGATTTATATCGAGCAAAATGGAGCCTATTTCTTTGACTCCCTGTACCTGGAAAATCTCCGGCTGGTCAGGCCGAACAATGATACCCTCACCCTTGGACCTGCCGGGCAAGTGCATGATACCCGCTTGCCACCCTCCCGGATGGAACATACCATCTATGTCTTTTTACCCATAGCCCGTTTCAGGACTTACTTTCCGCATGCATCCTCCCGCTGGCTGGTCAGGACGGAACTTGATCCTGGCGATCCTGCTCGTCTGCGGGCCTTAGGCCAGGAAGTACAAGCTGACTGGATGGAAACATACGCTGAGGCCTTGCGGGTAAGCGTAGCTTCGCAGGAGCATCCTCATCAGAATATTGCGGACGGGATTTTTTATTTGATAAAATTGCTGGGCAGCAGCCTGGGGATGCTGGGCGGCATATTTATGGTTCTGATTCTCCTGACCTGGCTCTATCCTCAGATTCCGGATATGGGCACGCTGAAAAGCCTGGGAGCCACCCGAACCTCTATACAAGGGGCCTATTTTCTGTTTGTCTTTGTCCTGGGACTGCTGGCCTGGGTTCCAGGCGTGAGCCTCGGATATCTGGCTGCTCAGGCTTTTAATGCGTTCATTGCTTTTACCCAAAACTTCAGCCCGGTTGATACTCCTGTCAGTTTCTGGCAATGGGGTACTTTGTTCGGCATAAGCCTGGCCATCCCTTTGCTGCTTTCCTGGTATCCGGTCCATAGTGCGGTACGCAAAAGGGTGCGCTATGCGCAAGAGCTCGTCTTTACTACAGGCGCCAGGGCTATCACCTGGCTCGGAGGGAGATTTCCCACGGCCCGCTGGAGCTATCTGAGCAACAATATGTTTCGCAACCTGGTCCTGCTGAGCCTGACCATGCTAATGGTCGTAGGAGGATTGGGCATCACTTTTACCGGCTTTAACCTCATCTCCTCCCTGGAACAGGAAATGCAGACCCTGGAAGCGGAAGGCCTTTTTGATTATGCGCTGCGGGTGGATGCTCCATTGGAAATTCCAGCCTTTCAGGCAGCCTTTTCCGGGAAAGTCAGCGCCATCCAACCCGTATGGGTGAGCGCCATCGAAGTCTATAATCCTTTGCTCAATGTGCCGGAAAGATGGAGCTGTGCGCGGATTTCTCCAGACATCCCTGTCCCGAACTCCCGCATGATTCAAGGACAATGGGACCCAGGCTGTAGCGAGTGCCTGTACTTCTCTCAGAATTTTGCAAAGGATATGGCAAGCCTGAAGCCCGGTGACCCCATTCAGGTCATACAGGCTGGCGACAGCGCTACCTGGCTCGTCTATGGTGGCCTGGTTAAGTTCCCGGAAAGTTCTGCGGCCATTCTCAGACCTACGGATCAGGTAGACCGCTGGAATCAGTTGTTTTTGAAGAGTGCGCAAAAGCAAGACCTGACCCAGGAGCTGAAAGCCTACGTAGCCCAGGAATCCGGCACCGTGCCCCACACCTGGACTGCTCGCCTGACCCGGCAAATGATCCAGGACCATCTGGAAGGCAGCTTCTTTGTGATTGCGGCCCTGGGTCTAACGGCCCTCATCTTGTCCTTAGGAGGGGTGTTGGTGTTGATTAACCTAAATGTGTTGAGACGTAGACGAGATATTGGCATTCTGAAATCTATCGGTGCGGCTCCGAATCAAATCAAGCAGCTCTTCGAGCAGGAAATTCTGCTGGTCTTGGGAGCAGCTTTGCTCCTAGGCATTCCGCTGGCCTATGGACTGAGTCTGTCTTTGTGCTTCTATTTCGGGGAAATGGTCCTCAAATTCCCCCTTAGCCTTACGGCCAACTGGCCTTTTGCCCTGCTGACCTCGGGCTTGTACCTGCTTCTGGCCTTCCTGGGTATGCGCTTTCTGCTCAACCGCAACCTCAGGAAGCAGACACAATTCTTACTGCAGTAAGGTTTTGCTCCCTCCCTTTCGGATGGTTTTTACCTGCGAAGGGGAGGGACTACTTCCCGGTATAGATAGGCTCCCTTTTCTCAAAGAAACTGCTGATCGCTTCCTGAAAATCTAAGGTTTGCAATAACTCGGCCTGCGCTTCTATCTCAAGATCCTGGCCTGCACGCGCCAAAAACTGGCCTTCCTGGATAATTTTTTTGCAAAGCCCTACTGCTAAAGGAGGAAGTTTGAGGAACTGTTTCGCAAACTCAAGGGTTTTGGCCGATAAGGCTTCCAGAGCGACGACCTGGGTTACCAAGCCGATTTGGAGGGCTCGGTCCGCCTTTACCTGGGTGCCCAGCATGACCATTTCTTTGGTGAGGGGCACCCCAATGGTCCGGCTTATGCGTTGAGTCCCCATAATTACCCCAATGCTACGCTTGACTTCAGGCAATTCGAACACGGTATTGGAAGCGGCAATGCGAAAATCACAGCAAAGGGCCAGGATCATTCCCCCACCAATCACAGGCCCTTTCAAGGCCGCTATGGTGGGTTTTTCCAGAGCCTCAAATGCATCAAAAAAAGATTGGGCCTTTTTTAGGTTCTCCCGATAGACCTCTGGTTCTTGTCCTACCATGCTCCCAATCAGAGATACGTCTACGCCGGCTGAAAAACAATCCCCTTCAGCTTGAACGATGACTGCCCATATATCCGAATCCTGCCGTATTACTTCGGTAAGTTGTCCCAACTCCCTGAGGGTATTCAGATCAAGTCGGTTCTTTTTGTCAGGGCGGTTCAACGTCAAAAAGGCGAGCTTATGGTGACGGGTCAGGGTCCAGTGTTGATAGGTGGGGTTCATGCGGTAGGCGTAGGTTAAGAGGTGATAGAGTTCTCGGTCCCATAATTTACCTTATGTTAACTAAATTCCCTAGCCTACACGCTCCCTCCGCTTTGCGGTTGTGAAAAACCCAAATTGTTCGTAAATATGTTAGTCCGGAATATCTGCTTTTTCATAATAGGTGTTTTCAAGAATATTTTAACGGCCTGTACTCTTTTGGCTGGCCAATAACCCTAAGGATATGTGTAAAGATCATATCCCCGGATGCTATCTTCTTATTTTTTTGGATTGTTATGGAAAATCCCGAAAAGAACCCCTCAACCTCAAGCAATCTTCAGCGGAGGCTCTCATGGATTGCCGTGATTCTGTTTCCAATCCTGCTTTATCTGGGATTGATTTTTGGCCCCGGACTCCTGGAAATGCTGGGCGATCAGTCAAAGCTCTGGAGCCCTTTCCATCCTGTGACCATCTTATTAGTGGCTTTGGTTACAGTGATCCTTTATGGATTCTTGTTTAAGAAGAGCTGGGTGCGCAGTGCGATGATCCTGCTCATTTTGCTACCCATGCTTGGCTACTTATTGGCCATTTCCTATCGGGTAGATGGAGCCGCAACGAGTTCCACAACCCTGGTCTCTTCCTTTGAGTTGCTGCTCCTGGTGGTGTCTGCCGGAGGGTTTGGTGGGCTAATGTTTGGTATACGAGAAGGAAAATGGTATTGGCCTACCACCGTAGATAAGAACGTTACTGAGGTTGGTTTTATCAAACATCTGTTGATAGGGGCTGCTGGAGGGATCGTCATTTTTATCATCCTTCCGGGCGAATACAACCTGGTAAGGGATGCGGCTACGGACGGGAGTAATCAAATTAAGTATATCCAGTTTATCGGGCTGGCTTTTCTAGGCGGATTTGGCGGTTATGCTTTGGTGGAACGGGTGTATTCCGACGTAACCAAAACCTTTGTTTATGAAGCGGTGGAAGGAAAGAATAAGGAACGGGAAGCCCAGGAAAAGCAGGAAGCGGAGACTTTAGAGCTGCTCACCCAGTATTTGGAAAACAAGACCATGACCGCTACCTATTTCTTTGAAAATCTGGAGGAAAGAATTCAAAAGGCCTCCTTAAAAACCCGTCTGGAAGTACTCTATAAAGTTAAAGAATCCAGACAGGCCCGGTGGAAGGAGTTGGTCGGCAATCCCACTGAGTATCGGATGAAAGGGGTTGGCCCTCAAATCTCTAATGAGGAATTGGAGGAAGGCGAAGGAAAATACCATACGTATGTGGACAAAATTGTCCCAGTACTATCGACCCTTTCGAAAGTGGAAGATGCTAACGAACACCATAGAATTTTTGGCCAGTTAGGCTTTTCACTCAAGGATAAGCAGATCGTGGATTACCAGGGGTCCTTGAATGCCTTGAATAAAGCCATTGAGATCCGAGGAGATATGCAAGCTGGGGAAATGTATGAATTTAACCGCGCCATTTGCCGCATCATGTTGAAGACTGGAGAGAACCAACTGATCCGGGACGATCTCCTGACCTTCGCTGGCAATAATGAGGGAAAAAGGATCCTCAAAAACATTTTGATGCATCAGAAAAACACCAAGAAACTGGCCAAAGAACTAAATGGCTTGAGGAAGCCCTCCCAAAATGCGGCCATCATTGAATGGCTTTCCCATGCTGACAACACAGCCTACCTGGAAGAACTCAAAGACAAGGCTGAAATCCCGGTGGGATAAGCTTCAATTTTTAACAACCCATAGACATGATAACGCTAAAAGTAAATGTTGGCGCCCTGAATTTCCGCGCCAAGCCAAATAAAGAGGATAGCACCAAAATCATTGGCACCCTTCCCAGAGGAACCGAGCTCGAATTTATCAAGGCATCCGACGATTTTTACTGGGTCCAGGTAAAGAATCCGGCAGGAGAGAAAGGATGGGTTTCCTTTAAATACTGCCTGGTACTTCCAGACCCAAAGGAGGTGCGGGACAACGACTACCGCTGGTTGAAAATCGCCTTTGGGGAGAAGCACTTCCAGATTAAAGAGCTCAAGGATCCTATGGAAAATGCGCGCATTCTCCTCTACCTGCAAAGCTGTGAGCTACTGGATAACAGCATGAAAAATGATGATGAGACTGCCTGGTGTTCTGCCTTTATGAATTGGTGTGTAGAAAAGGCCGGTTACGAGGGGACCAACTCCGCCTGGGCCTTAAACTGGAAGAATTGGGGGCAGCCCCTTGAAACGCCTCGCCGGGGATGTGTAGCGGTCTTCAAGCGCTTTGTGATGAAAAATGGTGAAAAGAAAACCTATGGTCACGTGGGCTTTTACCTGGGCAAGGACGGTGAAAAGAACATCAGTATTCTGGGCGGAAACCAGAGAAATCGTGTCAAAATATCTTCTTATCCGATTGATAGTGAAAAATACCAGTTGGTAGGCTATCGTTATTTCCCAAAACAGTAAGCAATTCCTGTATTCATTATGCAAAAATCATTGATCGCCATCGGCGTAGTATTGTTGGCAGGCCTGGTCGGCTATGGGGTGGAAAGGCTTTTTCACCCCAGGCCCAAGCCCCCTCAATTCAGCGCTTTTGATCCAGCCAGTTTGATCGCAGAGCTGCACTTAGTCCGGTATTATTACGATTCGTATCTGCCGATAAAAAAATCCAATGGCCCATTGGAAAAGCTCTATACCGTGCCTATGGCCGTAGACGGGTATATCGACATGAACGAAATTGGTACGCGCTTTATCTCTGATTCCCTGGTCAGGGTCAGTTTGCCACCCGGCAAAATCAGCGATCCAACTCTCCGATATCAGGAGATGGATTTGAAGTATCAAAGGAAACGCGTATTCAAATGGCTGGAAACCAATAAAGCCAATCGGAAATTCTTTGCCGAATTCCAGGCAGGCGTAGAAGAAGCCAAAGAATCCGCCGTCAAAGCCGCAAAAAAGCAGGGAATCGAGCAGCGTACCCGCAGTGGGGGCGAAATCTTGCTCAGCAGCCTTTATGGTGCGGCAGGTTATCAGGTCCAATTCAACCGCCCTGGCTTTTGGGAAAGGCGCAGGGGCATCTTACGGGACTATTTTGAAGGACTAGAGCAAAGCGATTTAGGGAACCTTCCAGATAAGCGCAAAAACGATTTACTCCTTAACCTTTGGAGGCTTAGCCAATAAATATAATATGTCAGAGAATAAACAAGCCATCAATCGCCCATTGTTATCCCTGGTGCTAATAGGCCTCTTAATCGGCGTGGGTATCGGCATCTTGCGTCCTAAGGCTCCAGCGATCTCTTCCTATCAACATCTTCAGGCTATTCAGTACATTGGAGAGCTTCATTTGGTAAACTATACCAGCGAGGAAATCCTGACGGTATACAGTGAACCTGGGGTAGAAGAACAAGCCGAAAGAATACTAGGTCAAATCGAAATCCTGGAGGCCAATCTGATGACTTTAGCGGCGAGGAAAGAAGCATTGGCAGGAACGACTGATAGCCGGACCTTAGAAAGGCTGGAAACTGCGATTTCCTTCAACCAAGGCAACAAAGAAAAGCTGGAACAGACATTGGAAGAGTTGGATAAAAAAGTTCAGTTAACGGCTTTCACCCCGGTAAATATCACCGCTTACACAGATTTGACGCAGATAAAACTACCGGAAGAAGGATCTGGAGATACCCTCATCTGGCTACCTGCTGCCCAGCTTTCGGAAGCCAACGTGTTAGTTGAGGATATTGACAAAAGCTACCAAACTGAAAATTGGATGAACATCATTCGGGAAAAAGACGGAGAAAAGCCCTTCCACGAAAATCTTGTTCGGTCGATCCAGGCCTTGGAACTGTACTTCCCCATAAAAGCTCGGCTCAAAAAAATGGAAAGGCAATGTGATAGCCTGGCCAAAGCCTATGTGGAGAATTTGTTGGGTGGAATCAAAGGGCCGAAAAACTTTGTGGTAAGAGTGGAGCCCCGGGAAACCGAGTCAGATAGCCTGGCCTTAGACGGCACTATCTCTGCTCCGCAAGACTAAAAATCCGTTCCAACCTCACCCACTTCTCTCCAGGCTTCGCCCAGGGCAGGTATTGCTGAAAGCTATCCATCAGGCTTTCCCATTCCTGAACTTTGGGATTGGCGGCATCGGCTACCGATTTTTTGTCAAAATCAAATTCATCTGAGACCTCCATGACCATCAGCAGTCGATGGCCGGTCTGAAAAATCTGCATGTCCAGGATGCCAGCCTCCCGGATACTTTGGGTGATTTCAGGCCAGACCTGACCGGGGGCATGATGCTGGCGGTAAGCCTCCATGAGGGCTGGATCATCTTTGAGGTCGCAAGCGAAATAATAGGTACGTGGCATGCCTTAGTTTTTGAGAAGGTTGCGGTGAACCAATAAGCCGTAGATGGCGACCAGCACAAAACAGATAGCCGGCAGGATAAAGGAAAAGTTCACCTCAGGCACCCCCGCAATCAGGGTATCCGCATAGCCTTTTCCGCCAATGTCCATGATGCTGGCCTGCATAGGCGGCATGAGCGCTCCCCCCACAATGGCCATCACCAGGAAGGCCGCCCCAAATTTGGCATCATCTCCCTGTCCTTCCAGCGCTAGCCCGTAGATCGTAGGAAACATCAGCGACATAAAGAAGGAAATGGCCACCAGGCTGTATAAGCCGCTTTCGCCTACCATAAAAATCGCGCCTAAGGTAGCCAGCAAAGCTCCTACTGCGAACAGCGACAACAAGAGACTGGAAGACACATAGCGCAGCAACAAGGTACACACCCATCTTCCCACCAAAAATACCCCCAGGGCACTCATGGCAAAGTAAACCGCGTCCTGGTTATTGATGCCGATATTTTCTGCGTATTGATAAATGAAGGTCCAGACCATGATTTGCGCGCCCACATAGAACATTTGGGCCAGTACCCCTCCGACGAATTTGGGCTGGGACCAGAGCCGCTTGATAGCCGCCCACATCCCTCCAGAACTTTCCTGCTCCTCCCCTTTCGGCATCTTGATCACCAGAAATAAAGCCAGCATCAAGAGCACCACTACCCCCAAGGCCACATAAGGATTGCGAATCACTTCCAGGTCAGCACTGCGAATGGCCGCTTTGGCACTGCTTTCAAGCCCCGCATATTCCTCAGCCCCCAGATCATCCGATTGCAAGGCGCCCAGAATAAAGGTCTGGGCCACGAACAAGCCCATCAACGCCCCTACCGGATTAAAGGCCTGGGCCAGATTAAGCCGCTGGACCGCGGTTTTTTCATCCCCCAAAGCCAGCACATAGGGATTAGCCGTGGTCTCCAGAAAAGCCAGGCCAAAGGTCAGGATATACAAGGCCAGCAAGAAAAAAGTAAAACTCTCGTTAGCGGCCGCAGGGAAAAAGAGCAAAGCCCCCGTTGCATATAATCCCAGACCGATCACGATACCTCTTTTATAGGAATAGCGCTTGATAAAATATGCCGCAGGCAGGGCCATGGTGAAGTAACCGAAATAGAAGGCAAACTGTACCCAGGAGGCTTTAAAGTTATCCAGCTCCAGGACCTTTTTGAAGGCGGAGACCATAGGATTGGTGATGTCGTTGGCGAAGCCCCAGAGGGCAAAGAGGCTGGTGAGCAGGATAAAAGGGACCAGATATTGGCGAGCCACGACTGGCACCCTTTTGACTTGAGTCTGAGGCATAGGTTAGGAGTAATAGAAGGAGTAGTTAAAAAAAATGACAGAAAGGCCCAAATCATGGACCTATTCTGCCAAATGAGTACTACTACTAAACTGATTCTTCTATCCGCGGATGTCCGCGATCAAAGCCAGACAGTCTTTTACCCTTTGTTCCAGGGTTTCCATATCCTGACTGGCAACGATATCTTTTGAGATTAACTTGGAGCCCATGCCTACGCAGGTAACGCCTGCGCCAAACCAGCCTTCGAGGTTTTTCCGGGTAGGGGAAACGCCGCCTGTAGGCATGATATCGGTCCAGGGGCAAGGACCTTTGATGGCTTTGACAAAAGCGGGCCCATAGATCCCGCCTGGGAATAATTTCACGATTTCTCCCCCCAGTTCTTCCGCCCGCGCAATCTCGGTGAGAGAACCACAGCCTGCCGACCACAATACTTTGCGGCGGTTACAGACCAGGGCAATGTCCTCCCGCAAGACGGGAGTTACCACGAAATTGGCCCCGAGGGACATATAGAGCGAAGCCTGCCCGGCATCGGTTACCGACCCTACACCCATGATCATTTCAGGGAGCTCTTGGGCCGCGAACTTATTCAGCGCACCGAAGACTTCGTGCGCAAACTCTCCCCGGCTGGTGAATTCCAGCAAGCGGGCCCCTCCGGCATAGCAAGCCGTGAGGATTTTTTTGCCCAACTCCACATCCGAATGAAAAAAGAGCGGGACCAGGCCGGTGCCCTTCATTTGCTGCGCAACTTCTATTCTGCTAAATCTTGCCATAATCTTTTTCCTTAGCGGCTAACGCGTCCACTGGCGTCGCCAGACATGAGTTTTTCTACTTCATCCACCCTTACCAGATTCGCATCGCCTTTGATGGTGTGCTTCAGACAGGAAGCTGCCACCGCAAAGTTCAAGGCGCGCTGATCATCTTCCGGATAGGTGAGCAGGCCGTAGATCAGGCCTGCCATGAAGCTATCGCCCCCCCCTACCCTATCGACGATGTGGGTAATCTGATAGGTAGGCGCTTCATAGAGTTTTTCACCGTCATAAAGCACCCCAGACCAGCTGTTGTGGGAAGCGGAAATAGAGCCGCGCAGAGTAGTAATGACCTTTTTGGCCCGTGGAAACATTTCCATCAGTTGCTTGAGCACAGACAGATAAGCCTGGCCGTCTACGCTATCGCCCTGGGTTACGTCCACCGCTTCGGGATGCAATCCAAAGTGCTTTTCAGCATCTTCTTCGTTGCCCAGAATGACATCACAACCCGCCACCAGTTCCGGCATGACCTCGCCTGGGGCTTTGCCATACTTCCAGAGTTTTTTGCGGTAGTTGAGATCCGTGGATACCGTAACCCCCATTTTGTTGGCTACCTGAATCGCTTCCAGACAAGCATCAGCCGCACCTTGAGAAATGGCCGGGGTAATACCGGTCCAGTGGAACCAATCCGCGCCTTCAAAAACTTTTTCCCAGTCCACCATGCCCGCTTCAATGGTCGACATGGCTGAGTGCGCCCGGTCATAGACCACTTTACTGCCTCGGCTCACGGCGCCGGTTTCCAGGAAGTAAATACCTAGTCTTTCGCCTCCGCGGACGATGTGCTCCGTATTTACGCCTCTTTTGCGCATTTCCATCAGGGCGCAGTCTCCGAGATCGTTTTGGGGGAGGCGGCTTACAAAATTTACGGGTACGCCGTAGTTGGCCAGGGAGACCGCTACGTTGGATTCGCCACCGCCATACACCACATCAAACTGATTGGCCTGAGAAAAGCGCAAAAAGCCGGGAGGGGCTAAGCGGAGCATGATTTCGCCAAAGGTTACTACTTTTTTCATGAGGAAAGTGATGATGAAAAATGAATAATTATGTGTGAACATTGCGCCGGGAACTCTCCCGGACGATCAGTTTGGGTTTCAATATGCGCCGTCGATAGGACGGTATTTCAGATGATTTCATGCGAATCTGCTGGATCAGTAAGCGGGCGGCCAGCCTGCCCATCGCCTCACTTTCGGGATCAATGGTGCTCAGGCCGGGTTGGATAAAAGCCCCGAACTGTTCGTTCCCAAAGCCCACCATCGCCACTTCCTCCGGCACCTTGAGGCCTTTTTCCTGCAACACCCGCATCGCCCCAAAGGCCGCATAATCACTGGAAGCAAAAATGCCATCCGGAATCTCGCCCCGCTCAAAACATCCCTCCATAAAGGCCCGGCCATCTTCGATCGTCAAGGCAGAAGTAGGCATCCATTCTGCTTTCTCCTCAAATCCGTACCGCTTCAATCGGTCCTTAAAAGCCCGCATCCGGTTTTCATAGGTTGGAATGTGCAAGGGGCCGGATAAATGCGCCAATCTGGTGCAGCCTTGTTCGATCAGGTGTTCGGTGGCTACATAGGAAGCCAGGTAATCATCCAGCACCGACATATGCCGTTTGCCCCGCTCAAAAATCCGGTCAAACAACACCAGCGGAGGCCCCTCTTTTTCCCATTTATCAAAGTGCTCAAAGCGGGTGGTGGTACTGGCCATACAGACAATCAGTCCTTCCACCTGGGTCCGATTCATGCTTTCAAAGACCTTTAGCTCCTTCTGATATTCATCTCGCGACTGGGCGATGATTACGTTGTATCCGGCGGCCTCTGCTTCCGCTTCTGCCCCGTTGATGGCTGCTGCATAGGCTTTGATCTCAGTGGCCGGAACCAGCATACCCAACAATCCACTCTGCCCTTTGCGCAGCCCGGAAGCCAAATGATTCGGACGATAATTGAGCTTGGCGGCCATGGCCTCTACCGCATCCCGCGTCTTCTTGCTGATCCGGGGATGACCATTCAGCGCCTTGGAAACCGCTGAAGGGGTAATGTTCAGCGCACGCGCGATATCGGTAATGGTAGCCTTTTTCTTCACAATTCGTATAACTGTTACAAAAGTGTTCAAACGTTTGAACAAAAACAAATCTCCCCTGAAAATTGTCGTCTTTACGGCAGTATTTACTTCTTCAAGCTGCTATCTTTGTCCCGGATCAAAAGCAGAAATATGAACGCAGTAGTAGAAAAATCCCTGGCTGATAGCATGAGCTATGCCGCTTATCGTGAACTCGTAGATACCCTGGTAGCGGAAGGAAAAACCACCGGCCCCAACCAATCCGAAGCCATGGTAGGCTATACCAAGCTCAATGCAGCCCGCATGCGACGCCTGGAAAAGACCTTTACCCCGCTTCCGGAACTAGAAACCGTGGTTCGCAACATAGATAGCCCTCAGACCTGGCTCATCATTACCGAAGCCTGGTGCGGAGATGCTGCGCAGATTTTGCCCATCGTAGAGCAACTGGCCGCCCTCAATCCTCATATTCAAACCCAGTATGTACTGCGGGACGAAAACGAGGACCTGATGGACATGTTCCTTACCCAGGGCAGCAAGTCCATCCCTATCGTTATTCTCATTGATCAGGAAAGTGGCGAAGTAAAAGGGCACTGGGGACCTCGCCCCGCCGAAGCCCAGCAAATGGTCCTGGATCGAAAAGCCGACCCCTCTCCTACCCCCTACCAGGAATTCCAGATGGAATTACAAAAGTGGTACATGAAGGATAAGGCGGTGAGTATTCAGCGAGAGTTTGGGGAGTCTTTTTCTCTTTAATTCCTTAGCCCCTTTTTTTGCTTCATCACTTCCCCTTCGTTAACAAAATAAACCCCAATGTGCGACAGGGCTTTGACGCTGCCAGGGTGAGGGGGCTGGCATTGTGGGCAGGCGCGGTTAGCAGCGTCTTGATTTTTGTGCCCCTTTTTATCAAGAAAAAGGGGCTAAGGAATTAGGATGAGTATTAAATCTACATTTATAGATTAAATCGCAAGTTTCCCCATCGGGGCCTCGATTTATTTTATCTACATTTATGGATAAATAAGATCGGACCTCATGAAAGGAACCTATTTAGGCGAATTCGAAGAACTGGTACTCCTCAGCGTAGGCGTCCTCCAACAGGAAGCATACGGCCTGGCCATCAAGAAAGAGCTGGAAGATCAAACCCAGCGCAAGGTGAGCATCAGTGCGGTACATGCTTCTTGTAACCGTTTAGAGGAAAAAGGCTATCTCACCTCTCATTTTGGTGAAAAAACCCAGAAGCGGGGCGGCCGTCGCAAGAAGATCTACGCAGTCAGTCTGCCCGGACAAAAAGCGCTGCAGCGCGCCCAACATATTCGCAAGAGTCTTTGGGATCGCCTTCCCCCCAACGCCTTTACCCTGGATTTCGCATGAGTCAGTCACCCCAGCCCTACCATGATCCGCCACGCTTTGCCATGCGCTTTCTCAGCTGGTTTTGCGCGGCAGGCTTCCGGGAAGAGATAGAGGGAGACCTCTGGGAACTCTTTCAGGAAGAAATTGAAGAACACGGTCTAAAGCGGGCTCGCCGCCGCTTTTTCTTCACCAGCCTTCGCTACCTCCGCCCTTATTTTTTCGGAAAAAAATTCTTCCCCGACACCTTCATCCATCGCGCCATGATCCAACACCACGTCAAAATCGCTTCCAGACAACTCTGGAAACAGAAATACTACAGCCTGATCAATATCGGCGGCCTTTCTCTAGGGGTGGCCTGCTGCCTGCTCATCATGCTCTACGTCCAGCACGAAACGGGCTATGACCAGCACGTCTCCACCAAAGATCGTCTATACCGCATCACCGCGGAGTCAGGCTCCAATGCAGAATCCGGCAGACCCAATGTTGTAGCCATGGCACCCCTGGCCGATGCTTTGATGCAGGATTATCCCGAGGTGGAAAAAGCGGCCCGCTTTAATCCTTTTTTCTTTGAAGCAGGCAGTAACCTGGTGCGAAAAGTCGGGGACACCCAAAGCCTCTTTGAAGCAGGTTTTACCTATGCTGACCAGGAAATCCTGGAGGTTTTTGACCTGCCGATAGTGGCTGGTGAGAGAACCGGAGCCCTGGTGGACCCGCTCACTGTGGTGATCAGTGACAAAATCGCCCGGAAGTATTTTCCTGAAGGCAATGCGGTCGGCCAAACCCTCATCCTCAATGACAATGAAAAGCGGCCTTATAAAATCACTGCCGTCATGCGGGATTTTCCTACCCAGTCCAGTTTGCAGTATGATTTTTTCCTTTCGCTGGAAGGCCTGGATGACAGCCAGAGCACCCAATGGATGTACAACAACTATCCTACTTTTGTGCTGCTGAAACCAGGAGTAGACCCGGAAGCCCTGACGGAAAAATTCTCCGTCATGGTGGACAAGTATATGAAGGACCAACTGATGGAAGCCATCAATGTGGACGTCGATAAAGCCCGGGCAGAAGACGGCTGGTACTATAAATTTGACCTGCAGCCCATCACCGAAACACACCTCTATTCCGCTAACTTTCACGATCCGGTCAACCGAGGAGACATCCGCTATGTCTGGATTTTTTCTGCCATCTCCATCTTCATCTTGCTCATTGCCTGCATCAACTTCATGAACCTAAGCACCGCCCGTTCCGCTAACCGGGCCAAGGAAGTGGGCATCCGTAAAGTGATCGGCTCGCAAAAAAGAGAATTGGTGCAGCAGTTTTTGACCGAATCCATCCTGACCAGCCTGATTTCCTTCGCCATTGGGCTGGGATTGGTTACCCTGCTCCTGGAGCCTTTTAACACCCTGGCAGGGAAAGAACTCTCCCTGCCCTGGACGGAGCTATGGTTTATTCCCTCCTTACTGGGAGGCGCTTTATTCGTGGGCATCCTGGCCGGTTCCTATCCAGCTATGTTCCTCTCTCGCTTTATGCCCATCAAAGTCCTCAAAGGCACTTTGAGCCAGGGCAGTAAGCATAGCAGACTACGCTCCGGGCTGGTAGTTTTTCAATTTGCCGCCTCTATCCTCCTGATCATTGGTACCATGGTCGTCTATCGGCAGATGGAGTTTATTCAGGACAAAAAGCTCGGCTTTGACAAGGAAAATGTGCTCATCATCCGTGATGCCTATACCCTGGGCCGCCAGACCCAGCAACTCAAGGACGCTTTCAAAAAACTGCCCGAAGTTCAATCGGCCACCGTGAGTGGCTTCATGCCGGTCAAAGGCTTTAGCTATAATGATATGCCCTTCTGGCCGGAAGGCAAAAACAATCCCGAGGACCAGGTGAATTCCTGTCAGTTCTGGACCATTGACAGTGACTATCTGGAAACCATGGACATCAAATTGGTAGATGGGCGCAATTTTACGCCCGGCATGGCCACCGATTCCGGCGCGCTGATCATCAACCAAACCCTGGCCCGCCAGCTGAATTTTGAACATCCGACGGCCCAGCGCATCACCACCCTGGGAGACTACACCTATCCTATCATTGGCGTAGTAGAAGACTTTCACTTTGAGTCCCTGAAGGATGATATCCGAGGCGTAGCCATGCGCTTAGGCTTCAGCACCTTCAACATTGCCATTCGTTATCAAGGTGATCTCAGCACGGTATTACCTAAGATCAAAGCCACCTGGTCGGAGTTCGCCCCTAACCAAAGCATCCGCTATACCTTCCTGGATGAGAAGTTTGACGCCATGTATGACGAGGAAGTGCGTACCGGTTCCGTCTTTGGGGCCTTTGCCATCCTGGCCATCGTAATTGCTTGTCTGGGCCTCTTTGCCCTGGCCACCTTCGTGGCGGAGCAGCGCCGCAAAGAAATCTGCATCCGCAAAGTCCTGGGTGCCAACATGGGTCAGATTTTTATCCTCATGACCCAAAACTTCTTCCTGCTCATCGGCATTGCCCTGGTCGTAGCTACGCCCCTGGCCTGGTACCTGATGAACCTCTGGTTACAGGACTTTTCCTACAAAATTGACCTCAGCTGGGACCTCTTTGCGGTGGCCGGACTGGCCGCAGCTTTGATTACGTTGATCACGGTAAGCTATCAGGCGATACAGGTAGCCCTGGCAGATCCGGCGCTTTCGTTGCGGAATGAGTAAATAGAGACCAGCCTCAGCGTCATGGAAGGAATTATTCAACTGGATTGAGACGGATTGCGTATATTAGGTTAAAGAAATCGTTTATGCAGTTTTCCATTCCGATGCGCTATTTAGAGGCGGCGGGCATGACCGAACAAGAATTAAGGATAGAAATCGCTCTGATTTTTTACCAACGGAGAAGTATCTCCTTGGGTAAGGCTGCCGAAGTAGCAGGGATCAGCAAAACCGATTTTCAACAAATCATGGCCAGCCGAAAAATCCCGGTTAATTACGATCTGGATGCCTGGAAAGAAGATAAAACCTCTATTGATTCCTTTTAGCCTATGGTAGTGGTTAGCGATACCACCGTAATCAGCAACCTCCTCCATATCAATAAAATAAGCTGGCTCCAGGACCTATTTGACGAAGTGTTAATTCCCCCTTCAGTGGCAAGGGAATTAGCTGTTTCCTTTGGCACACATCCTACTTTTCCACTTCAAGAACCAGACTCCTGGTTGTTGATCAGGGTACCTCAAAATTTAGCGGGTATCCAGTCGATTCGCTCTAGGTTAGACCAAGGAGAAGCGGAAGCAATTATATTAGCGCTGGAACATAAGGCTGACTTTTTATTGGTAGACGAGTTGCTGGGTAGAAAGGAAGCCATGAAAAAGGGCCTGAGAGTCCTGGGAACTCTGGGGATATTGATGAAAGCCAAACAAATGGGGTTGACAAAAGAAATTCGGCCACTTATGGATAGGCTAATAGAAAAGGGCTTTTGGTTACATCCTTCTCTTTATCAGGAAGTCCTAAAAGATGCCGGGGAATCTACTTAGCTCAAAGAGTTACTCCCTCACCCCCCTCGCCACAATACTAGCATGCTCCCGCACAGTCCTCACATTGCCTTCAGGCACCTCATTGAACCAGTCATAGCTGAGCAGCACGCTGTCTCCCTGCGCAATAAAGCTACCCCTGCAGCCCCGGTTCACCCAACTGGTGGCCCCAAAGGTGAGGAAGTCGAAAGAGAAGCCTCCGGCGGTTTCCAGCAAGGATATGACTTCCCAATCAATCTCGGGCAGGCCCGAGATAAACAAAGAATCGGAACCTTCCGGAATTTCTTCTATGCGCAGCCTAAAGCTCACAGTCTTTTCCTGCACATTCCAGACGGGCTCCCCGGTGAGAGAGTCCCGCACGATGCTCAGGTCAAGGGGATCATAGGTGGCGTAGTTCGCCGTATAGGTGCTCTGCATCTGATATTCTCCTACCCAGGCTGAGCCTGAAGGAGGTACTACCTCGCAAGACAAGCTTAGCCAGCTCAGTAGGAGAAGGCAGCTGAAGATGTTGTTCATGGTAACATGGTTTTCCTATACAGTCGCGCCCCAGGCGCCATGCTCACCTAAGCAGCCTTTTTGTCCCGACCCAACTTATAGCCGGAAGACCCATAGTAGAAGAGGTACACATAGCACAGCAGCGGCACGATAAAGGACATTTGCAGACCGAGGGAACTGTCGGCCACCAGGCCCTGCAAAGGAGGAATGATCGCCCCGCCCAGGATCATCATCACCAGCAAAGAAGAGCCCTGACTGGTGGATTTTCCTAAGCCGTCGATGGCCAAGGTAAAAATGTTGGACCACATGATGGAGTTAAAGATGCCCACCCCGATCACCGCCCAGAAGGCGATATTTCCCGTGGTGAACATGGTAACCAGCAGCAGGAGGATGATCATCCCGGCAAAGAGCTGCAAAGTTCTGGCTGGCAGGGAACGCCCCATGATGAACAAGCCAAAAGCCAGCGCCACAAAAATCATCAAAGGAATAATTTCCCCCAGGCTTACCTTTACCTTGAGATAATTTGCCAACCAGATCACCCCGAAAGCGCCCAGCGCCATAAGGACCATATAGCCGATTTTTTTGCTTTGCGCGGAAATATCACTCAGATAAATGGCTCCGGAGAAGCGACCGATCATCAAGCCGCCCCAATACAGACTCAGGAAAGTAGTACCCGTATCTTCGGTCAATCCGGCTATTTCTTCCAGGCCAAAAAAGTTGATCAGGACACTGCCTACGGCTACCTCACCGCCTACGTAGAAAAAGATGGCCAGCATACCCATCACCAGGTGCGGATAATTCAGCGCGCTCGCCCCTTTTTCGATAGGGTCGTCATTGGTAAAAGCGGGGAGTTTGGAAAAATGGATCAGCAACGCCAACAAGACCAGTAAACCAGCAAAGACCAAATAGGGAATCTGCACCGCTTCGGATCCTTCGAAGTAGGTGAAGATCAGGTATCCCCCAATCAGCGGCCCAAGCGTAGTTCCCAGGGAATTAAAACCCTGGGCCAGATTCAGGCGGGAAGAAGCTGTCTCTGGCTTGCCTAAAATGGCCACATAAGGATTGGCCGCGATCTGCAACATGGTAAAGCCGAATCCCAACACAAACAGCGCCACCAGATACAAGCTGTAGACGTTGACCAGGGTGGCAGGATAAAAAAGGGCACTACCCAAAGCCGAGACGCCCAGGCCGATCAGAATGCCGTTTTTGTACCCAATCTTATTAATCGGATCTCCACTGGCGTTAGAAATCAGGTAGTAGATCAGCGAACCGACAAAGTATGCCCCAAAAAAGGCCGTTTGAATGAGCATGGACTGGAAGTAGCTCAGCTTAAAAATGTCTTTCAGGTGAGGAATGAGAACGTCATTCATCACTGTCATAAAGCCCCACATGAAAAAGAGGGTGGTCAGGGTGGCCAATGCCGGGCCGTAGGAAGTCTCGTTAGAAGTGGTCGTGAGTGGTTTACCAGGCTGAAGATCCATAGTGGTAGTAGGCGTAGTTTCGGATAAAAGTAGACGGGAGCCTATTTACCGAAATTTCTGCAATCTGCCACGAGCTTCACGAATTTTTCAAGGGAAAGGCTCGATCCTTTAAGCCTCTGGCCGGGTCTGCCAGCGAAACCACAACAGGCCGCCTAGTCCGGTGAGCAGCAAAACCAGGCCTACCAAAGCCCAGGGAATGTCCGCATCCGGCAGCGGGTCCCGGTTCCCGGAGAGCACAAAGCCTGCCCAGAAAAAAGGATGGGAAAGTTCCGCAACCTGAGAATCCTCGAGGAAGCCAAGTTTCGCTTGCCGCAGCGCTTCCGCCTTAGATTGCCCCGTTTCCAGTTGCCCGTAAAAGCGCAGCATCAGGTCTCGGGTTTCTTTGTCGGAGACCTTCCAGAGGCTCATCAAGACCGAGGGGCTACCCGCGTACTGGAAAGCTTTGGCGAGGCTATAATTGCCCAGAGAGGGTTCCAGACTTTCGTAGCCTGAATTACAGGCACTGAGCACCACTAAATCCGTCTGCAGGCTCAGGCTGAATAACTCCGCGGCATAGAGCGGTTCATAAGCTTCTTCCGGCTGGGGCGCAGAAAAGGTCAGGCAGGACAACAGCGGCTTGTCTGGATCGATCAGGGCATGCATGGCCAGATGCAGCATGGTATAGTGAGGCGCTTTGTCCAGAAAATTGGCTTTGGTAGCTTCCTTCCCAGCATAAAAGTCTCCATTCCATTGAGCTGCGATCTCACTGGCTTCCTGCTGAGCCCCTTCCAACTCAGTCAGTCCGTCCCGCAACAATTGCCCCAAATGCCCCGAGGCCTCCGATTCCATGCTGGCCATCAACGCGTCATTGTAGCTGGGGGCAAAACTAGCCAGGCGCGGGCTACTGTCCCAGGCAGATCGCCGACTCCGGTGCTGTTGCCAAAACAAACTTGCGGAGTAGCCATAGCTCAGGGTGTATTTTTTGAGTAAAAAAGGGAAATCTCTAAAATCAGTAGACCCTGCTTCCGGAGCAGCATCTAAAAGGGTTTCCATGGGGATGGAGGATAAATAGCCGTCTGGGACAATCAGCCAGGATTGGGGAACTTCCTCGAAAAAGGCAATGGCGGGAGCCATGAGCAGGTCGTATAACTCCCGAGCTTTGCTCGCTAAGGCCTGGGCATCCTCGGTCGGATGCTGACGGTAATGTTCGTAGTCAAATAGCAGCCGGCGATACGCCTGACAATTTTCCTCGAAGTCCGGAGGAAGCGCTTGCTCCATCAACTCGGCCTGCGTTTCATTTAGCGCAAAGGTGTACAACACCGAATCCGCCAAGGCGTACACCAGGGCCCCGGTCTGCCCCGGAAACATGCTGCGAAAATCCTTCACCTGGATAGGCTCCTGTTTGAGGAGGTCAAAAAAGGCCGGATAATTCTGCTTAATCTCTAGTTGCAGGGTCTCATACTCATGCGTAAGCGCCATGAGTTCCTCTTCTTTTGCCTCGGAAACTTCCCCCTTTGAAGCCAGGGCAGACAAATAGGTAATCCTCCCTCTAAGCATGGATTCCTCTGCTTGTACGGCTTCCGGAACATTGGCAAAATCCAGGTTAGACTGCTGCCGAAGCAACGCATACAAGAGGTAGGATTTTTGCATGTCTGCGGCCCAAAAAGCCCTGGCTAGCTTTTCGGGGTTCTGGCTTTGCTGATATTCTGCCGCGTAGACCCGGAGCAGTCCTTTATAAATCCAGGTTCGAAACTCCGCCATAGGGCGGGAGAAACGCAGACGGACCCGATGAATCGGGTCATACCAGGTATCCAACTGCTCAAAGGCCAGCTTCGCATTGGTCAGGTAAGCTTGCTTTCCCGTAGCGGCATAGGCGCGCCAGAGGTGATCTGCAGTGCGCAGCATGACTTTGACCGATTGATGATCCGGAAAGCGTTCCAAAGGCAGGCTCAGCAGCTTGCCCAAATCTTTTTCTTTCGTCCCGGAAAAATCCCGTAACAGCTCACCCATAGCAGCTAGCGCCCGGGTGGTGTCTCCCATCAGGAAGTAAGTGTCTAGCTGTTCGAAATAGGTGTAGAAATTTCTCCGGGGATAGGTTTCAGCATAAATTTTCAGGGCTTCATCCTGATAATACAGGGCAGAATCATAGGCGGCTATGCCTTTGAAATTCTGGGCGAGGTTGATATAATTCCCTGCCAGCCGTATCCAATGAGTCGCGGCGCCTGAGGTTACCGGGTAGATCAGGTCGCGAGCCCTGCGAAAAATATCCACCGCCTCTGCATACCTTTTTTGTTTGTTATACCACCGGCCCCGAGCCGAATAATAGGTGTGTTGAATGGGGCTTTTCTGATCAAAGGAAGCCAGAATATCCCCTATTTTGTCTAGCTCTTCAGCCCAAAGGGCTTTTTTGCCAAAGGACTCATACGTACGCGAAAGAATCGCATGGGCCGAGATGCGACGATTGGGATCAAAATGGTAAATGCTATCCGTGATTTCTATGCCCTTTTTCGCGTAGATAATGGCCTGCTCTTCATTGCCCAGGCTGGCAAAAAGGCTATTCAGGGTGCGGGTACTGGTGAGCACCCGATCTGACCAAAAGCCATATAGCTCTACCCAAAGGTTGTAGGCCCGCAAGGACAAAGGTAGCGCTTTGTCGAACATTCCCAGCTCATCATAGATGACGGCCATTTGATGGAGATTCAGGGGAATATCATCGGTCCGCTCGGTGAGGTGGGTTTCATAGGCCTTCAAGGCACGCTGATAGTAATACAAGGAGCTATCAAACCTCAGTTTCGCGTCGAAATAAAACCCGATTTCATAAAGGGCATCCAGCGTTGGCCTGGCACTGTCCCCCATGGTTTCCCGCAAGCCTATCCAGCCCTTTTTTCCGTAAAAAATGGCTGAATCAACTTCCCCCATCGGATAAAAGCAATGAGCCAAGGCTTTGAAATAGGCTCCTTCCCCTTCCGGGTGCCAATCCAGGTTTCGCATCACCCGGGGAAAACCAGCTTGTAGGAGTTCGAGGGATTCCTGGTACTTGCCCAAGGCGTAGAGACGATTGATCTCCACTTCGTCTTTTTTCATCCCGACCGAATCATGAACCTGAGCAGAGAGGGTCAGGCAGCCCAACAAGGCCATCCAGCAAAACCATCGGAACATGTGTAAAAAAACGGACAATAACAGCGAATTAAGAGGTAGAGATCTTCTTATAAATATACGCTGGAATTAGGGAAATAGCGTTGGGGAACCGGAATTTTTCTCTCTACCTGTTGAAAGATAGGCTCAGGTGCCATACCGAAAGATAAGCCTTTCTTTTTTCAAGTTTCTGAGCCATTTCCTTCTGCAATCATCCCTTTAAAAGTTCATTTTCCGAGCCCCAAACATTTCGAAAGAAGGAGGAGTTAATACATTCGATTTTTACTATTTAAACACAATTTCCAATGAAAACCTCCCAATTTTTCATTCTCCTTTTCCTTACCCTTTTCTCAACTTCCATCATGGCCCAGGATTCGGCCATTAAGCACGAATTCAAGGTAGGCGTAGACCAGGCCTTCCTTACTACCGGAGATGAGCGGACTCCCGCTCTTTACAACCAATATGTATTAAGTTTGAAACCTCGCTGGGGCCTGGTGGCGACCGGAAGTTTTGTGCATTCGACGAGCTTTACCGAAGGGAATCTGTTGAACCAGGAAGGCTTTCCTCCCGCCAACTTTGTGAGCACCGATTACCATGTGTCCGATCTTGCTCCCAATTTCGATCAACAGACCATCATTTGGTTGGACATTGCGCCTCAGTTTAAGGCTATTTTAGGGCTGAGTCATCAGTTTAGTATTTCTGCGGGTCCCAGTGTCGGCTACTTCAACTATGCCACCATCGCCAACCTGGAAATTGGCACCTTCAGTTCTCCCATCAGAACCTCGGACATCACCTTGATTGAGTATCGTCATACCCGGGGCATCGATGTAGGCGGGCATTTTCGACTGGCTTACGATTATTTATTCGGAGAGCATTTTAGCCTGGGCGTACAAGGGTCTACCCACTTTTTCGCCAACGGCGATTACGTCTATGGCATAGGAGCCAACCTGGGTTTCCGGCTGTAGGATCAACCTTCTCTGTCAAATGTTGAATGCGGTCTCGCCTCTTTTGCCACGCCAAAAGTGGGATGAGGAGCGGGACCCATTTCTATTTCCAGCAAGCCTCCCCCGGTAATCATCTCATGGGTTAGGTAAGAAAAAGCATAGGGCGCTTTATTCCACCGAATGGATTGGATATAGATATTTTCCGGGCTATTATTTTGGGTTTGCAGCACAAACCTTTTTCCCTCACCCACGACCATTTCTACCCGATCAAATAACGGACTGCCCAGGACATAGATTCCATTGGCGGGATGAACGGGGTAAAAGCCCAGAGCAGAAAAAATATACCAGGCCGACATTTGCCCACAATCCTCATTGCCACAAAGCCCATCTGCCTGATCGCTAAAGAAAGTCCCGGTAATCTGCCGAACTTTTTCCGCGGTCTTCCAGGGCTGCCCGGCAAAGGCATAGAGGTAAGGAATATGGTGCCCGGGCTCGTTTCCTTGTGCATACTGACCGATCAGGCCAGAAATATCCGGGGAGGCCTCTCCTTCCAGGGTTGAAGGCAGACTAAACAGGCTATCTAGTTTTTGGACAAAAGGCTCCTCTCCCCCAAAAAGGGAAATCAGGCCTTCTACATCCTGCGGGACCAGCCAGGTGTATTGCCAGGCGTTGCCCTCACAATAGTCATCTTTCCGGTGAGAAGAAGCTATCGGGTTAAAGGGGATGCGCCAACTGCCATCGGCCATTTTTCCCCGCATAAATCTGCTCTGCTCGTCAAAATAATGGCGGTAGGCCTGCGCTCGCTCTCGGTAGTAAACCGCTTCCTCCGTTTTGCCCAGATGCTCCGCCAATATGGCTATGCATGCATCATCAATGGCGTATTCCAGGGCTTTGGCCACAGATTCCACTTCTAATTCAGCCGGGATATAGCCTCGTTGCTTCACATGGTCCAGCCCCCGCTCATCCCGCATAGAGGTGTTTTTAACGGCTAGGAATACTTGCTCGGGATCAACCGTGCTCAAGCCTTTCAGGACGGCATCTACCATCACGGGCACTGCATGGTAGCCTACCATGGTGTTGGTTTCGCTGCCCATCAGATGCCAGACCGGCAGTTTCCCTTGTTGGGCATCAATGGATAGAAAGCTTCTCACCATATGGTCTACCCTTTCAGGATGCAGGATGGTCATCAGAGGATGCGCAGCCCGATAGGTATCCCACAGAGAAAACACGGTATACTGGTCAAAAGGAGCCTGCACATACACCTCCTTATCCGTGCCTCTATACGTACGGTCGTGATCATTAAATAAAGCCGGCGCAAACATGCTATGGTAGAGGGCCGTGTAGAAGGTGCGCTTCAGTTTTGGATCCCTGGTCTCTACTTTCACCTTATTCAGTTGTTGTTGCCAGGCAGTTTCAGCGCGTTCGCGTACGGCATCGAACTCCCAGGAAGGGATTTCTGCCTGCATATTGGCCAGGGCCTGCTCACTGCTGACAGGCGATAAGCCGACCTTCACCAGCAGCACGGAATCTGTCCGGGTCGAAAAACTGGCTACCCCTCCCCGCCCCTTTTCTCCCCTGATCTCCCAGGTGCCGAGGGAGCGGGACAGTCGGACGGCAAAAAATAACCGCTGGTCTTTGCTCCAGCCCGTGGAATACCGGTAGCCTACCAGGGTGGTATCGTCGAGTTGCTCAAGTCCACTTTCGGTCACAGCATCCCAGCCAATCCCAAATCCAAGGTCTAAACCCAGGTGGGCCGAATCAGAAGCAGGGAATTGATACCGATGCAGGCCTACCCGCTCACTCGCGGTCAGCTCGACCGATATCTGATAGGCGGGTAAGCGCAAGGCATAGTATCCGGGCGCTACTTTTTCATCTGCATGGGAATAGTAGGTGGCATAGCCCTTTTCAGGATTCGCTAGAGATCCCGGGCCAGGCTTTTTTGCTCCGGTAAACGGCATGAGCACCACGTCGCCTAAATCGCCGATTCCCGTACCGCTCAAATGTTGGTGAGAAAAGCCTACCAGCAGGCTATCCGAATAGTGATAGCCCGAGCACCAATCCCAACCTCTCAAAAAATTAGAAGGACCCAATTGCACCGCTCCGAAAGGGACATTTGCCCCCAGAAAAACATGACCATGCCCATCTGTGCCCACGTAAGGGTTTACTTGCTGGGTCAGAGGCGGAGGCAAGGATTCTGTAGATTCTTTGGTGGATTGGCAGCTAAGATGACTTGTAAAAAGCAGGACTAGTATCCCAGCTTTCCACAAGGATATTTGGCGTAGTGGCAGTAGACTCATACCGATGGATCAGGTCATTTACTTGCCAAAGTACTGAGAATCTTCCTCCTTGATTTTCGATAATCATTCAAAGACAGGTTATAATCGGTATAATTTCGGAATTGGCGCGTTAAAATTGTCTCTGCCAATTTTGCGTTCCGGCCTTTGAGGCGATAGAGCAATTCGTAATCTTCGGCACCCAGACGATGCGCCTCAAAACGCAATCCGGACAAGGGACCATCAACTCCAGGATATATGATATGGGTGTCTCCCGCCGGCAGGTAATTATTAGCTGAGGCGGCGGGGGAGGGATGCTTGACTACGCTTTGAATGAAAGGATTGGCCCGGTACTGATTCAAGCCCCAGTGCAGGTAGCCATCTGTGCCATAGCGCAGGGCTCCCCACCCAAAATAGACCTGTCGAATCTTTTCCATGTCCAGGGTCCGGTTGAGCCAGGGCCCGCCAGGAATCAGGCAGGTATACACCAATACTTTCTCCCGCAGTCTGCTGCGCACTTCGAAGAAGGATTGGTTTTCCTGAAAATCATTGATCAGCGGACACCACCAATCCACCGCGCCTACCAAGAGCTCCTTTTCATTGGTAGCTTCCATGATTTTTATTTCGGGATAAAGGCTTTTGATTTGCTGGACAATCTCCTGATAACAGTCTGCCTGAGCGGCGGTTGGCTCATCTGCCACGTGTTGCAACCACTGATAGGTAAGGCGGTTTTTTTCGGTAAAACGCTTGATCAAACGGACCAGCTCTCCAATGTCCTTTTTCCCCTCCGGCGAATAATATCCATGACGGGAATGGCGCACCACCAGCTCTTTGGTGCTCCAGTCATCCTCCTCTCCCCGATACAACAAATGGGGGGATTCAAAATACTGGAAGCTATATTTTTGAAACACTTGAATGAAGCGCAGCATTTTTTCCTCCTCCAGAAAAAACGCGCCATCCTTATAGCCAATTAACTCTTCCGGAATTTTGATACAGGTCTGACGTCCATAGGCCATGAGTTTAGCGTACTGCTCCAGCATTGCGTACCAGGCCTCATCCCAACGGGTCAGGCCATGGTAAGCCTCCATTTGGGCCAGGTTAAACCAGTTGGTGTAGAAGAACCGACTATTGCCTAATTCAGGTAGCATCACCCGGTGAATCTGAGGCCGAAATTCCCCCTGCAAATCCCAGCCTTCTCCCTGGATAAAGACCTTGATCAGAGGTTTCTTTTCTCGTTCCAGCAGCTCAACGGGCACCGTCAAGCGCAGGGCCGTATATGCTTCCTCCGCAATCAGCCTTCGGGAACTGAGGGGCTTGATCACTTCAAACACCCGGAAGGGAGCCTTGCGGATCACATGGGGATTGGGCTGATTGGTAAATTGCTCTGTTCGGCTGTCCAGGCCGGTATTTTCTTCCACGGGAACCGGGAGTAACTGACTCCAGACCTCTGGAGGGAGGATGTCATTCCCTATGTAGGCCGCCAAGGTAAGGGCAGTCCCTGGCTTTAGCCGGATCACTACATGCGTGGCTGGTACGCCATTTTGAGGAAAGTCAGCGGTCCAGGATTCGCTATAATTCTTGAGAACGTTGGTATCAGGATAAATAGGTTCCAGGGGATCAACCATCCAGAGGGTTTGGGCTGAGAGGGCGGAAAAAAGCAAGGATAGACCAAAGAAAAAGATGCTTCTCATAGGGGAAGGCGTGGGGTGCTGCATGTGAAAACACATGCTGGTGGACGGAAAGCTGGTGTGTGCTGGGGAGGTTGTTTAGGAGCAGGTAAACAGTTCGGCGAGGAAAAGCCTGCCTAGGTTTTGGCAGCTCAGGATTTCATTTCCATGACGAGCAGTAAGCGTTTAATCTTGATGAATTATTGATCTTACGGAATATTGCGAGAAAAAAAAATGCGAAATACTTTTTTTCCCAATTTTTGAGGAACCCCTCCATAAAAAAACTGGCAGATGCTGTGCATCCGCCAGTAAGTAGGAAAGGACTTGGCTGTTAATTATATGCCGCCAGTTGAGCGGTCCCTTGCTGGATTCTGGAAAACTGTTCCAGCTTAAAAGGGAGGGCATCTTTTTTAGCATGGAGACTGGATAAAAAGGCCTCAGAAAGGTTAATCCCTTCATCCTTCTTGAGGATGGCCAGAATGACAATCAGCCGCTGTGCATCGCTGGAAGCCGTTTCTTCCATGTATTTACCCAGGTTGTAAGTGTGTAAGCCCACATGAGGATTGTCTATGACTTTGTTACTTAAATAACGGGCGAGTTCCAGGGCACGATTTTCCGCTCGCTGTTCTTCCTTTAGCAAGGCGAGGGAATCTGATAACTGAGGGTCCGTTTCCCAGGAGGCATTGCCCAGGAAGACCAGGTCTTCTACCTGGTTCATTTTCTTTCGGAGCGCCGGAGCCTCCGCAAACATAGCTTCAAACCGCTGGTCCAGGGAAGCGGGCAGAAGCGAGTCATTGTCAAAAACCTTTTGTCCCCCTTTTTCCCAATAAAAATCTTTAGAAAGGACCACCATGCGGCAAAACAGTTGAAACCCCGATTCATCCTCTCCCCAAAAGATATCGGGCTCATGGAGGTGGATGCGTACCAAGTCTCCCGCTTTGATTTCCTGGATGGCGATAGAAGTAAGCATGCCTTGGGGCGAGGTGGGTAGGTATACTTTTACGGTCAGGCTGTCCTGGTCTTTTTTCCAGGCAGGGCGGAAATCCACGACCGAGAAGTTTCCATCAGCATTGGATTCTGCCATGGAGGGATGAGATTCCAGCTTGAGGCGAACCCCCGATATAGCTTTTCCATTCAACAGCACCTGACCATGGATATCCAGCTTTTGTTGGTTCCACCATAGGCCTGCCCCTAAAAAGCCTGCCACGCACAAAAAGAAAGTCAGACCCAACATTTTCCAACGCAGGGTACTGGACCGAAGGGGATGAGGTTGACGTAACCGACTGGGAAAAAACGAGATCACCGAAGCTTCCTTGCGCAGGGCATGAATCAGGTCAAAAAGGGCTTTGGTGAGCTGATTGATTTCCAATTGTGCATCAGCCTGGGCAATGGTCCCATCAGACAACTGGGCTTTCAGGCCTTCATATCTCGAACTGGCTAGTAAAAAATCCTGGTATAGCTCTCGGTGAAGTTGTTCTGTGCCAGACAGTCCTTCAGCGAGTACACGCTGAATTTGATGCTTTTTCAGAAAGGTTTCCTGACGGAGAGCAAAGGCAGAGGCGGACAAAGTCGTTCTCATGTCAGTGGGGATTAGGAAGGGTTGCTGTTCCTATGTATACGCCCTTTCGCTCTGTTGCGCTGAAAATCAGCCGATTAGCTATCTTTGGTGATGAATCTGTGAATATCCGTGCATAAAAAAGCGGCATCAGCGCAAAGCTATTTACGCTGATGCCGTCGGTTTTTTTGGGGTTTACTGGTCGACTTTTACCAAGCGGAAATAGGCTTCCCGGATGCCTTCGTTCAAGCGCAACAGATAAATGCCGGCCGGATAATCTGCCAGAGAAAGCTGATAACCTGATGCCTCAAAACGATCCTTGAATACAACCCGACCCTGCATATCCAATAGCGTCAGTTGGATAGCGTTCTGGGTCGGCCTCCGCAGATCAATTTCTGTAAAGGCAGTGGTAGGATTGGGGTAAATGCTAAAGTTCCCGAGAAATTCAGGATCTATACTTGTGGATGGCAAAATGGTCAAAACCAGGCTGTCTCGGCCTTCACAACCGCCTTCATTCTCCACTTCGACCCAAATGGTATGCACCCCTACCCCCAGACTGGTACCCTGAATAGTCAGGGTTGAATCATCGCTTCCATCAAACCAGTCATAGCTTTCGTACCCACTCAGGGTGAAGCTAATGCTGTCGCTGCTGTTGATGGTGGTATCTCCTCCCAGGCTTGGGACCGGCGCATCAAATACGTCAATATCCCGTACCGTGGTATCGGATCCATTCGGACCAAAGGCAATCAGCTGAACCTGATAGGTCCCGGCACTGCCATAGCCGATCCGAGGACTGACCTCAGAAGAACTAACCCCATTCCCAAAATTCCAGACAAAGCTGTCCGCATTGGTGGAAAAATTGCCGGTAAACAAGCTGTCCCCTACGCATACCTCACTGCCAGGGAGCAGGATAAAGTTCGCATTGGGATTCTGTCCATCATAGATGATGACGTTGAATACCGCCGTGTCGCACTGAGGCGGGTTACAGACATTGTTGCAAGCGATGAGGGTCACCGGATAGATGCCCGCCGAGGTGTAGGCATGGTTAGGGTTTTCACCGGTTGCGGTACTTCCGTCACCAAAATCCCAGCTCAACTGGTCGGCATTATTGCTGAACTCAAAAAAGATCACATTGGCTTCCCCGCTGGCGGAGTCGATGGTCGCAAAGGGCGGAACAGCCAGAATAGAGGCGGTGGGCTCCAGGCATCTGAGGGTATCAATGAAGGAAACCTGATTGATGACTTCCAGTCCGGCTACCACATTGGCTGTAGCCTTCAATACCGGGATGCCATAAGCAGGATCCCACCAGGTGTACTCTACGGTGGTCAGGGTGGGCACCGCAATGGTGAGGGTATCTGAGATGATGGTATCGGTCTGTTCAATCACGGTCCGCATCTTCAAGGTGGAAGCAAAACTACCAAAGGGCGTGCTTACGCTGCCCCAGCCTTCTACTTCATTCCAACGTTTCCGATAGGTTTTGTACTGAAAATTAACCCCAGAAGGGGTGAGATCGAAGGAGTAACTACCGGTAGCACTGTCCTGGTTCTGATAGGCAATGGGAAATCGATACAGCGTATCAATGTCGTCATATTCGATCGCCAGGGGAATGCTCAAGCCATTGGACCCGGCGGTCATGCCCAGAATGGTCGCTTCCAGGGTGGTGCTGGTTTTGTCATAATGATCCACCACATCCGTAAACTCAATGGCCCCCAGATTGAGGTTGAAGGGATTTTGTCGAGCCAGATTGGTGAGATCATTCCACTTGCCCGGACAGGAGAAAATATTTCCTCCATCCAGGACACAGGCCGCGATATAAGACAAAAAATAGCCTGCATTATCCGGGTCTTCGTATACCTCTTCCCCTTGCTCGTTGATGGGGATAGAATCAAAGACCCAGCTTTGGTTGGCCCCGTTCAGGGTATAATCGTAGTTGATCAGGTTGCCGTTACTGATGCTGATAACATAGTTGTCGCCTATCCCGGCATAATCAGAAGATTGATAGGTGGTTTGGGCCTGAGTAGACAGGGCAAAACCAACAACTAGCAGAAGGGTATAGATTTTTTTCATGCTGTTTCGCTAGCGTACAGAAGGATTAAGGGTTTGCATTAAAACGAATTTCAAGCAGAAATCGCTTTAATTCCCCTAAAATTACCAATCCTCCTGCGAAAAGTTGCGCCTAGCGCCAGCGGATTTCCAGAAAGGCTCTTTGCTGTTCGATTTGGTGAGAAAAGTCCGGAGCCCATTTTGCCTTCATCGCCACCAGAAATAAAGGCCCTTGCAGGGATTCCCAGGATACGGCTCGGGTAAGCTCCCGTTGGTAAAGCTTTTTAACATCTCTTTCCACGATCCAGCCTTTCTCGCTTTGTTCTACCCGGGAAAACCGGTGGTCGTCAGCACTTTCCAGGTACCAGTAGTGGGGAGCCATCTCTGACAGCCAAAGACTTTCGCGGGGTCCTTCCGGGCTTTCGGCCATGCCCGTCTCATAGAAACCACGCATCTGACTAAGGGCCTCTCCTCGGAGGGCCATATCATAGGTGCGGGCATCCAGTGAGGCGTTTAGCAGGACGCTGGTAGGTTTGGGGAAGTGAAAACGGATGCTAAAAGGGGCTTTGTTTAAAAGAACCCTTCCCTCTTTTACCGGGACTACCTTTCCATCCTGAACGATCTCCCAGGAAAAAAAAGCTTCGGTTTGCCCTGATGGAGCAGGATGCCAGGCCCCCAAAAGCATGAGCAAAAGCAGGCTTATGATGCTGTGTTTCATTGTTGATATAATTAAGGTTCACAATTAGGATTCAACTCAAGTGGGAAAGTCTCATTTTTATGGTCCAATTCTGTATCTTTTTCCACAAGCTCCGTCATAAAACAAAAACATGATCCGCAACCTCCTCTTTCTGGGCCTCTTTTTTGCCTGTTCCTGTACGGAAACCTCGCCAGACACTGCTACCCTATCGCCTTTACAGGTTAGCCCTAATGGTCGTTATCTCCAAACCGTGGAAGGCAAGCCCTTCTTCTATCTGGGAGATACCGCCTGGGAACTTTTTCATCGCTTAAGCAAAACCGAAGCTCAGACCTATCTGTCAGACCGGGCCAGCAAAGGTTTTACGGTGATTCAGGCGGTGGTGCTTGCGGAATTGGATGGTCTGCATACCCCCAATGCGGAAGGGGCCGTTCCCCTGGTCAATGATGACCCCACCCAATGGAACGAGGCTTATTTTGCCCACGTAGATGCCGTGGTAGCCATGGCTGCCGACCTGGACCTGTATATCGGCATGTTGCCCACCTGGGGAGATAAGTTTAATCAAAAATGGGGCGTAGGGCCGGAGATTTTTACGCCGGAGAACGCGCGAATCTTTGGAGAAAGGCTCGGCAAACGCTACCAGGATCAACCCATTATCTGGATTTTGGGTGGAGACCGAAACCCGGAAAACGAAGAAGATTTACAGATCGTGCGGGCCATGGCTGAAGGCCTGGAAGTAGGACACGGAGGAAAACAACTGATGACCTATCACCCGCAGGGAGATTTTAACTCCGCGACCTGGTTTCACCAGGATGCCTGGCTGGACTTCAACATGTTTCAATCCGGGCATGGTAGTTTCAATAAACCCAACTACCGAAAGAACTACGCCAACTATCAGCTAAGCCCGCCCAAGCCTACCCTGGATGGCGAACCTCGCTATGAAGACCACCCCGTCAACTGGAAGCCGGAAGAAGGCTGGTTTCTCCCTTTTGACGTGCGGCAGGCCGCCTATTGGAATGTCTTCTCGGGGGCTTGTGGCCATACCTACGGCAACCACAACATCTGGCAAATGTGGCAACCCGACCGGGAGCCTATTTCCTCCGCGAGGACGCCCTGGCAGCAAGCGATGAACCAGGAGGGTGCCCAACAGATGCAACACCTCCGTCATTTGATGCAATCCCGCCCCTGGTATGAGATGCGCCCGGATTCCAGCTTCCTTGATGGCGGAAGCGGTCAGGGAGCCAGCAAACTTTTGGGCTTGATGGCTCACGACCAGTCCTTCGCCATGGTGTACTCCCCTTATGGCATGCCCATTAGGCTCACCAGCTTCCTCCCGGCTGACGACTTAGCAGCCTATTGGTACAACCCTCGGGATGGACAAGGGCAAGAGGCCCTCCAACAAGAAGCCTATTATTTCAGCCCTCCCGGAGGCGTCAAGGGAGGAAACGACTGGGTACTGGTGGTGGAAAAAAAAGGGCGCTTCGAGGAAGCGCCCGGCAAACCATAAGGCCTTGTTTAGTTTCGTGAAGGATATACCCCGGTGAGACAGATGATATAATTCATGCTCAGGGAGGGCTGGGTTACGGGAACCTGCTGTCCTCCTCCGGCATTGCCTATTTTTACCGTAACGGACTTGCTTCCCAGGCTGGTCCGGCCCGCTTCCCCATGGTACATGGGGGTTTCGTTGGCTGGTTTGGCCAGGTATTGACGGGTAGGATTGGTGGTGGTTCCTTCAGCCGGATTGACCCGCATTTCAGCTTTCGCAGTATGCGTATGTGCGGGCAATTGATTGACGTTTAGCGTGATGTTTTCCGTGCCCCATTTACTTCCTAAGGGGCGATTGGTCAGGCCAGGTCCCTGGCCTTCGTGTACGGCGACCCTTCCCCGAAGATCAGGCAGGGCAAAGGTAGTCCGCCCGTCTCCCCCGTAGGTGGTGCCCAGAAGGGAGAACAGGGCTGAATAGCTGCTAATGGGGAGCAAGGCTCCATCACAAAAGGCCCAGTTACGAGGGGCGAAATTCCCGGCAAAGAGCCTGACTTCACCAATGAAGCCGTCCGTGTAGGCAGCTTCAGCTGGAACATGAGCGGGGGTAGGTTCCTCGGGGGAAACCATGCCTCCGGTGAACAATACAAAGCCACCGATCAGATAGGGAATAATTGCCAATCCGACCAGCCAGCGCGTGAGGGGGGTAGTAGTAGTCATGTCGAAAAAATTTAAGGGTGTTGGCCGGAAAAAACCCGGCCGTTCATTATAATATAGGGATTCTGGCGCTACCTTCCTTTAATCTTTCCCCTATGGTTTTACCTCATTGGACCTCCTATCCCTGTCCTCCATTTGCGCTGGAATGCCTTGAAGGGGGACAAAAAGGCGGATTACCGGTCCTGCTTTTGCACGGCTTTCCGGAAACAGCCTTGATGTGGAAACCCCTCATTCAACACTTGGGAAAACAAGGCTACTATTGTGTGGCGCCCAACCTAAGGGGCTACGCTTCGCAAGCTCGACCGCGTGGCAAAGCGGCCTACGCCCTACCCCTCCTCGTAGCAGATATACACCAATTAGTCAGCGAGCTGGATTGGGGAAAATTTCATTTGATCGGGCATGATTGGGGAGCTGGGATAGGCTGGAAATATGCTCATGATTTTGGACAAAAACTCTGGAGTTGGAGTGCCCTTTCAGTTCCCCACCTGCAGGCCTTTGGAGAGGCCATCGTACAGGATAAAGACCAACATCAGCGTTCTGCCTATATGCGCCTGATTCAGATTCCTGCCCTTCCAGAGCTTTGGTTACGGATGAGGCGTCTGGCCCCTTTTCGCCAACGCTGGGAAGCCCATGCTGAAGAAGAGCAGAGGGCCTATCAGCATCACTTTATGCAGCCTGATGCCCTGCGGGCTGCTTTGCATTATTATCGGGCCAACTACCCGCTACTATGTGAAGCGGCGAAAAAAACAATTCTGGGACTGATCAGCGTCCCTACCATGTTTATCTGGGGCAATCAGGACCCTGCGGTAGGACCCGCGGCGGTGGCAGGCAGTCATACCATGATCACCGGGCCCTATACCTTTGTCGAGCTTGATACAGGCCATTGGCTGATGCAGACCGCTTACGCCACCGTAACAACTCACCTCACGGAGCATTTATCTGCTTTTTCTCCGGATAAAAAAAACAGGCTGTCCTTTAAGTAGACAGCCTGTTTTCTCGACAGAAGAGCGGTTATTCAATTTTGGCCCAACCCAGCGCTTCTATTTTATCGTGGTCGTTATCCGGCACCTGAACACTGATGGTACGACCGGAAGGACAGGTGCAAGCCGCACAAGTCACGATCCCACCGCTGGTTCCTTCAATCGCAATCATTTCCACCGCTACGCCTTCTCCTTCCAGATAGGCTTCGATGGATTCCTCATGGGTAGCATCCTGAGTAAAGGTCCACGGATCAGAACACTGCGTTTCTGCATAGGTGTGGGTATAAATAAGCGGTAGATCGACCATTTTACAACCCGCCAGCAGGCTCAGGGCAGACATCGACAACAGGGCAAAAATTCGGTTGATTTTCATGTTATTCTTCTTTTGTTCAAAAAACGGCCATCCCCCCCTTTTCGCTGCATGAAAACACGCTAATTGAGCAAGCGTGCCCGGTTTACAAACATGCGTGTCTTCCCGTAGCGCCTCTCTAAATATTGAGCTTTAGGCGCTTACTCTTCCAGCACCCAGGGAGTCCTGAATTCGGGATAAATCAACCGCTCTGCCGCTCGATTCCTGCTAAAAGCCAGTTTGTCGGGCTGCCATTGGACCTGGTTCTGGGTGCGATGCGCGATGTTTCCAAGATGAGCCAGGGTGGTGGCAGGCAGGGCTTTTTCAGGAGGACAAATAGGCGCTCGGTTAGCGCGCAAGGCCTGGATAAAGTCTGCCGCATGAGCCGGATGGTCGCTTACATTACCTTCCTGAGGCGGAATGGCCGGTGAAAGGGCTTTGCCATTTTCTTTATTAGGAATGAGTTCCCAGCTTTCCCGGTTCACCACCAGGGTGCCTAGTTCGCCATAGAAAGCCAACCCATAGTTGCGGTTAAAAGGGCCATTTTCTATCCCCGCGAGATGTTTCCAGTTCACAATCAGATCAGGATAGGTATAGGTTATCTGTAAGGTGTCTGGGGTTTCAATGGCCCTGCGGGGGTAACGAAAAATACCACCCTGAGCCTGGACGCTAAGAGGCGGTGATGAAAGGTCCATGGCCCAGCATACGATGTCCAGTAAGTGAACCCCCCAATCTGTCAGCAAACCCCCTCCATAATCCCACTGAAAGCGCCAGTTGCCATGAAAACGGCTGGGATTATAGGGACGTTTGGGCGCAGGCCCCAGCCACATTTCGTAATCAATTCCGGCCGGAGGCTTCTGGTCCGCTTCTCTGGTCGCGCCTTTGGCATACATAAAATTAGCCCAGACATCCACCATATTGATCTTGCCAAGGTTTCCATGGCGAATGAGATCTACCACTTCCTGCCAGTGCAAACCACTCCTTTGCTGTTGGCCTACTTGAATGATGCGTTGATACTTGCTGGAAGCCTGGGCCAGGAGGTGCGCTTCTCCAAGTGAATTGGCCATGGGTTTTTCTACATATACATGTTTTCCGGCCTTACAGGCATAAATGGTTTGAACGGCATGCCAGTGGTCAGGGGTAGCGATGATGACCGCATCGACAGATTTCATCTCCAGAATTTTCAGCCAATCCCGATGCAAGATGGGCCTTTGATTGAACTTCTGGCTGATCTCAGCGGCGAGTTTTTGAAGTCTCTGAGAATCCACATCACAAAGAGCACGACATACGACCCCTGCTTGTTTCAAACAGTTTTCCAGGTTATAAGCACCCATGGAGGAACAGCCTATCAGGGCCACCCCTATCGCATCATTAGGACTGAAGGATGGGGAAGTTTGCCAAAATGGTTGAGTAGTCAGTCCGCTGATACCGGCTCCCAAACCTGCCATAACTCCATTTGCAATGAATTTCCTCCGCTTCATAGGTCAAAAAGTGATGATTTTTCTGATAAAAAAACTAAGCTTGTGTCAAACGAGTTCATCCCTGAGACCCATTTTTGCGTAAAGGATATCATGACAACAAACCTGATAAAGGGAGTAACATGGCTTTTGGTAGGGCTCCTCCTGAGCAGTTTTAGCCATTTTTCCCGGGTGACGGATTTCCCGGACAGCCGATATGCATCCTACAATTGGCAGAGCTTTCAACGCCTGCCTGAATTACAGCAAATAATCGATTTCCGGCAAGTGGATCTTGATCTTTTGAACGCTGCTGTATTCTACATGACCAACCGGGCCCGCCATCAGCAAGGGCTGCCAGCCCTACGCTTCAATGCACCTTTGCGGAATATGGCTTCTGCTCATTCGGGGCAAATGGCCAAGTTTGAATTTGTAGACCACGTCAACCCCTATAATCCCCGCCTAAAAACTGTCAATCATCGGGCCAGAAGGTACAATGCTGCTGCACATGCTGAAAATGTAGCCAGCGAGTTTCTTCACGAGTACAAATCGGGAACCCAATACTATTCTTTGGAGCGAGAGGAAGGGATGGTGTATCTCACCAGCACCCATGATCCTATCGAACCACGCACCTATCTGCGCTTTGCTAAGGAATTGCTCACCGGTTGGATGAACTCCAAAGGTCACCGCACCAATATTTTGCTCAAGGATTTAAAATCCATGGGCTGCGCCGTGCAGATTGAAGTCCGCTCGGTAGCCAAGGGGCAGCTCCCCATGGCTTATGCCACCCAGAATTTTAGTTTTGAATAACTAGCTGGGGACTTCCACCTCCTTGCCACTGGCGACAGCCTGATAAATCGCCTGGATAATCTTGACATCCTGCCGTCCCATCTCTCCCGGCACCAGGTTTTTATCTCCGTCCAGCACTACCCCGGCAAAAGCATCCATTTGGGCCGCCTGCTGGTTGATATGTTCCTGCTTCATGCGCTGTCCATTTACCGTGCCCACAATTTTGCCATAGCCAAAAGCCGGTTCAAGATCGAATCGCCCTTTTTCAGCGCCCACGTACAGTCGGTCCATACTGGTAGCATAACTGGTCGCACAATTGGCGGCGGCTCCTGAGGGAAAGCGCATTTGCCAGGTGATGGTTTCCTCTACTTCCTTGAATTTCTCCAGGTGGGTTTTGAATTCCTGGGCTCGCACACTGATGGGCTCCTCTCCGGTTACGTAGCGCGCTCCCTGGATACAATAGATTCCCACATCCATCATGGCTCCCCCGCCAGATAATTCCCGATGGAAGCGCCAGTTTTCCCAGTTGACGCCATTCCAGCCATCGCTGGCCTCAATCAACTTGACCGGTCCATGAACCTGCTGCTGACCCAGGCGCATCATTTCCAGGTTGTGCGGGTCATAGTGTAGCCGATAGCCAATCGAGAGGTGGACGTTATTTTCCCGACAGGCGGCAATCATCTCATCACATTCGGCTACCGTTACCGCCATGGGTTTCTCACAGATCACATGCTTGCCGGCTTTAGCGGCGCGGATGGTGTATGCTGCATGCATGGCGTTGGGCAGCACGATGTAGATGACATCTATATCCGGATCATTGGCGATCTCATCGAAGTTGTCATAGGAGTAGGTATGCTTGGGCGAAATGCCATATTCGGCCTGCCATTGAGTGGCTTTTTCTGGGGTACCGGTCACGATGCCTGCCAGATAGCAGCGCTTGGTTTCGCGTAGAGCTGGTCCCAGCTTGCCCCGGCTGTAATTGCCCAGGCCGACCAGGGCGATACCGAGTTTTCGTTTGCTTTGAGCCTGCGCACAGGCCACTGCGGTAGGAAGGAGTGCCGCACCAGCCAGCCCTACCCCACTTTTGTAGAGAAAGTCTCTTCGCTTTAGCATAGATATGAAGTTTTGGGTAAAACATCCGTACAGATCAGGCCGGTGGGCCCAGGATGGCATCCACCATCCGTTGGGCCATTTTTTCCAAATCAAAGCCCAATTCCCGGTTGGCTTTCAGGCAAGGCTGGGTCAGCTTTTTCGGCAGCGCTTTTGCCCCATACAATCCCCCCAAAATACTCCCGGTTACCGCCGCGGTCGTATCGTTGTCCCGCCCGTAATTGATGACGAAAGCGAGGGCCTGCTCAAAGTCGTATTCGGCAAAAAGTAAGGCCATGGCATTGACCAGATAAATCTCCGCCGGGTGGAAGGGATAGCGCATGAGCTTTTCGTCCAACAATTGATAGGCGGTAGAGAGGCGGGCATACAAAAGGGAGTCCTCAGCCGTCTCCAACGGCAAGGCCAGGAGCACCGCTGGTTCCTGCTCAAAAAATTCCTCAGGCTTGACCTTGTTGACTGCGTCCATCATCCAGAGGGTTTCCTCATAGAGCTTATACGCCGTACGGCCCACCAGACGGGAGGAAAAGTATCCTTGCGGGTCAACTGACTGAACCACGGGTAAAATACTGTCAGGAGCCGCTCCCGGGGCCATAGCCCCTGCCACCATGGCCGCCGTCAGCCCACTGATGTCCCGGGCGTAGCCCAGATCGAAAAAATTCATCTGATAGGTTTGCTGATAGGCCCAGGCGGGATCTCCCGCATAAGCCGCGCCGATCATAGGGGCGAAGAGCATGCCCGCACAGACCATTTCACCGCCATAGAAACTACTCAGCGAATCATAAAAGCCCTGCAAGTCATCCGCTACATAGGGACGGGCTACCACCGCCCATTCCTTCAGCCAGGTGATTTTGCGCATTTCTTCTTCAAAAGGCTCCAGGCTATTGCTTTCGATCTGTTTGAGAAAAGCAATGCCCCGATCATGTCGATCCAGAATGGCCTGACCAAAATCGGCTCCTTTTAAGCTAGCCTTACGTGCCTGGGCTGGGCCATTTTCTCCCGTAAAAAAATCTACCATAAAGGCTTTCCAACGGGTATCATCGGTAGTGCTGCCCGCGGGCAGGTTCATGCCCCAGGTGCCTTCCGGAGAGGGTTCCCGCACCATATTATCCAGGTCCTGCACATGCCCGTACATCAACTGAATTTTTTCCCGGGGCCACATTTCCGTAGGCGCGCCCATGGCATCTCCAATGGCCGAGCCAAGCAAGACGCCTAGCATTTTGTCATACAGGCTATCCCGATCCCATTCAATCTGCTTCATGGCGGCTTCAGTGGTTGAAGGTAAAGGGCTACCCGGCATGCTCTGCGGTGTGGGAGCCGGGCAAGCCCATAGCAACATGCACATGCTTATCAGGCATAAGGACAGGTAGCGCATAGGTATTCGTTTCCTTTAAGTTAGGAAAAAAGTGAGGACCACATTCCCGTTCGGCTAGAGATACTGGCTTAGCATGCTCAGCAATACCCCTGCCGCAACAGCTGAACCAATCACTCCGGAAATATTGGAGGCCATGGCATATTGCAACAGGTGATTCGTAGGATCTTCTTTGAGGGCCAGTTCATTGGCTACCCGGGAAGCCATGGGTACTGCACTCAGTCCTGTAGCGCCGATCAGCGGATTGATTTTTTTCCGGGCAAAAAGGTTGTACACCTTAACCGCCATGATGCCCCCAGCTACGGAGATCGCAAAGGCCAGGAATCCCGCCACCACGATCTTTAGGGTCTGAGCCTGTAGGAAGGTCTCAGCCGTCATGGTAGCTCCTACACAGAGCCCCAGGAAGATGGTGGCCGTATTCATGATCGGACCCGCAGCAGCTGAATGCAGACGCTCGGTGGTACTGCCGATTTCCTTGATCAGGTTGCCAAAAAGCAGCATCCCCACCAGCGGGACCGACGAAGGCACCAACATGGCTACCAGGGTGCCCAAAACCAGCGGAAACAGCACCTTGACCAGGCGCATATTCCGGATAGGTCGGCTGGTTGGGAATAATTTATCCTGCTCCTTCATGTTGATCCGAAGTTCCTTTTTGGTGGTGGTTAACCTCACTACGAAAGGAATGATTACTGGCACCAAAGCCATGTAGGAATAGGCAGCAATCGCAATGGGGCCCAGTAATTCCGGTGCCAGGCGAATCGCGGTATAAATCGCGGTCGGACCATCCGCTCCCCCAATGATGGCCAGGGCTCCGGCCTGTGGCAGGGTAAAGTCCATCCAGATTGCCAAAAACAGTACCGTGAAAATTCCGATTTGAGCGGCTGCTCCGAAAAAAGCCAGCCGAAGGTTTCGCAGCATAGGACCAAAATCCGTCATGGCCCCTACCCCCATGAAAATGATAGGCGGCAAAAGCCCGGTCTTGATCAGGCTGTAATACAGAAGGTTCATGATGCCATACTCAGAAGCCAGTTCCAGCAGGCCCATTTTTTTAGCCACTTCCTGATCGACGATGTCCATGCCTCCTCCGGGGAAGTTGGCGAGGAGCATCCCAAAAGCAATGGGCACCAGCAGGAGGGGCTCATATTTTTTCCCGATACCCAGGTAAAGGAGGAAAAATGCCACGGCCAGCATCAACAAAGATGCGGGCTGGACGGCCAGGTCGCCCAGAGCCGTCATATCGTACAGTTGGCGGAGAAAATCCATCATGCTAACGGAGCTTGATCAACACATCGTCCTCTTCTACCGAATCTCCACCATTAGGCACGATTTCTACCACTTCTCCTTCCTGATCAGAAGTAATAGCGTTGATCACCTTCATAGATTCGATATAGGCGATGATGTCGCCTTTGGCTACTTTGTCCCCTACTTGAAGTCCCTTCTCACCGGTCTCTTTGGTCAGCATGAAAGTCCCTTCCAGGGGGGCCAGCACTTCTTTGAAGTTTCCACTGACCGCCGGAGGAGCGGATGGGGTAGCAGGTTGGGCATGGCCTCCCTGGGAGCTGCCTTCCTCTTCTCCATAGGCCACCGAGACCACGTATTTTTTTCCGTTTACATCCAGGTGCAGGGTTTTGGGTTGGGTAGGCGTACTGCTTGGGGCAGGGGTTGGAGGTTGGTTGGCTGCAGCTTCCTTCGCCTTACGCTCGGCCAGATCCTTTTCGAAATCGGCTTTGGCTTTCCCTGAGCGGTAGTTGCGGTATTGGGGCGGGTGCATCGCCAACTCCATCAATTCTTCTTCATCCTCGCCTACGTCCCAGTTCTGGGCTTTCATTTCCTCCCGAAACTCATCCAGACAATCTGGATAGAGATCCTGGGGGTGTCCCTCATAAAACTCGCGGCCTTGTTGCTCCGCCAGCTTACGGAGATCATCTCCCAGCGTACCCGGAAGATTTCCGGACCGCCCCAGTAACATATCCCAGGTATTGTCATTCATCATGGACCAACGCTCCTTGCCTTTGATCATCTGCATGACGTTCATCAGCCCGGTATTCTTGACATACTGGCTGTAAGGCGTCACCAGAGGAGGATTGCCCATCTGAGGCCAGATATATTCTACCTCTTTGAAGAGGCGAATCAACAAATCATCCTGGGTAATCAGTTCTTTGTCCCTTTTTGCCAGCCACTTATTGACGCTTCTGAGGTTACTTTCCAGGTCCGCCATTAGGCTGCCCATCATGCCCCCGGGCAAGCCGGGACCGATGAGGAGAGAGTTCATGTAGCGATTGCGCTTATTGATGTAATAGCCGAGAAAGTCATCGACAAACTCCTGGGTCAGGCGCCTCGCTTCCATGTAGGCATCCATGTTGATATCAGGCAGGCTGAAGCCCGCGTCCTTCAACATGGCGTGCACCGTCAGCAAATCCGCATGGCCGGTACCCCAGGAAAGGGGTTCCATGCCCACATCAATGATGTCGGCACCAGCCCGGGCGCATTCCAGCGAAGACACCACGGAGAAACCCGGTGCGGAGTGGCCGTGATACTGGACCAGGATATGAGGGTATTTTTTCTTGATCCCAGCCACCAGTTTGCCCATGGAGACCGGCCGGCCAATGCCTGCCATGTCTTTGATGCAGATTTCGTCTGCCCCATGCTCAATCAACTCATAAGCCAGATTGAGATAGTAGTCTACGGTGTGGACTTGGGAGTGGGTGATACTCAGGGCCGCCTGAGCGATCATGCCGCCTTCCTTGGCATAGGTAATGGAATCCTTGATGTTGCGGGCGTCGTTGAGGCCATCGAAAGAACGGGAAATATCCGTTCCTTGCTTTTTCTTGACCTTGAACATCAGCTTACGGATGTCCCGGGAAACCGGACTCATACGAATGCCATTCAAGCCCCTTTCCAACATTTGAGTTTGTATTCCTACGTCATTGAAAGGTTGGGTCCATTCCCTTACCGCCCGGTTGGGGTTTTCGCCATACAGAAGGTTGATTTGTTCAAATCCTCCTCCATTGGTTTCGACCCGTCTGAAGCAGCCCATCTCAATAATGGCATCCGCTACGCGGGTCAACTGATCAACTCTTGGCATATATTTCCCGGACGATTGCCACATATCCCGGTAAACTAGGCAGAGCTCAATACTTTTAGCCATGGTGTTAGCAGTAGTTCCTTGTTCTGGTAATGATATATAGTAGTGGGGAACAACTAAGCCCCGTTTTTCCAGCTTAGGTCTCTTATTCTTCCTGAATATGCGTAATACGTCCCTGCCCCCTGGTAGCCCATTCTACGGCACTCACCAGCACGGCAATGGTTTCTTCATCTATGCCTGTCTGTTGGGGACGAGTAGCAGGTCGATCTGTTTCAGGAGGGGTGGCAGCAAAACGGTTTACTGCCCAGATCAACAGGTTACCTGAAAGGACTACCAAGCCAAGAATCAAAAAGATGGTGACCATCCCTATACCAAACACTGACCAGGCAGTTTCAAACATATTGTTAGGCTTTGGAAGTTCCGGTTTTTTCTAAAGTCTCCCGGAACGAATAAGATATGAAATTACAGTTTTGCCGGTCTTTTTCAAAAAGGAGCTGAGAAGTTGTTTTTTCGGAAAAAAAGGAAATTTTCAGGAGGTGTTAGGATAGGCACAGGAAATGCTTAGCTATGTGTGCAATCCTCCGTAATTTTCTTCCAGACAAGTGGTATATGACAATATTCGCAGACAGGGTCCAATCTAGATGGGATGGCCGTGTATCAGGGCGCCAGCAACTATATGTTCTGCTCAGGCTGGTCTTACTGGCATGTTGGGGAGGGGCAGGTGGGCTCTTTCTGTATGGCCAATCTCCTGCCACCCTGCCGCCGACTCAACCCTGGGAGGCACACTGGATCAGCCACCCCACAGCCAGCCTCCTGGATTATGGGGTGTTCCTTTTTCGGAAAAAAATAGCGCTTTCTGCGGTACCGGATAGCTTTCCGGTGCATGTTTCAGCCGATAGCCGCTATCGGCTTTGGGTCAACGGGGCCCGGGTAGCCGAAGGACCGGCCAAGGGCGATTTACGGAACTGGCGATACGAAACCCTGGACCTTAGTCCATATTTGGATAGCGGCCAGAACCTGCTGGCGGCAGAGGTATGGAATTTTGGACCGGAAAGACCGGTAGCCCAAATTTCTGCAAAAACTGCTTTTTTGATGCAGGGAGGAGATTCCCTGACTCAGATGGTCAATACGGGTCCAGCCTGGAAGGTCTGGCAAAATCAGGCCTATTCGCCTATTCCCCTTTCAGAAGCGCGCCTACGGGCCTATCTGGTCGTGGGTGCGGGTGAAAAAGTAGCAGGAAATGCCTATCCCTGGAACTGGCAGGATGCGGACTTCTCTGACGCAGCATGGCCGGAAGCCAGACGGCTTTCCCGCGCCTTCCCCAAAGGCACCGGGACCGGCACGCCCTGGATGCTGGTACCCAGAACGATCCCTTTTATGAAGCGGGAAACCATCCGATGGGATAAGGTCAGAGAAACAGATTTCAGCAGCCTTTCTGATACTTTTTTGCAAGGGGTAGCCCCCTTGGTTCTGCCGCCGGATACCACGGTAACGGCCATCCTTGACCATGGACATCTTACCACTGCCTATCCTATTCTGTGGGTCTCTGGTGGGCAAGACGCCCGCATTCAGCTTACCTATGCTGAATCCCTGAGTAGTCCGGGAGAAGGAGCCCCTCACCTACGCAAAGGGCATCGAGACGAAATAGAAGGAAAAGCCATGTTTGGGTATAGGGACGAATTTTATCCTGATGGCGGAAAAAACCGGCGTTTTAGTCCGCTTTGGTACCGCACCTATCGCTATGTAGAAATCCAGCTGAGCACAGGATCAGACAGCCTGTGGGTGCATGATTTGTTGGCTGAAGAAAGCCATTATCCCTTCGAGGAAAAAGCGAGTTTCCATAGCAAGGGCAAAAAATTCCAGGATATCTGGGAGGTAGGCTGGCGCACGGCCCGCCTCTGTGCCCATGAAACCTATGTAGACTGCCCCTACTATGAACAGCTGCAATACGTAGGAGACACCCGTATTCAGGCCCTGATTTCCCTCTATGTTTCCGGAGATGACCGCCTGATGCGCAAAGCCATCCTGGATTTTGATCTTTCTCGTTCTGCTGAAGGCCTGGTCCAAAGCCGCTATCCCTCTTCCGTCGAGCAATACATCCCACCCTATGCTTTGTTTTGGATCAGCATGGTACATGATTATTGGATGCATAGGCCGGATTCGGCTTTTGTCCAACAATGTCTCCCAGGGATGCGAGCGGTCCTGAGCTGGTACCGGGGATATATGGGCGAGTCAGGCATGCTGGAACGTCATCCCTGGTGGAACTTTGTGGATTGGGCCTGGCCCTGGGATCCGGAACAAAGTGTGGGAGGGGTTCCTCCTTTGGCAGAAGGAAGATCCTCCATTCTTTCCCTGCAACTGGCCTATGTGCTGGGGCAGGCTACAGAATTAGAAGCGGCCCTCGGAGACGCTGACCGATCCCGGGACTATGGCGCCTGGCAAACCCAGCTAAGTCAATTTACCTTTCATCACTGCTGGGATATTCCCAAAGGCTATATGGCGGACAATCCTACCAAAAACTCCGTCAGTCAGCATGCCAATGTTCTGGCCATTTTGACCGACGCCATCCCTCCCTTTCAACAAGCGGATCTCATGGAAAAAATCCTGGCCGATACCTCCATGACGCCTTGTACCTTCTATTATCAGTTTTACCTACATCGCGCCCTGGTAAAAACGGGTCTGGGAGACCGCTATATTGATCGACTAAAGCCCTGGCGGGATATGCTGGACATGGGACTCACTACTTTTGCGGAGAAACCAGAACCTACCCGTTCGGACTGCCATGCCTGGAGTGCCAGCCCGAATTATGAGCTCCTGGCCACCATTGCTGGCATCACCCCTGCAAAACCGGGCTTTAAGGAAGTTCGAATTGCCCCGCATCTGGGGAAGCTCAAAGAGGTAAAAGCGCATATGCCCCATCCACAAGGCACCATACGGGTAGAGTTGTACCGAAGGGGTAAAAAAGGCATCAGTGGGTATGTGGAATTACCGCAGGGCGTGACGGGAGAATTTTCCTATCGCGGCTATAGAAAAACCTTAAAAGCAGGCCGCCAACGCGTATTCTTTTAGCGCTGGATATTGCAACAGTTCCTCAATCTTTCTAGCTTAGGGCTAAAGGTTTTACTACTACCAGCCCATGTCTGAATTATATCAAGACCTCAAATCCCAACTGGAATATTTTTACCAGTATGAGGCCAGCCAGCCTGACAAGGTGTTTCTCCGACAGCCTTTTGGCGACCAATGGAAAACCCTCACTTTTGCCGAAGCCGGACAAGAAGCCCGAAAAATGGCCACCGCCCTGAATCATATGGGCTTGCAAAAAGGGGATCACGTAGCCATCGTTTCCAAAAACTGTTATCACTGGATTCTGGCAGACCTGGCGATCATGATGGGGGGCTTTGTTTCTACCCCTTTCTATGCCAATCTTTCCGCCGATCAGATGACGGAAGTCTTGGAAAAAAGTGATGCTAAAGTGGTCTTTGCCGGGAAACTGGATGCCTGGGACAACATTGATCAAGGCATCCCTGCGGACTTTCCCATTATTCGCTTTCCGCATTACCCCGGCAATGCCAAGGTTAGCCGAGGAAAAGACTGGGACGAACTCATTGCTAATCACGCTCCCCTGGAAGGCAATCCGCTGCCTGCCCTGTCGGACCCCTGGACCATTTTGTTTACCTCAGGAACCACCGGTAGCCCCAAAGGCGTGATTCACGATTATGAAAACTGCGCCCTCATCATTCGCTCCGAGGTGCTAAAGGACAGCCTTAAGTCCTTTTCTACGCCTGAACCTCGCTTTTTCTCCTTCCTGCCACTCAATCATATTGCCGAAAGAACCGCGGTGGAGATTGCCGCTTTTATCAGCGGAGGCAGCATTTCTTTTGCCGAGTCCCTGGACACTTTTGTCCAAAACCTCCAGGATACCCAACCGACCCTCTTCTTTGCCGTGCCCAGAATCTGGACCAAATTTTATCTGGGGGTCATCGCCAAAATGCCGCAAAAGCGGCTGGATTTGCTGTTGCGAATTCCCATCATATCCGGTTTGGTCAAGAAAAAAATCAAGCAAGGCCTGGGATTATCGGAAGCCAATATCATCATGACCGGGGCCTCCATCACACCGGAAAACCTGAAGCAATGGTACCGCAAACTGGATATAAATCTGCGCGAGGTGTATGGCATGACAGAAAACTTTGGCGGCTTTACCCTGATGCCGGAATTTGGGCATAAACCTAATACGGTCGGTAAACCCCTGCCTTTCGCCGAGGGAAAAATTCATCCTGATACCGGGGAAATCATGATGAAACTGCCCTGGATGATGAAGGGCTATTACAAAGAGCCCGAATTGACGGCCCAGGTTTTGGTGGATGACTGGCTACACACCGGAGACAATGGAGAACAGGACAGCGAGGGCTATTTCAAAATCATCGGCCGGGTAAAAGATGCCTTCAAGACCTCGAAAGGGAAATTTATCGTGCCTACCATCCTGGAAGATCACTTTTCGGATAACGAACTGATCGAACAAATCTGTGTGGTCGGTCTGGGCATCGCTCAACCCCTGGCGCTGGTGAATCTTTCCGAAATTGGCTTAGGCCTCGATAAGGGAGAGGTTGAAGCTCGATTGAAGGAAGAATTAGCCGAAAATAATGCGCATTTGCATGGGCATGAGGTCATTTCCACCGTGGTGGTTTTGAAAGAAGCCTGGAGCCCGGAAAACCAACTCCTTACCCCTACCCTGAAGGTGCGGAGAGGCGCCATCGACCAACGCTTTATGGAGCAGTACGAAGGCTGGCATGAGGGCGCTGGAAAAGTAGTTTGGGCCTGATCATTCCACGATGAGTATCCCTCGCATCACCACGTGATGTCCCAGCACGGTGCAGACGTAGGTATAGCGTCCGGGGGTATCCGGGGCCTGAAAATAAATGGTCTCGGTGCTTTCTGGTTCCAATAAGTTGGTATGATACAACACCTCTTCGGAAGACGGAATGTAGGATTTGGCGATGGCTTCGATGCCTAGTTCAATTGCGGCCTGCCCTACCCTATCGGCAGATCCCGGCTTCACCAGCACCCAGTTGTGTTGCATGTCGTCATTGTTGTTGAACTGCAGCTTGACCTTGGCCCCGGCTTGAACTTTCAGCTCGGTTACATCATACTTCATGCCGGGCAAGGTGCCCAGGCTAAGGGTGGCCTCTATCTTTCCTCCCCACTCCGCCGGCATGGTGGTCACCCGCTTGGTGGAATTCACTTCGTTGGTGGTGGCTGAACTGGCGTTTTGACTTTCCGTGGCTCCGGCCGGGAGTTCATTCAGGGTGTAAAAAGCCAGATCGTGCAGCAATTTCTGGCCCTGGGCATTGCGGATCCCTGGCGCATTGATTTGGTGAACAAAGCCTTTTTTTAGCCCTTTAACCACCAACCTTACACTCCTTCGGTCCCCGGCTAGTTCGGCCTTTTCTATCTGACAAGGCTGGACTTCTATAGCGGGACTGCCGTAGACATGATGATATTTATAGGTGAAGTTTTTGATTTGATAATGCGCAGGGTCCAGGGCCGTGTTTGGATCAAGGGCCTCGGTAAAAACCAGGAGGAAACCATCGGTCTGCACGTGGATGGATTGGACCTCAAAGGGCGTTTCTCCGGTCCAGGAGAGGCGTTGAATGCCATAAGGTTCTTTGCCGGTACTGGCCCAGCCTCGGTTGGTCATGCCTACAAACAGGCTTTGCTGATCCGGGGCCCAGACTTCCCGCAATAAACCGGAGGAAAAACCCTCGCGAAAAGGGTAACAAGCGCCCTGATAGACGCCATTGATCTGCTCTAGCTGCATCCGCATGATTTTGCTTTGGCCCTGATCTCCCACCAGAAATTGTCCGGCAAAAGGCCCAAACTTTCCGGCTTGCGATCCTCCAAAATATCCGACGTGGAGATACCCATCACGCCATGAGGAAACCAAACCGCAGGGGGTTTAACCTCGGGAATTTGTTTGGCGGCCTCGTACAAGGTACCAAAGGAGTCATCTATGGAGGCCCGGTCAAGCGACAGGGGCGAGCCCGGCTCTTTGGTCCAACTCAGTCCTGAGGGATTTCCCACAAAATCGCCCTTTTCCACGTGGGTTACCCGGCCTGAGCCGACCCAGTCTCCCTGGTTGTCAGAATAGAATATATGACCCGCTTCATTTAAGCCTGTGCCTGCAGGCGAACGCATGCCGGTAGCATAGGGCATCATTTCCCCATCCGGGGTGATTTCCAGCATCCAGCCCCGCCATTTGGAGAGGCTTTCTCCGTAACCAATCCAGGACAGGTTGAGGGCGACCAGCATATTTCCATTGGGCAGGAAAAATGGCCCATAGGAATAATCGTGATAATTGCCCGAAAGGGGCCACTGACAAATGCTTTCGTATAGATCGGCCTTATCATCCCCATCTTCATCCACCAGACGGGTAAGCTCTCCTCGCTGGACGGTGTACACCGCTCCATCCCGGTACTTCAACCCCAACGGTTCATGGAGCCCCCGGGCAAAACGCTTGAAGTTCTCCGGACGGGCCTCCGTAGCATAGGGATCCTGAATCATCCACACTTCCCCTCGCCGGGTACAAACCACCAACCGACCATCCGGCATAAAATCCATCCCCCCTACTTCCAACACAATGTTTTCCGGAATAGGTAAGGTTTCCAGGCTATAATATTTCTCTTCCTGCGCCTGAAGTTCAGGCCAGATCATTCCCAAAATAAGGAGTAAAAAAACAGGGCGAAGGCTTACCATGTGATCGAATAACTTAGGGTTTGGTCTTGAGTGATGGGTAAAACTAATTCCTGAAAAGAACCGGCGCGGCGCACCACCGCCTGGCTCAGTAGCTCAGGATCTCCGGTAAGCATATACCGAGGGCCTGCAATGCCAAAAGAACCCTCTCCCAAATTCAAAATGCTGGAAGAGCGGGCTAATAACAGCCAGGCAGGAGAGCTCAGGCCTGCAATGCTTAAGGTGCGCTGCATGCTGCGGCCGGTATCACCCGGGCGAATATAATCGGTCAGGCTGCCTTCTTTAAGCTGATATTGGAGGATGGGCTCATCGGCCTCATTCCACTGATAGCCTTTAAACCTCATACCTTGTTCTTCCTGCAGCTGTTCCGGCCAGGGGGTGTTGGTCTCTTCCAGATAAGCCAGGCTCGGCAATCCGTGTTGAGAGATCGGAAAGCCTCCTGCCTGCGCTAATTGGGGTTCTCCCCGGTTGACCCACATTTCGCGGGTATTGATAAAGCGGCCCTCCCAACACTGCAACCAGCTCATATTGCCCAAATCATAGTTGAAATGCTGGCCCACCGGGAAGCCCACAGAGGCGGCATGCGTGCGCTTTTTTCTGTCAAACATCACAAAACCCCGCTGCAGAACCACTTCCTCCTCTGCGGAAAGCCATTGAGGAACTGGGTTTTCGAATATCCGGGCTGAACCCGGTGCATGCAAGGCATGGCGAGCTACCCCAGGTCCTTCTACCCAGCATTCCAGTCCATACTTCCAGCCCCGGTGTTGTTTGGCATATAGCAAGCGATAATCATGTTCTCCCTGGCTGAGCGAAATGGTCCCATAGCGAGGCGGATCGGTATATTCATTTTCGCCATTATAATCCACCACCAATTGCCCATCTATCCAAAGTTGGGCGCTTCCTTGCTGTTTCAGGCTAAACATATAGGCTCCTTCCCGCGGAATAACAACGCGTCCTTCCATGACCAGGCCGAATTCCCGGTCTGCGCCACTGAGTCGAAAGGAAAGGCTGTCAGATTGGTTTTCAATGGTCGGTCTCATCGTAGAAAAATCCGGCAGGGAGTCTTCGGCAGTACTTTGAGAGGGCAAATCATAAACCTTATAAACCAAGCCAGGCATGCCTACCTTGCTTCCGTCATAGGTTTTGAGTCCGGCATCTTTCAGAATCAGAGAAGTATTCTCTGTAGCGATGGCCAACTGAGCAGGCATGGCTTCGGCGGGAAAAGCCTGTTGCGCATAGACCTCCTGACCGTTGAGCACCAATCCCAAGGAAAGCAGGCCTTGCTGGTCTTGCCATTGCAGCGCCAACTGTACGTCCTGCCACAACCCGGCATCTCTGGCTGCATCCAGTTTGGGTTGAGCCAGTAATTGGTCTCCTTGCAGCAGACTCCCGGCGACGTCCTCGCTGTCCGTATCTTTTCGTTCTCCGAATAGGAGTTGATGTGCGGAACCCAGTTGTAACATGAGTTTGCCTCCGGGTTCCAGGAAAAAAGAAAAGGCCAGCTCCAGGCCCTGGGTGCCATCTGCTATGGGCAGCGAAAAGCCTGCCCCGCTTGGATCGACCCGAATATCACCGTTTTCATCCGGGGTCAACGTCAACTGATCAATTTCCTGGTTCCACCATAAGGCCGCCAGCCTAGGGGCATCGGGCGGAAATTTGTCGAGAAAAGAAGGAAAAGGTAGGTGGGTGGTCATTACCGGGGGAGCTTCCGGAACATCGACTACATAATTGGGTTCTGAACAGGCCAGACAGCATCCCAGACACAGGATGACCCAGCGCAACATAGTAGTAGGCATTTAACAGGTGTTTGAAGGAAAGATACCAAAATAAATTATATTGAAAACGGGGATCAGGGCTTCCAAAGAAGATGATCTCTGAGGGCATTTTGTCCGTAAGGAAACAAACTACTAGGCAAAAGAGTCCTAATATTCATACCCACCATCTGGCGCTAACCTTCGTTTTTGAAAAAAGGCCTCTGCAAATCAAACTCATTCAACATGTACCAGTCGTCCAACCGAATCCTCTTTTTTCTGGCCCTGATCACCGGTGCTTACCTCTTCCCAGCCTGTAACAATCAGGCTCCCCCTCAGCCCCTTGAGGAAGTGGAAGATATAGAATTACTGATGTCGGATTTTCAAATTGCCGGCCTGAGCGTGGCTGTCATTAAAGATTTTCAGATTGAATTTCTCGAGCATCATGGGGTTACGGACCAAAGGCAAAAAGATGATGTTACAGCCAGTACCCTTTTTCAAGTTGGAGATATCAGTAAGTCCGTAACTTCTATGGCTGCGCTGGCTTTTTCTGCCGAAGGAAAAATACCGCTTACGGTTGATATCAACAATTACCTCACCTCCTGGCAGTTGGAGGAAAACAATAACACGGCGATCCAAAAGGTCACCCTGGGTCGCTTGCTTACCCATACCGGGGGGATCAATGAAGAAACATTTGCGGGTTATGTGGAAGGAGAATCTGTGCCTTCCCTGTTCCAACTACTCAATGGACAATCGCCCGCTAACAATAATCCTATCCAGGTAACCGCTACTCCCGGAACCCAGTTCAATTATTCTTCTGGAGGCCATTTGGTCATTCAACAGGCCATGGAAGATGTATCAGGGACGGATTTCGCCAGTCTGATGAAAACCCGAATTTTTGATCCGATTGGCATGGTCAGCAGTGCCTTCGAACAACCGCTTTCCGCCAACAAACAAGTAGTAGCAGCCTCCGGACATACGGCCCAGACCCGGGTACTGGATGGAAAATATTATACCTATCCTCAATTGGCTCCTCTCGGCTTATGGTCTACCGCGGAGGATATGGGAAAATTCCTGATTGAAATTCAAAATTCAGCCCGAGGCCAGTCCAACCAGGTGTTGGACCAAAGCAACGCGGCTAATATGATTTCTTCCCTGGTCGTCAATGGTTTTGGGGTAGGCTTTTTCCTCCAGGATATCGGCAATGAAACTTACTTCCTGGAGACTGGCACCAACAGTGGATATACCGCTTTGATTTTTGGCCACAAGGAACTGGGCATTGGTACGGTCATCCTCACCAACGGTGAGGACAAACTGGAATTCGTGGAGCGGATGCTCAACATCGTAGCCACTCATCAGAATTGGCCTGGATTCTAAGGCTTATTTCTGCGTGATTCCCTTCCACTTATCTGTCCTGAAGGGCGAAGCGGGTAATCCCTGCCCATCGTACAGGTTTGCATCATCTGGATTATCAGCCCATCCGTAGCGCACGGCCGCCGGATCGGGTACAGCCGCGCAGGATACCCTGATCTGGTTTTCGCTGATGATTTCAGCCCGGGCCCAATGGAATTTTTGGTCTGCTCCCGCCAGGGTAAAGCCTTTGAGGTATCCGTAGCGATCTTTGGCAACCAGACCTCCTACGGCCTGCTTAAAGGTGAGGATAGCTGAACCATCCTTGGCCTCCCACTTAGCCAACAGGGGACCAGAGGCAGGCGTGGAACCTCCGTAAGCCTTTTCCATGGCAGACATGGCCAGTCGTAAGCCTACATCTTGCTTGTTTCTCGGGTGAATATCTCCTGCTTCTCCAATATCAATGATTACCGCCATGCCGGTAGCTGGTAAGTCCAGGGTCATCAACTGGGCTTCTCTTAACTCCGCCCAGTCACTGGGTCCAGGTTCCTGAGCTGCTGCCTTGAAGTTGGCTAGTTGGACAAAAAGGAAGGGAAAATCCCGCCCCCAACGATTGCGCCAATCCTGGATCATGGTCGGGAACAAGGCCCGGTACTTATAGGCCCGACTGGCATTGGATTCTCCCTGGTACCAAATGGCCCCTTGAAAGGCGAATGGGACAAAGGGGTGGATCATGCCATTGTACAAAAGGCTGGGAATATCATTGGGTCGGGGACTGATGCCAGAACGAATATCCATGATTTTTCCTAGTCGATAGTCCCAGTCGCCCGCCAGCGGCAAGCTCTGGTCTCCTACTTTCAGAAACAGTTGTTTGGCAGCTCCGTGCAGCCCCCCTCCGCCTCCGGTATCATCTACCCGGATGGCAATGGTGTTTTCGCCAGCCTGAAGGATGCCTTGATCGAGCTCATAGAGGCGGGCTACGTTGTATTTTTGGGTAAGCCCTCCTACCAACTTACCGTTGATCCAGGTTTGATCACTATCATCGATCGGTCCTAAGGACAAGACCGCCTCAGCGGCAGCTTGTTCCGCAGTGAGCCGGATGGTTTTACGGTACCACACTACCCCATCTACATTGGGCAAGCCTTTGCCTTCCCAAAGTCCTGGCAAGGACATCTTTTTCCAGGTACGCACGTCCAGGTCCGTTGTCTGCCAGACAAAATTACCTTGCTCGTCTTTTTCTTTGCCTTCCCCAAATCCAGCCAACAAGGCTGCAAACTTTTGGGTTTGGGCTTCCTGCTCTGCCTTAATTTTTTCCGGATCCAGGCGCTTTCTGGTATTACCAAAGCCCGCGATTTTTTCAATCGCGTCCACACTGGTCCAGGTTTCTACATTCGTACCGCCCCAATTAGTGCTGATCAGGCCAATGGGGACCTCCAGTTCTTGTTGGAGTTTTCGGGCAAAAAAGTAGGCCACGGCCGAGAAACTGGCAATCGTCTGGGGAGAACATCTATCCCATTGTAAATCTTCCGGAAAATCCTTTTCTGGTTGGGTGGCTACATGCCGGGGCACATCCAGTAATCGCAGCTTGGGATAATTCGCCGCAGCTATTTCCATTTCCGCATCCCGGGTTTGAGAGAGAGGCCATTCCATGTTGGACTGTCCGGAGCAAATCCAAACTTCCCCTACCAGAATATCTTCAACACTCAGGGTTTCTTTTTTGCCTTTGACCGTCATCACATCCGGTCCACCGGCTTTTTCTGCCTCCAGCGTAACTTCCCAACGCCCGTCAGCGCCCGTTTTTACTTTTACTTCTTGTTCGCGAAAGCTGACGGTGATTTTTTCTTTTGCTTTGGCCCATCCCCATATTTTCAAGGGCTGCTTTTGCTGCAGGACCATGTGATCGGAAAAAATTTCTGCCAGTTTGAGCTGAGCCTGTGCAGGCTGAGAAACCCCCAGCAACATAAAGCCGAGGATCAGGCAGGTCCAAAAAAATCGGGTAGTATTCATGTATGTAGGTAGTTTGTGCTTAAGTTAAGGGCTTTAACAGAGGAAAAAAACTGGCATGCCTTTTAGCCAATGATGGATTTTGAAAGCTATAAACGAAACATCAGACTCGCAGCCTTTGCAGAGGAGGTTTATGGTTTTGAAAGAGATGTAAAGAAATCCAGTCAGCGGCAGCAAGTGCTCTTCCATCCCTTTTGGAAGGACAAAATCGTGGTTAGCCGGGATCAGGCAGGAACCCATGATTGGTATTTTAACCCAGCCAATGAATACGATAAGGGAACCCTCATTGATTTTATTTTCCACCGGGAGGACCAGGACTGGCAGTTGGTGCGCGAACGGTTGGCAGGCTATCAACCCAACCCATCTCAGGTTTTTTTTCCTCCCTCCCCTCCCCCATCTTTGGATTTTGAGGCTGCTTTCAGGCCTTTGTCGGACCTCAGTTATCTGGCAGAAAGGGGCTTAAACCAAGCCACCCTTTTTCATCCTTTCTTTCAAGATCGGATCGTTGAGGAAAGGGACGAAAAAGGCTTTCATTACTGGAGCTTTCCCCTTTACCACTTTGATCATGTATTGGGCGTAGAGCGTCGAAATAAGCGCTTCAAAGGGCTGGCCCCCGGCTCTCTAAAAGGTCAGGCCTGCTGGCATTCCTTGCTTCCCGAAGCTTTCGAAGCGGTTGAAGAACTGCTGTTGTGTGAGAGCCCTATTGATGCCCTCTCCTACCATCAGTTATTTCCAGTAGACCAGGGGCGCATCTACCTTTCCACCAGCGGTCAGGCCGGTCATGGGCAGATAGCTTATGTGCTAAGGTTGATGGAGCGCTATCCTTTTGCCCGCCTCACCCTGGGGTTCGATCGGGATAAAGCCGGTGCTTTTCAGGCCTTTCGGTTTCTGCAAGCGATGTCCTGGCAGTCCACAACCAACTGGCGCATTGTATCCTTAGTGATGGAGCAAGCAGTAAAAATAGGGATCAGGTTCATTCCGATTGAAGATGGAGCGGTTTTCCTCGGGCTGCTGTCCTCCCTGCTCAAAACGGAGGTTGACGGGGTAAAAACGGAAATGTTAGAAGAGTCCGGCTTATTCAGCCTGAGGCTACCAGCCGAGGCCGAGGCCCTGTACACCAGCTTTGATATGATGAAAAAGGCCTTAGGATTTCGGGAAAAAATAGAGGTTCATTTACCTCAGGGAAAAGACTTCAATGAAGACCTGAGCGCACCTTATTCTTCGGCACCGGATTGAAGGGCGTTGCGTTTCACCTCAGCCAGTTTATGGGTCCAGATCCAATCTTTGTCGTAATCAATCAAGCCGACTCTGCGGAGTTCGTTCAGGACACTGTTTACTGTCTGGCGAGAGGTCGCGGTCAAGCGAGCGATATCGGAATGCTTCAGGTTGTTTTTTACCCGCCATTCCGCTCCTTGCTGTTGCCCAAATTCTTCCAGGTGCTGCACCAAAAAACGCTGAATGCGCTGTCGGGAAGGCTCGTATAGCAGGGCAGACAATTTTGCTTCCAGCCGTTCTACCCGATCGCCCATCAAGTGTAGTACTGCCTGGTTCAACGCCGGGAATCGGTCCATCAACCATTTCATGGTTTGGGTATTGATCGGACAGACCAGGCTGTCCTCCAGGGCTTCGGCAAAGTCGTTGGGATTTTCTTTTCCTACCAGGGCTTGCTCCCCAAAAATCTGGCCTTCCTTCACCAGGTATTTGAGGTTTTCTTCCCCGGATGCGGTATAGCTGCCAATTTTGACCAGGCCACTTTTCAGAAAATACACTGCAGGGCTGCTTGCGTCTCCCATCCGAAGAATGTTTCCCTTGTACACCCGGTGCAAGGGCATTTGTTCAGCCAACCAACTCAATTCTTCTTTTGGCAGTTCCTGCAGCAGGTTGAATTGCTCCAGATACCAAATTTTTGCAATACTCATCAAAACCAATCTTGAAATGCGAAGTTAAGGCCTTGAGAGGGTTCATCAAACATGAATCAGAAGGCCACTATTTTAGGCGAATGGCAGTCTTTAGCGAGCATCAGGCAAGCCCTCTCGGAGAGGAATCTTGGAAAAAAGGCCGCCAGCCCATATTTTTTGGCTTCCTTCTTGTTCTACCTTTTCCGGTGGCTTCTGGCTGCCAGGCAACAACGATACCCAGATGAGATTTTTATTCCTTTTCCTGCTTTTCTGTTTCAGTATCTCTTATGGCATGGCCCAATCCAAGGGCTGGAACCTCCCTATTCATGTAGAGGAACCTGATTCAGCGGAACATTTTCGGGTATCTCTGGGGGAAGATTTTGAATTAAACGTAACGGGAAAGGTCCGCTTTCGCCTCACGAAAAAGGGGCACCTGGTGTTTGAATTGGATTCTCTCAGCCAACGAGAGCTTACCTACGCAGGGGAAAGGGTGATCTTTGGGGAAATGGAGATGGCGGAGTTGCCCCAGGTAGAGTTCAAAGATGGGAACCGATATGAGGGGGATTTCAAGAATGGATTGCCCCACGGAAGCGGGACTTTTTATTACAAAAACGGCGCGCGATATGAAGGGCAAATCCGTCAGGGCTCTAAGCATGGACAGGGCACCTATTATTTTGTCAATGGCGAGATTTACACCGGAGAATTCATAGATGACCGTATAGAAGGCCGAGGGGTATACCAATTTGCAGACAGCATCATTTTCGAAGGCACCTTTGTCAATGCCCGTCCCGACGGGAGAGGAATCTTCAAGTTCCCGGGAGGAGAACGCTATGAAGGAGAAGTGAGAAGTGGCATCATTGAAGGGAAAGGGGTGTATTATTACCGCAGCGGAGACCGGTATGAAGGCCTGTTTAAGGATGGGCTACCAGAAGGCAAGGGGGAACTATTTTATCCCAATGGCAATCACTTCGAAGGGCCTTTTGCAAAAGGCGAGATTGCCGGTACAGGAACTTTGTACTATACCACCGGGGATCGATACAGTGGAGCCTTTGCGGGAGGAGTGCCTCAGGGCACGGGCTCAATTTACTATGCCAACGGGGACCGTTTTCAGGGACAGGTAGATAAAGGCATCAAGTCCGGCCAGGGTTTGTATTACAAAAGAGATCGATTGGTTTACGAAGGTGCCTATCAAGCAGGGAAAAAGCATGGTCCCGGCAAGGAATACTTTGTGAGCGGGAACTGGTATGAAGGAAATTTTGTGGATGGCAATCGCCACGGTGAAGGGGTCTACCATTATCGAAATGGCGAGAGATATGAAGGGCAGTTCATCATGAACCGGGCCTCGGGAAAAGGTACCATGTTCTATGCAAATAGCGAGCAGTTTTCGGGTCAATTTCTCGATGGAAGCCGACATGGATACGGGGTCTACACCTACGCGGATGGCAGTTACTACGAAGGGGAGTTTCGGGAAAATGCCCGCTTTGGCGAAGGCATGCTGTTTATTCGCAAGCGCAATGGAAAATTCCGCAAGACCCGCGTGAAGAATGAGTAGGGTTCGGGCGTGCGATTGGCGTCCTGCCGAACCCGATTCCGTAACACTGGCTTCCAGCCGGTATGGGGCCGTGCCAGCGGCTGCTAGCCGATCCTGATTCCGTAACACTGGCTTCTAGCCGGTTGTGGCCGTGCCAGCGGCTGCCTGTCGATCCCGATTCCGTAACACTGGCTTCCAGCCGGTTGTGGCCCTGCCAGCGGCTGCTAGCCGATCCTGATTCTGTAACACTGGCTTCTAGCCGGTTTGCGGCCCTGCCAGCGGCTACTAGCCGATCCCGATTCCGTAACACTGGCTTCTAGCCGGTTGGGGCCCTGCCAGCGGCTGCTAGCCGATCCTGATTCCGTAACACTGGCTTCCAGCCGGTTGGGGTCCTGCCAGCGGCTACCTTCCGGTGAGCATTCAGTATCCACCCGAATGGGTGGATGAAGGGCATAGACCGGCTGGAAGCCAGTGTTACTGTGTTGGGCCAGTGTGGGGCGGGGACTGGTGTGGGATCGCAGCTGGTGTGGGACGGGGACCCGCGTGGGATCAGGACCAAATGGAAGCTTGCAGCGCGAAGGTTCTCGCCTGTCCTCTGGCATGTATCCGATTTAAGCCTATCTTTAGACAAAGATATGTCTCCAGATTCTTGATGTTAAGACCTTCAAGTCTGGTTGATGTATGGCTACCCCACCCTTTTACCGAAGAAAATTACCGCATTTACAACCTGAGCAGGGTACTTTTGATGTTTGTTTTCGCTTGCATGGGTCCATTCCGAGGAACCTGCTTACCTCCGTTTGGCAGGATTATGCGGGAAAGGATAATTCAGAGGATATAACTCCTGGTCATAAGAAAGCCTGGCTGCTCATTCCTGAGATAGCCAAGCTAGCCATGGAAAGCCTTCATTTTCTGGAAGAGGAAATGAAAGTATGCCACCTGATCTGTTACTGCATTATGCCTACGCATGTTCACCTCATGCTGAATCAATGCACGAAACCCCTGCATCAAATCCTGAAATCACACAAACAATTTGTTGCCCTGCGTGCCAATCGATTTCTAGGCCGCTCAGGCCCATTTTGGCAACGGGAAAGCTATGATCGGTTGATCCGGGACGAAACGGAGTTTCGTCGAAGGGTAGCCTACATCCTTCGTAATCCTGAGAAAGCGAATCTTGTCCGCCATTGGGCGGATTGGCCCTATACCTATCTTTCGGATGAGGTGGTGCCGTAACACTGGCTTCCAGCCGGTCATCGCTGCTGATCCACCCATTCGGGTGGATTGCTGGAAGCTGGTGGTGCGGAGTGTGGGGTCCGCATGGAGCCTGGACTGGCTGAGAGCCAGTGGTATGGGTGTAGACCGGCTGGAAGCCAGTGTTACGGAGTGTGGGATCCGGTTGGAGCCTGAACTGGCTGAGAGCCAGTGGTATGGGAGTAGAACGGCTGGAAGCCAGTGTTACGGAGTGTGGGATACGATTGGAGACTGGACTGGCTGAGAGCCAGTGGTATGGGAGTAGAACGGCTGGAAGCCAGTGTTACGGAGTGTGGGATCCGGTTGGGCCTGGACTGGCTGAGAGCCAGTGTTACGGAGTGTGGGATCCGGTTGGAGCCTGAACTGGCTGAGAGCCAGTGGTATGGGAGTAGACCGGCTGGAAGCTGGTGGTGTGGAGTGTGGGATCCGATTGGAGACTGAACTGGCTGAGAGCCAGTGGTATGGGAGTAGACCGGCTGGAAGCCAGTGTTACGGGGTGTTGGGCCAATGTGCCAGGGTGGATGTAGACCGGCTGAAAGCCGGTGATGCGGAAGAAGGCATGCCTAGGAGGCAATTTTCACTACTACAGCTCCCTGAATCTCATATCCGAGGTCGGCGGCATATTCCTCTTCAGTTAGGTCTACTTTGTGGACTTCTTTGTGCAGCTCGTACATTTCCCGGAAGGACTCGTAGGAGGTTTCAAAACGGCTACTGTCCGGTTGCTGGATCGGTTCCTCGGGTACGTTTAGGATCTGCTTGAAGACGTCGAGCTGAGCCGTTACGGGTTCTGCCCCGGCCTGACGCATTTCCTCTACCTGTTCGATCAGCCAGCCCTCGACCAGCATTTTGTACAGATAGGCACCTATGTTTTTGATCTGCTTGGCGTGGCGATTCTTGCTTTTGCGCACGATGGATTCCCGCACCAAACGGATCACCGCATGCACGTAATAGTTGTTCCAACGGTAGCCTCCTTTGATTTCAGCCCCTTCGATCACCCACTGGCGAATCCGAATGATCTCCCGGCTGGCAATGCCATAGGAAGAGAGGATATGCTCCCAATCATAGGCAGCCCCCAGTTTGAGTTTCTTGGTCTGCTCAAAGTCGTTGTTGAACTTCAGGACCAATTCCTTTACTGCGCCGCCTTTTCCTCCGCGCACGATTTCATAATTAAATTCCACCCAGGTGCCTTTAAACTCCTCCTGAATAGGCTCTAAAACCCGGGTCTTGAAATTCTGGAAGCGCTCGTATTTACCCTCACAGCCCAAAGAAGCCTTCAGGTCGTTCAGACCGATCCGGAGGCTGCTGGTATTGGGGCGCCACTGATAATGGCGAATCATCCAGTAGAGGCGGTGAGAATAAGTATGGATAAAGGTCCGCAGCAGTTCAATATCTCCTTTGGTAAAGCCTAATTCCAGTTTAACCAAAATGGCTTTGAAGTAGCGGTTGATCTCAATCACAAAGCAGGTATCCTGATACCGAATGGTCGGAAAAGCCACGATCGAAGCCGGATACTCTTCACCAAAGTGTTCCCGCATAAATTCCGCGTCCAGATCGAATACACGCTTCTGGAAGCGTTTGGTCAGCTTCATATACTCCCGCTTGGCATTGCGTGAGATGGCGTCTTTATCGGTCCGCATGGTTACGGCCTCATAGGGAATCTTATATACCAGCTGGTCCGGATGGGCCGTATGGTTATAATTCAGGATTTCCGTGTAAAGTCTCGTTTCCACCAACTTCATATCCGTGTTCGCGTTGATCAGGATATTAGGTTGGAATACGGTATAGTTAACCGGGTGCTTTTTCTGCATCGTGGTTTTTAATTCTCGGAGACGTACATTGAATACGGAACTAAAGTAGGCTTTTTCAACTTAACTACAAAGGCTTTGAGCCTTGTGTCTACTTCCCTCAACTGCCTGAAATACAAGGGAATCCGAAATAGAGATTGCATTTTCTTGTAGCTTACTTTCCCTTAATCTCTGCACATTTTTGTAGCTAACTTCTGCCTTAAACCCGGGTATATGCCCGGATTTACCTGCACACAAATGTAGCTTTCTTAAGGGTCACGCCTTGATAACAAAGTGTTTAGATATGCATTCTTCTGTAGTCAAGTATGACTTGAGATGTTCTGCACCCCGCTGGAAAGTGCTGCATTTTTCTGTAGTCAAGTTGAAAAAACGGCTGCACATTTTTGTAGCTAACTTCCGCGCATTTTTCTGTAGCCTGCTTTGAAAAATTTTTACATTTTTTTGTAGCCTACCCTTTGGTCCCTTGCACAGAAATGTAGTCGCTAAGCCAGGTCCCGCGCATTTTCCTGTAGTTTACCTCTCCCCTATCTGCACATTCCTGTAGCAAAGTTCCTTTGTAATTGGCAGACAATCAATCGCTTATAAGCCCTTAAGTATGTATTAAGTAAGCTTGTATTAAAAAGAAAGCAAGGATTACGAAAGGGAAAAAAAGGGCCAAAATCGGCTATTGGGGCAGGTATATAAGGCCTTTTGCTCTGCACCTTTTTGTAGTAGAAATAGCTCATTACTGGAATATAAGCATGCAAAAACCGCCTCCAAATGGGTCTGAAGGCGGTTTTTTTAAGAAAGATGGCAAGTCAAAGGGCACGCATTTTTTTGTAGCTTACTTTTCCACAAAGGGTGTATAACCCTGGAAGAGAGGCTTAAACCGAAACTTGAAATAAGCTACAAAAAGGTGCAATGCGCCGCGTAGCGCAACAAAACCCAGGATCAGGCGCTTTGCTCATAGCCATCACAATAGGCTTCCAGCACAATGCTGATCAAGGAGTTGGTGCTTTTCAGCTTTTCCTGATCCGCGATATCACTGAGCCGATCGAACAATTCTTTGCGGAGCCTAATGCCTGTATACTCGACTTTTTTCTTTCGCACACCCTCCAGATTCACCCGAAATACCTGGGGAGCTTCTTCCCTGGGCGTGACCGCTGGTCCGGCTTTCTTAGAAGCAGAGGTCTGACTCGCAGTTTTTCTGTTTTTCCGTTTAGCAGGCTTACGAGTGTCCTGCTTGGATTCTTTTACTGGCACTACCTTAGCCTCTGGTTCTACCTCCGGCAGGGTAGGTTTTCTCAAGATGGGTTTGACCGGAGTTCCTCCGAAAAGCGCGTCTACGCCTTTTGCCTGTGATAAATTTTTCTTTGCCATATTTCTGGTTGGTTAACGTCAATTGAATCCTTCTCCCCTACTCTACTTTTTCTAGCAAACCTAGTCGCTCCAGCACTTCTTTGGTAAAACCAGCATAATCCTTGGCTCCATTGCTGGAAGCGTCATAATCATAAATGCTGGCATTGCTCATCTGGGCCTCCATCAGAGCGATATTTTCCCGGATATGCTGTTTAAAAATCAGCTCTCCAATCTGTCCCTCGGCCAATTCAGCCATATTCCGCATAGCCACCTTATGGGGATTGTAGCGGTTGAACAAAACGCCCAGGCATTGTAGGCTGGGGTTGATATGCGCTACAATTCGATTGGCTGCATCCATGATTTGCACCAGCCCAGAGGTAGCAAAATATTCTGCATTCAATGGGATGATGTAATGATCACTGGCAGACAAAGCATTGATCGTCAGATTATCTACCTTGGGAGGCGTATCTATGAGGACGAAGTCATAATCATCTTTGACCTGGTTCAGGATTTTGGACAAAACCAATTGCCGTTGATCCACCTGAATCAATTCATGATCCGAAGCCCCCAGGTGCTTCGTAGACGGAAGCAGATCCACACCTTGCGGACAAGAAAGAATAATGTCCTTTACCGCATAGGGCTGCTCTTT
>JBCBGC010000007.1:0-119423 GCA_038527215.1 Bacteroidota bacterium
TTTGCAGCTGCTGGCTAGGGGCCTGCCGAGGCGGAATTCTTTCCGCCGGATGGCCATGGGCCGCGGATGGTATCCGCGGCAGTGGCGCGATGACCGGCTGGAAGCCAGTGTTACGGGTGGGGGCGGTGGGACACCGCCGCAGCTTGCAGCATCCCTCTTCTCACCGCCTCCTGATCAATCCTCCCGGAAAGACCACGGTGCTTTCGTGCCCGTCTTTACCGACGGCAGCTACGCCGAACAGGTAGTTGTCAATGACAATGCCTTCCAAGGTGAATTCATTCACCTTGCCTACATAGCGGCTGTACTGCCACTGCGGGGCGGTGGTATCCCGCCAGTAGATTTTATAGCCAGCCAGGTTTTTGTCTTCGCTGGCCTCCCAGGCCAGGGTGGTAGAAGGACGTACGGCACCGCCGATCTTTACGTCAGTCGGGGCAGGTGGTGCCCAGGCCAAACCAGCCAGGGAAATGGCGTTGACGGCGGTGAGCTTGGCGCAATAGGGGAAGTTGACGCCCTCGATGACGTCCCCGTAGGCCCGACCATCTTCTACCCGGATGTCCTGGTGCTGGCGGTCGTAATGCTCATGGGTTTCCATGATGCGTACGCCTGCAAAGCCCACGTCATTGAAGGGGCGATGATGGCCCCCACGACCAAAACGATCCAGGCGATAAATCATCATGGGATTCATTTCGGGCATATAGGTGCGCGTCATCTTGTGGATATAGCGCGCCAGTTGGCGAGAAACGCCGTCCACTTCTCCGCCATAATAGCGACGACGGTTCCGCTCCCCTTCGGTTTCTGTATAAGGTGTAGGTTCGGAAAAAATGCGAAAGCTCCGGTTGTCGATCACTCCGTCAATGCCTTCAACATTGCCAATCATATCATTGTTGAGGATGCCGATGATCTCCCAGCCCGCTTTATCGGCCAGTTCAGCCATGTGGCGTCCGCCATACAGGCCTTGTTCCTCTCCGGAAAGACCAGCGTAGACAATAGACACAGGAAACTGATATTGGGAAAGGACCCGGGCAGCTTCGATGGTTCCCGCCATGCCCGTGGCATTGTCATTGGCGCCAGGTGCGTCTATTTCGTAGTCGCTGGCCCCGGAAGCCCGAGAATCAATGTCCCCCGACATGATGACATAGCGGTTGGGATACACCGTACCCCGCTGAATCGCCACCACATTGACGACCCAGGTATCCTTGGGAATGCGCCAATTCCCCTCATCAGGCACCAGCTTGCGCTGGTAACCTACTTCCAGGCAGCCCTTACAAGCCTCGGAAATCTTCTCAAACTCAGCTTTGATCCAGCGTCTGGCCGCTCCGATGCCCCGGGTATCGGAGACCGTATCGGACATGGTATTACGGGTACCAAAATCCACCAGCGTTTGAATATCTTGTTCCAGCCGCTCGGCAGAAACGTCCTTTACAATATCGTAAATCCGCGGGTCGTAAGCAGCGGGAAGATCCTGAGCATAGATGCGGGGAGCCCATAGGCAGAGGGCTGCCAGAAGCGTAATAGGGTAGCGAATCATGTGATTTTTTTTCGATTAAAACTCAATGGTCCCCTCGGGAATGGCTTCATTCAGTCGAAGACTTTTGGTGCGCGTGGCCGTCTTGAGGTGAACGATGTTTTGCTGGCCCTCGCAGGTATCAAAAAGCAGGCGGTTACTGATTTTCACTTTTTGTGGCGTGTCGATTTCTGCACTTTCCAGATAGCACCAGATCGCCTCTCCTTCCATTTCTTTGCCGAGAAACGTCCATTCCAGGGCTTCTCCGTTCAACTCGATCTTCAGGTAACGACGGATATACTGGTCCACATAGGATTCCGCTTCAGGGCTTTCCTTTTCCAGGCCCAAATACAAGCCTTTATGTCCGCGATCTTCCAGGGCCAGCTCCAAATCCTCCACAAACATGCGCATGGAGATCTCCAGGCGTCCAGATTGGGCGTTATGCTGAATCTCGGACACGCTCACATAAAAGGGATGGGTGGCCGAGCCCGTTACCAAGAGGGTAGAAAAGGCCATCAGGGCCAACCAAAACACTTTTTTCATCCTGCTATCTTTTTTATTTCAACGGCAAGCCTGGCTGAATATTTAAGCTTCCTGCGCGATTTGCTGGACTTTGGACCAAACCCGCCAGACGTTCTTATAACAGATTTTCTCAATGTCCTCCGCCGAATAGCCCCGTTTCAACAATTCTTTGATGAGATTGGGGTAATCAGAAACATCCTTCAGGCCAACCGGAAGGGAATCCCCTACTCCATCGAAATCAGACCCGAAGCCGACATGGTCTACTCCCACCAGCTTGATTACGTGTTCAATATGATCCGCCACCACTTTTACATCAGAATAGTTGTCGCCATGCTCTTTCCGATAGGCCTCTACATACGCCTGAAAAGCGGAATCTCTGCGGGACACATTATTGGCTTCCATCCAGGCCCGCATATCGGCGCGCATTTTGTCGCCTTTGGACCGGGAAACACTGTCGATGAAAGTAGAGCCAAAATTGATTTGAATGACCCCGCCGTTCTCGGCCAGGCGTTTGATCATGTCATCATTCATATTCCGCTCAAAGCCCGGCGTGAAGGCCCGACAGGAAGAATGCGAAGCAATGGCAGGAGCCTGGGTGATTTCCATGGTTTGATAAAAGGCATCATCGGATACGTGAGAAATGTCCACCATGATGCCTACCCGATTCATTTCTTTGACCACTTCTCTCCCAAAAGGACTTAAGCCTTTCCAGGTTCGGGTGGTATCATAAGAGGAATCACAAATGAGGTTATCCTTGCCATGCGTCAAGGTAATGTAGCGTACGCCCCGAGCCTGAAAATGCGCGACATTGGCCAGGTCGTCCTCAATTGGCGAGCCATTTTCCATGCCCATCGGCAAGGCCAGTTTGCCCTCGGCAACCAGGGCTTCCACCTCGGCCGGGGAAGTGGCAATCCCGAATTTTTCGGGATGCTGGCCCACGATGCGTTCCACAATATCAATCAGACTATCCGCCTCCAGTTTGGACCGGCCCCGGATTTCCTGATAGCGGGCGGGCACATAGATAGACATAAAAGGTGCATCCAGCCCCCCGGCTTTGGCCCGTGCATAATCAAAATCGCCCCCTTCGGTGCTCTCGGCTATGTCCAGGTATTCTTTTTCCAGCTGGAAGTTTTTTACCCGCATCCGATAAGGCAAATCTACATGGCCATCTGTAATGATGTAGGCATGGGCCAGGCTGTCGGCTAATTGGGTGAGTTCTTCATCAGACATCACCTTAGCGGTGGGTTTACAGGTCCAAAGACCAGCTAGTAAGATAGCCATCAGACCCGTCAAGATAATTCGTAGCATAGTAGTGGTATTAGAACAAGCTCATCGCAACATGAAACCGTGCCTAAGGGGATCCGATGGGTCCAGGTAAAAACGGTGTTTCCCGGTGATGTATGCCCTTCCTTCCACCTGTGGGATCACTGCTTCATGCTTACCAAAGGTACAAGTTTTAAGTACACTGGCCTGAAATTGGCTGCCTATAATGCTCTCAATGGACATTTTTTCTGCCAACTGTATTTCTTTTCGGGCAAAATGAATCGCCATACGTCCGCTTACGCCGGTCCCGGTAGGACATCGGTCTACTTCTCCCTCCGCAAAAATGCAGACATTCCGGTTATCGGCAGTGCTGCCCTCCTCTACTGCTCCGATGAATATAGTCCCATAAAGAAAGCTAAGATCATCCTCAAAAGGATGCTGGATCAGCGTACTGTTTTCCATCACGGCCCGCTTGATAGCCATGCCCTGATGGATAATCTCCCGGACGTTCTCCGCGGCCAACGACAAGCCTATTTCCTCTGCTTGTACATAGGCATAAAAGGCCCCTCCATAAGCTAAATCATAGCGCACTTTTCCCAGTTTGGCGACCTGCACTTCCTGGTCCAGGCCCAGCACAAAGGAAGGGACATTGTGAAAATAAACATGGTCTACCTGCTCCCCCTTCAACACCGCGAAAGCGGTAACCAGTCCGGCCGGGGTGTCAATCAACACCCGGGTTTCCGGGCTTTTTTTCTCCACCAAGCCCGTTTCCACCGCCAGGGTAGTCAAGGCGATGATGGCGTGGCCACACATGGTACTGTAGCCTTCGTTGTGTAAAAAAAAGGTCCCAAAATCTGCCTCAGCGGAGACTGGCGGCGTAAGCAAGCAGCCATACATATCCGCATGGCCTCGCGGTTCCCACATGAGGGCAGTCCTGAGGTGATCCCAATGTTGGCGAACGTAATTCCGGTAATCAAGGATATGCGCCCCTTCGAGCGGAGGGAAGCCACCAAGTATGACCCGTAAAGGTTCACCTTCGGTATGCATGTCTACCGTTTCGATCTGTCGCCAGTCAGTAGGAGGCTGCCAGGCTTGTAAAGAGGAAAAATCCATGTGTATTATTCGGCTTGTTGGGGTGAGAGCGTTGGAGCCAATCCTATTTTCCTCTCAAGGAAAAAATAGATTTGGGCTCCTATCCACAAGCCGATAATATTAAGGATGACGTCATCAATATCAAAATTCCCTACGCCTAGTCCGTATTGGAACAATTCAACTCCCAGGCATAGGGCCGCAAACCAAAGTAATCTCCGAGGCTTCAAATCGGGCCACTTCCCCCAGAATGGGATCAGAAAGCCCAGGGGAATAAACAGAGCGATGTTGCCGAATAGATTGATGATGGCTTCCTTGAGATCACCGGGATTGATGGGGTTTATGAGATCTTTTCCATAAGCGATGATGGTATCGAAGGGAATCAGGTGAACATGAAAGCCTCCTTCATACCTACCCAGTCGATCAATATGGCTCAAATATCCTCCAGGATATAAGAACAACAGCCAAATAGAAATCAACAGATAGGGAATGGCCAGTCCGTTAAAGACCTTTTTCCAGATATGTGAACGGGATGATTTCATGTGGTAAGCGGTAGGCACCCTGACAAAAACGAGGGAAGCAAGGGAATTTTTCCAATTCCTCCAAATCATCTTTTACCTGAAAAAAATGTCCCCCAGGAAAGCAAGGGGGACAGGCGTAGATCAGAAAGTTTATAGTCAGTAAGTTATAGCTGGTTAACTGGAGATCGCTTTTTCTCCAGGACCATTGGGCCCCAATTTGAGCATAAGGCTGATGAGTTTAAAGGCGGCCTGGTAACGCGGGATATACTGCTTGGGATTGTCCAGACAGCGCATGAGCCAGCCGAGAAACAAACGGTCCGCCCACATGGGAATGCGGGTTTGTTGCCCGGTCATGAAAGCAATGGCCGCTCCTGTGCAGATGATGGTAGGTTTATAGGACAAATGGGCTTTGAGGTAGGCCCCGATTTTTTCCTGAATACCACCCCCCAGGTTGATCAGGATGTAAGCCGGTTTTTTCTCCTCGATATCCGCCAGTAACACCTGATCAATCAATGCCTCTCCTTTGGGGTACATAGGTGCATTATAAGAAAGCTGATATCCCACTTTTTCAAATCCGCGCTGCCGGAGGTAAGTGATATTTGCATCTTCATGCTTAGGCGTGGGATTGACCAGATAAACACTTTCCTGCTTCACTTTTTCATCCGCCAAAAAAGCCACGATGAATTTCAGCCCGGAAATGCGAGCGAGTTTGGGCCGGTGCAGCAAATTCCATAGCAGCACCATATACCCACTATCCGGGATAGCCACATCACTCGCTTTGAGTGCATTATAATAGTACTTATCCCCCATGATGGTAACCAGCCCCGGTGCTGCAGGAACCACCAGCAAGCCTCCTTTTCTTAAGCGATCTATGGCAGTATAAACGTCCTGGCTGTGAAAATCTATGCCCAGGACTTTGGTATCAGTAAAATTCATCTTGTTTGCATTCCTTAAGATTGAACATTTGCCAGACTGGCCTTCGGAAGGGGTGCTCCCTCTGGCTTCCGGTCTTTTATGACCCGGGCAGGACTGCCTATGCAGATTTTGCCTGCGGGTAAATCGTGTAAAACAGAACTTCTGGCTCCTACCACCGTGCCTGCTCCAATCCGGAGGCCGGGCGCCACGAACACGTCCGTAGCCAACCAGGCTTCCTCTTCGATGATGATGGGCTGGGCATAAATGCCGAAAGCAGTATCCAGATAATCGTGGGAGCCGGTGCAGATATAAGAGCGTTGCGAGACTACGGCATTCGCTCCGATAGTGATCTGCCCCAGACTGTACAGAACGACCTCATCTCCAATCCAGCTATCTTCGCCGATTTCGACTTTCCAGGGATAGGTGATGGAACAGGAAGGTCGTAGCAAGACGCCTTTGCCAACTTTGGCCCCAAAGCTTCTTAGCAGGAAGCGTCGCCAGCCGTACATAAACTGTGGTGAAGGCTTGAACAGGAAAAAATGGACCAGCCACCAAAGTTGTACAATCACAGCTGAACGTCCCCTGAATCCTTCCGGCAAGGTGAAATCTCTTAATCTCTGATAGGGTCTAGTAGGCATTGTCTTCTCCCTTTAGCATATTCATGACCGTCTGATAGACAATTTTGATGTCGAGCCAGGGGTTCCAGTGCCGGATGTACCAGAGGTCATATTCTACCCGGTCCTGGATGGAATTCCCACTGGAGATCTCTCCCCGATACCCGTTTACCTGGGCGTGTCCGGTAATGCCAGGAGTTACTACCTGGCGGTCCTCAAATCGATGGACGATCTTTTTAAAGTCCTCGGTGTGTTTCACCATCATGGGACGAGGCCCTACCACGGACATTTCTCCTAACAGCACATTGATAAACTGTGGCAGTTCATCCAGGCTGGTCTTTCTGAGAAAAGCGCCAATGGGGGTGATGCGGGTATCTCCCTTGGTGGCTTGACGAGATTCGTCGTCATTGTTGGTCCGCATGGTGCGGAACTTATAGCATAAAAACTGCTTATCATCTTTCCCCGTCCGGTATTGGCGGAAGAATACCGGACCTTTGGAATCCAGCTTAATAAGTCCACCGATGATCACATAAACGAAAGGGAATACCAGGACCAAAAAGGCCAGCGAAAAGCCTATATCCGCAAATCGTTTGATCCAGCGGTTTTCCACAAAAATGAACGGACTGATTAAATCTGGATAAGCGTAGGAATCTGTTGTGAGTGTTGTTTGTGACAATGGCATATTCTCCTAAGAATAGCGGGGTAAAACTTGAAAAAGGATCAGATAAAAGATGAGCAAAGCGACAAGCATTGGATCAGGCTACATTTTTATGTCATTTTATCACAGCATAATATCCTCCTACCCCTCCACCAGATGGAACCGATGGATGGTAAACAAAATCCTCCCAGCCTGATAAATCATGATTTATCAGATGAAGGGAAAATGAAGACTAAGTAGCCCTGCTTCCCAGGGGTCAGGAAGATTCAAATAGTATTAAATGGAATAAATATGTCTCAAGCAGTTCCTAGGGTACAAAAAGCGGATTTCCGCCGGTTGTACGGGCGCGTTTTCATATGGTCGCAAAGTAGGAATAGTGTAGAAAAATGGCTTCAGAGGCTCTGAGGATGTATTTTCTCCGAAGTCAAGACAAATCTAAGGAAAGATCATATAATGTCAAGTCCTTCCATACATTTTTTTTAACCAAACGGGCGTTTTTTTTCGCAAATCGAAATTTTCCCCCACATATTTCAAAATATATTAAGAAATTGGGAACCAAATCCAGTATTTCTTCGTTCCAGAGATTGGTTTCCTAAAATTTCTTACGTTTTTTTTCAAATTCCCTTGGCAATGAACAACTGATTGCATTATTTGCAATAAATCAAGTCAATATTTCTGATTTAGAATTTTTTGAGGAATTTTTTTCACATTCCTTAACAACTACTTAACATAGAACAAGCAGTGACCACAGATAAAAAGCCATGGCTGGCCTTTACCGCCTTGCTTATAGCCTTGCTGCATACGGCTTGTGTGTCCAACAAGAAACTGGCATATCTTCAACCTGCTCCTGGTACCGACACGACCCAGGTTCGAACCTATGATATGCAAGGCTACAAATATTTGTTAAAACCTTCTGATCTGGTGGCGATTGACATTTTCAGTACCACCGATGAAGAGCTCAATTTTCTGGCAAATTCCGGCGCAACAGACGCCTCATCTAATAACCATATTTATATGGTCAATCAGGCGGGCTATCTCAAACTGCCGGTAGTAGAAGATATCAAAGTAGGTGGGCTTTCACTAGAAGCCTGCCAGGAAGTCGTACAGCAAGCCTATCAAGCACATCTGGAATCGCCCATTGTACGGGCCAGCCTGATGAGTTTTGAGTATACCATCCTGGGGGAAGTCAATGCTCCGGGAAATTACCGCTCCCAAAAACCTGAAATAAATATTTTCGAAGCCCTGGGCACCGCCGGGGACTTGAGCCGATACGCCAACCGGGAAAACATCCGGGTGATGCGAACCTTAGAAAACAACCAACGGCAACTCACGGAAATCAGCCTCCTGGACGATAGCATCCTGGGGTCTGAGCACTTTTATATTATGCCGGGGGATGTGCTCATTGTAGATCCCTTAAAGGCCAAAGGGGTGAGACAGGACCAACTGCTGATCGTTTCTACCATCGTGGGTATGTTGGGTACCCTGACCTTATTATTCAATACCATCTTTCGATGATGAATGGAAAACCAAATATGCCACTGATTGGGGTGCAGTCAGGATCATTGGAGGGGATTGATCCCCGTCAATTGTTCAAACGCCTCGTTGCCAATTGGTATTGGTTCGTTTTGAGCCTGGCGATTTTTGTGGGGGTGGGGATTTTTATCAATAAAACTACCGTCCCCCAATATTCCGCCAAAACCGTCCTTTTCGTCAAGGAAGAGGCTTCTGAGCAAGGAATCAACAGCTTTTTATTCAATAAAAAACTGGGGGCCGCAGGACGCAACTTTAGCAATGAGTTTATCCTGCTGAAATCAAAACCTTTGGTTTCTCAAGTCCTCCAGAAACTTCCTTTTGAGATCTCCTACCTCCAGGAAGGCTATTTTCAAAACCGGGAATTATATAAAAATTCTCCGATCAAGGTGGAAACCTATGAAAGCATCCCTGGCATCCCGTATAATGAGCTATTCACCTGCCGACGAGTCAGTGATTCCACCTTTGCCATTATAAGAGAGGAGCAGGAACACCGCTTTCCATTTGGGGAGATTGTAGAACTCGAAGGCTTTGCCTTTAAAATCAGCCTGGTAGATCCGGTCCGTAAACCTTTTGCTGAAGGGGCAGAAATCCTCTTCCAGATTCATCCTTTTTCCGAATTAGTGGATGCCTACCGGAGTCGCCTCCAGATCAACCTGGCTACCGACGAATCTACCATCCTGGTCCTGTCCATGGAAGGAACCAGCCCCGCGAAACTGGTAGATTTTCTCAATACCCTGACGACAGAGATTATTCGCAGTGATTTATTGGAAAAAAATACAGCCTCCGGTCGCACCATAGACTTCATAGACCATCAGATTTCCATGAACGGGGATTCCCTGAAGACCATTGAGCGGGAATTGCAATCCTTTAAAAACCAAAACGCGGCCCTGGACCTCAGTATTGAAGGCAAACAGGTCTTCAATAATATGCAGGAGTTGGAAAAGGAGAAAGCCGGTATCCTCATTGCCAGCAAGTATTTTGAATACCTTGAAGACTACCTGGAGGATGATTCAGAAGAAAAAATCCTGGTTCCAGCCTCTCTGCAGATTGAAGATGAGTTCCTTTCCGGACAAGTAGACAAGCTGGTAGATCTGCAACTACGGATTGCCAACTTCAAGCAAACCAAGAACCCCAATTATCTCAAGACCAAGCGGGAGATTGAGGATGTAAAAAACAACATTGCCTCTTCTGTAAAAAACCTCAAGGCCACCAATGAAATCCGCATGGAGGACATTGAAAAGCGCCTGAAGCTCTTTAGTTCTACCCTGCAACGCATGCCGGCAGCAGAGCGGAAACTGGGGAATATTGAAAGAAACCGAGAGTTAAATGAGAGCATTTATCTCCTTCTCATGCAGAAAAAGCTGGAAGCCGCGATCTCTGCAGCCTCCAATGATTCTGATTTCAAGCTGATCAACGAAGCAGAAGTGAGCGGCTATCCTATCAGCCCTAAGCCTTTCCGAAATTTGATGATCGGCATATTGAGTGGCTTGGTTTTCCCTTTTATCGTGCTCCTCATCCGGGAATTTCTCAACAATAAAATCGAGAGCAGCGAGCAAATCAGTGATATTCCGAATCTTAAGTTGATCAGCCGCATCCCTTTCATCAAAAGGCCTAAGGAAATCATCAAATTACAAGGCCCCAAAGTGATTAACGGCCATGATCCTGATCTGCTTTTTCATGCCCCTTACCTCGAGGAATTTAGAAAGCTCAGAACCAATCTTCAGTTTCTGACGCCTGACAGGAAAGGTGCCCTCAAGCTCCTGATCACTTCCTCGATCAGCCATGAAGGCAAGTCTTTATGTGCCCAGCAACTAGCCATCGTTTATGCCCTAATGGGTAAAAAAGCCGTGCTGGTGGATACTGATATGCGGAAAGCCCAGGGAAGCGAATCGGGAGAAAAAGGCTTGTCCGATTACCTGGGGGGATTTTGTGAGATGGCGGATATCATCAAGGAAACCGATATCCCTGGCCTATATCTGGTCTCCTCGGGCATCAGGCCTCCCAATCCGGCTGAACTCATGTTGGGCAAACGGATGCAAAGCCTGATCACTCAATTGGAGCAGGAAGCGGATTTTATTGTCTTCGACACCGCCCCGATCGGTCTGGTGGCGGATGCCATGCCCCTCATGTCTGAGGTGGATTGGAACTTATTGGTCATCCGGAAGGATTATACCACCTACCGGCAGCTCATGGAGACCAATATGATGTATATCAAAAACAAAGTAGAAAATATCTCCCTGGTGCTGAATTGTGATAAAACCCAGCAAGGGAAGAAGTCCCATTACTATCATTATTACACCTACCCGAGCAAAAAAACCAAGGAAGAAAAACCTAAAGCCCGGCTCTTTAAGATCGGTTCATAAACCTGGACCGCCGGCTAGCCAGCCGGTACCATAGCTTTCCCAAACAAATGTGCTAAGTCCTTCAGGGATTAAGAGTAATCGCCATATCAACTTATGGGTTGACTATGAATGGAAATGCCTTACATATCGCTTCGATTGGCAAGTTAGGAGATTTACCTGCTTTGCTGGCTACCTTAGGGAGTACCCTCCTTCATTTACCTCCCGAACAGCCTCTGGTTCTGCACCTGGTAGACCTGGGCCTGCCCGGAAATGATTGGGAGATGCTTCAGGGCCTGATGAAAAAACTTCACCCCAGCGTTGAGGTGGAGCTGTTATCTATGGCGGACAGCCCTCTGGGGCTTGAGAACAAACCCGGCGTAGCCGCACACCTGATCCCACCCCTGATGAGTCAGTGGTTGAGGATCAAGGAGCTTTGGTTTCTGCCTCCGGGTTATTTTATTCTGCATCCGCTGGCGCATGGTTCTTTGTCTGAAGGACGCATCGTTCAGCCCTTCAGCTTACTGCCTGATCAGACCAAATCTGAGAGATTCTACTTGAATCGCCTGCGGAGACCTAGCGCTTCTCCTCGTCGGGACTTAATGCCCCTCCGCTTGCAACTGGATCAAATCCGTTATCTGCCGCATTGGTCGGAAAGTATAGCCCTGGCCCCTGGACAGGATTTCTATTTCTGGCACCAAAGGCTGGAAAAAAGATTTGAGGACCATTGGATCCCTCATATCCTTTCGGCTCCTGCCGTTCCCGATTCCTATCCGCCTGATTTCCAGCAGTTTTTTCAGGAAAATCTGGCCTTACAATTTGCCCAGGAACAGAAACCCTGGGAAACCTATCGCACCGACCTGCATGCCCTGCTCTTCTACGACCTGTTTCGGGAACTCAAGCTCGGCGGACTCCTGCATCATGTCAATGACAACCGAGAAGCCTATCTCACCAACCTCAGCAATAGTGCCTTCCTGGTGCCTTTTCTTGGGGTGAAATCCTACGTGAAGCGAATGCTTTTCCTGGGTGATTTAGGCTACGAGGATCGGTATCAAGCCTGGTATTGGAAAAACCTCCGTCGACAGCAGAAGGAACTATTCAAACACATCAATGAGGTGGAAGCCTTTCGCAATACCCTTCGTACCAGGGTCCGGGAACGGCTTAGGATTACGCAGCCCAGCCAATTTAAACCATCTGATCAACCCAAGGCCCTCTAATCACCCATTTATCTGAATCGAATATGAAGCTGGAAAAAATCATCACCCTGGCCAATGCAGTCGTCAAGCCTCAATTTATGGCGATGGAAAGGTCTCTCCGGGCGACCGGTTGTGATCTTCCTCTTTGGGTGATCCCTTATGATGAAAACCTCTTTGAGCTGCCTCCCAATGCTCATTGGTGGCGGGAACCAGCCTTGCTCTCCTGGATTGAGTCCCAGCACCTGTTTAAGATGTGCAATAAATATCAGTGCTTCCTGACCGACAACTATCAATATGTCGACTCGGACATCATTTTTTTCCGAAACCCCTTAGAAGTACTGGCTCCTGTACAAGGCTTTATCAGTAGCTGTACCCACTGGAATAATCCCGACCATACGTATAATCCTCAGTCGAAGGCTTACTTCCAATCTAAATCAACCACCTGGCAGAAAGATATTTTCAATGCGGGCCAGTTTGCCTGTGATCGCGTGCTCTATTCCCTGGATTCCCTGATAGCTACCTGCGAAGGGGATTTTCGAGATACCCTGATCCGGGATATTAACCTTTACAAGGACCAGGTAGCCATCAATTTGCTGGTGGGCCTAAGTGGTGTCCCCGTGGTCAACCTCACTCTTCCTCCCTACAATATGCAATCTACCTGGGCCGGGGATTATCGGGAAAAAGGCTTTGAAGCGGCCTACTGGTCAAACCCTCAGACGGCCCCTTACCTCGCCCACTGGGCAGGCATAGCCATCTATGACGAACTGGCGATCAACGAGTATTTCTATCAACACCTGTCCGAAAGGGAAAAAAAGACCTGGGAAGCCCAGGTGGAGCAAGCCTTCCTGGACAGTAAGAAGCTGAGCCTGGAACAAGCGAAAAACAAATTACGAAGGGTAAAAAAGGCCCTGCAATCCATATAAGTGCCTGCATAGGAAACCCTAGATGGAGCTGATTTCACATATCGACACCTTTCTCAAAAAAGAGGCCTTCCAGAAATGGAGCCGCTTGATCCTGTCCTATTTGTTGGGCCAGGGAGCGGTTCAGCTTATTCAGGTGCTTACCGGCTTCTTCCTGTTGCGCTGGTTAAGCATCGAACAATACGCACAATACACCACCGCTTTTGCTTTTCAGGCTACAGCCCAGAATCTGGTTGAACTCGGTTTTGCCGGAGCCATCGTAGCCCTGGTAGGCAATCGTACCGGAGACAAAGCCCTGATAGGGCAATACATCAAAGGCGGGAAATTCTATCGGGATCGGCTCTTTATCCTGGTGGGCCTGATCTCGGTCATCCTTTTCCCTCTCCTGACCTGGAAGCACGGCTGGGCGCAGAGTGTGACCCTGGCTTTGCTGTTGGCCATCCTGGCCAACCTGTATTTTTCAGGTTGGGGTTCATTCTACTCAGCTCCCTTTCGGATTCAGTCGGATATCAAAGGGATTTATCGCATCGAAATCCAAAGTTCCGTGATTCGCTTCCTGCTGATCACCGCTTTGTTTTTCACTTCCACCATTAACGCCTGGTTGGTGGTTTGGATAGGGAGCCTGCAAATCTTTCTCAATGGCTGGCTCTTTAAAAAGCGGGGCACCCAATATTTCAAGGAACCCAGTAAAGCCGATCCCCTCGTGCGCAAGGAGATGTGGAAATACATCGCTCCGATTATGCCGGGCTTAATCTATGCAGCTTTCCAGGCGCAGATTATGGTCTTTATCATCAGCATTTTCGGGGAGAGCCGACAAGTTGCTGAGGTGGGCGCCCTCGGTCGCCTGAGTCAGTTATTCATGCTGCTCAACATGGCCGGGGGAATGCTGATCGGCCCTTATCTGGCCCGGCAGGCACGGGATCGTCATTTACTCAAAAAGTACTTGCGCATTCTGGGATTTGCCGTCGGCATTGCGGTCATCCTGGTCTTGGTTGGCTTCCTGCTGCCCGAGCCGCTGCTTTGGCTGATGGGCGATCAGTACGCCCACCTGACCCGTGAGGTGGGCATCCTGGTATTGGATGCCAGCATCCTTTTTATCAATGGCCTGATGTGGACCATGAATTGTTCCCGAAAATGGCTCTGGTGGTGGATTCCGGTGATCAGTATCTCGACCAATGTGTTGTTGCAAATCATTCTGATCGGTTCCATGGACCTCAGTACCACCTATCAGACCCTGATTTTTTCGCTCATTCTCAGCGTGTTCCATCTGTTCAATAAAATCATTGTGTTGGTGGTAGGTATCAGGAAAGGACCTTCCGCCCCGAAATCTACCCCTACAACTCCATCTGAATCATGAAGCTGATATATTATACCGCCACCCAGAACTTCGGAGATGGCCTGAATCCCATGCTCTTTCCTTCTTTATTGCCGGGTCTCTTCGACGAGGACGAAACGGAGGTCTTCTACGGAATAGGCTCCATTCTACAATTTGACTATCGCCAGGCGAAAAAGAAGCATGTCTTTAGTACAGGCTTCGCCTACGGTAAGCTGCCGGAGATAGATGACACCTTTGACATTTATGCCGTCAGAGGGCCGCTTACCGCCAAGAGAATCGGTGTAGATCCAGCCCTTGGGATCGGAGATGGGGCCTTATTGCTCAGAACCCAAACGTTCGAACAGTCACCTAAGCAGTATCCCATTTCCTACATTCCGCATCATCAAAGCGAAGAATTATTTGATTGGGAAGCCCTCTGCAAGGAGGTGGGGTATCATTATATCTCGCCTTGCAACACCCCTGAATTTGTCATCTCGGAAATTCTGTCCAGTGAGCTGGTATTAACCGAAGCCATGCACGGGGCCATCCTGGCGGACACCTTACGGGTGCCCTGGGTTCCGGTGGTTACCAGTCCCCATATCAATCAGTTTAAATGGGAAGATTGGTCCTTGACCATCGGTCTCGATCATGCCCCGCATTTCATCACTCCCTTGCTGAATCGGGCCTCCATTTTTACCCGCATAGAAAATCGCATTCCGGTCCTGGGCAAAACCCTGAGTCAGGTCCTCACCCCTGTATACCAGGCCTATCAGCAAGGAACAGCCTATAAAAAAGCCGTCAAGGAGTTTGCCAATCTGCGGCAGGCCAGGCCCCGTCTCAGTGAAACTGTAAGGCTGGATACCCAGGTAGCTAAGCTCATGGACCAATTAGACCTTTTCAAAAAAAATCTCCGGATCCCTCAATGATATCGCATTACCTGATTCTATGAGTAAATCCCTTAAAAAACGAATCCCTACTCTTGTCATGATTGCTGGTGAGGAAGACCTGCAACGAGAACGGAAAGGCTATTTCCATGCCTTTTCCCGGATCGGGGAAGTGGTTTGTTTTCCCGGAGCACCCACCCCTATCATGCCTTTTCTGGCCCAACTGGAAGCGGATGGCCGGGCAGTTTTGGGGGTCCTGTATCCGGATAGTTACTGGACGCCGCTCCCGCCGGATTTCATGGAAATCCCCTATCCGACCATGTGCTTCCTGATTGATTCCTATGATGGAATCCAGGAGAGAGCCCGCTTTGCCAGGCTGTTCGATATGGTAGCGGTATTCCATCCCGGGCACGATAAGATTTATCAGAAAGCAGGACTCAAAAACTGCTTTGTCCTGCCCCATGCAGTGGAAGCGGAGATTTTCCCCCATCAGCCTGCCCAGGCCAGAAAATTTGACATAGGCTGGGTAGGACGCCTGGACGGCCCCTTTTATCAGACCCGGAGGCGGCTGGTGCGTCGTTTAGAGGCTGAGTTTGTTACCAATGAAATTGACCGCAACTACAATCAGCAGGAATTGATAGAGATTTATGGCCAGTCCAAAATCATCGTGAATATCTCTCGGGACGATTACCTGGAAGATGCCAATCTCCGCTGCTTCGAAGGCCTGGCCTCCGGGGGATTATTGATGACCTGTTTACCGACAGAACTCGACGGATGTGGGCTAAAGGACCAGGTCCACTTTGTCGGATTTCAAGAAGAAAATCAGCTCATCAAGCTCGTACGCCAATACCTGGAAGATGAAGAAAGTCGCTTGAAAATTGCCACCCAGGGACATACCACCTGCCAGGAAGCGCACACCTATGTGCATCGGGCCAAGGTAGTCTGGGAAAAATTTGTGGCTTTTGATCTCGCTCAGCGGCCAGCCCGAAATCAGGCGGGCATTTCCCAGCTCTTCTCTCATTACATGCATCATCGCCGCTATCGCCTCGCTTCTGGTATGCAAAAATCCATGATAAAAACCTCCATCCGCCACCTCGGATTGATGGCCAAAGAATGGATCAGAGTAGGCTATAGAGAGCTGAAATATCATTTTACCTAGTTCAACCCATCCCAGACAACAGCCTTCATCTACCCTTAATCGAATTGCACCTGTAACATGAAAGAATCTGTATCAGCTCCTCTTCTGTCTGTCATCATTCCTACCCGGCATCGCCTGGATTTGTTGGCGGAATGTCTGGATTGCCTGCGTCCTCAGGTCCAGGGCCTGACCGTGGATGAGTTGGAAGTCATCGTATCGGATGATGGGGTTGCTCCCACGGCCCAACGCATGATCTCGGAACAATACCCATGGGTTCGCTGGATTAAAGGACCTGAAAAGGGGCCAGCCTCCAATAGGAATCATGGGGCAGGCTTCGCCCGGGCTCCTCTTCTGGCCTTTGTGGATGATGATTGCCTGCCCGCATCGGGCTGGGCCGCCGCTTATTTACAGGCAGCTGAAGCCTTTCCCGGCTACCAGGTTTTTGAAGGAAAAACCGTAGCGGACCGTCCGCAGATGCGCTTTGACGAAGTCTCTCCGGTCAATGAAACCGGTGGAAACCTCTGGACCTGTAACCTGATGGTACGGGCGGAATACTTCAAGGCGATCGGCGGATTCTGCGAGGATTTTCGCTTTGAGTTAGAGGACCTTGAATTTAAAACCAGGGTAGAAAAGGACCAGCAGCCACTTTGCTTTGTGGCGGAAGCCCGGGTCTGCCACCCCTGGCGGAAAGTGGTAAAACGCGATACCATTGCGGTGGACAGCATCATGACCTTTCTGAAACACCATCCGGATCATAAACAATATTATTCTCTGACTACCCGCTTGAAAATCATCTTGCCCCGCTTCTTCCTGCTGGTACCAGAGGCCTTCCGCTTTCGGTTCAGGGGCATTCACTATGTGGTACCTCACCTACTCTACGAGCTAAGAAGTGCTTTTGTGATTGCCTATCGATTATCCAAATGACCCTGCCTATGACCTAGTTACAACGCATGAAATACACGATCTCTCCATTTATTTTTCACGATAACCATCAAGATTTTCCCATGTCATAAACTCCATTTTTCTCCAGTTAAACATCTACCTCCATGCACATTTGTTTCTCCTCGGACAGTCATTATGTCCAACACCTTGGCGTTACCTTGATCTCTCTGCTTGAGCACAATCGTGCTGCCGGCAAGATTCATGTTTACATCATCGACGGTGGGATTACGCCTGCGCAGAAGGCTCAGCTCGAAGACTTGGTCCGCCCTTATGATACGGAAATGACGTTTTTGTCAATCGACTCTGCTCTATTCCAAGGCTTTATGGTGGATAAGCACATCACCCTTGCTTCTTACTACCGGATTGTCCTGCCAGATATCCTCCCCCCTCAGGTAGAAAAAATCCTCTACCTGGATTGCGACCTGCTGGTGTTGGATTCTCTCAGAGATTTATGGCATACCGACCTGGGAGAAACCTATCTGGCAGCCGTACCTGAGCTGGACAACTTTCGGCATCGGGAAATGGGATCGGGTAACATCCCTTACTTCAATGCCGGGGTGTTGTTGATGAATCTGGCTAAATGGAGGGAGGCCTCGTTGACGGCCAAGACGCTGGCTTTTATCCGGGAAAACCCTGACCAGATTGCCTATCACGACCAGGATGCCTTGAATAAAATGGTGTTGGAAGGCTGGACCAAGCTGGATGTGAAATGGAACCTGATTGTGCCATACATCCAGGAGCGGGCCCGCTTTTCCATTCAGCAGCATCCCTCTGTAGTGGCAGCGATCATGAAACCATCCATTGTACATTTCAACCAAAGTTTCAAACCCTGGCACTATAAACTCAGACATCCTTATAAATACCTCTACTACCAATTCCTGAACAAAACTCCCTGGAAAGACTACAAACAGCCCGACAAAAACATCGAAAACATCCTCCGCTTTCACATTGGCAAAACCATGAAGAAAGTGGGCTTGAAAAAAATGTAGCCCTAGTTGAACCACTAAATACAGCAACATGGCAAATGTCCTTCATATCGCAGATATCAACGTTTCCCCTACTTCAGGTATGGGGAGGATTGCCTACCACTGGCAAAAAGGTTTCGAAGAAGCAGGCCACCATTGGTACCACATCGGGAAAGAAGAGGTTGGTAGCCTGTCTCATCCTTCTCAATTTACCCGCAAGGCCAAAGCCTATCTGAAAAACGAACTAAAGCTCAAACCAGATGTCATTCTCGCCCATGAACCCGTTAGCGGCGGGGTCCTTGATCTGGGGGCACCCGTAGCCTTGTTTAGCCACGGCATCGAGCAACGAGAATGGAACCTGCGGCTCAATGAGTATAAGCCCTATTATGGTGCTACCAGCCTCAAAAGCCAGGTCTTATTCCCGATTTGGCGACTCCGGAATTGTAACCGGGGGCTGCGCAAATCCACCTTACTCATGCTCTCCAACTCTGAAGATCAGGCCTATGCCCAAACTCGCTACCAGCGAGAGGAAGAAGACATTTATATTTTCAAAAATGGCGTAGTGCCAGCCGCTGAGAAGCCCGCAAAGGTGCTCGATAATCCATCTCCGGTTATCGGGTTCAATGGTACCTGGCTGGTCCGTAAGGGCATTCACACCATGGTGGATGCCGCCAAAATGCTGGAAAAAGAAGGCATCAAACCCCGCTGGTTGCTGTTTGGGGTGATTGCCCCGGAAGCGGAAGTTCTTTCCGCCTTTCCGCCCTCTATGCATGATCAAATCGAGGTGGTTTCCCGCTATGCCGCGGAAGAAGAAGCCAGTCTTTCCCAGCGCTGCGACATCTTCATCCTGCCCAGCTTCTACGAAGGTCAATCTCTGGCCTTGCTGCAAGCCATGGCCATGGGGCACTGCTGCATCACCACCAGTTGCTGTGCGCAGGTGGATTTATTCCGGCACAAAGAAAATGGCATGCTCTTCGAACCGGGCAGCGCCGAAGGCCTGGCCGCTGCCTTGCGGGAAGTCATCTTAGATTCGGCCCTGCGACAACGACTGGGAAAGCAAGCCCAGGATGAAGTTGAAGGCAGGACCTGGCAGCACGTACGGGAGGAAGTAGTGGAAAAAGTGATGTCTCACACCCTATGAGAAAGTTTACCCAAAAGCTACTGTTCCGGCTTTATGACTACTTCAGTTTGGTCAGAGGAGGCCTGGCCCTCCTACCCTACCGTATAGCGGGCTTAAAGGTTGGGTACATGAGCAAAGTGGACCGTCCCCGCTTTACCTGGCCTCATCAAGTGGTCATCGGCAAGTACTGTCTGATTGAGAAAGGGGCATTTTTCAAATATGTCGGCATCTGGGCTCCGGGGCCTTCCATTTTATTAGCGGATCATGTGTTTTTGGGCAGTCAGGTAGAAATGAACATCCGACATCATCTTCATATAGGCAAAGGCAGTATGATTGCTTCCGGCTGTAAGTTCATCGACCATGACCATGGAACGGCCCGCCATGATCTGCCCATCCGGCTACAGCCTCCTTCGGGAGCCGGGATCGTCCTGGAAGAAGAGAGCTGGCTGGGCTTCAATGTAGTAGTCCTTAAAGGGGTAACCATAGGCGAAGGGGCGGTGGTAGCAGCCGGGGCCGTGGTGACCCAATCTATTCCTCCTTTCGAGATTTGGGGGGGCATTCCAGCAAAAAAAATAGGGATCAGAAAATGAAACGAATCGTATTCATCACCGCTTGCCTTGCTCCTGGCAAAGATGGCCTGGGAGATTACAGCCGGGTACTGGCTGAGGCCTGCAGCAAGCAGGGTCATGCCGTGGGCTTAGTGGCACTGCATGACCCATTCTGCGAGGAAGAGCAGACAGAAAGTCTGGTGGGACTTTCTTGTCTGCGTCTTCCCACTGCTGCTTCCTGGGCGCAACGGGTTGACCGAGCCCGGTCGTGGGTATCAGAATTTGGCGCCGAGGAGACCTTCTTCCAGTTTGTGATCTACGGCTACCATCCAAAGGGTTTGCCTTTTCAGGCCATGCCCCACCTGATGAAATTGTTGAAAGGACTGCCTGGGCTTTCCATCATGTACCACGAACCCTGGATTGGCCGGGCAAAAAACGAAGCCTTTCATCATCGGGTAATTGGCTCTCTGCAAAGAGGGATGATCCGCCAGATGCATCGACAGGCCTTGCCCTATCATGCCTTTACCAGCAATCCTGCTTTCCAGGGGCTGCTTCAGCATCACGGCATGCCTACTGAAGTTTTGCCCTTACCCAGCAATATCCCCTTTCGTCCCGAGCAGGCCCACCTGTTCCCAGCGTGGATCCAGAGTCAAGGGGTCAGCCTTTCTTCCGACACCCTTAGCCTGGGGCATTTTGGGCGCATCCCCCATCAATGGCAATGGGAAAACCTACTCGAACACCTACCAAGTTTATGCCTCAGAACGAACAAGAAAAAGGCTGCCTTCATCTTTGCAGGAAGATCGGACCGGGAAAGCAGTAGGCAGCTGGTCAGGGAGTTTCAGAAAAAAGCCCCTGGCATCCAGGTTTTACACCTCGGTCCCCAATCTCCGGAGATGATTTCCTCCTTCCTTCAATACATCGACCTCGGAATCGCTACCACTTCTCCTCAAATCCTGGGCAAAAGCGGGGCCTTTGCCGCCTACCGCGAACATGGCTTGCCGGTGATTCTGGCAGGGGAAGCAGAAAATTTTCGTCTCCCCCTTCCCCAGCATGCTGTTACCGATTATCCGCGCTGTTTCTCCATGGATGCCATCCCTGGCCAACTGAGCAGTTGGATAGCCTATCCCTTGCCGCAGGACACGGTTCAGACCGTAGCTCAACAATTTTTACAGGCTTACCCCCCTAAAGAAAGCGTTTATGAAAGTTCTCGTCACTAATCCAGTTAAGCAATACACCCATCACCTTTGCTATGCCTTGCAAGAAGCCGGGATGCTCCAGGAATTCCTGACGACCATTTGGTATAAACCGGATTCCCCTTTCCAACGTCAATTGGTTCGGAAACTTCCGGGCGCTGCCCGAGAAAAAATTGAGCATATTTTTAAGAAACGATACCATCCTGGCCTCGATAGCGACCGGGTAAGCATGCATTGGATGCCAGAACTGATGCGGCAGTTGGGGGGCAAAATTTTTGACCTGAGCCAGGAAAAATGGGTGTATCGCATGGAACGGAATCACGATCGCTATGTGGCCTCCCAATTGAAACGGCTCCAGCCAGATCTGGTCATCGCCTATGAGAAATCGGCCAAAGAAACTTTTGCAGAAGCCCGACGCCTGGGGATTACCACCGTCCTTGACCTCGCCCAGGTACATTACCAGTTTATTGCTGACCTCAGGACGCCCTTTCCCGTCTTCAAGGATGTACTGGGGGACGAAAAGACCCTGGCCCGGATCAATGAAACCAAAGAAGCTGAATACCGACTAGCTGACCATATCCTGACACTTTCAGATTTCGCACGCGAGACCATGGTCTCCCGGGGCATCTCTGGAGATAGGGTCCACAAAGTTTCTTTAGGCTTTGATCCAACCCGATTCCAGGCCAAGCCTTTGCGCAAAGCCGATGCGCCATTCACCTTCCTATTTGCCGGAACCCTCACCCAAAGGAAAGGGATCCAACTACTGCTGGAAGCTTTTACCAACCTGAATCTACCCAATAGCAAACTGGTTATGGTTGGCCCCATTCTCGATGGAAAGGAAATATTGGACCAATACGAGGGCCAGTTCGAATACATCCCATTCCTGCACCATGAGGAACTGGTCAGATATTACCAGGCTGCGGACGTATTTGTTTTTCCTTCCCTTCTGGATAGTTGGGCGATGGTGGTCCTGGAGGCCATGGCCTGCGGTACACCCGCCATTGTGACGGACCATACGGGTTCGCGAGATGCAGTCCTAAAAGGTGGCGGGCTCGTTATCCCGGCAGGCGATCTGCAAGCGCTTACCTCCAGCATGCTACGGCTCTATCAGGATCGGGCGGAACTAGCTCAACTGGGGCAGGAAGCCTTGAAGGTTTCACAGGAATATACCTGGGAGCAATACGGAAAGAATATGGTACGCGTGCTGGAGGGAATCAGCCAGCCCGTGCCCTTAGCCTAACGGTAAAGCAAATGATGCAGCATCAGCTTATCTCACATCCAGCATCTTTGATCCATAGCCAGGAGGAAGTATTTGTCCGCCTGGTCAACCGAATCATGGTGGGAATTTTTCTCCTGATGATTTTTGACGGCTCATTGCGAAAATGGGTACTTCCCAGCCTTAGCTCTCCCTTGATCCTGGTCAAAGATGCGGTCGTGGTGTGGCTATATCTGTTGGTCTTTCGGGCAAAAAAGTGGCCCCATCACGCCATGGCAAATGTCGGATACCTACTGGCCCTGATTTTCCTGGGCCTGATGGTTCTGCAGTTGTTCAATGAGCGGCTACCCCTGGTCAATATCTTTTTCGGCTATCGCAACTATTTCCTATTGCTTCCCCTGGCCTTCATCATGCGGGAGTATATGGGCTGGGAGGATATCAAAAGACTGGCCCGCATCGGTTGTCTGATTGCGATTCCTTCCGCGGCTTTGGTCCTGATCCAGGTCAATTCCCCGGTGGATGCTTTTATCAATCGCAGTGTGGGCGGAGACGACGATCAAGTCATCTTCTATGTGGTCGCCGGGGTAGTCAGGCCGTATGGCTTTTTCTCATTCACCAATGGTCAGGCATACTTTTCCATCATGGCTCTGGCCATGGTGTGCATGAATTTCCTGTTGGCTACGCAGGACCGCTTCCTTAAAAACTGGCTGGCATGGGTCGCGGCCCTGGCAGTCCTGATCAATATCGTCACCAGTGGTTCCCGGGCCACCTTCGGCATGACCATCATCATGATGGGCGCCCTGGCCCTGGGGGGCATCACCATTATCCACACCAAAGAAGGATTCCGCATCGTTTTGGCCTTGATTCTGGCCCTCTTCGCTACGGGATTCCTGGCGAGCTTCCTTTTTTCCGACAACCTTGAACATATGCAGGAAAGGGTGGAAACCGCCAGTAGCCAGGAAGGTGGCACCATGAATCGGGTCATACGGGACAATTTTATTCTTCTGGATGATATCCCGGAGAATCTTCCCTTGCTAGGAGGAGGCCTGGGTATGGGCTCTGCCGCGGCCTGGAGGAGCATGGGCAATGTAACGGGCCTTTATCTGGAATCTGAATGGGTCCGGGTGATCTACGAAAGCGGGATTCTGCTGGGGTTCGCCTTTATGTTTTATCGCTTATGGTTGGGCTTTGGGACTTTATTCCAGGCGATCCGCATCCTGAGGCTGGCCAAAACCCCCATCCCTCTCCTGATGATCCTGGCCATTTTACAAACGGTCATCTCGGGCCAAATGAGTTTCAACAATACTTCCCTGTATTTCGGATGGTTCTTGTTGGGCCTGGCGATGGCTACCAATGAGGCCTACAAAAAAAGCCTGCTAGCATCTGAAACGACCCGACAATGAGGGTTTTACTATATCTGACATGAGTAATTCAAGATCCATATTATTTGTCGTACACTTCGAAGGAAACAAGGGTGGGATTGCCCGGGTAGGTCGTCTCATGTATGAGTCCCTGCAACCTTATCGGGTAATCTCTTTATTTGGCCAGACCGAAGATTTCGAGGAAAAAGAGGCCCTGGGCTGTCAGGGAAGTGTGTTAAAGTTTCTGGCATATATGTTCTATTTCGGGTTATTCCACGGGGTGCGGAACTGGTATTTCGATCACCTGGGCAAAGCTTCGATTATCCTTTTACTGCCGGCTTACCTTAGGCGAAAACTCGTGGTATTTCTTCATGATGAAGAAGCCTGGACCAAAGTCCGGGGCCGGAATCTATGGGTCCTCCGCCAAGCCAACCGCCTTATTTGCAACAGCCAGTTTACCTACGACCGTTTCATCACCCGCAACTTTGCTTTTATTGAGAAAACCCGGGTTTGTCTCCTGGCTGGGGTCCCTCCATTATTCGAAACCACCTCTACGGATCCGGTAACCACCGCTTCCCATGCCGATTGGCTATCCGGAGATCAGCGTTTCTGCCTGTTTGTTTCTCGTCTTTGGTCCAAGCACCGATATAAAGGCTACCTGGAACTAGTGGACGCGTTTGCGCTTTTCAAATCTCAAAGACCTGACACCCGCTTGAAACTGGTCATTATTGGCCGGGGAGATGATGAACCTTTTCTCCGAAATAGAATTGAAGAACTCAATCTTCAGGACGAGGTGGTCCATTTTAATGATGTGGATGATCCAACCCTGGTTCAGTTTTATCAGGCCTGCGAAGCCCTGGTTTTTCCCAGTTCGCGAGAAGGATTTGGCTTTGTCTTTCTGGAAGCCATGGTGGTGGGCAAAGCCTGTATCGGCCTGGAGAATCAACCCGCTGAGGAGATTATTCAGCATGAAAAAACGGGCCTGCTTTTACCCGACAATTCCCCTCATACCCTCACCACCGTTTTATTCGATATCGAACTCGCTCCTGAAAAATATCAGCAATATGGGGCAGCTGGGAAAAAACGCTATCAGGAGCGCTTCACCAACGAACACTTTCGCCATCGTTTTTTAGCCGCCATCTAATTTAGCCATATCATCCCTATGAGAATACTCCATATCATTCAAGGCACAAACAAGGAACAGGCTGGACTGGTCTATGCCCTGATCAGCTTGCTCAACATGGAACGAGAATTAGGATTCCAAAGTGAAGTCCTTTCCATTGATCATGCAGCACCTCCACGTGATCAGGTGGTTGAGTTGGCCACAGCCCTGCATCTGTTTCCTGCTACCTTCCCAGCCCGCTTTTATCAGTCTTCAGGGGCGCTGGACTGGTTAAAGGCCCATGCGCAGGAGTATGACCTGATCCAAATTCACTCCATTTGGAACTTTCTGACCATTGAGGGGAGTAAGATCGCTCAGAAAAAAGGGGTTCCTTATGTGATATGGCCGCACGGTGCCCTGGATCATTTTGATTTGCAAAAGAAAAGCTACCTAAAAAAAATCCTGGGGCCGCTTTTTGTACAAAAGGCCCTGCAAGGCGCAAATCACCTGTGTTTCACCGCGCAAAGAGAAGTTGATGAAAGTACTTCCTATGGGGCCGAAACAGCTCCTGTAGTCCTGCCTTTGCCTATCGACATGCCGGAAGCGACCGAAGAGGATCAAGCTGCCAGCCTGGCGTTCCGCCAGAAGTGGGGCCTTACCGAAGAGGATTTTGTCCTGCTGTTTCTATCCCGGATTGATTATAAAAAAGGGCTCAACTTATTGTTGCCCGCCCTGGGAGAACTAGCTGAGACCTATCCCCAGCTAAAACTGATCATGGCCGGCGGCTACCAAACGCCCTATATGCAGAAAGTCAGGGAATGGATCAGCACCTACAAGTTAGAAGATCGGGTGGTGTTACCGGGTTTTGTAAGCGGGGAAGAAAAGAAATGGGCTTTCCAGGCGGCTGATGCCTTTGTCCTGCCCTCTCTTAATGAAAACTTTGGCATTGCGGTGGTGGAATCGCTCTTCTATGGCTTACCAGTCCTGATCACGGACAATGTATACATTCACGATCAGATCGACCAGCAAGGAGGCTGGGTTTGTCCCTACGAGGTAGCAGGGGTAAAAAATGCTATTCAGCGCATGATAGAGGAGCCAGATGCCTGGCAGCTTATGCGCAGTCAGGCCAAAACGGTAGCCCATAAGTTTAGTATGGAGTGCTTACAACCAGCCTTTGCTGCCTTCTACCAGTCGCTCTCGCCTAAAGCGAAGCCGCCGACTCCAGTAAGCCTGAAAAGCTAAGCCTTAATACTTAAGCATGAGCATGCGGGGAGGACTCAGCCGGTTGTTTGCCAACACCCTAAACATCTGAACGCCGTGAGCCTGGGGCTGAGAAAGCCATTTATATTGGAAGCTACCCTTTTGGTGTACCCTGTCGATGAGGTTCTCCAGGACATTGCCCTTGCCATCTACCACCCTAAGAATATAGCGGCCGGGCCGATTAATATCATATTTTAAAGAAAGGTATCCCGTTACAGGATTAGGGAAGTTTCGGTGTAGAACAAAATCAGGTTCGGTGGGTTCTGTGTATATGCCCTGGCTTTTAATGGCCTGAGGCGCTTTTACCTGACAATGCTCGGCGATCAGCCGGTTTTGGGCGGCCATCAAAGAAGGTAGGCTTACCATGCAGATAAGAGATAGGTAGAGGTAGCTCTTCATAGCTTTAACTAGATAGGGTGTATAGCGGAAGGGACCAGCTGTTTCTCAGAGAAGTTGCCTATCCCCATAAATAAGCTATACGCACGATCAGTATCCCCGTTTCTTGCGAAAGGGCTTTTCCCGCTGTAAAAACATGGCAAAATTGCACAAAACTCCCCAAAACAGCTTAAAATCAGGCGGAAAGGGAAACCAAGCTAAGTAGCTCAGCCGCCAATCCATTACATGATTTTTTCTCTCCCTTGAAAAAAAAACAGGCCTCCCCTCCGCTTTCAGGCCTGCTCCCTGCCTAAATGCTTCCGGGCTGATACATAATTCCCGAAGCACTTACATAACGCTTTTAGAGATATTCCATATTGTGTACTTTTAAGCGATGGAAAAGTACGGCTCTAAAGCTATTCTCCTCCTTGCCATGATTCTGGGATCCTCTCAATTGATGTGGAGTCAGGTCACAGCCAGCTTTACCGCAAACAGCACACAGGGTTGTTCCCCACTTGTAGTTTCCTTTAGCAATACTTCAACGGGGGCGGTGAGTTATAAATGGGATACCGGTATCGGTACCTCTAACCTGGAAAACCCAGGCGTCTTTTATAACCAGGCTGGCGTATACGACATCAGCCTGATTGCTTTTGCTGCAGATGGCAGTTCAGATACCATGGTGCTGCAAAACTTCATATCGGTTTTTGGCCCACCGGTTGCCGACTTTTCTATCAGTACTAATCTGAGCTGTGCGTGGGAGAAAGTGCAGTTCAATGATATTTCCACCCAGGGGTCGGGCACCATTACTTCCTGGATTTGGGACTTTGGAGACGGCAACACCAGCATTCAGCAAAATCCTGTTCACCCTTACCAGAATCCTGGCACCTACCCGGTGTCTTTGGTGGTTACAGACCAGCATGGATGTAGCCATGATGTGGTAAAGAACAATCTCATTACGGTCAACGCTCCGGATGTTTCCTTTACCGGAAGTCCGCTCCTGGCTTGTGGTCCTCCCCTCAATACACAGTTTACTTATTCAGGAAATAGTAGCGGAACCCATACTTGGATATTTGGAGATGGGAATCAAAGTACTTCTGCGAATCCTAGTCACACCTATAATGTAAACGGCAGCTTTGATGTAACCCACATCATGACTGACCCTCAGGGGTGTAAAGATACCCTGATCAGACCTGCCTACGTCAATATCGGGGTCAATACCCTGAGCGTAGCTGTTTCGGACTCCTCTGTCTGTGAAGGGGACTCTGTTTTTTTTACCACCAATGCCAGCGCAAACTCTCTGGTAAACTGGGATTTCGGGAACGGGGATTCGGCTACTGGTCACGCGCCATTTGCCATCTACCAGCAACCAGGACTATATACGGCTACGGCCACCATTTCCGATGGGAGCGGATGCTCCAATACCCTTTCCCTGACCATAGAGGTTTTTGCTTATCCCATTCCGGATTTTACGGTAGCCGATACCACCATCGGATGTGAAGTTCCTTTTCAGGTAGATTTTATCAATCAAAGTACAGGGGCTACGCATTATTTGTGGGGCATGGGCGATGGAAATACTTCCCTGGTCGCCAATCCCAGCCATCTTTACAATAAGGAGGACACTTTTACGGTCGCCATGTATGCCATAGGTCCCGGAGGCTGTCAGGCCTTGCGCACCAAACAAAAATATATTAAGGTCAAGCGGGTGGAGTCCGGCTTTTTTGCTGACAATCGCTCCGGGTGTTTCCCTTTGACCACCGCTTTTCAGGATACCACCGTGAGTGCCTATCCGTTGATTTCATGGGAATGGGATTTTGGAGATGGGAATACGGGTACCGGGCCCAATCCCGCGCACACCTACGTAAATCCTGGCAGTTACGACATTAGGCTCATTACAGAAAACGTGCGGGGCTGTAGGGATACCCTCATCCAAACTGAATATGTGACCGTGGGAACCATCCCTTTTGTGGACTTTATCGCCTCCAAAGACACAGCTTGTGCGCTGGAGCCGGTACAGTTTACCAACCTGAGTGTGGGGGCCAGTGATTTTTTGTGGTACTTTGGAGACGGAGATACCGCCATGAGCGAGCATCCTTTGCATGGCTTCATGGCCCTGGATGACGTAGATGTAACCCTAATTGCCTCCGATCGCGGGTGTAAAGATACCCTTACCAAAACAGATTTTATTTTCATTAATGCTCCGCTTCCGGTCATCGGGATGACCGATCGGGTAAGCTGTGAAATCCCGATCACCGTAACCTATACGGATCTTTCCGTACGGGCTACCTCTTTTTCCTGGACCAACCATCTCGGCCAAACCATTAACACGCCGAGTTTCCAGCAGACCTTTACCCAGGATGGCACCTATAATGTATGGCTTACGGTGAGCAATGATTCTACCGGCTGCATGGTCACCGCAGAGGATTCTCTCATCGTGCATCACGTAGAGGCAGATTTCACCCTGAGTGATTCGGCGGCCTGTACCCCTGCGACCATTCAGTTTTCAGACTCCTCCAGCAATGGCGTAGAGTGGATCTGGTATTTTGGGACCGGAGACTCTGCCAGAACCCAGAATCCTTCCTATACCTATCAAGATGCAGGACAATATGACATTACCCTGATAGCCGGGAATAAATATTATTGCTGGGATACCTTGGTATTTTCGCCTTTTTATGCCCACGACATAGAAGTCGATTTTGCGGCCGATGATTCCGCAGGCTGTGTGCCGGTCGGGATTCAATTTACCGAACTAGCCTCTGGTACGGGCACGCCCGTACAATGGATGTGGGATTTTGGAGACGGCAATCAATCTACGCAACAGCATCCCGCTCACACCTTCATGAATGGGGGCGATTATCCCATCACGCTCAAGGTGACAGATGACAACGGCTGTGTCGATTCGCTGGTCAAACAGGACATGATCCAGGCTTCTCAGCCCCAGGCCAATTTCCTGATCAATCCGCCGGCTAACTGCCCGGATTTTATGAGCGTTTTTGTGAGTCAATCCTCAGGCATTGGGCTTACGTATCTCTGGGATTTTGGGGATGGCCAAACCTCCATTCTGGCCAATACCCTGCACAGTTATCCGGACACAGGTTTTTATGACGTGAGTCTCACCGTTACCGACATCAACGGCTGTACGGATACGAAAACGGAAGCTAATGCAGTGAATATCCGACCGCTGGTCGCGGATTTTTGGGCCGATACGACCTATGCCCCTTGTCCTCCGCTACAGGTTCAGTTTACCGCCGATAATCAATTCCCACACATAGGGGTAAAATGGACCTGGGACTTTGGAGACGGCGCTTTTTCCAATCAAATATTCCCACAGCATAACTATACCCAGCCTGGGAGCTATACCGTTTCTCTCATCCTGGAAACGCCGGATGGATGTGCGGATACCCTCACCTTTGATGACATGATCACCATTGAAGGAGTCAGTAGCGGGTTTACTTATTCTCCCGCTTCCGGTTGTCCCGGGCAGTCCATTCATCTGGAAGCCATCAATCCAGATGATAGCCTTTCCTACGAGTGGATTCTCGGGGATGGAAGTTCTATGCTGGGCAGTAGCGGAGATTATGTATATCAAACGCCCGGCACCTATTTGCCGATTCTGATCGTCGATGATGGCAAGGGCTGTAAGACCTTTAATACCCAGCCGGACAGTTTGAAAATATTTGCGCCTCCGGTAACAAACTTTTCCTCAGATGCCAACTATCTATGCGATTCGGGCAGGGTTCAGTTTGTTGATTTAACCCAAACTACCGATGGGGCAATTACCCAATGGTCCTGGAGTTTCGGAGATGGTGATTCTGCCTTCTCCCAGCACCCGAGCCATTTTTACCCTACCGCAGACACCTTTGATGTCAGCCTGGCCACGGTCGATGTGAATGGATGTACGGACACCTTAAACATCCCCAATTATGTATTAGTTGGCACCTCTCCCGAAGTAAATATCAGCCTTAGTCAGGATGAAGCCTGCCTGCCTGCCACCATACAATTTAGCAGCAACGTATCCCCCCACCATAGCTCTATCCAAGGATGGCAATGGGACCTCGGAAATGGGGTACCTGGAGATACCTTACCTCAAACTTCCTTTCATTTTACCCAAGCTGGAACCTATCCAATCAGTCTGATGATTACAGACGAAAAGGGCTGTTCAGCCTGGGCCGTGGATACCCTGGTTATTCATCCCTTACCCACAGCAGCCTTTAGTGTTCCGGATAGTTTTGGATGTGCCCCCTTCGGCCTAAGTTTTACAGACCTTAGCCAGGGGCAACCCACCGCCTGGTATTGGGATTTTGGAGATGGAGGCGTAGCCACTGATTCGCTGCCCACCTATACCTACCAGCAAGATGGGGTATATGATGTAAGCCTCATCGTATGGGATCAGTATGGGTGTTCCGATACCCTGACCAAGCCTCAATTAATCAACCTGAGTCATCCATTCGCTGATTTCGGAATCAGCGATACGGTGAGCTGTATCAATACCACCCTGCAGTTCACCAACCTCAGCTATTCAGATACCGCCTGGCAAAGCTGGACCTGGAGGTTTGGAGATGGCCAGGGTAGTACGCAGTTTTCCCCTAGTCATGGGTATGCCCAAGCAGGCACCTACGACGTACGGCTGATTGTGGAAGATGTGTTTGGCTGCCGGGATTCTCTGGTCAGTCCGCACCTGCTGCGTATTCTAGAAAATACCCCGCCCGCCGCCACGCAAATCCAATATGTCTCTGTGCTCAGTGACCAGCAGGTTGAGATCATTTATGAACCTTATCAATCCAATCTGGACAATTTTGGCGCCTACCTGATCTTGCGGGAGGATGCCAATGGCCAAATGGTGATCGTCGACACCGTCTGGAATGAAGCGACAACCCGCTATGTAGATGGCCTCCAGCCTACGCAAAGTCCGCTGAATACGCGAACTGAAGTGTACTGCTATCAAGTGGTCCCCATGAGCTTATGCGGGGCAAGGGTTGACTTGGATAGCCTGGAGCGCCATTGCACCATCGAGCTGCAAAGTGTGGCTGACCTGGAGCAGGTCTTGCTGACCTGGAACGCCTATGAAGGCTGGCCAGTTGAATTTTACCATATTTATCGGGTATCTGATTACCATCCTGCCAATGCAGAGCGTATAGCAACCATCCCTGGCACCCTGCGCACCTACTTAGATACAGATATGTTTTGCTATGACTCCTACAGCTATCGGGTTGCAGCAGTCAGCGCCACAGGGCTTCTTTCCTATTCAGACTCTACCTATGCCGAGCCTACGCATCAGGGTCCACAAAGACCGACCAATATTCTCGTAGCGACGGTAGAAAACAACCAGCATGTCAGCCTTACCTGGCAGGCGGATACCATAGAAGACCCTGTTGAAGTGGTCATCATGCGTAACGGAGGAGACGGCTTCAAAGAAATAGGCCGCCAGCCGATAGCTCCAGGTCCTACTAAGTTCCAGGATTTGGATAGCAGAGTGGATGAAAAAAGCTATGTGTACCGGGCCTTCACCGTGGATACCTGTGGAGATTTGACCCCGCTGGGCACACAGGGAAATAATATCCTACTGATTGCCGAACGGACCGGCGGGCGGATTGAACTGGCCTGGGAAGCCTATGCAGGCTGGGTAAGTGGGGTCGAATATTATGAGGTCCTGGTTTACAATGAGAATAATGGCCAGTATGAAACGGTCTCTACCGTGCCCGGCGGACAGACTTTCTATAGCGACACCGAAGTAGGGCTAAATCAAGCCAGCAGTTGCTATCAGGTCTTGGCCCATGAAGCCCAGGGCAACCGCACCGCCAGCCTTTCCAATATGGCCTGTGTGGCGCTGGATCCGGTCCTTTATTCCGGCAATAGTTTTACCCCCAACGGAGATGGCGTAAATGATCAATTTGTCATCAAAGGCAGTTTCATCGCGAATTTTGAGCTGGTGATCTACAACCGATGGGGTAAAAAGGTGTTTACCTCCCAAAACCTGGATATAGGCTGGGATGGGACCAGCCCGAACCAGGAAGCAGCTCCCGAAGGGGTGTATATGTTTGTCGCCACGGGCAAAGGCTTTGAAGGTCAGACGGTTCGAAGAACGGGAAGCATTACGCTCGTTAGATAGATTAGATAGAAGTAAGAAAGTGTACCACCAAGGGGCAGGATTATCCTGCCCCTTTTGGTTTGGAAGGATCTCCCTTTCCCTTCAGCTTTCGGACTTTTTCTTAACTTGAGCCTCCATGAAATTGAGGCTTCTCCCATTGACTTGTTTTATTTTTCTCCTGGCCATGCTCCAGGGGTGCAAAGTATGGCAGGCCCCGACCTATCAAACCATTACCTGGAACCAGGCTTTTAGTCTGGAGATACCGGATTACCTTCAAGCCGTGGATACCCTTAAAGAGGAAAGGCGCCTGAATCCGGATGGGATTTTTCAATACGAGAATCAAGAAAGAGACCTCTTCCTGATCCTGCGAAGAGATAGCCTGGCCAGCCTTCACCTACGACAGCCGGATTTTGACCTCAAGGATTTCTATGATGTCACCATAGAGCATCTCGTCAACAGCCTGACCGGGGCCTCTGCTCCACCTCCAGATTCTATGGGCATAAATGCCATGCCTGCTTATGTGGGAGATTTATCCGGGATCTTGGAAGGGGATATGCTTTTCTACCGGCTGGCCTTAGCCGAGGGTAGGGAGTACGTGTATCAAATTTTGGTATGGACCACGGAAGAGAAGCGCCCCATGTATGAGGAGGACATGAACCGCCTGCTATTTTCATTTAAAGAGAATCCGGGCTTATTGATGACGGAGTGATTCGATAGGATCTACTCGAGCTGCTTTGCGAGCCGGATAAAAACCGGAGCCTACGCCCACCACCAGACAGGCGATGAACCCAATGATGGCCCAGGTCCAGGGGATGACGAACTGGGACTCAAACAGAAAACTGCTGATGAAATTTCCGCCTAAAATTCCCAACAAAATACCCAGTACGCCCCCTATCTGGGTTATCGTCACTGCTTCGAACAAAAACTGAGTCAGGATACTCTTTTTGGTCGCCCCCAAAGCCTTACGCAAGCCGATTTCATTGGTGCGTTCCGTTACGGAAACCAGCATCACATTCAACAGGGCAACAGAAGCTCCCAAGAGTGTAATGAGGGCAATGATCTGCGCAGAAACGGTCAGCAGGCTGATGCTCTGGAAAAGTTGATTGATAAATTCGTCGGCCTGGGTAAACACAAAATTGTCATCATCCTTGATATCCAATCGGCGAACGATCCGAAATTGTCCCCGGGTTTCTGCTTTGATGGTTTGCATTTTGGTGGCATCCGGCACATATACACTTAGAGAAAGAGACCGTAGGCCTGCGTATTGGGCCCGTAGGGTCGTAATAGGGATGTAGGCACTCCGATCCAGGCTTGACATGCCCATAGCTCCTTTTTTCTCGAATACCCCGATGACCCGGTAGATGCGGTTATTGATATTGACGCTTTTTCCCAATGCTGAACTGTAAGGAAATAGGGTTTCTTTGATCTCACCTCCGATGATAGCGACATTTTTTCCGAGAGAAACATCTTCTTCAGAGATACCTCTTCCTTCCAGTAACTTGTTCTGTGAGGTAAGCAAAAAAGTCTCATCGACGCCGTTCACAGAGACTTCCTGATTTGTGGCACGGTTGCCAAATCTGGCTATGGCATTGCGCCAACCAGAACCCGAAACGCCCAGAACCGCGATATCCTCCATGCGCTCCCGCAGGTCCATGGCCTGTCGGTAGGTAATACGCGGATATTTTTTCAGGGCAGAGCGGCCTCTTCGGTTGAATTTGATCCCGCTTTCCTGGTTTCGAATAGCGAAAGAGCTTGTACCGAGGGAAGAAAAGCTTTCGGATAGCCCCGTTTTGACCCCTTCAATAGAAGTCATCACCACAATCAGGGCCATGATGCCCAAAGCAATGATAAAGATGGTTACTCCTGCCCGAAAGAGGTTTTGCCGGATGGCAGTGAGGGCCTGAGACAAACTAAGGAGGAACCGCATAGAGGAGGCTTATTTCCTCAAATTTAGGGCTTTATTGGGAAAAAGCCGAGATGGTTTCCCGCATGCGTTCCAACTGGGTAGTTGCAGCCAGTTCCTTTCTGGCCAGGGCCCGGGATTGATCCCGGATTTGTTCCCAACTGCTGGCATTCTCAAGCAGGAGTTGTATGCTGCGGGCCATGCCCGAAGCCTGGGCCCCGATCATCAAGTGGACCCCATGCTGAACCGGTAAGCCTTCAGCGCCTACGGGCGTGGTGACGATGGGCAGCCCACGCATCAGGGTATTGAACACCTTGAGTTTAATGCCACTCCCAAACCGAAGCGGAGCCACCAGGACCCGGCATTTTTTGAAATATACTTCCAGGTCCTCTACAAACCCCAGGAAGTGAATATTGGGGCTCTCCTCATAAACTTTCAGGCGCTCATCTTCCCCGGTTCCGGCTATGTAAAACTGTAAATCCGGATGGGATTGTAATAACTGGGGCCAGACTTTGCGCAGAAAGTGGTGCAGTCCATCGGCATTGGCTTCCCAGGAGAGCGTGCCTACATACAGCAGGCTTTTTTCTGTATCTTCCCATTGCAAGTCAGGCATGGCCAACAGCCCATCTTCTCCGATCGGATACATAGCCTCGGTTGCCGCTTTGCCGTCTGTCATTTCATCAATCAGGACTTTGTCATTCGGAAAGGCCCACACCTGATCAGCCCGTGAATAATAGGATTTCTCCTGCCGATAGATACGCTGAGACTCTTTTTTTGCGGCCATTCTCCGCAGGGTGCTTTCCGTAAGCTCGCTATACCGTTGCCACATCAGGTATTCCGCATTGTGGGTATGGAGAATGGTCCGATTGGCGAATCCAGGTTGGATGTACTGGAACATTTCATAGTGGTCAACGAGGATGACACACCCACTTTCTGCCAACTCGGAGACTTTTTTACCGATGTGGGGATGAGCGTTCCGGACCAGGTTAATGGGCCGGTTTTGCAAATAGCTCTTTCCCACAGTAACCAGGGAACGGCCTATGTCCAGGGGATGCCCATAGAAGCTATGCAGGGACAGCGCTTGTTGAAAGGCCTCACTGTGCTGCGGATCTTCTCCTTTCAGAACGCAAATCACCGCGGTAGAAAAGTGCTGGCTAAAGTATTTGACCATGCGCCAGGATATCCCCACGCCCCCTTTGTGGGGAGGGTAAGGAAGCTGTGAGCTAAGGAACAACAATTGAGGACCGGAGGCGTCCGTCATATTTGCCATGCGCGTAAAAAGATCCTTTCAGGAACCGCTTAGCAACAAATTACGAAGATTTGCTCCAGCCCAGTCCCAAACTATATCTAAACATATCCCAATACGGCTTGAGCCAAAGCAGGGGCCATAAGGTCCCGCCATGCCGCCGCACGTAAAAAAACCAATCTTTGGCAACGTATCCCTTTACAGAGTGAAATAATTTGAGGCGGGTGCTGAGATTCAAGCCTGGCTCCCGCCATTTTTCAGATTCAGGATTAGCTTCACACTCCCCTATAAAACCCGGGGCTACATAGACGCCAAAGCCCAGTTTGCGGGCCCTCAACCCATAATCCGGGTCCCCCCAGCGATGCTGATAGAAGGCTTCAATATTGCCCACCTCCCGCGCTACAGCCGCCGGAATCAGGACACAGTTTCCAGTGTGAGTAGTACACGGCTTGGGGATTTCACCAGGTATGACAGGGATCATGCGTAGAATCCAGGGACTTATACGTAAGAACCCACTATAACTCAGCTGACCGGAAGCGGGATCGCGGGTAGCGCCACAAATGATGTTCTCCCCCTTATCCTCTCCTTTCAGGGAGGTATAGGTTTGTAATAAGCGGTTTAACGCATGAGGATGTAAGCGGGTATCATCATTGAGCCATAAGTAAAAATCATGGTCACCTTTTAAGGCTTCCCCGTAAGCCAGGTGCATGCCTCCGTTCCAGAATAAATTACCGGAGCCGGTGAAAACCAGGGTTTGGGGAAACTCCTGTTTTACGGCCTCTGCGGTACCGTCTGTACATCCATCATCTGTCAAATACACCTGATAATCATGCTTCTGGAGAAAAGCAGATTGTCGGGCCAACCGATGAAGGCATTCCAGGGTAGAAGCCTTACGGTTATGGCAAGTGATCACGACACCAATACTGAGGTTATTTGTTTCCATTGGGTCCGTTAGGGTCCTGAAGAGGAAAGCAAAAATTGAACCGATTGGTCAATGCTACGGCTTTCCGCCAAAATTTCGAAGTCCGAAAGGCTGTTAGATCATGAAACTACCATCGGGCCAGAGTTTTCGGAGGAGGAAATTCTCCGTCCAATCGGACAAACTGGCATAAAAAGCTCCTACCCAGGGAGCTTTATTCCACTGTTCGGGCGCTGCATTGAGCCAAATGGCATGCATGCCCGCCGTTCTGGCAAATTCCATATCTGAAAAGGTATCGCCTACCATGATCGACTGGGAAAAACTGAGCTGAGGAAAGCGATCTCGTGCGGCCAGGGCCATCCCAATTTCTGGCTTTCGCCATTTTTTATGGTCCGTTGCGGGTCCCTCGGGAGCATGAAGCATCAGATCAATCCTGCCTCCCGCCTGCCGGATAGCCTTTGCCATGCGGTGATGGATTTCCTCCAAATCAGCTTCTGACATCAATCCCTTAGAGATGCCGCGCTGGTTGGTTACCAAAATAATCTGGTCAAAAAAAGGACTGAGACGCGCCAGGCTTTCGGTTACCCCTGGCAAAAAGGAAAACTCTGACCAGGACCGGATATATCCATCCATTTTTCGGCGATTGATCACCCCATCCCGGTCCAAAAAAAGGCTCCATCCATTCATGCGTCCTGGCTTTCAGCAAACAGGGCATCTTCCACCATCTGACAGATAATGTGGCCCATCAAAATATGACCTTCCTGGATTCTGGGGGTATCATGGGAGGGAACACCCAACCAATAATCGACAGCTTCCTTTAATTTGCCGCCTGTAAAGCCAGAAAAGCCCACCCGGATCATGTCGATGCGTGCGGCTTCCTCGCAAGCTGCCAGCACATTGGCAGAATTGCCCGAAGTAGACAAGGCCACCAGCATATCTCCAGCCTGGCCTTTTGATCCCACCAGCCGGGAAAAGACTTTTTCGAAGCCAAAATCATTGCCCACCGCTGTGGTAAAGGAGCTGTTTACGTGCAGGGCTTCAGCAAATAAAGGGGAGCGATCCAGGTAAAACCGGCCAGCCAGTTCTGCGGCCAGATGCTGGGCATCCGCAGCGCTGCCCCCATTCCCACAAAAGAGGACTTTGTTACCTTTCTCAAATACCTCCACCATAGCTTGAGCGATCCTCAGCATTTGAGCCTGGAGGGCGTCATCCTTTTGCAGGGCGTCATGTATCTGGCAAGATTCCTGCAGGGCTTGTGTCATCAGATGGGCACGGACCTTTTTTCCTGGCATAATTCCCCATTTGGATTGGGAGGGCAATATCAGCAGCGAACCATCATTTTCCTATCGATCTGATAAAGAATTTGACGCAGGGCTCATGGGTTTTGTCTGAGGCGCTGGCCAGGGATTTTGGTACATCCCCCACTTTTGACGGGCAATCAACCAAAAGAAGGGCAGATCTTCCAATAGGTAGCGTCGGAAAAGCCGAAATGGCTCCTGGGCCAACCGATGGGCCCATTCTAAGCCCATTTTGGTCAACCATTTGGGGGCGCGCTTTCGCGCGCCTGCCTGGAAATCTATGGTAGCCCCGATGGCAAAAAAGATTTTAATCTCTGGCAAGAGGTGTTTATGGGCCATGATCCATTTTTCTTGCTTTGGCGCACCTAAGCCCACCGCCAGGACTGTGGCACCTGAGGCTTTGATCTTGGCAATGATCCGATCTCTTTGGGCAGGATCCTGCTCAAATCCCATGGGAGGGGTATCATAACCCACGATGATCTGAGATTGAGTTTTTCGGTTCAGGTTCTCCATGGCCATCCTGCCAGCCCCTTCCCGACCTCCCAGGAGAAACACCCGAACCCGATCGGTATGATGTCGATGGAAAAAGCAGTAGGCTGGAAAAAAATCGGAACCCGCAATCTGCTCCACGATGGAAGGTTGGTCCAACCAACGAGAGACCAGCTGCACGATCCTACTATCACATACTCGGTAATCTGCCTGCTGGTATAGCCGATAGAAGGCCTCATCTTTCTGTACCTTCATGAAGTGGTCCACATTGGGCGTAAACACCACCCCTTCCTCCAATTGATGCAGAAAGTCATCAAAGCTGACATTGTGAAGAGGCAGGTTTAATAAGGGAACCACCGGGAGCGTATCCATACATCCAATCCTTTAATAGGCTCTTTCTTCTCCCCGCAGCACGTTCCAAACGGTCAAGAGGATGATTTTCAAATCCAGCAAAAAACTCCAGTTTTCTATATACCAGGTATCGTATTCTATCCTTTTCCGCATCAGTTCCGGATCGGCCGTTTCGCCCCGATAACCGTTTACCTGAGCATGCCCGGTAATGCCAGGGGTGATGAAATGGCGGAAGAGATATTTATTGATGCTACGGCCATATTCATCCGTATGCTTGAGCATATGGGGTCGGGGGCCAACGACCGACATATCCCCTTTCAACACATTGAAAAATTGAGGAAACTCGTCCAGACTGGTACGCCTTAACCAACGGCCGACTTTGGTCACCCGCTGGTCATTTTTGGCAGCTTGCTTTTCCTCCGCTTCTTCATTGACGGTCATGGTTCGGAACTTATAACACAGAAATTCCTGGTTGCTCTTTCCTGAGCGCAGCTGCTTGAAGAGTACCGGACCTTTGGATTCCAGTTTGATGGCCAAAGCCACGATGGGATACAAGACCGGGAAGACCAGCACGATGATGAAGAGAGAAAAGGCAATATCAAAAATGCGCTTTAAACTTTGGTTGAAGACTGTGCTCAAAGGCTCTTTGCGAAGAGAAAGAATAGGAATGTGCCCAAAAAACTCCACATTGAGCGGGCGTCTTCCCATGAAGGCAAAGTCGGTAACCATGCGGAAATAAATGAAATTATCATCCGCAAAATCCGCCATGTCCTGGATGATTTCTTCCGAAACCAGGGGCAGGGAAACATACACTTCATTGATCCCTTCCTGCAAGCAAGTGCCCTTCAGATCTTCCAGGGTTTCCTGGATGATTTTGTCCCTTTTCTTCTGGCTGAGTTTGGGGTCCAGATCGGCCAGAAAACGATACACATTGGTCCGATGTGCATCAAAGAAATCGTATAACTCGTTGATCGCCGTATCATTCCCTACAATCGCAATCTTGCGAATGGTGTAGGTCATGTTGTTATAATAGCGATAGGCCAGCAGCAGGATGGCGCGGAAGCAGAGAATGGCAGGAACCCCGGTAAAATAGGTGTACAACAGGAACTCGCGAGAAACATCCGCTTTAACCCCTACAATAAATGCCAGGACCAGAAAGACCTGCATGAACAGGGTGGTGAAGAAGCTTTGGGCAAAAGCCTCCAGCTGCACCAACTTCCGGGTATCGTAAGCATTATTGAAAAGAGAAGCTCCAATCCAGGCCAGATTGAAGGTAACAAAAAAGTAGAGGTACAAATCCGGGGGCTCACCAAAGTCGCTGAATCGCAAGTAATATGCGAGTCTGCATGCGAGGTTGATGATGGTGAACTCCGCAATGAGCACAAATAATTTGAAGAAGATTCGATTACCCTTCATGTGCGGTCATCTCCGTGGGTTTGTTGGCTGTATCATAGACACATTCCTTTCCGAACGTACAAAGCACATGCCTGTTACGCGTATGTTGTAGGCCTTAAGAACTGGCTGAAAGAAAATGGGAAAGAAAGTTGCCCTTTGAATAATACGGCAAGTAAAAATACATAGAAGTCCCCGGCTTTAACCCGGGCTACTTGCAAATGGATGGACACGGCACCTGAATCGCCAGTTTCCAGACCTAAATGGTCAGATACAAGGGGCCAACGGCCACCCTTTCCCGATCAAATCTGGAATTTTTCCAGATTTTGGCTACTTTCCATCAGAATCAACAGTCTGTGCATAAAATTATCAGAAGGATTGTTGAGATATTGACGTGCACCGAAGTATATTTGCAGGAATTAATGGAAAACGAAACCTACGTATTTACAGAATCAGAGCTGGCGGAAATCCAGAAGCACGTGGAAAAATATCCTGACCAAAAGTCTGCAGTCATGCCGGCCCTTTGGATTGCTCAGGAAAAATTCGGCTGGCTTTCTCTGGATGCCATTAAGTTGGTCGCCGCGACGCTGGACCTTCCTTACGCCCATGTTTATGGCGTGGCTACCTTCTACACCATGTACTTTAAGAAGAAGGTTCCCAAGCATCTGATTGAAGTGTGTACGTGTTTTTCATGTGGGGAAACCGGCGGGCCAGAAATGCTGGCCTATGTGAAGGAAAAAATTGAGGCGGACGAACAAGGATTTGGGAAAGATGGTAAAATCTGGGCCCGTTCAGCAGAATGCCTGGGTGCCTGTGATTCCAGCCCCATGTGCCAGATTACCAATGGCCGTTATGTTCATCACCTCACCCCTGAAAAGCTGGATAGCGTCATAGAAAAGCTAAATAACGACGAGGAATTACCTTACGAGCGCATACCTTTGAGTGATCAAACCGTTGTTGACTGATAAACATGAAATATCTTCAGAAAAAACCAGCCTATCTTTTGTTAGAAGATGGGCTTTTTTTTAAAGGCACCAGTATTGGGAAGGAAGGCACCACCACCGGAGAGTTGGCCTTTAATACCAGTATGACCGGATATCAGGAAGTGTTCACTGACCCTTCCTACTATGGCCAGGTGCTGATTGAAACCCACACCCACATTGGGAATTATGGGGTTCACACCCAGGATTACGAAAGTAACTCGGCCAAAATCGCCGGACTCATTGTCCGCAATTTCTCTCAGATTTATTCCCGGGAAGAAGCCATCCAATCCTTGGACTCCTTCCTAAAGCATAACAGCATTGTAGGAATATCTGATATAGATACCCGCCACCTGGTTACGCACATCAGGGACAAAGGGGCGATGAATGCCATCATTTCTTCTGAAGTCCATACCAAAAAGGAACTGGAGAAGTTGTTGAAGAAATGCCCTCCCATGGAAGGCTTGGAACTCTCCACCAAGGTAAGTACGGTTACCCCTTATTTCCACGGGAATCCCAATGCTACCTTCCGGGTCGCTGTCCTGGACCTGGGCATCAAAACCAACATTCTGGAACACCTGGCGCGTCGGGGATGTTACCTAAAGGTTTTTCCCGCCACAACCCCATTTGAAGAACTGGAAAACTTTGATCCCCATGGATTCTTTATTTCCAACGGACCAGGAGACCCGGCCGCCATGCCCTACGCAGTGAAGACGGTGCAGAAAATCCTTGCCGCTGACAAGCCCCTCTTTGGCATCTGCCTGGGCCACCAAATCATCTCCCTGGCCTGTGGCGTGCCTACCTATAAAATGCACAACGGACACCGAGGCGCAAACCACCCCGTAAAGAACCTCATTACCGGGCGCTCCGAAATCACCTCTCAGAACCACGGATTCTGTGTAGACCGTGAGGCCATCCAAAATTCTCCTCATCTGGTCGTAACCCATGTAAACCTCAATGACAGCACCATTGAAGGCGTTCGGGTGAGAAACAAAAAAGCCTTCTCCGTACAGTTTCACCCTGAGGCTTCTCCCGGACCTCACGACAGCCATTATCTGTTCGATGAGTTCCTCGATTTGATGGCAGAGAAGCCGATCATCGCCTGATACACCAAATTGAATATATGGAGAGAAAAAGGTTTCCCCATTTTCTGCCCATGCCCGCCTCAGATTAAGGAATAATATTGTTCCTTAATTTGGGCGGGTTTTTTCATGCCTCCTGCCCTGCCTACATTATTGCAAGGAATAGTGTAAATTAGGGCACTCCCCTACTTCATTTTTCCAATCCCAAACCAAATCTCCCATGTGGGCGAGTCCAACCTCTCATGCAAATCTTTCCATTTACCTAAAAGGGGGATTGGGTTTGTTGTTGGCTTTCCTGCTTTTGTTCCGCGCCTACACCTTTTTCGAATTCACCAATTCAGACCGAAATCTGCAGGTCTGGCAAGCCATTCATTGGTTAAACGGAAACGGGCTGAGTCAGAGCATGGTAGATGAAGAGAACTTACAGGAGGTTCACTACTTCGAGCATCCCACCTGGCCGCCCGCTTATCCGATCTTGGTTGCTGCGGGCTTGAAACTCGGAATAGGGGTGTTCCCGCTTATTTTGGGTCTCCACTTCTTATTTCTGTTGGCTCTTTGGGTCCTGCTTTGGTTCTGGGCCAGATCCTGGCTTCCTGACCTCCTGGCAGGGGGCTTGATGGTATACTGGGCGCTCAGTTTTGCGCCGCTGCACTATGTAGGAAGTACCGGACTGGCCGCCCTGGCCTTCCTCCTGGGAGCCATGTACAGCTTATTCCAATGGTCAAAAACCCTGCATTGGAAGCCTTTTGTCCTGGCCACCACCCTCTTGGTTTTCGCAATCTATTTACGATTAGCCTATATCCCTTTTCTGTTGTTACCTGCTCTGGCCTTACTTTTTCAGCCGCCTAAGAAGCCGCTACGATGGTGGGCAGGGCTTCTAGGGCTCGGCTTGGTCCTCTTCCTGCCCTTATTATTCTGGTACCTGGGTACCGAAGTCCGACCGGAAGCCATCAGGAGCTTTTCCTCTCTGGATGAAGGAGCAGGGCCTTATTGGCACCATCTGCTACGCATGGATGCTTTTGCCCTAAAATCCTACTGGTTTATCTATGGGCCTAAACTGGCGGCGCTCCTGCAAATCCCTGTCTCCTGGATTCAATGGGTCCTGGGAGGAATCAATCTGGCCCTGATCGGCCTGGCAGGCTGGGCTATGCTCAAACGAGTCCGGAAGGATTTCACAAGCCAGTTGGCAGTGTCGGTGGTAGGCCTCAACCTGGGCTTTCTCCTTCTGCTTTCTCTGCTCGTTCCTTTTCAGGATTGGGGGAAAGGCATCACCTGGACTTTCGTGGAAGAGAGCCGGTATTATATCCCCAGCATGCTCATCATGCAAGTCTGCCTGGTACATTATTTTTGGGTACAAAAGCTATCTCCAAGATGGCAAAACCTGGGGCGCATCGGGCTACTGAGCCTTGGTCTGATCGGGCTTTTTCACAGTGGTTATCGTTGGCATGCACAGCTCGTTCTCCAAGAAAAAGGCCTGGCCACCGGCTCCACCTTCGATCAGGACCTCAGAAGCATCTACGCCTTCGTCAAGAATACCCGGGTGCCAGACAGCCAGGCCCGATGGATTTATGCAAAAGACCAATACACCTACCATGCACAGCAAGTGGTAGCTGGATGGGCAGGTGCCCAACCCGTATTTCTCCGGACCTTTTTACGCAGTGATCCGCAGCGTCACGCTGGCCTTCAGCTTTACTTTCATCTCAGCGCGGATCAGCTCTATCAATTGCAGAAATTAGGCCCATTATACTTTGATGAAGAAGCTGCAAGTTTCCTGGGGATTATCCAGGGATTATCGGTTTGGTTATACGAAATTCCGGCAGCTGATTCGGCTTCTCCCACCCCTTCAGAATAAAAGCAAGGAAGCGGTAGCTTTTCCCCTAAAGGATGCTAACTTTACCGCCCTATTTTTCGTTGAAAATCCTCTCACCCCCGGATTATTCTCGCAAAAAAACGCTTGACATGAAGGTGTTAAAATTTGGTGGCTCATCGGTCGCCAACGCTAAAAGAATCGCCCATGTAGCTGACATCATTGCCCACGCTGCTACTGGACCTGAAAAACCTATGGTAATTGTTTCCGCCATGGGGGGCATGACGAACTTACTCATCGAAATGAGTGAGATTGCTGCCGCTGGCAGTGAAGCCTATAAACCCAAACTCGCCCAATTCTCTATCAAGCATATGCAGGTGGTAGATGAATTGATTGACGGAGAAGACAAATTTCCGGAAATCCGACAGGAGATCATCGATGGGCAGGTAGAACTCGGGAACCTATTACAAGGATTATTTCTCACGCGAGACCTGACACCCCGGACCCTGGATTACATCAAAAGTTTTGGGGAAAGATCCTGTGCCTTCATGATTGCCGGGGTCATGAAAGCGCGTGGCCTTGACAGTACCTATATCAATGCCCGTGAGTTGATCAAGACCAATGACACCTATGGCAATGCCAAGATCTATATCGACGAGACTTATCAGAACATCCGAAAGTTTCGACAGGAGCATCCCGATCAAATTGGAATTGTAACCGGCTTTATTGCCTCCACCCGGGATGGGATCACCACCACCCTGGGCCGAGGAGGCTCGGATTATACTGCTTCCATTTTCGGTTCTGCTCTGGCAGCAGACGAAATCCAAATTTGGACGGATGTAGACGGGGTGATGACGGCCGATCCGCGCAATGTAAAGCAGGCCTTTCCGGTTCCTTCCATGTCCTATGAAGAGGCGTTGGAGATGTCCCACTTTGGGGCCCGGGTGATTTATCCGCCAACCATCATTCCGGCTTTGGAGAAAAAAATCCCCATCCGGATCAAAAATACCTTCAATCCTGAAGCCGTGGGCACCCTGATCAGCGATGATCCGGAACCCTACGATACCATTGTCAAAGGCATTGCCTCCATAGGAGATATTTCCTTACTGACCCTGGAGGGCAGCGGCTTGTTTGGCGCTTCCAGTACCGCAGCTCGCTTGTTCAATGTCCTGGCCAATAAGCATGTCAATGCCATCCTGATTACCCAAGGCTCATCTGAGCATACCTTGTCCTTTGCGATCAGACCGGAGGACGGCGAGATCGCCAAAGCAGCCATAGAGGAAGAATTTGCACTGGAAATCCAAGCCAAGCTCATCGAACCCGTCCGGGTTGAGAAGGACCTCGCGGTCATCGCCGCCATCGGTGACAACATGAAATCCCGGCCCGGCATCTCTGGTAAGCTCTTTCAGGCGCTGGGCAAAAACGGGGTCAATGTAATCGCCACCGCCCAGGGCTCCTCAGAAAGAAATATTTCGGTCGTGATCTGTAAGGAGGATGAAGCCAAAGCCCTCACGGCCATTCACGACGTATTTTTCCTCTCCGATTACTATGTCCTGAATTTATTTGTAGTGGGGGTAGGCTTGATCGGGAGTACCTTGCTGGACCAGATAAAAAAGCAACGTGAACAACTGATCAAGCATCAGTTCGTAGAGCTTCGGGTTGTGGCCCTGTCCAATTCTAAGAAGATGGTATTTCAACCAGAAGGCATCGACCTGGAGAATTGGAAAGAAGTGCTAAGCGCAGGCGAAAAAGTAGCTGATCTGGAGGGCTTTGCGGACGAAATGATTGCCCTGAACCTTCCCAATAGTGTGTTCGTGGACAATACTGCGCTTGACAATATTCGCACCCTGTATCCCCGGATTCTGAGTGCCAGTATTTCTATCTCCACTCCCAATAAAGTAGCGGTTTCCAGTCAATACACCGACTACCTCCTGTTGAAAAAGCTGGCGGATCAGCATTCTGTCAAATTCTTTTACGAAGCCAATGTGGGGGCAGGCTTGCCCGTTTTGACCACCTTATCTGACCTGATCACCAGTGGAGACCGCATCCTCAAAATCGAAGGGGTATTATCCGGCTCTCTTTCCTTTATATTCAACACCTTCGGACCCGGGGTGAGTTTTAGTGAAGTGGTAACGGAAGCGGGAGAAAAAGGCTTTACAGAACCAGACCCCCGCATCGACCTGAGCGGAAAAGATGTAGCTCGCAAGCTCCTCATCCTGGCCAGGGAGTCGGGATATAAAATGGAAATGGAAGAAATAGAGGTGGAAAACATTTTGCCGGAAGCCTGCCTTTCGGCTCCTGACGTGCCCGCCTTTATGACGGAGCTTGCCAAGGCAGATGACCACTTTGAGGCCTTAAGGAAAGAAGCCGCAGATCAAGGCAAAGTGCTGAGGTTTATCGCCACGCTGGAAGGAGACAAAGCTTATATCAAGCTGCAGAAGCTAGACGAAAGTAATCCTTTCTTTAACCTTTCCGGCAGTGATAACATGATCGTTTTCACCACCGAACGTTACCACGAAAGGCCCCTTGTCATCAAGGGACCTGGAGCCGGTGCTGAGGTTACGGCGGCCGGCGTCTTTGCGGAGATTTTGCGGGTGGGGTATTATCTTTCCTAAATTCTCAGTTTTAAGCCAGCGGTAAGCTGTCGGATGGGAAACTGCTGCGTTTCGTTGCCGAACACAAAATCACTGTAATCAAGGAGGAGTTTTACCTTGCCGCCGACCATGATACCTCCGGAATATCCAAGGTAGCCGATTTGCCCTTGCTGATTTCCAGCGGCCAGGGTTTGGGAGATGTAACGGGGATTAAAGTATAGATCCAGCTTCTTTCCCAGGTGGACGGAGGTGTACAAGGGGAAATGCACGTCAAGAACTCCGGCTCCCGTATTGGAAAAAGCTAAGCCGTTGACGCCTACCCCTACGCCCGTAGCCACGGCAATCAGGGAGTTTTGATTCCCGATAAACTGCCATTTTAAGTCTACCACACTGGTTCCGGTAGAAGAAAATTTCAAGCCTACATCCATCCGTTTAGAGATTCCCATCCGGCCCCAGGCTTCTGCGCCCACCGCCACGGCTTCCCCATTCTGCGGGTTTTCGCCAATCCCCGCCAGGCCCAGCCCCATTTCAGCATGCCCTTTGCCTACTACTTTAGCAGTTTGTAGGCCGGAAATAGAAGCGCAGCTCGTCATGTAAAATAAGGCAGCGCATAACATCAGTCGTGAAAAAAGAGAAGTAGTCATCATATGTTTTTCCCAACTGACAGCTGAGAATTAGCAACTCCCCTACGCAGAATCACAATCGACTCATTTTCAGTTATATAGAAAGTTACATCTCGCAAAAAATCGAAAAGAACGGATGAGTTCAGAACCTTCTGGCCCAAAAAAGCGTTGTAATTTACCCGACTCTTTACATGGCTTTTGGGTCGTATCTTGTCAATCTTTAACTTTGCAACAATCAAAAATAAAAACCGCTTGAAATGACAGAAACAGGCACTAAATATTTGCCTTATAAGGTAAAAGACATTTCCCTGGCTGAGTGGGGAAGAAAAGAAATCCAACTGGCTGAAGCAGAGATGCCGGGCCTCATGTCCATTCGGGAAGAATACAAGGGAGAAAAACCCTTGCAAGGCGCCCGGATTGCAGGTTGTCTGCACATGACCATTCAGACTGCGGTATTGATTGAAACCCTGGTTGAATTAGGGGCGGATGTCACCTGGTCTTCCTGTAACATTTTTTCTACCCAGGATCATGCTGCCGCTGCCATTGCCGCTGCGGGTATTCCGGTATATGCCTGGAAGGGAATGAACGAACAGGAGTTCGACTGGGCTATCGAGCAAACGCTTTTCTTTGGAGAAGAGCAGCAGCCTTTAAACTTGATCCTTGACGACGGAGGAGACCTGACCAACATGGTGCTGGACAAATATCCTCACCTCGTAGAAGGCATCAAAGGCTTGAGTGAAGAAACCACCACTGGGGTACACCGCCTCTACGAGCGGATGGAAAAAGGCACCCTGCCTCTCCCCGCTATCAACGTAAACGACTCGGTTACCAAGTCAAAATTCGATAACAAATACGGTTGTAAGGAATCTCTGGTGGACGCGATCCGTCGTGCTACCGATGTGATGATGGCTGGTAAAGTAGCTGTCGTAGCCGGATATGGAGATGTGGGTAAAGGATCCGCCGCTTCCCTCCGTGGTGCTGGTGCTCGTGTCATCGTTACGGAAATTGATCCTATCTGTGCCCTCCAGGCCGCCATGGATGGATTTGAAGTGAGAAAGATGGTCAATGCCATTCCTCGTGCCGACATCGTGGTTACCGCCACGGGCAATAAAGACATCGTTACCGGTGAGCACTTCAAATTGATGAAGGACAAAACCATCGTTTGTAACATCGGACACTTTGACAACGAGATCGATGTAGCCTGGCTAAACAATAACCACGGGACTTCTAAGGTTACGGTGAAGCCTCAGGTAGACATGTACAATGTCGATGGCAATGACATCATCCTCCTGGCAGAAGGTCGTCTGGTCAACCTCGGTTGTGCTACCGGGCACCCTTCCTTCGTGATGTCCAACTCCTTCACCAACCAAACCCTGGCGCAGATCGAGTTGTGGCAAAACGCTGCCAACTATAAGAACGAGGTCTACACGCTGCCTAAGCATCTGGATGAGAAAGTAGCTCGCCTCCACCTCGCCAAAATCGGCGTAGAGCTGGAAGAGCTTTCCAAAGATCAGGCGGATTACATCGGCGTTACCGTCGAAGGTCCCTTCAAACCTGAATACTACCGCTACTAAGCCAGCGGTTGATCAGATAAATGAAAAGGGGTGCCTGCTTAGGCACCCCTTATTTTTGTGCTGATATCGTAGAGGGCGATGCCGCCGGCCACCGAAATGTTCAAGCTATGCTTGGTGCCGTATTGGGGGATTTCCAGGCATTGATGGGCTTCATCAATGATCGCCTGCTGAACCCCCTCTATTTCATGGCCCAGGATCAGGGCATACTTTTCCTCAGAAGCCTGGAAATCCATCAGGGAGGTGCTGCCTTCTGCCTGCTCGATGGCCAGAAGTTGGAAGCCCGATGCTTTCAGTTCTTTTACTAAGGCCAGGGCATCTTCCCGCGCTTCCCAGGCTACAGATTCTTCTGCGCCGATGGCGGTCTTTCGTATTTCGCGGTGAGGAGGCTGAGGGGTAATGCCGCAGAGATAAATTTTCTCCAGACAAAAAGCATCTGCGGTACGAAATACCGAACCCACATTGTGCATACTGCGGACATTGTCCAGGACTACTACCAGAGGGAGTTTCTCGGTGGCGCGAAATTCCTCCACGCTCATCCGGCCCATTTCTTCGATGCGGAGCTTTCGCATAATCACTGAAAATTGAGCCGGGAAATTACCAAATAAAAAGGGGGCGCACCAGCGCCCCCTTTGTAACTACTACCTATCTGCGTTCATATACCCGCACATAGTCCACTTCAAATACCTGACTTTGCATGCTTTCGTCCATGCCTTTCAGGCCGCCCCAACCTCCGCCCATGGCAAGGTTGAGAATCAGGTTTTGTGCTTTGTCAAATGGCCAGGCCAGCGGCGTGCTGGTATCCTTATAGTCAAAGTATTCCCGATCGTCTACGAAGGCTTTGATCCCCTCAGGAGACCATTCTACCGCGTAGGTATGGAAGGCTTCGTGCATATTTTCTACCGGAACCGCTGCGGTCGGCTGATTACCCAGTTTGAAATAATAGGCCCCGCAGTGAATAGAAGCATGCGCATGTCCGTCCCCGGTAGTATCATTCATTTCGTAGCCAACACTTTCCAGGATATCTATTTCGCCGCAGTAGGGCCAGGAAAGCTCATCAACATAGTCATCTCCCAGGGTCCATCCAGCCGCCCAGTTCCCGCGATTGGTGGGAACTTTTGCCCGAAATTCTATTTTACCAAACAAGAAGCTCACTTTTCCCCGTGTGGTCAGTCTGGCGGAACTCCATTCGTGCCCGTCATCATTTTTGCGCGCTTCGATAATGAGGCTCCCATTTTCCAAGCGGGCATTTTCCAGACGACCCTCTGTATAGTACTGCAGCTCATTATTGCCCCATCCCCAATCGCCTATGTCAAAGGTCCACTTGGTGGTGTCCGGCATGCCTTCTCCATCGAATTCATCTGACCAAACCAGGGCCCAATCTTCTCCATCCATCTTCTGAGTGTACAGACTGGGGGTTTCCTGATGAGCTTTCATCAGGGTCAGCGCCAGATGATGGACCGCTACAGCTCCTCCTTTATAGTGAAGTCGGATTCGATGCATCCCCTTATTTAGGGGGCTACCATCTACGGAAATGCCTGCTTCGCCAGGGTTTTCTGCCGTGGCATCCAGGTCCATGTTGCCCGTAATGTTGTAGGTCCGCTCGTCCGGATTCCCTACATAATCCTCTATCCAGAAAGTAGCCGGGTCCTGCCCTTTTAGCTCTGCAAAAAGCTGGACCTGATATCGGCCGGCCTCTTCGATTTCCAGGCTATATTCTGCCCAACCTTCTCCTCCAGGGTGGAATAGAAGGCTATCCCCCGCCTGACTTGCCTGCACCTGCCACGCTTCAGGCTGGGAAGAAGCCTGATATTGATAAGCAAGTTGACGGATTGCCGGCGTGGGGTTAGCATCCTTGTTTTGTGCCGTTTCTTCCGGGCTGGTTGTGGTAGAACATCCTACCCCACCTCCAAGCAGGAGGCCCAGAAAGGTATAAGCGATGGCTTTTCTCAAATGTCTCATATCGTTTGCTCAAGAATGGTACGCAATGCTCAGGATTCTTTTACCAAAATTTTCTCCAGTTCCTCTAACGATTTCCCTTTGGTTTCCGGGATCACCGCGATGATGAATATGAGCCCAAATATGGCGAACAACCCATATATGAGGAAGGTCGTGCCACTGCCAAAGGTGGCCAGTTCCCAGGGAAATATAAGTTGAACCAGGAAGCTCACCGCTGAGTTGATCAGACCTACAAAGGAAATGGCCATACCCCGGATACTTTGGGGGAATAGCTCTGAAAAGAGCACCCACATGACCGGCCCGATCGAGAAGGCAAAGGAGGCCACAAATCCCAGAATCCCCACCAGAATCAAAGTTGGGTTCATGGTAATGGCAGCGGTAATGAGATCGGATTCATGTTCTCCGGCTGCTTCAGCCCCGATTGCCCCTGCCAGGGCTGCCTTAAACTCGACATCACTGTCATAGGTAAAGCCTACCAGCGGTTCCAGGGATTCCACCTGCACGGTTTCTGACAAGGCCGTCAGGGAGTCTGGCGTAAGGGTGTAAGTCGCAGAATAAAAGCCATAGGCGAGCATCACCATGAAGACGGCAATTCCTCCCACACCCCAGCTCAGCAGAGGCTTGCGGCCAAATTTGTCGATCAGCAAAATCGCTAATACCGTAAAGACCAGGTTGATCAGTCCCACATAGATGGCCTGTGAGAAGGCAGCATCCTGTCCGATCCCAGACTGCTTAAAAATCATAGGCGCATAAAAGAACACGGAGTTGATACCGGTGATCTGTTGCAAAACAGCGACCACGATGCCGATGGTGAGGACCAGCCGCATCGCAGGGCGAAACAGTTCCGCCAGGGGGTTCTGCTTAGGTTTGTCTTTGTTGGCAGCCAGGCTTATTCTGACTTCTTCCAGCACGGCTTTGGCCCGTTCTACGCCCGCCGCTCTTTTCATGATGGCCAGTGCATCATCGAATTCGCCTTTCATGGCTAACCAACGAGGGCTTTTTGGCACGAAAAACAGGCCCAGGAAATAAAGAATAGCCGGAACCGCTTCCAGGCCTAACATCCAACGCCAGTTGTATTCGTCAAATTTCATGGCCAGCGCCCATTCCGCTTCCGATTGACCTAACTGGAGGATAAAATAGTTAGAGAAAAAGGCAGCAGAAATACCCAGTACGATGTTGAGCTGGTTAAAAGAAACCATCTGCCCGCGCATTTTGGGGGGAGAGATTTCCGCAATATACATGGGGGCAATAATCAGCGAGGCCCCTACTCCAATCCCGCCAATCATCCGGGCGATGACCAGGGATAAAAAGTTAGGCGCTAAGGCTGAAGCGATAGCAGAAATGGCAAACAAAAGCGCAGCGTAGGTGAGGAGCCTTTTGCGGCCATACCGGTCACTCAATGGCCCGGCAAACAGCATGGCCAGGGTAGCCATTAAGGTGAGAGAGGCTACTCCCCATCCCAATTCAAATTTGGTCAGGTTAAATTCAGGCTCGATGAATTCATTTACCCCCGAAATGACGGAAGCGTCAAAGCCCATCAGGAAGCCCCCCAGCGCTACTATGAGCGCGATCAATACGATATAGTTTCGATTTGCCATCGTAGTAGTAAGTAGAGTGTGAAAAAAGGAAAGGGTGCAGGACCTGAAAATTTCAGGTCCGCACCATTAAACCAAAACCTAGCGGCTAATGACGATTTTGCCGCCCGTTATCTGCTCATTTACCTGGAAGGTGTAGAAGTACATCCCTGCTTCCAGTGAACGATTTTCCCAGCTAAGCTGCTGTGGTCCGGCCCCTTGGAATCCAGGGCGAATTTCATCCACTAAGCGACCAGAAATATCATGGATAGAAATAGACACTTCTCCTGCCTGACGTAAGTCATACTGGAATTGCGTCAGTCCCTGACTTGGGTTAGGGAATACTTGCACATTCCCATTTTCAAGGTAATCCTCAATGTTTACGAGGTTGGCATCAGAAACCAGGGTCATATTGTCCCAGAAATAGGTGTCGTTGGTAAAATCACCTGGATCGAACAATAGGACGAAAGTATTGACAGTGGTATCGCTCAGGTCCCCAAAGCGGAAAGTCAATTCTTCCCACTGAGAAGCCGCGGTGGTAGAAACACTGTCCGAAATGTCCAGCAACGTATTACCCGCATCATCTCTATATTGGATGGCCAATCTTACCCCAGTAGGCGCATTGCCGTCCCAAACATGGATGCGGAATGCATTGGTATCGCCGAATACGATGGGCTGGCTGAATCCACCCACAATCACATCAAATTCTTCTCCAGGGTTCCGGATGTAGGAAGCCATAAAATCGCTGGTATTGATTCCAGATTGATCTGGGTTAGGCACTCGTCGGAGGCTGGCCCCGTGGTTAAAGGTAACGAAGGCATCCTGCTCACACTCGAAGTCAGTCAACAGAGAGTCAGAAGAAGTAGCGCCAGCACAAGGGTCTACGGCAAATTCAGGCCCTATCAGGTTGTCAAAAAAGTAGGTGCCGTCCGTGTTAGTGTTCGGGTTAAAAAGCAGGACGATCCGAGTTACGATGGTGTCAGGCACCGCAGCATCAGGTCGATTGTCAAACGTAAAAGTCAGCGTTTCCCAGGCACTGTCCTGGGTAGTGGTGGCCAGATAGACAGAGTGTCTTCCTGTCGGGAAGTTCGCTGGCTCGGCTGTTGAGGTGTCTTCCAGCGTGATCTGTACGGTGATGCCCGCAGCTGGACTCCACACATCAATGCTCATCTGCTTGGTATTAGACAGATAGGGGGCGAGATCCTCCATGACGGCGTCTCCATCAATCACCAACACATCAAATAGTTCTGCAGCATTACGCGTGTACTGAGCCACGACCGAACTAGTATTTCCGACCGGATCAGGGTTGCCCAAATAAGGCACGAACACCCCATTCACGAAGGAATAGTGGGCACGTCGGTTGCTTTCAAAATCATCCCAGGTGGTTTGGCCAAAGCTGAAGATGACCGCTCCACTGAGAATCAGTGAGAGTAAAACTAGGCGTTTCATAAAAAATAGTTTTGGGTTAGGTTGATATTGTCCCAGTAGACTTGGCTTATTTCTCCTGGTAAACCCGTACGTAATCGACCGTCATATCCTGAGGAAAGCTAGTGGTCGCATCAGGGTTACCGGGAAGGTTGCCGCCTACCGCGACGTTTAGTATGAAATGAAAGTATTCGTTAAATGGATATCCCTGAGGCAAAGTGGTGGAAGGAGAAATCGGGTCTCCGTAAAGCTCCCCATCTACCATGAAGCGCAGACAGTTTTCCCGCCAAAGCAGGGTAAACACATGAAAGTCAGCGGAAAAATCCGGTCCATCAAAATAGGCAGATTTATACTTCCAGGCATCCGCTCCATAATGTACTGTTCCCAAAACCTCATTAGGCTTATCTCCCAGCAGCTCCATAATATCAATCTCTCCACTGGCTGGCCAGGAAGCGAAAGGAGCATAATTGGTCTTGTATTTTTCTTCGGACGAGAGCATCCAAATGGCTGGCCATAAACCTTTGCCTTTGGGTAGTCTGGCCCGAATATCCATGCGACCGTATTTGAAATCGGCTTTATTCTTGGTTACCAACCGGGCAGAGGTGTAATCATAGCCATTGAATGGGGTGCTTTCCTTAAGGGCTCGAATCACCAGGCTACCTTCACTTACGCGCGCATTGGCCTTGCGGTCGGTATACCATTCAAGCTCATTGTTTCCCCATCCACAGAGGTTACGGTCACAACCGTCTCCGATTTCAAAGGTCCAGATGTCCCGGTTAATTTCAGTTCCTTCAAACTCATCGCTCCAGGACAACTCATAGGCAGATAAATCTGTCGGGAATTCGCAGGGCTGCGAATCCAGAATAATCTCGTTTGGTTGGCAGCTGAGGCCGAGGGCCAGGGCTGCACCGCAACATAAACTCGTTACAATCTTTCGCATCATAGCTGTTTAAGGATTAGTAATTGGTGCTAAACTGATTTGATCGATCCAGAATTCCCCCTGCTGCTGCAAGCGGAAGACCAGGGTTTTGACTTGGGTAGGGTCGAGTTGGCGGACAAAAGAAGCGCTTCCGCTTCCGTCTGAAGCATTGGCAGTTTTGGCCAAACTTTTCGTCGTTCCCGCCAGGAAAGCCCAGAGCGGAATTTCGACTTTAAGCCAGCCATTTTCCTGACCTTTGATCCAGTTGGTATCCCAACTTACCCCGCCCGTATTGCGGTTGAAGTCTTCGAATAATATCTGAAAGTCCAGGGTCTCCGGAGAGCCCGTGGTTTTTAGGTAAAAATTAATGCTCGCCTTTTGGGTTATAGGGGTAATATCCACCGGGTACCATTTGGTCCAGCTCACCCCAAAATAAGGCAGGCGCTTACATTCGTCTTGTTGATTGTTCCACTTGGCATGGATAGCCTTGGAACCGGTTTTTGCGTTGGAGCTGTATTCTACCACCTGACAAGTATTGGAGACCAATCCCCAACCATTGTCGTTGATGAAGGCATCATCAAACATCACCACCGGCAAAGCCGTCACATCGGGCTTGGCTGGTTCTTCCATCCAGGGCACAGACTCCGGCTCGTCATACAGGACCAGGGTGATTTCATCCACGAACACCTTGCCCGCTTGCTGAAACTCAATTTGCAACTGCTTGATGTTCGTATAATCGATGCCTTCGCCTTCGTCATTGAAGTACTTGAGGGGCACCACCACTTTTTGCCATTCTTCATCAATCGCTACCCGCTCAAAGTATTTGTTCGCGGTATAGCAAAAGGCCATGACCCCACTGTAATCCTCCAGGGTAAATACCATGGGCAAGCCAAAGGCCTTTCCTTCTTCGGTGCGGACATACATTTGGAAAGCGGCATAGGGTAACAATGGCTCCAGGTTTTTGCCGGCATAATCATCCCAGCCCATCCCAAAACCAATCCACTCACAACCCTGACGATTCCAACTTAGCAGGAGACTGGATTCTCCGGAATAGGTTACGTCGTGATTAAGCTCGAAACTTTTGCAACTATCGGATACGATGCCCCAGATATTGAGGGTATCGTCCTGGAACAATAAAGGGGAGACCACCTGATCCACCGAAGTCGGAGGCAGAGGTTGGGGCTCCCTGGCATCCCCATCATAAAGAGCCAGGGTGCGAAACTGCAGGCACCCGGCGAATAGGAGTAGAGAGCTGGCGAGCAGTAAGCTCACTTTAACATTTACAAGGGGCTTATTCATGATCTTAGAGTTGCAGTTCCTGGTCCTTGGTGAATGCTAAATAATCCAATCCGAAGCGGGTTTCTGTCGTAGAACCAGCGATAGAGATCAATAGCACCTGAAGGGCTACGATTCTGTCCACTTCTGCTTCGGGTATACCTGTTTGAGCCATGGTAGGGAAGACATGACGCCATCCCCCATCTTCTATCTGTATGTCGCCTTCTATCTGATAGGATTTATCTACCCCATCCGTAAACTCTCCATCGTCATTGGTATCAGTGAAAAACTGAAATACTGCAATGGTTCCCGGCGTTCCATCTTCCCAGAGGAAGAAGTTAAAGTAAAGGTCCTCGGGAATGGTGGTAGGGACGGTGAAATAAGTTTGGTTCTGGATGGAAGGAAAAATGCGAATCAGCCCAACAAAAGCGTTAGGCTCCAGAACCACATTGGTACCCTCCATGAGGTAGTACTTTTCTCCCTGAGCTGCGACGATATCATCTTGAATACCGGTACGCGGGGAGAAATCAAATTCGAAGTTTCCGAGGAAAATGCTGCTGCCCGGATCCGTTTCAAAATCCGTAATCAGGTTGGCATTATACACTTTGGTCCCAGCGGAATTAATCTCGATAGATACGGTCAGAGAATCTTCCTCCGGAATGATCAGAGATACATCACAAGGTTCAGCGCGGAAAAGCGGAAGCTGAGAAGTCGAACCGTCCCAGGTAGAATTGTCCTGGTTCAATTGGTTGTCGAAGCCTTCAATCAGTTTGACAGCTCCGCTGTTTTTACCGGTAATCTTCAGTACCCACTCAATTCTCTTACTGAATTGCGCGTTAAAATGCACCTTTTCACTGGCAGAGAAGTCAACCGTAGGAGCACTCGCAGTCAAGGTCTCTTTGATTTCAAATTCGCCGAAACGGTCAATCAAATCCGGGCCATCAAACTCATCCGTCTGGTGGTTACAGGCCATGAACAACATGACCATTAGCATAGATAATATTGGTAAGTATTTCATCAGGCTCAGGCTTAAAAGTTCATGTTGTAGAGGATAAAAATCTGGTCAATGCCATAGTCATTGGCCGCATCAGAAGCTCGGGAACCAGAGAAGCGCTCCCATTGAATATTGAGGTAGACGCCTTCTTTGAAGCGGTACCGGATGCCCGCAGCTAGCATACTTTCTGTATCATCTACGGTATATCGGGCCGGGAAGTCCCGCACTTCATTAAAACGCACGATTTGAGGCAGGTAATCGCTGCCATTGGATGTCATATTTTTCAAGCCTACCAAGAGGTCCAGGCTCTCAATCAGTTCAAATTGCAGACCGGTCTCCAACAGGACATTAGTGAGGTCAATTTGCTGGATATCATTACCGCCTCTTGAAGCCTGCTCATATTGCAGTCCCAAGGTCAGGGTAATAGCTTCTTCCCGATTGATCCATTTGTGGATGTGGATATCAGACCAGAGTCGAGCCAGGTTGAAGGCCTTTAGTTCAAAGGTTCCCTGTCCCCGAATTTCGCTCATCCGCATCACTTGGGCCCCCACGTTCAGGGAGCTATCACTGGTGAAGAAGTCTCCTTCCAGGTAGAGCCCCCGACGGTTAGGCGTGGCCTGACCATAAGGCTGGGTAATCCCGAAGCGGGAGTCATAGGCCATCAGCACGTCAGACAGGCCAAAGGTGTAAATGCTCCTGTCCCGGTTGATGTCCCAAAGACTCAGTTGGCGGAAGCGCTTTTGATTCCCGATGCGGTTGAAGGTCTCCAGACTACGGGTAAAATCTACTCTTTTGCTCTGAGCGCCAATGCTGAAAAAGTCAGGACCAATATTTCGGAAACCCAGTTTGATGTTCAGACGCTGGGGCACAAGGCTCAAAGCAAGGGCTCCGTCTCCAAAGGTATCATCCTTATCAAAGGTGAAAGCAGGGGTTTCGGGATCTACCATATCCACTTCGCGAATAGAAGATTGTCCCATTTCTCCCACGAAATCCAGCGCCAGCTTTTTATTCTTAACAAGATGCAGATTCGCAGAGATCGTTTGTACAGGGTTGCGGATGCCTGCGGTGAAATTCCCAATCGCCAGGGCGTCATAGGTATTCACGTAGGTTCCGGTCAGGCTTCCCCAGCGGTCGTTCACCAGTTCCACACTTCCTCCACCTACTAAGCGGCTGGGGAGGGTAAAGAAATCTGTTCCCCGAATCCGGGTCATAAAGCCCGTCAGATTGATCTCAGGCAAGATGGCTCCGGCGCTGAGCCCCAAATCAAAGCGAGCGCCCTGCATCCGCCGGGTGCCGTCTCCATTGTAGAATTGCTCATAGTCGATCAATTCCTGGCGCGCCTTGAAGATTTCCGGTTGGTGTACCGTACCTTCCTGCTGGACCTGGAATAAGGTATAAGGCGTCATTTTGAGATTCATGTCGCCTACGTGGTACTTGAAAATATTGCCAGCCACGCCACGGGCAAACAACTCCCGCACCTCTACGGTCATTCCGGAACCGAAGAATCCGCCGAATTCATTTCTCAAACGGATTATACTTTGCACCTCCGTTTGCTCATTGGGGGAGGCATTGACCTGGAGGTCAAGCAGAAACTCGCCATCCAGCAGATCGGTAGCGGTAGTCGTGTCAGTTTCAGCCAATGTGCCACCAAGGTTGGTACTTTGGATCAGTGTACGGCCCAGACCGTTTATACGGACGTTTTTGGGTAATTCCGTCTGACTCCATACACTCGACCCACTCATTCCCCATAGGAGGAAAAGGGCGAGCCCTGTTTTTAGGTAGTAGTGAGACCTTTTCATGTATAGTTCTTTAGAAGAAAACTTTTAATTCAACAGTAGTTTCGTATCCATTATATCGGTCAAGGACAAAGCTTCTGTCCTCAAAAGACATATAGCGCTGCCGTACGTAGAAAGCCGCATTTTTTGCCACGGTCCAATCGAAACCAAAGGCAATGGCCCGACCAAATTGATTGCGTGGCTGCAAGGTGCCGGAATCTCCCCATTCGGTATTTAACCCACCTTTGACATATTCCAATCCGCCATATCCAGCCAGGATAAATCCAGGAAAGAGTTCGTAATACAGATCAAGTTCGTGGTAGGTAGCCTGCAGGTAGGCATCTTCTCTGTAGGTTGGGAAAAATCGCACATCAGGAGAGGCTCCCATCCAGGAACCTAAGTAGAAGAGGTATAGGGGACGCTTAAATAATTCTGTGTGAAATTTACCCTGAACATCAAATGACTGGAAATTCTTTATGGTCAGCGGGGCCAGGGTTTGAGGATCCACATCGGTAAGGGGCACGGTTTCAAAGGCTCCCCGGAAGAAAGTCGTAACCCGACCGTAAGGGCCTACGATGGTAGGTCCGGTGGCACCCGCCGGGAAAGGGTTGTAAATCCGTGAAAGAGCCAGACCATTGATCCGGTGGACAAAAGAAAGCTGGTTGCTCAGGGTATCAAGTTCCCGGGCGATGCCCCAACCAAGGTTTATGCCGAGTGGGCCTAACCTCGCTTCCGTATTCAGGTTGATCCCCCGCCGGTTATGCACCAACTGTCCAACCTGGGTCAGGACGCCGCCGGCCGAGGGCTGGCCCACCTGATTCGGTCCCGTGGTGGCTTGCTGGATTTCAGGATTTGAGAAGGTTTGAATCTCCCCATTATCGTTATAGAAATTCTTGCCGATTTGGTAGAGTTGCACATCTAAGGGCAGGAAGGTGTAGTCTTTAGGAATCCCGATTTTCACCATGCCGACCTCTCCATAGCGCTTTTCCTCTCCCGGTAAGGCATAGTTCCCTACCCCAATCTCTCCACTAATATGGAGTTTGGCTGGTTGAAACAGGAATTGCAGGGTATGCAAGGCATAGGTTTGCACCGGAAAGGGTAGGCTGTCATTGGCCAATCGGGTTGGGGAAATCCGCTGGCGATTGTAGAGCGTGTTATACGCTATGAAATTGTTGCCAAAGTCCTTCTTCAAGCGGAAGCCTGTCATAGAACTGGGGACGAAGCGGTTCAACCCGGCAAAGCCCGCATAGGTAGGGACATTCCCTGCTACGCCCGGATTAACGATGGTGGCCAGTGGATCGGTTTGACCATTGAGTAAGCCCCCATTCACCTGAGATTTTCCGAACAGAAAAGCAAAGGATAAACGGCCTGGAAGGGAACCCCCTTCTACAATCAGGCCTTGGAAGGCTCGGTTATTCCACCGAACGTCCCGGCTAATCGCGCCGGTCTCAAAGTAGCTTTGGTACTTCTCCGTTCCATTTACCCCTTCCCAGGGAGTCCGGTCAAAAATGCTGAAGCGGTCGATCACCTGGAAGATGCCCATGGTAAAAGGGCTCATCGCGTACCAGTGAATACCGCCAGCCCTTACGCCAAACTTGCCAAATTTCGTCCGGAAGTTACCGTAGAAATTTAGCCCCAGGTTCATGGTAAGCACATTGCCTTCTGTCGTCCCGTCATTATAAGGCGTGAAGACAAATAATTCAGTGGCAAAGCTAGACTTGCCATTGGGTCGACCACTCACAAACATGGATAACATCGGTTCCCGATAGCCGTCTCCTACCCCGATGGATCGCTCGTAAGGAGCTAGATTCGGATAAGGCTCCGACATATCCCGGCCATAGCCGAAAAAGCGGTAATAACCTGTAACACTTAGTTTTTTGAGAGGGACCTCTCGAAGGACGGAATCTCCCCTGGGGCTGAGATAGCCATCCGGAAGGGAAATGTCGTTGTCATTTTGCCCGAGTAGCGGAGCAGAAATGCTCAGCAGAACCAGGCATAATGTAACCTTTAAAAGCAGTAGTAATCGCATAACAACTAGAGGTAAGTTACGCCAGTATGTAACCAGTCTGTAAGGTAGAAGGTGTAGAATCCAATGCGAAATAATACACTACATCACCATTGCATCAGCAGTGATTTTTTATTACATCATGACTACATCATCCTCATATTTACTTGCCTTTAGAAACCATATAGGCTATTTTTTGTTTACATATTAGAAAATTCTAATTGCTCACTTTTGATTTACTTAATTGAATATTTATTCCTATTTTTCGAATTAATAATCTTCTCATGAGATATCTACTACTTAGCTGTGTATTCATTATGATGGGGTATGCTACTACCCAGGCTCAAGCCCCTCAAGGGCCCATCAAAGTTGAAATCCGCAAAAACGGTACTAGCTGGCAAATCCTCCGGGATGGGAAGCCCTATTACGTTAGAGGCGTAGGTGGCCAGGTCTACATGGACAAGGCCAAAGCATACGGCGCCAATTCGGTCCGCACCTGGGCTGCCGCAGATGCTTCCCAAATTCTGGATGAAGCGCATGAACTCGGGTTGTCCGTCTTGTTCGGACTATGGGTCGGACAGGAACGTCAGGGATTCGACTATGATGATGGCAAAGCGGTAAAGGCCCAATTCGAAAATTTCAAAAATATCGTACAGACCTATAAAGACCACCCGGCTATTCTGATGTGGGGAATCGGTAATGAGAACGATTTGATGTACTCAGATTATAAGGTTTGGAATGCCATCAATGATATCGCGAAAATGATCCACGAGGAAGATCCCAATCATCCTACCATGACGGTAACCGCGGGCATTGACGTAGCGGAAGTGCAGTTGATCAAGGAAAGAGCGCCTCATATTGATGTATATGGCATCAATACCTACGGGGGCTTGATCGGCATTGACAAAGAGATCAGAAGCTACGGATGGGATGGTCCTTATATGATCACCGAATGGGGACCCAATGGCCACTGGGAGGTCCCAACCACCGAATGGGGAGCTCCGATTGAGCAAACCAGCAGCGTCAAGGCTGACAAATACAAGGAGCGCTACCAGAAAGGCATCGCCAACGATCCTGAAATGTGTGTGGGTTCTTATGTGTTCCAGTGGGGACAAAAACAGGAAACCACGCCCACCTGGTACGGCGTATTCCTAAATACCGGCGAAGAAACTGAGGTAATGGACAATTTGGAGTACCTGTGGACCGGCAGATACCCCAACAATCGCTCTCCTCATATCTATTCCCTGAAGATTGACAATAAAAATGCCTACGAAAGTGTCTACATTAAACCAGGGAAGCCTTATACCATCGTAGCAGATGTAAAAGATCCTGATAATGATGAGATGACCTACCATTGGCAAATCCTTGAATCAGAATTTGGGCTGACCGGTAGTGGGGGTGATGCAGAGAAATCGCCTGATCCGGTGAAAATCCGCTATGACAAAAACACCAAAGATATTGTTTCGGCTGACGAAAAGTGGCTCAAAATTAAGGATACCGGAACGCTGATGTTCAAAGCGCCTACCAAACCCGGTGCTTACCGCTTTTTTGTTTACGCCAAAGACGGTAATGGCAATGTAGCAACGGCAAACATTCCTTTCTATGTAAAGCGATAATATCTCATGCAGCTCCGAAGGACGCTACTACTGATCTTCATGCTTAGCTTAGGATATGGGCAGGCCCAGGAAAACCAAATGGGCCTGCCTCCTATCGTTAATTACAATAAGCAGGATTATAAGGCTGAAACCCAGAACTGGGAAGTAGTAGAAGACCATCGGGGCTTGATGTACTTTGGAAATAACGCAGGCCTGCTGGAGTTTGATGGGACCAACTGGCAGACCTACCCTTTGCCCAATCAATCCATCGTCCGATCGCTGACCCACGATACCCTGGGTCGGATTTGGGTGGGAGGTCAATACGAGCTGGGGTATTTTGAACCCGGAGAAAGAGGCATCCTTTCCTATAACTCCCTGGTAGATCAAATCCCTGCCGACTATCGCAACTTTGAGGATGTGTGGGATATTTTCCACACGCCTATGGGAACCTTTTACGGCTGCCGGAAATTTATCTTCCACCACAAGGAGGATCAAATTAATGTCCTCCAAACCCCTCAGCACTATAATGGTCTGCATTATACCGGAAACAGCCTCCTCGTAGCCGAATATGGCAGCGGGTTGAAAATCTGGGAAGATGGCAAGCTCCGTTTGTTACCTGGGGGAGATTTTTTCGCGAATATGATGGTAAAAGGCATCCTTGCCATCGGCGAAAATCAGTTGTTAGTTGCCACCTACGAGCAAGGTATTTACACCTGTCGCAATGGAAAAATCGAAGCCTGGGCACCCGTCCTCCAGGATTTCTTGCAAGAAAACCGTATTTATTGTTTGCTTGAGTTGGAACAAGGTCAGCTCGCCATCGGAACCTCCCATCACGGGCTCCTGATTACCGACCAAAACGGTCAACCCATCATCAACCTCCATCGGCAAAACGGCTTGCAAAACAATTCCATCTTGAGTGTTCATCAAGATCGGAGCCGCAACCTTTGGCTGGGGATGGAAAATGGCATTTCCTACGTCGAATTTAGCTCCCCTTTTTCCTGGATCAACTCTGTGATGGGGGTTTTTGGGGCAGGTTATGGCTCTATTGTTTTTGAAGACAAACTCTATCTGGCCACCAATCAGGGCATTTTTTATCGAAAATGGAACGGTCCTCCTACCACCGTCTTTCCCCTCCAATTCACGCTGCTTCCCGAAAGTAAAGGCCCCAGTTGGTCCCTTCAGGAAGTAGAAGGAGAACTCATCGTCGGACGACATGCTGGTCCTCACACCCTGCAAAACAACCGGCTCGCTGGTATGGATGCGCATGAGGGAGCCTGGAAACTCATGGCCCTGGAACAGCATCCTGGATTTGCCGTGGAAGGTAGTTATGAAGGCTTATGGCTGTATGAGAAAAAAGAGGGCCGGTGGCAGATGGCGGGTAGATTACCCGGATTTACCGAATCTTCCCGCGTGATGGAAGAGGACGGCGCAGGCCATCTTTGGGTTTCTCATCCTTACCTTGGCGTCTATCGCTTGCATCTAGACCTGGCGGCCCGACAAATCAGCCGGATTGACACCTTTAATTCGGCCCATGGACTCCCTTCGGACCTCTCCATCAATGTGGCTAAAATCAAAGGCAGGATTTTATTTACGACCGAAAAAGGAATTTATGAATTTGATGAAGCAGGCAAATCTTTTGTGATCCATGAAGGCTTCCGTTCCTTATTCGGCCTGGATACCTACATTCATCGACTGATCGAGGATGAGACGGGCACTATCTGGTATGCCACGGAAGAGGAATTTGGCATCCTAAAAATCAGAGATCAAACCGTCCAAAAACAGGTAGAGAAACTCCCTTTTAACCTGCTACAAAATCAACTGGTCAAAGGCTTCGAACATATTTATTCACCTGATCAGAAGCACGTCTTCATTGGCACCGACAATGGTTTCATCCTATACAACCCTCAAAAGGCAACCGAAAGCCCCTCTCTGCTGCCAGTGTACGTCAGGAAGGTAGAACTGACAGGAGAAAATGATTCCTTGATTTTTGGGGGAAACATCGCTATCGCCTCCCTGGCAGATGGTCAGGATCAAGGCCGGTATGAGTTCCCTGCTACCGCCAATAGTTTTCGATTCTCCTATTCCGCAGCTTTTTATGAAGGAATCAATGAAATAAAGTACCAGTATTTCCTTTCCGGTCAGGACAAAGCCTGGTCCGCATGGACCCATAAAACCGAGAAAGAGTACACCAACCTGGAGCCGGGGCTCTATACCTTTCAGGTCAAGGCCCGCAATATCTACAGCCTGGAAAGCGAGATCGCCTCCTTCTCTTTTCAAATTCTCCCGCCCTGGTACCAAACCTCCCTGGCCAGAACCTTTTTTTTCCTGCTGATCATCGGCATGGCTTTGGGACTTATCTGGCTGAATGGCTACCGACTCAGGCTACGGACAGAAGCCATACGCCTCAAACAGGAAAAAGCGCTGCAACGCAAGCAACAGGAATTTAAAGAAGAAGTTCAACGCTCCGAGGCGGAAATCATTCGCTTACGAAATGAGAAACTTCAGGCAGAGGTCATTCACAAAAACCAGGAACTGGCTTCTTCTACCATGCACCTGGTGCAGAAAGGCGAGATTTTGTTAAAAATCAAACAGCAGCTGGAAAAGCCGCCTTTTGACAGCCAACCGGACATCCGCCAGAAAGTACGACAGATCACCCGCATGATTGAAGATGACATCCGCCTGGACAAAAACTGGAAACAGTTTGAATATCACTTCGACCAGGTTCACGGTCATTTTCTCCAAAATCTTCGGGAAGTGTACCCCGGCCTTACTTCCAAGGACCAGCGGCTCTGTGCTTATCTGAAAATGAACCTTTCCACCAAGGAAATCGCTCAGCTGATGAACATCTCTGTGAGAGGGGTAGAAATCAGTCGATATCGCCTCCGCAAAAAGCTCGCTTTGCCCCGGGAAACCAACCTCAATGAATTCATGATGCGTTTCCCTCAGCCTGAGCTTTCCAAACTTTAAGATTCTTTTAACACTTATTTCGAAGGGAAAATTTTCGGAATTGGGGTGCCCGCTCTATATTGCGGGCCATGAATCCCCTCTGCTGCCTGTGTGCCGAAAAGTTCCGTTGAGACATGTCCAAGCCGTCTACCGATCGTACCACCGAGCTACTCAAGAAAGTCAGAAAGATCGAAATCAAAACCCGGGATAAATCTGATCAGATTTTCTCCGGAGGATATCACTCCGCCTTCAAAGGTCGGGGCATGTCCTTTTCCGAAGTCCGCGCCTATGCCTATGGAGATGATGTGCGAAATATCGACTGGAATGTAACGGCCCGGACCCGTGCGCCTCATGTCAAAGTCTTTGAAGAGGAACGCGAAATCACCGTCATGCTCCTGATCGACATCAGTTCCTCTACCTTGTTTGGCACCCAGCTCAACCAGGATAAGGAAGCGCAGATGAAACAAGACCGCATGGCTGAAATTGCGGCTGTCCTGGCCTTTGCCGCAGTGAACAATAATGATAAAGTGGGAGCGATTTTTTTTACGGACAAAATCGAGTCTTTCATCCCGCCGAAAAAAGGCCGAAACCATATCCTGCGCATCATCCGTGAACTCCTGGAGCCCACTCGGACCAGTCAGGGCACCGATCTGGCAGAAGTATTGCGCAACCTGACCAACCTGCTCAAGAAGCGAAGCATTGTATTTATCCTTTCTGACTTCATGAACACTGGGGACAACTACCAGGACGCCCTGAGCATCGCCCGGCGCAGACATGATGTAGTAGGACTGCATGTTTTCGATGACCGGGAAGTAAGCCTCCCCAACATGGGCCTTATGCGGGTAAAAGATGCAGAGTCTGGTCAAATCGCCTGGTTGGATACGGCGGACAAAAAGACCCGCGACAATTATGCCAAATGGTACCAGGAAAACCTCCGTAAAACCCGGGAAACTTTTCTGCGTTCTGGTGCGGATTTTACCAGCATCAATATCAAAGCCTCCTACATTCAAGCCCTTCTCAATCTCTTTAGCCGTAGAGAGAAAAGACGATAAAAGCGCAGATTTTAGCCAAACTTTAACACTTCATTAACACCCACCAAGGGCGATTTCCCGATATATTTGCAAGGCTAAGAGAGATGAAAGGTATTGCCGTTACAAAATTCCTTGTTTGCTGGATGCTGGTGATCACCAGCACAGGCCTTACTGTACAGGGACAGCAAGTCTCTGTCCTGGTGGGCGTTGATGCCGAGCAAATCGAGATTGGCGACCACCTGGGGCTAAGCCTTCAGGTAAAAAGCCCGGCCGCTACCGCGGTCATCTGGCCCACCCTTAAGGACACCCTTGGCAGTTGGGAAGTCCTGGCCCAAAGTCCCATCGATAGCAGCCAGGAAGGCAGCAGCCTTATTCAGAAAAGAATTCTGACCCTGATCCATTTCGAACCGGGAGACCATGTGGTACCCCGCCTGCCTTTTAGCTATCTCGATCAGACCGGAAGTTCTGAAATCAGCTTTTCCCGTCCTGTATTTGTTTCTGTAGACTCCATTGCCCTGGATGACGAAAGTGCTTACAAGCCCATCAAGGACATCATGGATGCTCCGGCCAGTTGGAAGGAATACTGGCCTTTCTACCTATTGGGGGGGAGTTTGCTGCTCATTGGCGGATTTTTATTCTGGGGGATTCGGAACCGCCCGGCCCTGGAAGGCAAGTTGCCGGTGATTACCCGCAAGCCGCGTCTGCCCGCCCATGAGCGTGCCATGCGCAGGCTTTCCAAGCTGGAACAACAAAAACGCTGGCAAAAAGGCGATATCAAAGGCTATTATGATCACCTGACGGATATTCTCCGGGCTTATATGGAAGTGGAATTCAAGATTCCCGCCCTGGAGTCGGTTACCGATCAAACCCTCAAAGCCTTACGCGAACGAAATTTCTCTTCCAAACTTATGGAAGAAGTAGGCGAGCTGATGGCCCGGGCTGACCTGGCCAAGTTTGCCAAATACCAACCAGGGGACAAAGAGAACCTGGAAGCCATGGAAACGGCACGCGGATTTATTCGCGAAGCCAAAAGAAAAGCCGAAGAAGAAAAGGCCGCTGCTGCTGCCGCCCTTAAAAACCAGGAGGCATGATGGACTTTTTACGTGATATTACCTTTGCCAATCCCTGGGTATTGACCCTGCTGGTACTGCCGATCTTATTTATTCTCTGGCAGATCGCCCGCTACCGCACCCTCTACCCTACCCTTCAATTACCGAATCTTCAGGGGGTTTCTCAGAATCTCACCCCCATTCGTGGTTATATCAAGAAATATCTTTTTGCCCTACGAGTGCTGGCGGTTGGCCTGCTGATTCTGGCCCTGGCCAGACCGCAGACCAGCATGCGAGAAGAAAATGTGCAGACGGAGGGGATTGACATTGTGATTGCCCTGGATATTTCCGGGAGCATGAATGCCCTGGACTTTAACCCCAACCGCCTGGAAGCCGCCAAGCGAAAAGCCGCTGATTTTGTGGGTGCCCGGGAGCATGATCGCCTGGGACTGGTGGTTTTCGCCGGAGAAAGTTTTACCCAATGCCCGCTGACTACCGATCACGCCATGTATCTGACTCTCTTGAGAGACATCAAGCAAGGCTTAATCGAGGATGGTACCGCCATTGGCATGGGCCTGGCCAACGCCGTACTGAGGCTGAAGGAATCAGATGCCAAAAGTAAAGTGGTCATTTTGCTCACCGATGGTGTCAACAATCAGGGTCAGATCGATCCCCTAACCGCTACCGAAACAGCCGTGCAGTTTGGGGTAAGGGTGTACACCGTAGGCGTCGGTTCTAATGGCCGAGCCCCCATCTTGCAGCGGGACCGCTTTGGTCGGACCGTCCGCACCCAGATGGATGTGGAACTGGACGAAGAACTCTTGGGAAACATCGCCCAGCGCACCGGAGGCCAGTACTTTCGGGCCAGCAATACCGAAGCCCTGGGAAAAGTATATGAAGAGATCGACAGAATGGAGAAGACGCGGATGGAAGTAACCCGCATCACGCGCTATCAGGAAGAGTTCCATTGGTTTCTCCTCCTGGCCGGCATCCTCCTACTTTTTGAGTGGATTTTACGATACACATTAGTCAGAACAATTCCTTAGGCCCCTGGTCTTCTGAAGCGCTTAATAATTCATGGTTCAATATCAACATCCTGAGGCTTTTTATCTGCTGTTTGGCTTAATCCCCTTACTGCTGCTTTTTCTTGCCTATATGGTAGGGAGAAAAAGGGCGTTGCAAAAAATGGGGGAAGGCAGCCTGATTGCGCGACTCAGCCCGGAAAAAGCCACCTTTAAGCACCAGCTCAAGTTCATCCTCATCTGTCTGGCTTATGTTTCCATGGTGGTAGCCCTGGCCAATCCCCAATTAGGCCAAAGCTATGAGACCGTTACGCAGAAAGGCATCGACCTGATGGTAGCGCTGGATGTATCTAATTCCATGCTCTGTGAGGATGAGAAACCCAACCGCCTGGCCCGGGCCAAGCTCATGATTCGCGACCTGATTGACGATCTGAAAGGAGACAAAATCGGGCTGATCATTTTTGCGGGAAATGCCTATCTGCAGGTGCCGATTACCGGGGATTATGCAGCGGCGCAAACCCTGCTGCGATCGGTCAATCCCGACATGGTGCCCCGACAAGGAACCGCCATTGGAGAAGCTATCCGCATCGCTAATCGCTCCTTTGCCGAAGACCAGACCCAGTATAAAGCCGTGGTGATCATTTCAGATGGCGAAAACCATGAAGGAGACGCCCTGGAAGCGGCCAAAGAGGCCATGGAATCCGGTACCGCTATCTTTACCGTAGGCGTAGGAAATCCCCGAAAAGGTTCCCCTATCCCTGTGTATAAAGATGGCCGCCAGCTGGATTGGAAGCGCAACCGGGAAGGCAGCATCGTATCTACCCGCATGGATGAGGATATGTTGAAACAAGTAGCCGCAGCTGGGAGTGGAGATTATTTCCGATTGACGCAAGGCCTGCAAACCGCCAAGTCTATCAATCGCGCGCTCAACCAACTGGAGCAACAAGAATACGATACCAAGGTCTACACGGATTATGAAGATCAGTTTCAGATTTTTCTGGGATTGGCCCTCTTGTTTTTGGTCCTGGAATACTTCCTGTCTGAAAGGAGGAACCTCAAATTTTCTGACTGGTCTATCTTCAAATCATAAGTATGCAACAAACATTGACACGCGTCCTGATCTGTTTCCTGCTCTCTGGGCCTGCCCTCCAGGCACAGGGGATTTTCAAAAGCTCCGATGCTTTTGTTAGGGAAGGCAATGAAGCCTATCAGGAAGAAAAATACGAAGAAGCGGGTAGCCAGTATGCCCAGGCCATGTTGCGGGATCCGGAAAACCCCCGCAGCCTTTACAACATGGGCGACGTCTTATACCAAAACGGGCAATTTCAGCTAGCCTCCCAGGTGTTTAATCAGGCTGCAGAAAAAAGCGAGGAGACCGCTGCCAAAGCGCAGGCTTTCCATAACCTCGGCAATGCCCTCCTGGCCTGGGGAGAAAAAACGGAACAGAATCCCGCTCCTCAACAAATGCCACAAGCAGCCGGCGGACAGGCACAAGGAGAAGAGCCTCCTTCCCCCATGCAATTGTACCAGCAAAGTGTGGAAGCCTATAAAAATGCCCTAAGACTTAATCCTAAAGATCGGGATACCAAATACAACCTGACCTACGCCCTGAAAAAACTGCAACAGCAACAGCAGCAGCAGCAACAACAAAACCAGGATCAACAAGATCAGGAGGACCAACAAGATCAACAGGACCAGCAACAGCAACAGCAAAACCAAAATCAGGATCAGCAGCAGCAGCAAGACCAGCAACAACAGCAGCAGAATCAGGATCAGCAACAGCAGAATCAGCAAAAGCCCCAAAATGCCCAAAGTCAGCCGCAAGCCCTTTCTAAAGAAGAAGCGGAACGCATTTTGGAAATGTTAAAGCACAACGAAGAACAGATCCAGGAAAAATTACAGAAACGAAAAGCTAGAGTAAAAAAGGTGAAGGTCGAAAAAGATTGGTAGCAGCCTGTACGAGCCCGTATCTTTTCTGAGAAGACCCTTTATGTAGCAAAAACATCTTATGGCTAACGAAAACGGAAACAACTCGCTCTCAGGACACGCAGTTCAATTTGCCAAAGCCATCCGGGATTTTGGTAAAGTGCTGCCCATGACTGTCTCCAATGTAGAAGACCTTAAATCTCTCATTCGTTCTTCCGGAAATATTGGGGCCCTCATCATTGATGCGGAGCAGACCAGAAACAGGAATGAATTTGTACAAAAAATGACGGCCAGCGTCAAAGAGACCCGCCAAACCCACTATTGGCTCTCTCTCGTAGATACGCAGGGAGCAGGGGAACTAGAGATGCGACGTCAAAAGCTGCAGCAGGCGGCCGAAGAACTGGCCAATGTAGCCATGAAATACATCCAGCGATCTCAAGCATGATCAAACGCATCCATTATATCTTTCTTGTTTTCTCCCTTCTGGGAGGGAGCTCAGGTATGTTGGCCCAGCAATTCACGGCTCAGGTGAGCAAAAACACCCTGGCCGTCGGAGAGCGATTCCAGCTTACTTTCCGCTTACAAAACGCCCAGAGTCAGGATGTTACCTTCCCGGACCTGAGTGCTTTTGATAAGTTATATGGGCCCAGCACCTCTCAGGAAACCAGCATTAGCAGCGTCAATGGACAGGTCACCCAGGTGGTGCACCTCTCCTATTCTTTTGTGCTGGTACCCAAAAAGGAAGGTACCGTGGAGATCGGTCCGGCCTCCGTCAAAGTGAACGGAGAAACCCTGCGGACCAACCCCTTGGAGCTTAATATCATTCCCAAATCAGCCCAGGCCAAAGCAGCTGAAGAAAGCGCTGCTCAAAGACGCCGGGACCTGGACAAAGAACTGCGTTCTTATATTTTTATCCGCCCCCTGGTTACCTCCTCCAAAGTGTATAAAGGAGAGCAGTTTGCCATTACCTATCGCTTCTACATGCGGCCGGAGCTAGCCAACCGGATCGGAAACCTTACCCTGGAAGAAGCGCCTAGCTACCAGGGATTTTGGGCAGAAAACGTAAAACTCAGTGCCCGCTCCCAGCCGAGCCTGGAGGTCTACAAGGGGCAGCAGTACTATGTGAGTACCCTGAAACAGGATATCCTCATCCCGCAAAAAGCCGGGAAACTCAGGATCGAACCTCTGAGTGTGGCCATGATTGTGCAGCTTCTCAAGGAACAACCTCAAAGGAAAAGTAATCCGCGCGATCCCTTCTCGGCGTTTGAGGACTTTTTCGAGCGAGGCAATCGCTATGAAAATTATGAATTCCTCACGGCCAATAGTCCCATCACCATTGATGTCAAATCATTGCCCGTTGAGAAGAAACCCGCTTCCTTTACCGGTATGGTAGGTGATTTTGACCTGGACGTAAGTCTGGACAAAAACGAGACGGATGCCGGGGAGGCAGTAACCCTTAAATTGGTTTACAGCGGAAAAGGCAACCTATCCAAGATTCCGGAACCCAAGCTGGTGCTCCCGCCAGACCTGGAAGTTTATGAGCCTCAGGTGAGCAATAATGTATCTAAGTCAGGAGGGAAATTGAGTGGGAAAAGGACCTTTACCTACCCCATCATTCCGCGCAATCCAGGAACCTACGAGATTCCGGCCATCCAGTTTGCTTACTTTGATGCCGACAAAAAAAGATATTACGAACTAGCCAGTGAGCCCATGAGCCTAAGCGTAGGCGGAGAAGCTCAAATCGTAGCCAGTGGCCCAGGTCCGGTGGTCAAAAATGATCTCACCATCTTGGGGGAGGACATTCGCCACATTATTAGGGATGAGGTGGATTTTCAGGAAAAAGGCCAGTCCTTTGGACGGTCCGTGCCTTTTGCCCTGCTATATGTGCTGCCCTTCCTCGCCTTTATTGGTCTTCTGGTCGGCAAGAACCGGCAGGCCCAGGCTGCCATGGATGTGGCGGGCACCCGGAGCCGCAAAGCCAATAAAGTGGTGAAAAAGCGCCTCTCGCAGGCACGTAAACATATCGAAAGCGGGGATGAACGCGCCTTTTATGATGAAGTGGTCAAAGCTGTCTGGAACTATATCTCTGACAAACTAAGCCTCGGAAAATCCGAGCTTTCCCGGGAACTGGTCCGGGACCAGCTCAGTCAGCGAGGCGTAGAGGCGGCTTATATCGATCGGCTGACCCAGTGGATAGATAATTGTGAAATGGCCTTGTATGCGCCCTCAGCAGTGGCTGGCGGCATGCAGGCTACCTATGATGAGGGAGCAGCCCTCATTTCAAGCATGGAAAAAGATCTGAGTACATGAGAATCTGGCGTTTCATAGGACTTTGCCTGAGTTTAGCCTTCCTCTGGCTCCCCCTTCAAGCAGATGAAGGAGAAGCCTCCTTTTTATGGCAAAAGGCCAACCAGGCCTATGAGCAAGGTGCTTTCCCTCAGGCCATCCAGCTGTATGATTCCATCCTCAGCCTGGGATATGAAGCCGCTGACCTACATTACAACCTCGGCAATGCCCATTTCAAGGCCAAACAGGTAGCGCCTTCTATTTTTCACTACGAAAAAGCCCTTCAACTGGAACCCGGTCATGCGGATGCCCGCGTCAACCTCAAGCAAGCCAACCAGCGGGTGATGGATAACATTGACCCCATGCCGGAACTCCTCTTTCTTTCCTGGATAAAAAAGACCTACTATCGCCTGACCGAAAGTAACTGGGCCACCCTGGCGCTCATTTTACTGTGGATAGCCCTGGGCGGAGGAAGTTTGTTTTTATTTAGTCAGAGCCCACTCTGGAAGCGGATAGGCTTTTTCTCTGGCCTGGTCTTACTCAGCCTGTCCGTATCGGCCTTATTGATCAGTCTCTCTAAGCGAACCCAAGCCGCTGATGCCCAGGAAGGCATCATTTTTGCCCAGAACACCTACGTGAAAAATGCCCCTAACGGAGAAACCAATCTCCTGGTGCTGCATGAGGGCGTAAAGGTAGAAGTGGTAGAAGCCGCCACCGATGGTTGGGTAAAAATCCGCCTGGAAGGCATCAAGGTGGGAGAGGTAGTCGGCTTTATTCCCCAAAAAGACATTCAGGGTCTCTAAGCCCTTCTTTCGCTTGCTGAAAAAAAGTTACCTTTGGTGGACCTACCCAGGCCACCATGGACGGAATTCGCATCCTTGTCGTTGAGGACGACATTTTCATCTCGCAAGATATTCAGGAATGCCTGAAGGCCATGGATTATAGCCTGGCGGGAGTGGCCTATGATGCCAAAGAAGCCCTTGCCCTGCTACCAGAATGCCGCCCTGATCTGGTTTTATTGGATATTCATTTGGGGGATGAAGCCGATGGGATAGCAGTAGCCACCGTGATTCGAGACACCTATCAGCTCCCCTTTATTTTCCTCACTTCCTTTGCCACACAATCCGTCCTGGATCGGGCCAAACGTACCCGTCCGATGGGGTATATCGTCAAACCTTTCCAGGAAAAAGACCTGTTTGCGGCCATCGAGATTGCCCTCTATAACTTCTCCCAACGCTGGCAGCCCCCGCACTGGGAAGTGGACTATATCAACCAACTCTTAAGCACTGATTTTACGGCTAAAGAGGTAGCCGTTCTCCAGGATATCTTCGAAGGCAAAACCAACCGCCAGCTTTGTGAGCTGCACCACGTGAGCATCAACACCATCAAAACCCACGTCAAGCGGATTTATGATAAGCTGGATGTCCATTCACGGTCAGAAGCGATCGCCAGTCTTCGGAGGAAGCTGGCCCGGTAAAAAGGACCGGCCCTCCGCCACCCAAAATAAAGTGTCCAGGTAAAACACCATCTCTCCTAGGAATTTCGGAAGGCAAAACAGGACCGATCACATACTGTGTGTTTGTCCCTTAAAATTAGTTGTTGAAACAGGCCTCCCGTTCACCCTATCGGGTGATTTTTACTCGATTTCGATCTGGTACTGCCGGGCCTTGATCCCTGGGCTGACCCATTCCTGACGGAGGGTTACGATGAACTCATAGGTACCTGGCGTTGTCGGCATAGCGATTTTCCAGTCCAGGTTCATCGTATCCGTGAGGATGCGGGGCGTAATAAATTTGTGGGAGAATTGTAACTGGGAAAAACTGCCTCGCTGCGTCCAATATACGGCTCGGGTCAGGCCCAGTTGGGGGTTGGCCAGCAGATCAACTGGGGTTTCATAGCCGTTGACCAGCTTCATTTCTACGGCCAGGCTATCCCCGGCAGGCATTTTGTCCGGGACCTCACTGGTTATTTCCAGCATCAATCGGTTGTAAGACCGGAAGTTGGGGACGATGCGGTACAAAAAATCGCGGCCTACCGCTGCATGCAAGGTATCCGCCCAGTCCAACTGCCCCGCTCGCATATAGACCACCTCTTTTCCCTGCAGGCTTTCTTCTATCGGCAACAGATCATATTGGGTCCGTCGATAGTTCATATCGTTAAAACCATGCCCTTCCTTGCCAGCATAAAAGCGGTATTTGGAAGGATAGGTATAGCTGTTATGAAAAACCACCGGACGGTCTCCGGCGATTTCTGCCACCTCCTCCGCCCAGGTATCATATTGATGAAATTCATTCCGGATGGTAGCCACAAAGGGTAAGAAATCCACTACCAGGTACAGACGAAAAACCCCGATGATGACCAGCGAAGGGATCAACAGTCTCCGGAGCCACAGCTGCCCTTTTTCCCAATCTTTCATGTATCGATAGGTCAGGATCAGGATAGGCAAATATGCCGTCGCGGCCCAGTTGGCTTCGATATGGGTTTGGAAGCTGAGCAAAAATAAAAAACCCAACACCCCCCAGATGATGAATTTCAGGCAGCGTTCAAATGGGTCCGCAGGCTTGATTTTCCAAACAGCTATAAAAATCCAAAAGCCAATAAAAGGTCCAGCGATGAGCAGTTGGTTGAGAAAAAAGTCGTAGAAGAAATGAGGCTCCCAGGGCGTAGCAATCCTGTCCACCAGATGATAGGTGAAGGTCCCAAAGTTTTCTCCATACAAAAAAGACAGATGAGGCAGATAAAGCAGGGTACAGCCGATGGCCAGGGCCCAGAAAGAACCTTTTTTCAATAAAACCGGATGCCCCAGAAGGCAGAAAAACAGGACCATCAGGCCATGATATTTACTGTAGACCAAGCCTACCACCGCCAGGCCCAGCAGCAAAGTATTGAGCAGGGTTTCCGCCTCAAGGTATCGCTTAAAAAGATAAAGGTATAGGGCCGTAAAAAAGATCAAAGGACTGTCAGGAGCGGCAATAAAGCCCCCAAAATGGACGATGATCATGGACAGGGCGATCATCCAGAAAAGGCGTGGTTGTTGTCGGTCGGTACATTGAAAAACCAGCCAGAGGGTGCCCGTACTCATCAACACAGTGAGCAACCTGACCCCGATTTCACCTCCCAGAAGGTGCCGTCCCAGCCATATCATCCAGGAAATCATCGGGGCATGCTCAGCATATCCCCAGGCAGGATGCAGGGAGAAAAACCAGTAATAGGCTTCGTCGTGTAATAGCTCTGATTGCCAGGCTTGCCATAAGTTTAGCACCGTCCAGCCTCCTAATAAAAAGAGACTGACCTGGCGCCGGGATAAGTCGGAGAACCAGCCCTTCATAGTTTGGAATAAGTGGCAAAAATAAAGAGATGTGGCCAATTGACCACATCTCTTTTGGAACTCTATGAAGCAGCTGATTTAGCGTAGCTGCAGCCTATGTACTTCTGTTCCACTTAACCCCTTCACTTTCAGCAGGTAGATGCCCGAAGGCAGCTTGCTCAGGTCCAGTTTTTGTTCCCCGGCCTCAGCTTGTGGAAGGAAAAATTCCTGCACCAACTGCCCTTGCAGGGAATAAATAGCGCCGGTCAAAGAGGCCTCGGGAGCCAGGTATCGTAGGGTAAGCTCATCCACTACAGGGTTCGGGAATACTTCCAGCACAAACTGATCGCCTCTGCGGAATACTTCGACCATGCCCAGGTCTTCCTCCTGTCCATCCAGGTCTATTTGGATCAGGCGGTATTGGTTTGCTCCTAAAATGGTCTGGCGGTCCAGGAAGCTATAAGCAACGGGCTCGAACACCGTGCCTGCTCCCGCTACCTGCGCGATCGGCAGGAAGCTCCCATTGGCTTGACGCTTTTCAATCCGGAAATAGTCATTATTGATCTCCTGGCTGGTCTCCCAGCTCAGTTCAACCTCATCATTCAGGTTAAGTTCCGCGAAGAAGCTGGTCAATACCACTGGAAGGTTGACAAAAGTGGAGTTTTGCGCCCCGGGCGTGCCATTATTATCTGCAGAATAAGGGTCCGTAGCGGCCGCCCAATTACCGGCCACATTGTTATCGTTCAATACGCTATTGAGTTCTATACTGGCTCCAGCGGGGTTGGGGAAAGTGCCATCGTAGTTCACCTCGTCGATTTCGTTATCGTTCCTGCCTAGCAATCGCACTTCATCAGTTGTATTCGTCAAAGCCCAGTTGTCAGCATAATCATAGTCTACAGATACTCCGCCATTAGCTACGATGTCCCCATTTCTCCCTAAAATCAGGTAGGCACCTACTTCTAGCCACAGATCAGTGTTGATGGTGTGAGAATTCGATCCATCATCTGCGATGGTCCACCCATTGAGGTTTATTCTGGTATTGAAGGTACCTTTTAGCTCAAACCACTCTCCATCCGTATCTGATACGACATCAGGATTTTTCATGATCTCATTGATCACGATGCCTCCAGCCGCGGCCCGGGTCGTAGAATTAGGCGCGCCAGGCGTTCCATAGTTATTGTTATCCAACAACATGCTTCCTTCTTCCCAGTTTGTGCCGATGGCATTATTGGCGCTCGCGTCAAAGAGTTCCAGGGCACGGCCAGCATTGGAAGGGAAATTAGTTCCGCCATCATAAGCTACCCGGTCTACTTCCTCTGAGGAAGGAATGGGCGCTGGCATTTGCAGGACGATTTCGTCCCCGCCATTGTCCAGTTGGAAGGAGCCGTACTGATAATCAACGCCCACGCCACCATTGACAGACTGATCGTTATTACGCCCCAGCACAGCAAAGGCGCCCGGTTCAATGACCAGGGAAGTACTGATGTCATGGGTATTGGTTCCGTCATCACTAAGGGTCCAGTCTTCTATATCGAGGGGAATCGTAGAATTATTGAGCAACTCTATCCATTCTCCGTTCGCATCAGTAATCACATCTGGATTAACCAGAAATTCATTGATTACAATCGCTGTTCTGGCCACGGAAAGAGAGTTTTCCTGACCGGCCGTGTGATAATCCACCCCTATCAGCGGACTGATGGAAGGTCCCCAATTCGTGCCATCATTATTGTCTACCGACAAGTCATAGATTTCAATGGATCGCCCGGCTCCGGTGGGGAAGGTACCTGTCTCATCGTATTCGACCCGGTCTATTTCCGTAACCCCCGCCGTAAGGATAATTTCGTCATCGATATTGTTCAGAGTAAAACCGCCGAATTCATAATCCACAGATACGCCACCGTTCGTGCCGATATCGATGTTTCTGCCCAGGATCAGATATCCCCCAGCCGGGATATTGAGAGCGCCACTATTGTTGATGATATGAGATTCCGTCCCCAAGTCCGAAATGACCCACCCATCAATATCAATGGTAGCCCCCGTGGTGTTATACAGTTCGAAAAATTCTCCGTTGGCATCGCTAACCGCAGATGGATCGTACATGATCTCAGTTACGATGACATCTCCCGCTGATTGAGCCCATAGCGTAGTGGGGAGTAGCCAGGCTACACTAAGGAGGAAGGCGTAAAAATGCTTCATTTTAAAATGGTTTGTGTTTGATTCCCTATTCGATTGCTTGAGGTTATTTCCCTATTAGATAGCTTGAGTATATTTCCTTATTCCGTTGATAAAATACGAAACAGGTTCGCAAGCCCCTAAGGAAGCAGATGAACTTTTTGTAAAGGATTTATCCAATTCGGAAAATTTGAAAAATTCGAAATCATTGGACTGTCGAATCTTCAAAAACGGAAAAACTTTCTCCTGATAATCAGCCTTCTAAGCCTCTGGTTTGATTTCTTCAATTAACTCCGGCGAATTGTTGCGCACATTCCCTACGGCTGCGCCCACGGGATAGGCCTTCATTTCCTCGCTGGGAAAGGGCAGGAGCATTTCTTTCAGGGAGGCTTGGGGAGTGGTGGGTTGTAACCATTGGAAGGCCTGGGTCTTGGGAAGAATGACCGGCATGCGGTTATGCAGGGGTTCCATCAGCTCATTGGGGGTAGTGGTGATGATGGTAAAGGTATGCAGGGTATAACCTTCAGGATGAGCCCAATAGGCCGACAAGCCGGCCAGATAGAAGGGCTGCTCATTGGCTAGCATGATGCGATAGGGCTGCTTGCCTTTGGCAGATTTTTGCCACTCATAAAAACTATCGGCCAGGACAAGACATCTACTCCGGGAAAAGGACTGGCGGAAGGCCGGTTTTTCATGTGCCGTCTCCCCCCTTGCATTGATCATTTTGTAAGCAATCTTGGGATCCTTTGCCCAGGAAGGCAGCAGGCCCCATTTAGCCAGGTGGATGCGCTTTGGGTCTTCCATGGGAATAATCGGCGCATACTGGCTGGGGGCGATATTGTAACTGGCTTGCCAGGATTGTCCCTCTATCTCGGGAGGGATCACCATTTCTGCATCGGGCGTTTGAGTAAAGGTATATCTTCCGCACATGGTAAATAGCAGCTTCTTTTGCATAACATACGAAAAGAATTTGGCGGAAGAAATAGGAAGCCCCCTTGATGGGCCGGGCTTTTTGGGCTGGTGAGACTTGCCTGAATCCCTGATAATAAGGCTCCCTGGTAAACAATGTGAAGGGAAAAGCGTCACATATAGCAGCCTTGGGTGTTATAATGTCGTATAAATAACAGGGAAACCTGAAATATTGACAGTAATTTCATCCGGGTATAGTAATTGATACAGGGAACCTTGGGTAAAATCAACAATTAGGCGTAATTTTATAACCTTTGATTTACCCGCCCTCGATACCCCTAAACAGGAGCAGTGACACGAGCATATGGCTGATAATCCAAATCCAAGAAATAATAAAAGTCCCCGTAGCAGCAACAGCATTTACTGGATATATGTTGTTGTTCTGGCATTCTTCATCATAGGGACGCTGGCGCTCCGCCAAAACACTGCCTCCCAACAGCCAAGTTCAACCGAATTTGAGGAATTGGTGAGGAAAAATTTTGTGGAGAACGTGGTTATTTACAATGAAACCGAGGCAAACATTCACCTCAACAAGGAGGGCCGCGAATTCATTGCAAATAAGCGAGGCAAAGAGCTGAGTGAGAGAGGTCCGCACCTCATTATGGAGCGGCCCGATTCGGAGCAGTTCAGTACCTATCTGAGTGAGAATAAAATTCCGTTTGAATATAAGCGCAGGACCGAGTGGGATGGGGTCTTTACCTTCCTGATCCCGATCGCCATTTTGGTGGCGCTGTGGTTCTTCTTCATGCGTCGCGTAGGAGCTGGCGGAGCTGGCGGCCAAATCTTCAACATCGGAAAAAGTAGAGCCAGTCTCTACGATAAAGAAAATAAAGTCAACGTTACCTTCAACGACGTAGCTGGCCTGGAAGAGGCTAAGGAAGAAGTCCAGGAGGTAGTTGAATTCCTGAAGCAACCCCAGAAATTCACCAAACTTGGGGGACATATCCCCAAAGGGGTGTTGTTGGTAGGCCCTCCCGGAACCGGTAAAACCTTGCTGGCCAAAGCTGTGGCAGGAGAAGCCAAAGTGCCTTTCTTCTCTTTGAGTGGTTCTGACTTTGTAGAGATGTTTGTCGGCGTAGGTGCAGCCCGGGTAAGAGACTTGTTTAAGCAGGCCAAAGAAAAAGCGCCTTGTATCATCTTCATTGATGAGATTGATGCGGTAGGACGGAGCCGAGGTCGCATGAACGTTACCGGCGGAAATGACGAAAGAGAAAATACCCTCAACCAGTTGCTGGTGGAGATGGATGGCTTTAACAGTGATACCGGCGTCATCATCATGGCCGCGACCAACCGGCCTGACGTACTGGACCCAGCCTTGCTGCGGGCCGGACGATTTGACCGGCAGATTGCCGTTGATCGCCCTGACATCAAAGGTCGGGAAGCCATCTTCAAAGTTCATTTGAAAAAGCTCACCCTTTCTAAGCGGGTGGACGTGAAAAAACTCGCCTCTCAGACCCCTGGTTTTGTGGGTGCAGACATCATGAACGTGTGTAACGAAGCTGCCCTGATTGCAGCTCGTAAGAATAAAGAAGCGGTGGAACTGGATGACTTCCAGGATGCCATTGACCGTGTTATTGGAGGATTGGAGAAGAAGAACAAAATCATCTCTCCCAATGAAAAACGCATTGTAGCCTATCACGAGGCAGGCCACGCGGTTACTGCCTGGTACCTGGAACATGCTTCTCCGCTGGTCAAAGTTTCCATCGTACCTCGTGGCATTGCCGCGCTGGGATATGCTCAGTATCTGCCCAAAGAGCAGTACCTGTATACCTACAATCAATTGTTTGATTTCATGTGTACAGCCCTGGGCGGGAGAGCTGCCGAAGACATTGTTTTTGGTGAAGTATCTACTGGTGCGCAAAATGACCTTGAGCGGATCACCGAAAACGCCTACGCCATCGTTACCCGTTACGGGATGAACGAAACGGTAGGTCAGGTCTCTTTCAAAGAGAACGCCGAGTATAATTTTACCAAGCCCTATTCTGACGAGACGGCAAGGATCATCGATCAGGAAGTACGTAAGATCATTGATGAAGCCTACGAGCGGACGACTAAGTTGCTCAATGACAAGCGGGAAGAGCTGGAAAAAATTGCCCAGTCCCTCCTCACCAAAGAAGTCATCTTCAAAGAAGATGTGGTTGAGTTGATCGGCCCTCGCCCATTTGCCAGTGAAAACGAAATCGACCTTTCCGATGAGGAAGATCAGGAGGATGATCTCTTTCCTCCCAGCCTCACGGAAAACGGGAGCGATGTAGAAAGCAATGGGCTCGCAGATGCGACCAAAGACCTCGAAGTTGAAGAAGAATCCTGAAATGGGCCCCCTTGGGGAGAACATATACTTTGCTTCTGATCTGCATCTTGGGGCACCAGATGCCGAGAAGAGTCTGATACGCGAAAAACATTTTGTCCACTGGTTGGACACCATCAAAGAAGACGCCGCTGAGCTTTACTTGCTTGGCGACGTCTTTGACTTTTGGTTCGAATACAAAAGAGCCGTCCCCCGAGGATTTACTCGTGTCCTGGGCCGCTTAGCCGAAATGGCTGATCAAGGCATCAAAATCCACGTTTTCACCGGCAATCACGATCTCTGGTATGGGGATTACCTGAAGGAAGAAATCGGGGCCACCATTTACAAACACCCGGTAGAAAGGACCCTCTTTGGCAAACGCTATTACTTCGCACATGGGGACGGATTGGGCCCAGGAGATCATGGGTATAAATTTCTCAAAAAGGTCTTCACCTTTCCCCTTAGTGAATGGATGTTTGCCCGGCTACATCCCAATTTTGGCATCGGACTGGCCCGCTTCTTTTCCCAACTCAGCCGCAGCCACAACTACGCGGATGCAGAGGCCCATGAATCTACCCATATTGGAGAACATGACCCTTTGTATGGGCACAGTAGAGCGCTCCTCGCGGAAGGCTTGGAAGTAGATTTTTTCATTTACGGTCACCGCCATATTGCCATTGATGAAGAGATCGTTCCCGGCACCCGCCTGATCATGCTAGGGGATTGGATTCAGTATTTTACGTATCTTAAGATCAGCCCGGAAGAAACCAGTCTGGAAATTTTTCCTCTGGGACAAATAGAGGCGATATCTGTATCCTAAATGTTTAGGTTTGGCATCTTTTGTATTCTCTGGATGAGTGGTATCCAGATCATACCTGCCCAATCAGGGGGGCTCAAACTTCCCTTAGCCCCAGCCCAGATCCTCCAGATTCCCCCCCAGGCTCAATGTCTTGAAGTAGATCCGGAAGGCAATATTTTCCTGCTGTATTCGGAAGAAGGTTTGCTTAGAAAATACCTGGCAGAGTCTGCCTATGATTCTGCCATCATGGTAGGCGGACGAGGGAGTCGGCAGGAAGGCTTATTGCATCCCATCAGGATTTCCGCCCAAAACCGACAGAATATCTTCCTCTTAGATGATGAAGCAGGCAAGCTCCTGATGTTCAATATCAATCTTCGCTTGCTGGATCAATGGGACATTTGGGAACTTACCCAGGTAGAAAGCTGGGAATCCAGCGGCGTAGAAATGCAGCCAGTTGACTTTGTCATGAGCCCTCTGGGAGATCGCTACCTGCTGAATTCCCTTGACAACAAGTTGTACAAGCTGAACGTATATGGGAAATTGGAAACCGTATTTGGTGGGCTGGATTACGGGGAAGGCTCCTTACGCCAACCCACACAGCTTCGGATCAATGCCCGTAACCAATTGTTCGTCAGCGACTTTTTTCGAGGACAGAAGCAGTTGAAGGTCTATGACTTATACGGAATCTTTTCTTTTGCTTACACCCCCACGGCCCCACCCGATTGGCAATCCTTTTTTGTCCAGGGAAAATGGTTGTTTTTATGGAACGACACCACCCTCTGGATAGAAGATATGCGCCAGCGGGAAGTTCAGCAGATGGAACTATCCTTTCCCTCTGCTTTAAAAGACCTGTCTTTCAGTGGGGAGGTACTTTATTTATTGTGGGAAAATGAGGTACATTTGTACCGTATTGATAGGAAATAGGAATTATGCTTGATAAGCTCGCCCAGATAGAGAACAGATTTGAAGAGGTAAAACAGGAAATCATCGATCCTGAGGTGATGGCCGATATGAAGCGCTATAAGGCGCTCAACATTGAATACCGTCAACTAGAGGAAATTGTAAAAAAGACGCATGAATACCGTCAGGTCCTCAGCAACCTGGAAAATGCCCACCAGATCCTCAAGGAAGAGAGCGATCCTGATTTGAAGGAGATGGCCAAGGAGGAAATCGGCGAGTTAGAACCCTCAAAAACTGAGCTGGAGGAAGAGATTAAAATCCTCCTGATTCCTAAAGACCCTAACGACAGCAAAAACGTCGTGCTGGAAATCAGCTCCGGTACCGGAGGGGATGAAGCAGCCCTGTTTGTGGGAGATTTGTTCCGGATGTACGAACGCTATTGCAGCATCAAAGGACTTCGCTTCGAAGTTACGGGCGTTCAAGAAGGTTCTCAGGGGGGCTATAAAGAAGCAGTCGCTACCATTAGCGGAAATGACGCCTACGGCACCCTCAAATTTGAAGGAGGCGTTCACCGGGTACAGCGGGTCCCCAAGACTGAGTCCCAGGGCCGCATTCACACTTCAGCCGCCACGGTAGCCATCATGCCGGAAGCAGAAGAATTCGATGTAGAGCTGAATGATGGGGACATCATCAAGGAAATCACCAACGCCTCCGGTCCAGGCGGTCAGTCCGTCAATACCACCTACTCAGCCGTAAAGCTCACGCACAAGCCGACCGGCATTCGGGTATCCATGCAGGACGAAAAATCACAGCACAAAAACCTGGAAAAAGCCATGAAAATCCTGCGCGCCAGGATTTATAAATTAGAAATGGACAAGCGCAAGGCAGAGACAGACAGCCTGCGTCGTTCTATGGTAGGTTCTGGCGACCGGAGTGAGAAAATCCGGACCTATAACTATCCTCAGGGCCGGGTGACCGATCACCGGATCAACCTTACCCTCTACAACCTCAGTTCCATCATGGATGGTGATCTCACGCAGATTATCGAGGCGTTGAGAATTGCGGAGAATACCGAGAAGCTCAAAGACGGCATGAGCTAATCCCCTCTTTTGCACCTAAGATTATCCCACCAGGGTTCGGCATTATGCTTGCATGATACCGGATTCAGCATGAGGTATGCGCTCCAGCCTACCTGCCTAATGGTCCGCAAGCTAGATTTTCAAAAATTCTCAATTTTCGCCTTTCCTGAAGATTATTTCACAAAAAAAGAGGAGGGGAAATAGTTTTTTTGCAAAAAAGTTCAGGCAGATCGCAAAAAACCTTATATCTTTAAGCTTGCCCTTTTTGTCAGGTGCGGAACCAACTAGCTGAATCAAAGAAAAAGGACGAGTCGATTCATGCGATTAGTAGATGCCAATTTGCCCTTTCAGGTGGTCTATTCCACCTTCCATCATGAGTACCTAGGTTACCTCATTTCTGCCCATGTGGTGCAGATTCTCCCTAATGGGGAGCTGAGCCTGGTCCATCAGGGCTTGCATCCGGATAGCATGAGTCAATTTGAAGAAGGACTCACCGAACATGATGCCCAATTGATTCGGTTGATTACCGAAATCAGCCCTCGTCAAGTGGTCAAGCGTTTCGGAGGAAATCCACGGGATGAGCATGGTTTTTTCACCACGCGTTTCACCGGGGAGATCATCAAACTGGTAGACGATTATATCCAAAAACGCCTGGGCAAGATTTTTCCACAGCTTATACATTCTCCTATCTACGAAATGGGGAATGATGGCTATCCGGCTCAGTACAAAATTGAGGCCCTCGAAGAACCGGCCAGTGTCTTGTTTCACTTCCGCCGCAAGGAAGAATTTACCCGCTACTACCCTACTATCAAGTTGAATGGGGAGAAGATTGACTGGCAGAAAAAAGGCGCTGTCCTGCTGTGTACCCAGCCTGCCTGGATGTTGTTGGATGGCAAGCTCTTCACTTTTTCTCCGGAGGTAGATGGGAAAAAGCTGCGGCCTTTCCTTAAACGGGAAAACATCATTATCCAGGCGGACAAAGAGGATGAATATTACCGCAAGTTCGTTACCCAGATCGTAGAAAAGTATCCGGTTTTTCCCAAGGGGTTTGAAATCCTTGATCATCGGGCCAAGCCCAGTTTTCATCTGACCGTCAAGGAACACGACCAAAGCAGCTTTTCTTTCATCCGGGAAGTAGACTACGAAGGCTTTCGCTTTCCGCTAGATCCCTTCAACCCTGCCAAGGCCATCTACGAAAGGGAAAATCAGGAAATTCGTTTTCACCGCATACACCGGCTTTTTGAGGAGGAAACAGAGATTTGCCAATTTTTTGAAAAAATCACCCCTAACAAAAATAGCCTCACTCCCTGGGAATACGTCAATAAAGAAAAAGGCCTGGCCTGGCTTTCTACCCATACCGAGGAAATCAAGGAAGCGGGCATTAGCATTCGCCAGGAGAATCCCCAGTATCAACTCAACCTGAACCGACCAAGCATTGAGTTAAATACCAAGGAGGAAGGGGATTGGTTTGATATTCAGGCGGTAGTGGTGATCGGAGAATTTCGGATTCCCTTTATCAAATTTCGGAACCACATCTTAAGGGGACAGCGGGAGTATACCCTGCCCGACGGCTCTATCGCCATTTTGCCTGATGAATGGTTCTCTGACTATCGGCACCTATTGGAAGTGTCCGAAACCCGTGAGGATGATATCCTCAGCATCCGAAAATACCAGGCCCCTCTGCTCAATTTCCCCTCTCAGCCGAGTAAAACCCGAGAAAAGCTGGTCGATGCCCTCAAACAAGTCGATGAAATCCCTGAGATAGACCCTCCCCAAGGGTTAAAGGCGCAATTGCGTAACTATCAGCAAGCGGGTTTCAATTGGCTGTACTTCATGAAGGAGAACGGGATGGGCGCTATTCTGGCCGATGACATGGGACTGGGAAAGACCTTGCAAACCCTCAGCCTCCTGCTGAAAGAGCAGGAAAGTGGGATAACTACCCCTACCCTCGTGGTCCTGCCAACCTCTTTGATACACAACTGGAAAAATGAAGCGCAGAAGTTTACGCCTGCCCTGAAAATCTATATCCATACGGGGGTTAATCGGATCAAGGACCCCGCTATCTTTCAGGATTATCATTTGATCCTGACAACTTATGGGATTGTCAGACAGGACATTACCTATTTGCAGACCTTCCCCTTTCACTATATCGTTCTGGATGAAAGCCAGATGATCAAAAATCCGGAGTCGAAAACAGCGAAAGCCATTCGGAAACTGATTTCCAGGCACCGGCTTTCACTTACGGGTACCCCTATTGAGAATACCGTGATGGATGTCTGGTCTCAAATGGCCTTTCTCAATCCAGGCTTGCTGGGCAATGAATCCTTCTTTAAGCGATTCTATGTCGGGCCCATTGAAAAAGAACATGATGTACGGCGTTCTGCCAAATTGCGCCGCATCATCTATCCCTATATCCTGCGCCGTAAAAAGCAACAGGTGGAAAAGCAGCTCCCGGCCCGCATCGAAAAGCTGCATTTCTGCGGCATGGCAGAACCGCAAAAGGACCTCTACGAGGAAACCCGCAGCACCTATCGAAATTACCTGCTCGAACTGATCAACCAGGGTGCCTGGAAAAAGAACAAACTCAATATCCTGACCGGCCTGCAGAAACTGCGACAGATTGCCATTCATCCGCAGATGATCGAACCAGAGAATTACCAGTTGGAAGATTCTGGTAAGTATCAGGAGGTCAAGCGATTGCTGCGTCAGATCCTGACCAAAAAACGCTCCAAGGTGCTGATTTTTTCTCAGTTCGTGAAGATGCTGCAAATCATCAAATCCGACCTCGAAAAAGAGGGTATCCCCTTTGCCTATCTGGATGGAGGTACCAAGGACCGTCAAAAACAAGTGGATAACTTCCAGGAAGATCAATCTCTGAAAGTCTTCCTCATCAGCCTTAAAGCAGGAGGCGTAGGGCTCAACCTAACCGCTGCGGACTATGTCTTCATCCTTGATCCATGGTGGAATCCCGCCGTGGAAAATCAGGCCATTGACCGCTCCCACCGCATCGGGCAGACCCGGACGGTATTTTACTATAAGTTTATTACCGAAGAGAGCATAGAGGAAAAAATCCTCAAGCTGCAACAACGCAAATCTCAGCTTTCGGACGATATCATTCAGATTGAAGAGGATGTCTATAAATCCTTGAACGAAGTAGACTTAGGGGTCCTCCTGCAGTAATCCTTCGCTATGCCTTCCTGGATCATCAAAGCGAGTAGCCAAAAACTACTGACAGCCATCCCGGGATACAGACACTGGTACCCTTGGTGTCAGCGGCATTTCTTTGGCAGCTTACAGCTCAGCCCCTATTTCGTAAAAGACCGCCTCGAACACGTGGGTCGCCACCTCAAAGCCTGGCAGCAGATTCACCCCAACCGCTTGCCGGAAAGGGTCCTGGAATTTGGTAGTGGCTGGTATCCGCTGGTTCCTTTAGGCTTGTATCTTTGCGGGGTAAAAAAGGTCGTATTGACAGACCGATATCAGCTTTTCAAGCCGGCGGACCTGGATAAGCTGATCAACTTCATCGAAGATGAACTGTGGGATAAACTGCCGGAAATCCTCCCGGGGTTTCAGCAAGCCCGCTGGAAACAGCTCAAGGAAATCCTCCAGCTGGCCCCTGAGCAGCGTCTTTCTGACCTGGGCTGGACCTATCAGGTAGGGGATATTTTGCAAAAACCGCCCACCGGCAGTTTTGATCTCCTGATCTCCAATAACACCTTTGAGCATTTGGCTCCAAAGTTATTGAACGCCCTGATGCCTTTTTTTTGGCAGTGCTTAAAGCCTGCTGGGGTGATGAGCCATTACGTCGACATGGTGGATCATTATTCCTATTTTGATCCCAGCCTGCCAGCCTTCCATTTTCTGCGGTTCTCCCCTCGGCAGTGGAGTTGGATAGAAAATTCCCTGCAAGCCCAGAACCGATGGCGGCTGGATGATTACCAGGCCTTGTGGGAGCGTCATCAGCTCCCCATAGATGCCTGCTGGCCGGAATTATTGCCGGAGGACAGAATAGCGCCTGAGCAATGGCATCCGAGCTTTCATCACCAGTCAGAAACCTCAACAAGGGCGGGATATGTGCAGATCATTTCTGTAAAAAAAGAAACTCCCTGAGCCATGCCCAGGGAGTAGATCATCGTTATAGCCAATCTATGTTTATTCCAATTCCAGGCTTTCCAGCAAGTCTTCGGAGATCCCGACGCTCGAGAATCCGCCATCATGGAAGAGGTTCTGCATGGTTACCATACGGGTATAGTCAGAGAACATGGCCAGACAGTAATCCGCACAAGCATCTGCCGGGGCATTACCCAGCGGAGACATTTTCTCCCCAAAAGCCAGCATTTTATCAAATCCAGGAACCCCTGTACCCGCCGTGGTAGGCGTGGGGGATTGAGAGATGGTGTTGACGCGGACCTTGGCTTTTCTCCCGTAGTGGTAGCCAAAGCTACGGGCAATAGATTCCAGGAGGGCCTTTGCATCTGCCATATCTGCATACTTGCCAAAGGTACGCTGAGCTGCGATATAGGAAAGGGCGAGGATAGAACCCCACTCATTCATCAAATCACGCTCATATAAGGCCTGACAGGTTTTGTGCAGGGACACAGCTGACACATCATAAGTCTTGTTGAGCCAGTCGTAATTCAGGTTGGTGTATGCGCGTTTCTTCCGTACGTTGGGAGACATGCCGATGGAGTGCAGGACAAAATCGATTTTGCCAAATCGCTCTTCTGCTACGTCCAGGAGCTTGTTGATATCCTCCATGCTGGTCGCATCAGCAGGAACCAGCGGGGCATCCAGGCGTTCGGCCAGGCTGTTAATTTTCCCCATGCGCAGGGCTACGGGAGCATTGGTAAGGATCAGGCTAGCGCCTTCTGCGTGGGCTTTTTCTGCCACTTTCCAGGCAATAGAGAGTTCATCTAGTGCGCCGAATACAATGCCCTTTTTTCCAGCTAATAATTGGTTTGCCATATGTATTTACCTGTTTTTCAGGGATCTGAAAGCAGGAGCCTTTTCCTCCTGATTTCGGTTAAGGCCGCAAGTAAGAAAGATTTTGTCAGCTAAGCAACCCGGATAAAAAAGTGAACGTCAGAATCGATGGAGTGTATACCGAACCAAAATCCAGCGTGAATGCAGAAAACTTTGAAGTCGGTCCGGAATTTTCTCTCCCAAGAATCCCCCTACACTTTGAACTTGAAAAGGGATTCTTTTTCTTTACAGACACTTATTTCCACTCCAAGGGCATGTATGGCAAAGTACCTGGTGATTGTACCCACCTATAATGAGAAGGAAAACATAGAGAACCTTATCCGGCAAGTCATGGACATTCTGCCGCAGACTCATATGCTCATTGTAGAGGACAATTCTCCAGATGGAACGGCTGATATTGTTAAAGGCTTACAAAAGGAGACTTTCCCCGAGAGACTTTTCATCCATGAGCGCGGAGGCAAAGAAGGATTAGGGACGGCTTATCTGTTTGGCTTCCAGTGGGCCATCGAACATGATTACGATTTCATCTTTGAAATGGATGCCGATTTTAGTCATAACCCCAAAGCCCTGCCTTCCTTGCTCAAAGCCTGTGAAGAAGATGGCCACGACCTGGCCATTGGTTCCCGCTATGTCAATGGCGTGAACGTGGTCAATTGGCCTATGGGTCGGGTGTTGATGAGTTATTATGCCTCGGCCTACGTCCGGGTCATCACCGGCATGTCAATCCGCGACACCACCGCTGGATTTAAGTGTTACCGCAAGGAAGCCTTACAAAAAATCCTGGAGCGACCGGTCAAGTTTGTAGGCTACGCCTTTCAGATTGAGATGAAATTCCGAGCCTGGAAATATGGCTTCAAGATCAAAGAGGTGCCCATTATTTTCCGGGACCGCACCATGGGTCAATCCAAGATGTCCAGGGGCATCTTTAAGGAAGCTATTTTTGGGGTAATTCGGATGAAAATCGCTTCCTGGTTCAAAAGCTGGAAATAGCCCGATTTTTTTGTGTCCGAATAAACCTTCCCCTTCCTTGGGTGTCACATAGCTATATGCGTTTACCCGCATTTTTGTCAGCTAACCAGCCAAACTATGCGCACCTATTTTTTCCTGCTCTGGCTCGGGATCATGGCCAGTCATGCCGCCCTGGGTCAATCTCCCTACTACTTCCCGCCCACCGGCTCCGCTCAGTGGGATACCCTTAGCCCCCAGCAATTAGGATGGTGCGAGGATAGCTTAAACAGCTTGTACGCCTTTTTGGAGGAAAAAAACACCAAAGCCTTTCTGGTCCTGAAAGAAGGGAAAATGGTGATAGAACGCTATTTCGACGATTTTCAGGCCACTGACAATTGGTACTGGGCTTCCGCAGGTAAATCCCTGGCCGCCTTCCTGGTAGGCATGGCCCAGGATCAACAATTGTTATCCATCGAAGACAGTGTCTCCCGCTTTCTCGGACAGGGCTGGACTTCCTTACCACCTGCCCAGGAGCGGAATATCAAAATCCGGCACCAAATCACCATGACTACGGGGCTGGCGGATACGGTGGACGACTTGAATTGTCTGGACCCTTCCTGCCTGACCTACCAGGCCGAGCCCGGCACGCGCTGGTCTTATCACAATGCCCCTTATCGCCTGGTCCAGGATGTGGTAGGTCAAGCCAGCGGGGGCAGCATGCAGAGCTTCACCAAGAGTCAGTTGTTGGACAAAATCGGCATGAATGGCCTCTGGTTCAATTACGTTTTTTGGAGTACGCCAAGAAGCATGGCACGTTTTGGGCTGCTATGCCTGAACCAGGGCATCTGGGATCAGGATACCTTACTCAAAGACACCGCTTATTTCCAGGCCATGTCGACTTCTTCCCAGCCTCACAACCCTTCTTATGGTTACCTCTGGTGGCTCAACGGCCAGGGACAATATATGATTCCCAGTTTGCAGTTTTTGTTTTCGACGGACCTGGTGCCCAGTGCCCCGGCGGATATGTACGCGGGTTTAGGAAAAAATGATCAGAAAGTATATGTGGTACCCAGCCAGGATTTGGTTGTCGTCCGCATGGGCAATGACGGCGGAGGGAATCTATTTGCCCTGAGTTCTTTTGATGAAAACCTCTGGAGCAAAATGGCGGGTTTGGCTTGTCAGGCTACCTCGATAGAGGTGGACCTGCCGCTTCTGAGTCTTTACCCCAATCCTGCCAAAGGGGCAATATTTCTCAAAAATCTTCCACCGGGTCTGGGACAATATCATATCTATAGCTTGCTCGGGCAAGCGGTAAAAACCGGAGCCCTTCCTCAGGCTGAGATTTCCCTGAGCGGCCTGCAGCCGGGATGGTATCTGCTGAAAGTGGAGCATGATGGCCTGAAGAGGCCCTGGCAATGGAAAATTCAAGTGAAAGAATGATGATTCCATGCCCCCAGGGTGAGAAGGGAGTATAGCGAACAATTGCTACCTTTCGGCAAAAACATGGCTTTTCCCACTTATGCTGGTCCGCTCCCCCGACTGACAACCGAACAGATGATTGAGGTAGACCGCCTCATGATAGAAGAATATGGCATCCTCCTCATGCAAATGATGGAAAATGCGGGGAGATGCCTGGCCCTCCTGGCTAAGGACCGTTTCCTGCAGGCTAATCCAACAGGCAAGAAAGTAGTTGTCTTGGCCGGAACCGGGGGAAATGGAGGGGGAGCCATGGTTTGTGCCAGAAGGTTGGCAGCCTGGGGAGCAGAGGTCTACGTAGCCGTAACCCACGAGGACCGGTTGCGGGAGATTCCCCTACACCAGTTTAACATTCTTAAACAGATGGGCTTAGCCATTCATCAAGGCGTGGCTCCCTTACCCTCCGACGTGGCCCTGATCATAGACGGCATCATTGGCTATAGTCTGCGTGGCGCGCCCCGCGGCCCCGCAGCCACCTTCATCCAATGGGCCAATGATCAAGCAGCTCCGGTCCTTTCCCTGGATACACCTTCAGGCATCAGCCTTACGGTAGGAGAAGCCTTTGAGCCCGTGATCAAAGCAGCGGCCACCCTCACCCTGGCCCTGCCCAAAGTAGGCCTCTACCAGGAGGAAATGGTCCCCCTCAGAGGAGAATTATATCTAGGGGACATCAGCGTTCCTCCAGCCTTGTATGCTGAGCCCAGCCTTAAGCTGGCAGTCGCGTCTTTTTTCCACCTATCTGACGTATTAAGAATAGCATAGCCCGGATAAGACGAACTCATCCGGGCTATGAATATATGGGTTTACGCTGGTTAGAAGATGTAGCGCACACCGAACTGAGAAGCCCAGCGGCCTGACTGAATACCAGAGTTCAACAAGGTCCATGGATCGCCTGAAGGCGTTTCGAAAGAGAAGGTAGGCACAGTAGTATCATTACCCAGATCATCTTTCTGGAATCCAACAAAGCGGATCAAATCAAAGTTGCCACGGTTCCCTACGAAGTAACGGCCTCCCCAGCTGGAATTGAGCAGGTTAGCCACGTTGAATACGTCAAAGGTAAACTGTAAGGTGTGGTTTCTGCCATTTCCAGCCTTGATCATCACATCCTGGATCAGTTTCAGGTCGAAGATATGCTCAAAAGGCGTACGGAGGTGGTTCCGCTCAAAGTACTTACCCCGACGGCTCCGCAGATAAGGATCAGCTTCGATGAAGGCATTGAGGTCAGCCCACTGAGTAGCGGCCGTAGAAGGATCAGCAAATACGATTTCAGAAGCATCTTTTGGCACGTAAATCAGGGTAACGTGCTGCTGGTCGTCTTCATTGGTCAATTGCTCTCCGTTTCCATATACATAAGAGAATGGCTGGCCATCCTGACCATTATAGAAGATAGAGATCGTGGTAGCGAAATTGCCTCCACCGTACTCAAAGCGCTTGTTCAGGAAACCACTGATCCGGGAACCCGCATCAAAAATGGTCCGGGTGGTGGTGGCGTTGTTTCTACCATTGATAGATTGGTTTTCACGCCAGTTGGTAGAATTGATGAAACCAAAGCCATCAAATACTGCCTCGGCACGGGTAAAAGAGTAAGCAATGCTACCGCCCCAGTTATTTTTCATGGGACGCTTAAGCTGGACAGTACCATTATAGGTGTAACCAGCGTTCGTATTGCTCACCAGGGTAATCCGCCCGTAGGTAGGATCAATCCGGTCAGAGAAGTTGAAGATCGGACGATTATCCGCTCCGGCACCGGTCAGGGTAGCAGCAGAAGGCTTGAGGTTAACATTCTGAATAAAGATATCATTGAGGGTTTTAGAGTACATCCCTTCCACCGTCATGATCAGTCCACCAGGTAATTTTCTATCCAGCGCAATACTTCCTCTGGCAATTTGGGGGTATTTGAAATCAGCTGCGAACAGGTCTACATCCCCGGAAGGGCTGCTTAGGTTCACAAAGTTCCGCCAATCATCCGGGCTGGTGGCGAACTCAGGCATATTGCCCAGGAATCCTGCACGGAAAACAAAGCTGGAGTTCAGGCCATTCCGGATGAACATACCACCGGGCCATACCCATGGCACACGAGAGGTGAAGACACCGCCTCCTCCACGAATCTGCGTCTTTTGGTTTCCACCTACGTCCCAGTTGAAACCAAGGCGAGGGGCGATCAGGAATTGAGTCTGAGGTACGCGGCTGGCTTTTGCTCCTTTCAGGTTGTACCCAGCTCCCTCAATCAAAGGAATGGTCAGATCATTGAAAATCTGATTGTTCAATGGAGGATCTTCCAGGAATACCGGAATATCTACCCGGGCGCCTACTGTCAATTTGAAAGTAGGGGCAATCTGCCACTCATCCTGGATATATCCGGAAGCCTGTAGGGCAGAAAAGGTCGGGCCGAGGTTGTTGGCCGCGTCCCCAAATCTCACGCCCAAGGCATCGCCAGGGGTCGTAGGCAGCTCATGACCAAAGAGGAATACATCTCCGAGGTCTCCATCGAGGAATTTTTGCAATCCAGTGCGTACCAGGTTACCATTGGCATCCAGGTCGTTATTGTACTGGTAACGAGGAGTGGAGAAAATGGTGAAAAGGTTCTGAATCCGGAAAAATTCATTGTGGGTACCCACCGTCAGAGAGTGAGCTCCGAGGTTGATGGTCAGGTTGTCCGTCAGGGTGAATACATCCTGAAATACAATGTTGGAGTAAGAGAAGTTATCCGTCCCGAATACTACCTGCGCATCACCATCCTGCGCAATCACTTGCGGGAAAGGATCGCCTAATACGTCGCGGTCATCTCTTACCGTCGTAGCCCCAATGATCAGGTCGTTGAAAATACGCTTAGACAGGGTGCTCTTCAGTTCCAAAGCAGTGGAATTGGTAACGGAGGGGAAGTAAACTCCGGAATTGAAAAAGTAGATATTCCGGTTGTCAGGACGAGGTCCATCTCTTTCCACCCCGCGCACGTAGCTATGGCGAAGGGTCAGTTTATGGTTGAGGTTGATATTCCAATTCAGCTTGGCCAGGATTTTTTCCCCTTCCCGGGTAGAAGTATTGTTCAGGTATCCACCGGGATCATATCCATAGCGGCTGTCCAGGAAGTTTTCCAGTTCGGTCAGCTTCACTTCATCGGCCAGTCCCTGATATCCATCAAAGGAGAAAGGCTTGGGCTCTTCATCCCGCTGTAATTCTACATTGACGAAGAAAAAGAGTTTATCCTTCACGATAGGCCCACCTACCCGGAATCCGTAGGTACGAGCGGAGAAGGGATCCAGGCGGGTCCGGTCCTCATTATCTATGTCTCCCGGGGTTCTTCCAGAAAGTTGTTCATTCCGGGAAAAGTAATAGGCAGAGGCTTCCAGGGTGTTGGTCCCTGAGCGGGTAACCGCATTGACCCCACCACCGGCAAAACCACCAAGTTTTACGTCATACGGAGCGAGTACTACCTGAATTTGCTCCAGGGCATCAGGGCTAATGGGAGTAATCCCGGCTTGTCCACCATTGGTACCGGTATTGGCCAACCCAAACACATCATTGTTCACCGCACCGTCGATGAAAATGGAGTTGTAACGGTTGTTGATACCAGAAAGGGAAATCCCTCCGTTGGTGAGGTTTGCCTGAGGCGTAAGGCGCCCGAAATCCTGAAGGAAATCCCGGTTTACCGTGGGAAGGGTATTGATTTCATCCTTGCCAATGTAGGTTTCGGCTCCGGTCCGGTTTCCGTCGAAGACCTCTCCTACCCCAGCAGTAATCAATATTTCTTCCGTGCTGATTTCCCGGGTCATATTTACATCCAACTGAAAGGCCTGTCCCAGGGTGAGAAAGATACCTTCCTGTTCGGAGTCGCTGTAGCCGGAAAAAGTAATTTTCACGGTATAGGGTCCACCCACCCGGAGGTTGGGAATCCTAAAGAATCCAGCGTCATTAGAAAAAGCGCCATCTACCGTTCCGGTAGGGGTATGGGTCGCCATGACCGTAGCCCCCACAACAGGTTTGCCGGCATCATCCAGGATTCGCCCGTTCATACTCGAACCGGTCGTACCCTGGCTCATTCCGACTTGCCAATGCAGCAGGAATAGCGCGCATACAGAAAAAAGGAGTCGTACATGCTTCATATTAAGACGATTGAAGTAAAACCTTGCGTTGTTTCGTTAATATCCAGTTGTTTATTTTCCAATGCCTGGCAGCGTGACGCTATAGGCATCCCAGTTCGTAATTAAGCTATCCACTACCACATTGGCTACATTATAAGCAGCTTCCAGCGAAGCCAGGTAACCTGAATAGCCTTTCCCAATCAGTTTCTCCCCACTCAAACTCTGAGCAGCGGTAATTCCCGGAAACTGCATGGTATAATTGCTTCCCGTGCGCAGCACCAATACCCGCTCCACATCTACCTTATCTGCTTTATCCAGTTGTTCCAGCGCCTGAAGCGTCCCGGTATCCTCCATGCCCGACATCACAAAGTTTCCTTTGCCGTGGCTCCAGTAGGCGGTCCATTCATTGGCCCACTGATTAAGGAGCTTGCCGTGCCAGAACGTGCTGGCAGAAAGATGGTCGCCCTTCAGCACAAAAGGAGGCTTTTGGGCAGCCTCAAAGCCCTCATATTTCGCGCGAAAGCGCGCAATTCGATCATTGTCTTTGAGCTCCATATCCTTGGTAAGCCCGTATGCCCAATCCACCAGACCAGCGTTTAATTCATACACGGCCCCTTCGCTATTTTCAGGAATAGGTTTCTCATAGGGCTTGGATAAACGGAGCGGAATAAAGCCCGTTTCCCAGGATTCAGGAATCTCCCGGGCATCGATTTCGTGCCCCAGGTCCCCGTCCACCAGGTAAGTAGCCCATGCAGCAGACCCAATTGAAGCGTCTTCTGGATCTACCCCGGCAATCCCTGAGATAATCCAGTAAGCATTCGATAGATCAAACCTTGGATCCATGCCCAAGGCCATGACGGAAGCAGCAGCCTTAGCGGTACCAATGCCCGTCAGCAATCCCAACATCCCTTTCTGCCGGTTGTACCCCAGGTCATGTACCCCTTGTGGAAAAGGGAAGGACTCATCGTAAGGGATTCGTTCATTCCAGTACTGGAACTCTCCAGGCATGTCTCCTGCATCATCGCCCAGTTCGAACATATTGACCACTACCACCTTGATGGGGATTGGGCCGTTTAGGGCTTCGGTAGACCCGCAACCGCTGATCAAACACAAAAGGACAGAGCTAGTAAGCAGGGAGAGGAATTTTTTCATAAGAAATCTCTTAGTCTGGAGGATGTTATCAGGTTAAGGGATGATTGGTAAATTTTCGTTGGCGGCGGTTACAAAAGCGGCCCATTCTTTTTCCCAATATGCCAGAGCACTTGCTTTGGCTTCTGAAGGCAGCGCACTATAAGTAAGGGAGTTTTTGACCAATTGTTTGAGTTTGGGGAGATCCAGTTCCCAGGCCATGAAGACCGACCAGAAGTCATAGGCTAGCCCATCATAGTTAAAAATCAGCGGATCATCAGAGCTGATAGATATGGGAACACCTTGTGCGAGACAGTAGCTACCTGGATGAATGCGGAGGTCTCGCACATAGCCGAGAATCTGATTGCTCAGGGGGCTGATTTCCAAACAAATATCCTTTTCAATGATCTCATCTACCAGGCTGGGAAAGCGGATTAAGTTAAAGCCATGCCCGATTCTTTTTACCGGGAGCAGAGAAAGATCGTAAAGGTTGTCCAGGCTGGTCCAATCAGATTCTCCCCCATGCATGAAGAAAGGCATTTCTACCCCATATTCTTTTTCCAGAGAGTCCAGACTTAACCACACATCCAGAAAATACTGAGTAGCTCGACCTGCATCTTCTTCGGCAACCAAATCAAACCCCCGGATGACCTCCGGATACTTTTGCTTGAGCTCAAAGGCCTGCACCAATTCTTTTCGAATGGTGGCTGCATCGAAAAAGCGTAAGCTCGTATAGATCAGGTTCGCACTAAAATGCGGGCTTTTTTCCTGCACTTCGGCTACCACTTCCTGAAACCACCGAATAGAGGAGTCTGGGTTAAAATAGCCGGGTTCATGCTCCAGGTCATAAGGCGTAAAAACATAGGTCTTCCGCAGTTCTACGTGCTGGATACCGGTGGCCACCATCGATTCAAAGGCATGGCGATAAAAAGCCTTGATCATAGGCGCATAAAAAACGAAGCCCGCCAACCGCTGAAATCTTTCTTCAAATACCTTCCAATGGTCTACAGCCGGAGCAGTCACCCATTCATCGAAGGTAAGCCAGTGCACGATCGAATCCCGCAGGGCCGGAAGCTGTTGCTGCAGTTGCCTGGCCGGAACAAATCCTGCCGCTGCTTCTCCTTCCTTAAAAAAGCGAATTTCTCCCCTAACGTGTGTTTCATCAAAGCCTTCCCAGCTTACATAACAATCATCCGCTTCCAGGACCTGCTCTGCAATCCAATCCGCACTACCCATGGCAGGGGGATGCACGTGCAAAAGGGCTCCTTTGGGCATAGCCCGGAAAAAGGAAAACAAGGGACTCGCTTCGATTTTGGATTTGGCCCGATAGAAATGATTGGCAGGAGGAAAATCATGGGCTGCCTTGTAGGCATCATTTTCTCTTTTCCTTAGCGCCACCAACTTCTCATTGAGGGCTTGCTCAATCGGACTCAGCTTGAGATTACCCGATTGGTAGGCTGCCTGGTCGGCTTTGACCAGGGCATCGCGCGCTTCAAGGTAGGTAGAACGGGACGTTAGGACTTCATCCCCATATTTTGGGGAGTCTCCAGGAGAGGCCGTAGGGCCATCACAAGCCTGAAGAACGAAAAGGAAGATTAAGAGGCTAAAAAGAACCTCTTTCATAGTAGCATGAGTTTCATGCCGGTCGTCCGACGGTAAATGATTGTGCAAATAATCATTTTTTATCCCGCTTGTCAAAATTTCATGTATTTTTTACACTTGATCTCAGCTTTCTTATGTCAAAGAACCTTCTGGTTTGGTTAATCCTCGTCTTGGTGGGCGGCTGTATGGCCTCGTCCTCCCAACCCTCATCTCCTATGTCATCTGCCTATCGGGTTATGCCCGTTTCCCTTAAAGAGGCCTCAAAAACTGATTTTGCACGGTCTCCGGGCCGACTGTTGACTGATTTTGTGTTTCCCTGGGAGCAAAAACAGCCTCCAGCCACCCGCTTTAAGGCATGGTACACTCCTGAACACTTGTACTTTTTCTTTTCAGTGGAAGACCTGGATGTAGTCCTGGCAGCGGGAAATTCGGAAGCTGAGGCTGCCGTTCAGTCTGACCGGGTAGAATTGTTCTTTGCCTGTAACGATAGCCTCAACCCCTACTATGCCCTGGAAATGGACCCCAGAGGTTGGGTATTTTATAGTCGAGGCACCTTTTATCGGCAACTGGATACCGATTGGCGCTGGCCTGGGCTGATCGTTGAGGGAAAGCTGGTAGCAGGAGGCTATGAAGTGCGCGGCAGTATACCTATGGCTAGCCTGGATAGCTTAAACTTATGGCAGGATGAGGCCCAAACTCAGTGGAAAGTAGCGGTCCTCCGGGCAGAGTTTTCTCATGGAGAGACGGGAGATATCCAGCATAGTTGGATCAGTTGGCAGCGACCCGATAGCCCGCATCCGGATTTTCATATTCCTTCCGCTTTCGGAGATTGGGTGTTAAGCAAAACGCCTGACCTGGATTAATCCAGATCAGGCGTTTTGATAGTAGGCCGGCTTTGCTAGCGGGCCCAGATTTCGTAAATATCTTTTCCTTTGGAGCTTTTGCCGCTATGGTGCCAGTCATCCCCCTCTACCTTGCCTTCAAAAGACAAGCTGGCGCCTACCCGCGTCTGGTCCCGGCTGAAAAACTCAATGTTTTCTGTATACACGCCATCCTGGAAAGTAAAGGTACCTCCACCGGAGCCCTTAAATTCTTTGGTTTCGGTGTTCATGGCAACCCATTGAAAGCGGGAACCTGTGATCATTTTGATGGTTTTGCGCGGACCGGGTTTGCGTTCCCGCATTTCGCCATCCGAACCCTGACGAGCACGAATCTGCCAGGCTCCTGCAAGATCGGAAGCATTGCTATCCAGTCTTTTCCAGGTCTGATCAATGTTTTTTCCACCAAAGGCGCCGGAAATTCTCAAGGTATTTTCGTCGGGGAAAGAAATGTCCATGGTCATTTCCTCGCCTACATAGCGTCCATCCTGGGAATTGTAGTCAATGAGAAAGGTGGCTTTGTCTCCCTTGATTTCCACCGGTCCTCCGATGGTGCCGATAAAGCGATCAGGAGAAAAAGTGGTGGACATGGTATAGCCCGAAGCAAATAACCTGATTTCCTGTACAGGGTTGGCTGTACGGTCCTCCGGACCTTGCTTCGCCCAGGCGCCATCCAGTTGGCTTTCCAGGTTGGCTTCAGGGGCCGAGATAAATCCGCTGAGCCACAGCAGGCTCAGGCAAATGCTGAAGAAAGCGATCCCTTTTTTGATCATAGTAGTAGGATGTTGGAAAATCTTGTTTATCAAAAGAAGCAAAATATCTCCTGAGGTTCAAGCCCTAAAGGAAAATGCGAAACTTAGCCTTTGTCCAGATGTTGGCGTTTTCGGCTGAGGGGAACGATTTTAGGGTTCTGAAGAGCGTTTTTTCCAGAATAAGGTGCTTTTTTGATGAAAAAGGTGAATGCGGGTTCCAAAAAGCGGAATGCTTGGACAAAAGGAAATTTCTAAACAAGCGCTTAAGCGGGCGGATGTTCCCCAGCCAGATAGAGGACCTTTCTCAGATTGACGAGCCCAGGGCGGTTAAGGCCCAGCTTATCTATGGTAGCCCTTCCTTCGGGAGAGATGCCCAAAATACGGGAGCAGTCATCATTCCACCTAAAATGATTGGCCCAGGGATCTTGACGTGGGTGAAAAAGCGGAACCATGGTCCCGGTAACAGGGTCCATGGCTTCGGTAAAATTATATTTCCGGTTATTACAGCCCTGACAGGCCAGCGCAAGATTGCTATAGTCATCATTCCCCCCTTTGGAGCGGGGAAAGATATGTTCAATGGTAAAGGGGTCAGGAGAAAAGCGGCTTTGAGACAGACAATACTCGCAACAACCGCTGGCTCTTTTTTCAATAAAGGCTTTCCGAGCCTTCTTGCTGGGTTCAGCCATGAGATTTGCCTTGCAGGCCTAATTCAGCCATCAGGGCTGGTAGGGGAATCTTTTTTAGCTGGGAAAGGGCTACGAGATGTTGCATCCGCTGCGCATTAGCCATTTCCAGTTCGTCTGAAAGGGCAATCAAGCGCAGCTGCTCTTCAGGAGAAAGGTCAAATGTTTTCCTTTTTTCCTTCAGTCCCAGATATTCATGCCAAAAAGAAGCGGGTAAACCCAGGTTTATTTTTTCCAACAGGGCAGCCTCAGCCGGACCAAGACGGGTAGGATCTTCCCCCATCCTTTCCTTCAGTAGATGATTGACATATTCATCAAGGTGCATCCCAGCCTGCTTAGCTGAGGCCTTGAGCTGTCTTTCTAATTCCGGACTCATGTTCAGGTCCACCTGCATAGAGCTCTTTTTTTGCTTTGAATGAAATTACACAAAAATCGGGGTCTCTGAAAGCATATACGATGGATTTACATGCAGGGTTTGAAAGGCAAAAGGGGTTTTGTATTTTTCATGAATGCAAGTATCAGAATTTCAAATCGGGAGTTTCAACCTGTTCAACCTCGTCAATGCGGAAACGCAATTTCATGGCAGGAAACGCTATAGTCAGGAAGTTTTTGACAAAAAAATCCAATGGATCGGCAGTCAACTTGATCGCCTGCAAGGAGACATCATTGGCTTTCAGGAAATCTTCCATCTGGAAGCATTTTCCGAAGCGCTGGAAGCCAGTGAATGGATGAAAGGGGCAGATTACGTAGCGGCGGGCATTACCGGAAACTTGCCCCGCGTAGGGATTGCCACCAAGTATCGCATCCTAGAAAGCCAGGTTTTTGAAGACTTTCCATCTCCTTTGGTGATGGAAGGAGTCGATATGCCGATCAAAAAGTTCTCCCGGCCGGTCCTGAAATGTCTGATTGAAGTTCACCAGGACTTGCGGGTCAGTGTTTATGTGGTTCACCTAAAATCCAAGCGACCTGATCTCTCCAATGGAGAAGAGCGAGCCAATCCCGTTCACCTGGCCAATGGCCAGGTCAGGTCTTTGGTTCGTCGAGCCATGGAAGCCCGGGCCTTGCGTGAGTTGCTGATGAAAGAATTACGGGACCGTAACCATCCGGTCATCGTGCTGGGAGATGTCAACGATACGGGCATGTCCGTTACCACCCGGGTGGTATCTGGAGAGCCTCCGCACCGTCGATTCCCAAATAAGGTCAAGCGGGAAATCTGGGACACCCTGCTTTATCACGTAAAGGACATCCAAGCCCGGCAAAGCTATCATGACTATTATTTTTCCCACATCCACAACGGCCACCACGAAGCGCTGGACCATATCATGGTTAGCCAGGAACTGGTCCGGGAAAACCCCAAGCATATTGGCAGCATAGGGTATGTACGCATGTATAATGACCACCTGGTGGACGAGACCCTGACGGATGAAAGGGTTCCCCTGTGGCAATCAGACCACGGACAAGTGGTAGCCTCTATCGAATTACGGAAATAGCGGTTACGCCCAACGCACCAGCAGTTTTCCCATGGTTTGGCGCGTTTCCAACAGGTGATGCGCCTTGGCGAGTTCATCAATGGTGAACTCCCCTCCTATGGTGGGGTGGATGACCCCTGACTCGGCCAGCATCACGGTGCTTTTCAGAACCCTGGACAGAATATCGGGTCGGTTATCGGCAATGCTCAGCATATTCACACCAATCAAGCCTTTGGAGGGGCCGATGAGCTTAATAGGATGGTAAAAGCCAAAAGCCAGTCCGGTGCGAATCTTGGCGAAGATATTTTTAGCGTTGGTCATAGAGGAAGCGCCAAAGGCGATCAAGCGGCCACTTGCCCCCAGCAGGCCCAGGCCTTTTTTGACCGAATCTCCTCCTACCGGATCGAAAATCACGTCCAGGCCACCCTTCTCGCCCAGTTGCTGACGAATCACTTCGGCAAAGTCTGCCTCCCGATAATTGATCGGATGGTCTACCCCCATCTCCTTGAGATAGGCCAATTTTTTCGCACTGCCAGCCGTTCCGTACACTTCGCAACCCCTGTGCTTGGCTATCTGGCAAAGGATGGTCCCTACGCCGCCCGCTGCCGCATGCACCAGGACTTTATCTCCCGGGAACAAGCGCACCATTTCTTCGGCCATATGATAAGCGGTTCCTCCTTGGGTAGGAATGGCCACCGCTACGCCTGCAGACATTTTCTCTCCGATCACGGCCACCGCCCTGGCATCGGTACAGGCATATTCTGCATATCCTCCAAAGCGAGTCAGGGCCAACACCCGTTGCCCCACAGAAAGCCCACTTACCTCTTCTCCCACGGCATCTATGGTGCCGACTACGTCATAGCCAATCAGACTAGGCAAAGGAGGAGCCGCCGGATAGAGGCCCAGGCGTGCCATCACGTCGGCAAAGTTCAGCCCAAAGGCTTCCACTTTGATGCGGACAAAACCCGCTTGCGGTTCTGGTTTGGGAATCTCCCTGATTTCGAAGGCCTGATCAGCAGGCCCTTTCTTGATGATAAATGCAGCTTTCATATATTCAAGTAACAGAATTCTACGGTTAATCGAAATGCGCCTGCCTTCCGGAGGACATGGATTTGCAAGGGCACGGGCATTTAAGTATGTTTCTCAAAAGATCGAGATGAGAAATTTACTCCTGGTAGGGATCCTGATGGTTATTAGCCAAGCTGGATTCGGCCAAACGCCCTCGGCCAGTGAACTGCTGGACCGTAGCATTCAATACCATGATCCCTCTGGTAATTGGGGCAAGGTTCCCGTGTCCTTTCAGTTTACCACCGCCTTCCCGGGCCGGGATGATCGATATTTGAAGGTTTCTATTGATGTCTATCAGGAGAAGTTTGAGGTTGCTCCAGCGGGAGAAAAACCACAGGGTCCGGTTCGCCGCATGGTGAAGGATAGTTGCTCAGTAGATTGGGATGGTAAGACCTCCTTTTCAGCCGAAGAAACCAAAAAATACCGCCTAAGTTGTCAGGCGATTCAGCGAACCCGGGATTACTATACCTATCTCTATGGCTTGCCGATGAAGCTCAAAGATCCTGGTACCAACCTACGAGAAGCCGTAAGACAGGAATTTGTGGGAGAGGTAAAATGCTGGGTATTGACGGTGGACTATGACCCGGAAGTAGGTACCGATACCTGGGAATTCTTTTTTCATCCTGAGACCTATCAAATGATGGCCTATCGTTTCTACCGGGGTGAGGAGCCTAAGGGAGAACACATCCTCATGAAAGGAGAGGTAGAGGTTGGCGGGATGAAACTACCCAAAGATCGGGTGTGGTTGTATTGGCCTTCCTATAAATATCTGGCCACAGATTTTATGACCGAAGCGGGAACCGAATAGGGTAAAAAACAACAACTCGCCGCGTTATCTACGACGAGTTGTCTCATTTACTGCCCTGTTTGAACAATTTAAAATTGCGTTTAGCGTGGAGAAAAAACCACTCTAATCAGGACGAAATCTTTCAGGCCTATTCTCCTTCTCCGACAGGTTCCTGGGAAGTGCCTAAATATCCTTGATTGAGCCCCGCCTGCCACTCCAGGAAGATGGGCTTTTCATTTCTCAGGATGTCAACCACTGCGTATATCTGCCCGGCAGGCATACTCATGCGGATTTGAGGTTCAGCTATATCAACCGGCATTTCGAAGCCGGAATCGTAGAAATCGACTCCTCCAACCATTTTATTCTGGTCATCAAATAAGTGTACCCTGGCCCGGATACCTTCATCCGAGCCTTTGGGCCCTCCGTAAAAACGGATCGCGTAATTTTTAATTTCTGGCATAATATAAATATCGTTTTCTCCCCGCAGGCGAGCAAGCGGGTCAGGGAAGATTTTTATATCTTCGACCGGAATAATTACATGACTTGGGTTCATTTTTCAACCTCAAACTTTCCATGAGATATTTTATCCTGCTGATTTCTTTCCTCCTAAGCCTTCCTGTCAGTGCACAAAACAATCGTCTGAACTTACTTGATGCGGTAAGCGGGCGCTTATTTCCCAAACGCCTGTTCCAGGTGCAATGGAAAATGGAGAAGGATGCTTTCAGCTATTTTCAACCTGGAAATCCAGACCTCATGCTCAGGAAAGTGAATGAGGATCCGGAAGTATTGATCACCCTGGCTGATTTCAATGACAAAACGGGCCTCGGTCTGAATAGAATTCCCCCCCACCAATGGGTGCAAGGCGATCGACTGGCCTTTATGCCTGCGGGGAGCGTGTATGTTTTTGATGTGGACAACCAGACCATAGAAAAGCTTTTTGACTTACCGGAAGGGGCCAGCAACCTGGAACTTTCGTCCAGCCTCAATTTGGCTTTCACGGTAGACCACAATCTATACATTGGGCATGCTTTAGATGGAGGGGTAGAAAAAATCACAGAGGATGGCAATAGGGAGGTAGTTTATGGAGAGGCTGCCCACCGACAGGAGTTTGGCATTTCGAAAGGCTTTTTCTGGAATGAGCAGGGGGATAAGCTGGCCTTCTATCGGGTGGACCAGCGCATGGTTACAGATTATCCGTTGATCAACTATCAGGAAACCCCTGCGGCTTACACGCCCATCAAATACCCCATGGCAGGCAGAGCCAGTCACCATGCCACTGTAGGCATTTATGATGTCATCGGACATACCACCAAGTATCTACAGACAGGCGCGCCTGCCGAGCAATATCTGACCAACATCACCTGGCGGCCTAATGGTGAAGAAATTTGGCTGGCCATCGTTAACCGGGATCAAAACCGTACCGTTCTCCGGGCTTTTGACCCAAAATCCGGCGAGGTTCTCACCAGTTTGCTGGATGAAAGGCATGAGAAATATGTAGAGCCAGAGCATGGTCCTTTGTTTTTAGGAGAAAATAAAGATGAGTTTATCTGGCAGAGTGAAAGAAGCGGCTACAACCATCTCTACCTCTACACGCCGGATGGTTCTCCTCCCAAAGCCCTGACCGAAGGGCCCTGGGAAGTAAGCCAGGTAATCGGGCTGGATCGAGCTAGCCAGCGGCTTTGGTTTACCTCCACCGAGCAAAGCCCCCTGGAAAGAAGGATCTACGTCCTGAATCTCAAAAATGGGGAAAAAGAGTTGATTACCGAAGATAAAGGGACCCATGCCGCCAGCCTTAGCCCTACCGGCAAGTTTTTATATCACACTTTGAGCAGCATAGAGGTTCCCTATCAAGCAGATTTGCTGGAAGCCAAGAATGGGAAACTCAAAGCGGACCTTTTTAGCGCCGCCAATCCCCTGGAGAAGTATGAGCTGGGGCAAATGACCCTTTTTCCGATCAAAGCGGAAGATGGTACTTCTCTTTTCTGCCGCATGATCAAACCACTGGATTTCGATCCCGCTAAAAAATATCCCACGGTGGTCTATGTGTACGGAGGTCCTCATGCCCAATTGGTACAGGATCGCTGGCTGGGAGGAGCGAGTATGTTTCTTTACTATCTGGCTCAAAACGGCTTCCTGGTCTTTACCATGGATAGCCGGGGCTCAGCCCACCGGGGACTGGAATTTGAACAGGCGATTTTTCGTCAGGTGGGCACCCAGGAAATGGCCGATCAATTGCAGGGCGTCAACTATCTGAAAGGGCTTCCTTACGTGGACGAAAGCCGTATGGGGGTGCACGGCTGGAGCTATGGTGGATTTATCACCACTTCGCTGATGCTGAAACATCCGGAGGTATTTAAGGTAGGCGTCGCGGGTGGACCGGTCATCGACTGGTCGCTGTATGAAATCATGTATACCGAGCGGTATATGGACACGCCCGAGCAGAATCCAGAAGGCTATGCGCAGGCCAATCTGCTCAATTATGTAGAAAACCTTCAGGGAGACTTATTGATCATTCATGGCTTGCAGGACAATATCGTGGTGCCGCAGCATACCCGGGCTTTTGTGAGAAAATGTGTGGAGAAGGGCGTGCTGATCGACTACTTCCCCTACCCTACCCATCCGCATAATGTGCGGGGGTTGGACCGGGCGCATTTGCTCAGCAAGATTTATGATTACTTCAAGGAGAAGTTGTAGGGGGATTAGGGGGTTGTCCAGTCTTCAATCGTGAGCTCATTCATTCTTTCAAAATGGCGAAGGTTGTTCGTAACAAGAACTAAATTGAAGGATGAAGCGCTGGCGCCAATGAGTAAGTCAAAGTCATCTAGGGGTTGACCAAGTTTCCTTAAACGGGTCTTCTCATTAGCGTAGGCATCGAGCGCATCAAGGATGGGTAGAACCTGAACACCGGAAAGGAACTGGGAAAGTACTTGCTGGTTTTTCACTGGGTTCGCACTATTTGCCACCCCAAATTTCAATTCGGCCAAGGTGATCTCGGAAATATACAAATCTCCATTTTCGACTTCGGCAAATCGCTTGTCTAAGCCGAACTTCCCTTTCATGTAGTAGATACAAATATTGGTGTCTAGCAAATACCCGTTCAAAACGACTCAATATCTCGATAATTTGACCGACTTTCACGGACTAACGAAATCATTTCATCCGCCGACTCTTCAGATTCCCAGGCACCAAAAGCCGCTTTCATTAAATTTTCTCCCTGGTCTCTTTCTCTCATCAAAGAGGCTTTGAGGCGAAGAATCAATTCCTCTTTCCAGCTATTATTTAGCCCTTTGAGTAGCCCCCAGTAGGTGTTCAAAATATTGGAATTAGCCTTCTTCATTACAACAAGATATAATATTTTTTTAATCCTTGCTACGATCCCTGAATCTGGTGATTATCTCTAGTGCTTGTAAGTAAGCTTCCCCAAATGATAATAAAAACTCTCATACAGGAGAAATCCCCATTTAGTTGAACGGGATCGATACATAGAGGTTCGGGTGGGGACGCTGTAGGCGGTTATATCCAGGGCATCACACATACTCATGGCGCGCTTCATATGGAGCGGGTCAGAGACGAGCAACGCGGATTCCCAATGCTGCTGTCTCATGATTTTCCGGGCTTCCAGCAAGTTTTCGTAGGTGATGGTTGAGGATTTTTCGGTAAAAATCGCTGTACCAGGAATTCCCCGCTCCCTTGCATACTGCCTGGCGGCATCACTGTCTGCTATCTCTTCTCCTTGCCCCATCCCTCCGGTGAACAACAAATAGTCCACTCTTTTTTCCTGCCATAAGCTAATGCCTTCTTCCACCCGCTCTCTAAACACAGGCGACAAGTTACCGTGATGGCTACCAGCGCCTAGAATGATGGCCACAGGGGCAGCTTGATCTGAATATCGGAGGCTGTATTGATAAATTTGAAAGGTATTCCATGAGATAAGCCCCAGCCCCAACAGTAGCAGCGAGATTCCCCCTCGCTTGAGCCATTTTTTCGGCTTAGCTTTCATTTTTCCAGCGCTTCAGCACCACTTCCCCTCTGGGAGATAACTGGTACCCCACCTCCAATGAAATGGTCAGGCCCAGGTTCTTGAGTTTGCGGACCTGTGGCTTCAGCCAGGCTTGTTCCACCGCTAACTCAGCGGCGAGGCGTTTAGAGCCCGTAGCGGGATGGGCTTGAATGGCTTGCATCACCCTCTCCACCCAAGGGCCATGCTTGCCCTGGTCAAAACGCTGGAGCTTTTTCTTGAGCTTTCTCCATTCCTCTTCCGGAATATCAGTTTCCGCTCGTAAAGCCAGACGAGGATCTGCTCCGGCATATCTCACCCCAATCCGATACAGTTGCCCATCTGGTCGCTTAGCGGCCTCTGCTGTTAGCTCAGTCAGGGAAGCATAGCCAGCCTGCAAGGCTTCTTCCGCAGTGAGCATGTCCAGCTGGGTTTCTTCAATGGAGAGGATCTCCACCAGGCCAAGCGGGGTTTTGATCTGGGAACCCACCTTGACCCGAGGGCTGGCCCAGGTCCGGAAGACCAGGCTGATTTCCCCGGATTTGATCCGGGCCAGATCGGACAGGGTGATGAGCATGCTTATTTGGATTTCTTTTTCCCATTTTCCATGCCTTTCTCCAGCACTTCCTTGATGCCCATGAGACCTTCAGAAAAGGCGCCCATTTCCCGGACAAGCTGAGCCATGCGGTCCGCAGACATCATTTTCTGTTGCATGAAAATCTGACAGATTTCCTTCCAACGGGCTTCATCTGTTTCTTTCGCATAGCCGTTCATCTGCTTGAATTTAAGCAGGTTGGCCTCGGCACCGGAAGTAAGGGTTTGCGCCTCTCCTTCGTAATGGGATAGGATGAGGGTGTTCAATTCTTCTTCGTTCATGATGGGCATGACTTTTTCAGCCAGCTTGTTCATGTTACGGTAAGACCCCTGTAATTGGAAGCGTGGTTCGGTCCGGTATTCATCCGACTGAGCTGCAGACCGGATGTAGCCCAGGTTTACCTTCAGGATGACATCCCGAAGTCGGAAGAGCTTTCTGAGTACCGACAAATAATCATTCAGGTCTTCAGGGCTTACATGACTACTCAGATCCAGGCTGGTTTCTTCCCCAGATTCCGCCAAACGGGCCAACTGATGAATATCCTTCTGAGGTAAACCTGCCATGCGGGCCAGGATAGGATTAGATGTTAGGGCATTTTCGATGTAGGAGAGCTTGAAGGCGTCATCACTGTCGCCAATGATATCTCCCAGGTTATAGGTATCGGCCCGGTTGGCCAACATGTCAGGAATCTGAAACTTTTCCCCGCTCTCAGTATAGGGGTTACCTGCCATGACCACGACCACCTTTTTGCCGCGCAGGTCATAGGTGCGGGTTTTGCCTTTATAGACGCCCTCGATTTTGCGTTGGGCATCACAGAGAGAGATAAATTTTTGCAAAAACTCCGGATGGCAATGCTGGATGTCATCCACATACAACATCACATTATCTCCCATTTCCAGGGCGAGGTTGAGCTTTTCGAGTTCCTCTCTGGCGGCGGCATTGGGCGCTTCGGCAGGGTCTAAAGAGGTTACCTGATGGCCAATGGCCGGCCCGTTGATCTTCATGAAAATCAGACCGAGTCGATTAGCGATATACTCCATCAGGGTAGTCTTACCATATCCGGGAGGAGAAATCAGCAACAACATGCCCATGCGATCGGTGCGGGTGTTTTCTCCCACGGTGCCCATCTGTTTGGCCAAGTTATCGCCTATCAGGGGTAAATATACTTTATCGATCAGTTGGTTTCGGACAAAAGAGGTCAGGACCCGGGGCTGGAAAGATTCCAGCTTAAGCTCTTCCCTGAATTGGGCTGTGAGCTCCTTTTTTAACTGCGTAAAGCGCTCGAATAAGGGTAAGGTCTCTGCGTGAAATAACGCCAGTTTTTCCTTGAGCAAATGATAATTCAGCGCATAGCTTCCCCCTTCCAGTACCGCATGATCTCCCGCCAGTCCAGATAGGACCAAACGGGTCTTAGCGATAATAACTTTCCCGCTTTTTTCCGTTCCGGTAAGTAACAGAGCCGCCATTTCTTCCGCATACAGTGCGTCAATCGCCTGGCCTGCTTCGTCTTGCAGAAAGGCCTTGACCCAATGTTGGACCAAATCCCAACGAGCTACAGATTCCAAGGGAAGCTGAGCGATAGACTGCTTGAAGTTGGTGGTCGCCTTACGCTTTTTCAGAAAGGCCCGAAAGGCTTTGAGGCCTTCCTCAGCTTCTGAAGCGATAGAAAAATCGCCATTCAAGGTAAGTTCCTGAAACAGGTAGCTGGCAGCCTGAGCAGCAATAGCCGGGTCAAAAATGGGGTCCTCAGTCAAAAAGACAGCCATTTTTTCCTGAATCTCCTCAATCAGGCTATCAAACTCATGAGTCTGAGGGAATACCTTCAACACCAAAGCAGCGCCTTTCAACTGATGTTCCAGCAGGACTTTTTCGTCCGCGTCCAGGTATACTTCCCAAAACAGCCGAGAAAAAGCTCTCACGCCAGGTGCGTAGGTCAGTAAGCCCATTTTTTCCTCCATCTCCAATAAGGCACGAAGAATCAAGGCCGCATCATGATCATGTACACCTTTTACATAGCCTTCATGGAAGCGAGGGGCCATATATTTTTGGACAAAAGCCTGTAAGGCAGGCTGCTCTTTCTGGAGCAGGTCGGCTCGATCCTCTCCCTTTAGCAGTTGCAACAGCTTCATGGCGAGGAATTCTGCCCGATATACCCGCTCATTCTCAGAAATGATACTTTGTTGCCAAACCGGCGCGGTGCTGAGAAAAGCCTGGTCGGCAATCGGCTCGAAGAAATTGGTGCCCGTCAGGTGGAACATCATTTCTCCTTCTCTGGGCACCACGGTCAGGTCCAGGTTTTGGGTATTGACGGCAAAGGCATGTCTGCCAAACTGGATGACATTCTCTCCGTCTACAAATAATTCTTCCCGGTCTTTCAGCTGCCGGATCGCTTCTTCCTGGGTAGTCTTGAGCCGTGCCTGCAGGTCTCCAGCCTTCACGGCATCCTGCATGTCTGTCAAGTCAGCAATAATGTCTCTCACCTTGCTGACCATGAGGTCAGCGGCGAAGTAGGCATGAATTTCCTTGATTTCCTTGACTTGCTTCAGGCGGTTGCTGATCCCTTTTAGGATGCGCTCGGCAGAAGAAAACAAAGCCTGGCTACGCTTATTGCGGGCCTCCAATAAGGCCAGCCTGCGGGTCTCAAAGGCTGCATATATTTCTTCGCGCTTCTCCCCTAGCTCGGTGATAAACTGATCAAAGTCCACAAATTTCCCTTCCAGTTCTTCTAACTGGACCATGAGTTTGGTGAGGTATTCCTCACACTTCTCCGGGCTGTCGCAAAGGTCGATATAGTTGATCAGGCCCTGATTCAGGAGCTTGAGCTGGGCGGCAAATTCTGCGGTAGCTTCGGTACCCTGCAGGTCTTTCCGCGCTTTTTTCAACTGCGCTCTCAGGGTATTGAGTGAAGCATAAATGGTGGAAATCCGGTCAATGATGGCTGTGGTTTGGGTTGCATCCTCTATTTTGAGGTTGCCCACCACTTCAATCAACAATTCCAATTGCCGTCCGGTCTCATCGATCCGACTGCCTACTTCATCAGCTTCAGCTACCTTGGTAATAGAGCCCACGGCCTGGTCGAGTTCCTCCACCTGGGCTACATAAGGTTGCAAGGCATCTTCCTTGAGCAAAAAGTTGACACAAGCCTCAGACATCTCCTGGCTATGCCCATTTACCGCTTCCTCAAACTCCTCCACTTTCGCCAGGTCAGCATAACGCAGGTCTTTGAGGGCGATGATCTCCCCTTTTAGGGCGCGAAGATCAGACAAGTATCCAACGAACTGCTCGATTTTCTGGGGTTTCTTCCGCTTAATTTTATCCAGCAGGTCCTCCAGGTTTCGAGCCGTGGTGGAGAAACTTTCCGCCGTATTTTTCTTGATCCTCCGAACCTTTTCAAACTCATCAATCGCCGAGGCGGCAGTTTCCCTGATGGCGTTCAAGGGCTCACTTAGGGTAAAGGCATCGGCGTGGTTGATCCAGTAATAGGAATCCACCACGTCTCCGGTCTTTTTGACCAGATCGATATAGAGGTTGCCGTAAGAATCCTCCCGGTTGAGCAGGGTCAGCACTTCATTACATTCAGCCATGCCCCGGACCAAATCTTTATTGCCGACTTTGTACAAATAGGTATCGGCTTTCCCATTAGGAACCTGAGAGGTCTGCCCATAGGGCGTCTGCCAGACTTGGACCACATGATGCCGCCCAGGCTCGCTCTCCGCCCGAAAATAGCAGAGTTCTCCATTGGGGAAAATGGTAAATCCGTGACAGATGATAGGGGTATCAACTTCCTGGGCTACCAGGTTATAGGGTAGCAAGACATACTCGCCGCTGAGGGGCTGAAAAAATACATAGAGAAAGTCTTCGCCATTCGGAGAGACGATCCTTTTTTCAAAATGAAGGTCAGCCAGGACTTTGTCGAAAATTTTATAGTTACCGGTCTGAAGGTAATAGCCATTGGAAAAAATGATGCCTTGCTCGTCCGGCAAGCGTACACAAGCCTCTTCCAAAGCATCTACCCGCAATACCTCCTGCATTTTTTCATTAAAGATGAGGTAGCGCCACTCTTTTTCCTGGTAGGGACGCACTTTGAGCAACACCAGGTTCCCCAGGTCTGCATAGTAGATGTCCGCGTCATCCAGGGTTTGCTCCTGATGCTCCACTGGCTCTTGGTAGATGCCCAATCCGGAGTCGGTATTGTCCTCCACTTTGATGGTTAAGTCGCCACCAACCGTCTCGACAAAGAGGCGATCTTCAATCGATACATGGGGATGGGTTCCCCGGCGATGCATCTCCCGGGAGGTACGTTTCCAGCTAAATTCATGCTGGGCGGGATATCGAAACTCATGATCAAAACGATTGCCTAAGTAGGTGAGCTTGTCCTCTCCTATGGCCCACTTAAAGGTTTTGATATCGGAGGTATTTTTACCTACCTGAAAAACCATGAAAAGATGCGGGCCGATCAGGGCAAATTTGGCAAAAACGGTATCCTTATAATACTTGTAAAGGTTATGGAAGTCTTCATGAAACTGGGCATCGGCCAGTAAGTCCAGCGCTTCCTCGTGAAAACTATGGTCCTTTCCTTCAAAACGATATGCGCTGAAGACGTCTTCCATTTTAATCTCCGTCCGGAGACCGATATGTACATTATAAGCAAAGAGGAAATGATGGCCTATGGCGACCATATCCTGCGGGATACAGTTGTTGGAGGTGGTGATGCGATCATTGGCGAGGAGTTGGGTTTCCACCGTACCAAAGACCTCCTTTCGAGCCTGATTGAGTTCCTCCATACGCTCTCGCAGTCCTTTGGCCTGGTTTGAGAGCCTGGAGCGGATAATTTCATACGTGCCCCCTTCTAACTGAGGGGTATTTTCAGTGGGTGTGGTATGTGCGGTTTTTTCTTTCATGTTTGATGCACCAGTTAAGGTGAGGCAGTCGGGAAATCCTCATCAGGTTTCCGAATCCACTGCCGGCCTTTGGCTTTGATCTTCTTCCAAAGGCAATTGTTGGCGGATGGCATCTTTGATTTGCTCTAAATGCTGATCCAGGGGTTTGAGGCCACTTTTTTCTAGCTCATAGGTCAGTCCGTGCCCATACCAAATGAGCAGGGTCCCAAATTCAGGAGACCAATATTTATAATGGCCTGGGGCGTCATCTCCTGCATGAGCATATCCCTTAAGCTCGTACCAGGTATAGGCCTGGTCCCCTAGCTGCAAATGTTGTTCTTCGGTAATCTCCACTTCCAGGGCTTCCAATCCGGAAAACCAACTTGAGTCAGGAGATTCGAGCACCTGGTAATTGATCAGGTCCTGCCGGGTGCCCATCTGGGTGAGGTCCAGCTCCATTTCGGAGAGATAGTACTCCTTGGTGGCTGCGGCTCCTTCTCCCTGGAAGGTGTTGTACAGTTCGAAATGCCGAAAGCGTTTTTGGTCCAAGGCTTGTAGAAAAATTTTGATTTCTTCTGTTAGGTTGGACTCTCCGTTGGTCTTTTGTTCGTAGGTCCGTGCCTGGACTGACTGATCGAGATAGCGGGCCCATTCAATCCGGTCCTCTCCACTGGGTGGGGGAGTTTTCACTTCCTGGCAGGCAATAGGCAGGCTAAGCATGGCAAGGAAGAAGAGGCGTCCTCCCCTGGACAGGGAGGCACGCTTCTTTGGTATATTTGATTGATGGGGCATAAGGATCAGACATCTCCTAAAGGCCTACACTTTCAGCCTTTTTATTAGCTATGCCCAGATTCCGTGCCGTATCCATCAAGTGGCTCAAAACGTTGCGTTGGCTTTCGTCTTTGGCCTGATCCATCATCTTGAGGATGAGGGCAGATACGGTCAGATTTTTAAGGTCTTCGGAAGAGAGTTTGAACTGGGCGATAAAGTCGCGCAGGCTCTTGCCAAAGTTTCCGTTTCCATTGCCATTTAACAGGGCGTCCTTGAGGTCGCCCAGGTGCTCGCTGGAGTCCAGCAGGCGGTTGACATATTTGCCGTTGACCACGGCATTGCTGATCCGGTCGAAGAACTGCTGCTCTCCTCCTACGATATCAATGTTCGCAGACTTGAGGGCTTCGGCCAGGACCATCGCCTGAGCGGCGGCGATTTCCTTCTGGATAGAAATCTGAGCCAGCTCGATTTCTTTTTCTTTCTCCAAACGGAGTTTGAATTCTTCGTGCTCTTTGCCTACTCCATCCAGCTTTTTCATCGCGGTAGCTTTGGCTTCTACGCCTTTGGCATCGGCTACCCCTTTCTTCTCGATGATGGTAGCTTCGGCCATGCCCATTTCTTCGGTCGCCTTAGCCTTGGCCTGCAGGACCTGTGCTTCCGCCATACCTTTTTCGATTTCCAGCTCAGCTTCCACCAAGCCCAGTTTTTTGTTGGCATCAGCCTGCGCATCTCCTTTCATCTGGATCCCTTTCGCTTCGGCATGGGCTTTTTGCTCGAGGACGTTAGCTTCTGCTTCCCCTTCCTTCTGCTGCGCTTCAGCTTTGGCTTCCATGACGCGCGCTTCGGCTAATCCCAGGGCCGCATGCTCTTCAGCTGTGGCATCAGCCATGATCTTTTTGGCTTCCGCTTCCTTATCAACGGCTTCACGCAGGGCATTTGCTTCGATCACACGTTTTTCCGCTTCTAATTGGGAGGCCTCTTTTTCGGCTTCCGCCGACTTGATGCGTTTTACCAAACCTTCTTCGGCATCTTTTTCTGCATTGAGGATGGCTACACGCTTCTGACGCTCCGCTTCGGCCAGGGCTTCGGTATCTTTGATTTTTTCCTGCTCCTCTACTACTTCCCGCTCTACCGCTACCCGGTCACGAATCACATCCTGGATGTTTTTGCGCTCCTCCTCTACCGCTTTCTCTTTTTCGATCTGGGCAATGGCGACGATGCGCTCACGCTCCGTAGATTCAAGCTCTTTATCGCGTTGAACTTTCTCGGTTTCTATGGCTTCAGTGCGTTCTTTATTTTTCTGGGCGACGATCACGTCCCGCCTTTTGTTTTGTTCATTGATCTCGACTTCCCGCTCGCGAGAAATTCGAGCGGCCTCAGATTTGGTACGCTCTTCCTCTTGAACTTTTAAGGTTTCAGCCGTTTCTCTGGCTTTTACAGAGGCGATTTCTTTTTTCTGGATTTCTTCCTTCTCTGCCAATTGCTTGTCCAATTCGAGGATCGCTTCCTGAGCCTCTACATCCTGCTTGCGGATTTCTTTTTCTTTCTCACGCTGAATTTTATTGGCCTGCGTAATCTGGTCAGCAGTCAGGCGACGGATCTTTTTGATACCCTCCGCATCAAGAATGTTATCCTCATCGAGGTACTCCAGGGGCGTTTGCTCCAGGAAGTCAATGGCGATATCATCCAGGATGTATCCGTTCAAGTCATCACCGATGACGTTCATGATCTCGCTTTTCAGCTCATCGCGGGAATTATAAAGGTCTACGAAATTGAAGCGTTTACCTACGGTTTTAAGGGCTTCTGAAAATTTGGCTTCGAACAAGATGCGAAGCAGCTCAGGGTCTGAGGCCCGGGTACAGCCGATGGCTTTGGCTACCTTTTGAATATCATCCTCGGCATTGCTAACCCGGATGAAAAAGGCCACCTTGATATCAGCCCGTAGGTTGTCCTTACAGATCAGGCCGTCTTTCCCTTCCCGGGCGATGACCATCTGCTTGAGGGAGAGGTCCATCACCTCCAAGGTATGAATCAGCGGCACAGAAATGATGCCGCCTAATGAAATTTTGGGCTCTGCACTTCGGCCCAGCCCCCCTGTGCGTACGAGGGCCTGCCCTTGTTTGACCTTTTTATAAAAAGTAGCCACGATAATGAGGGTGCCTACCAGCACGACCCCCAATACGACAGCTACCGTTAGCAAAATTCCATTCAACATAGTGGTTGTAAAAATTATAAGTGGATATTGTGTTTAGTATCCTAGACCTCGAAAGGGGTAACCAGGAATAATTCGGTTTCAGGATTGTACTCTACCAGCAGGGCCTGGGCCCCTTTGGGAATTATTTCTTCTTCTTCACTGATGACCGTGAAAAGAAATTCATTTCCTTCGAATAAGATATGCCCCTGCCCTTTCATGCCAGGCTTGACAGCAATGGTGATTTTGCAGATTTTCCCGACCAGATCTTTGCGGCGCATGGCCTGCTGATCCAATCGATCGAACATGCCTTTGAAAGGGGTGGAAACGACTTTGGTGACAAAAAGGGAAAGCAAAATATTGGGGAGGAAAAATGCCAGGGCAAACCAATTGCCCAGATATCCGAATTGATGGTTGGCATATACCCCAATAGCCCACATGCTGAGAATCAAAAATGAGATAAACAGCATAAAAGGGATTTTTCCCAGATTGAAAAAAGACAAAAAGGACAACCAGACAGCAGGGCTCCCCCCTCCAGCTTCAAGGTCGGTATCTACTTCTGCATCAACGTCTACGTCCACGTCGAGATCGACATCCACGTCAACATCCAGGTCCATATCTACGTCAACATCGAAGTCCAGAAACTCCATATCCATGGTTCCAATGAAGACCATCATCCAATACAAAATGACAATGATCAGTAATATGGTATATGGGAGGTTGGCAGAAGAGAATATCGCCTCAAAAAATACATTCATCGGCAGGGGGTGTTAGATGTGTACATGATTGACTTACAAATAGCCTAATGGATACTGATCCAGGTGCTATTTTGATCGGGTCCTAAAATAGAGGAATATTTGCCCGCTATCAAGCCCATAAAGCATGGAGAGCTACAGACAGTCTCCCACCAGTTAAGTATACACAGATAAGCTATTTTCCTCAATAAACGGGCAGAATGGGCAAAAGGTTTCAAATAAGGGATTATTTCGAATCGAAATTATTCGAAAATTTGAAACTAAACCAGACCAAAGAAACGCCCCATACATAGGGATATCAAATAGGCCAAAAGGGTTGGAATCGGTTAGAAAAAGCAAGGAAAAAACGGTCCCTGATTATACAACAGTTCAAATTCTTCCCTCACTGGCTAAATATCTTGCGTCAACGGATTGTTACTCACTGCCTTGGCAGGTAATTTAGGCCTTATTATTGCTCTTTCCATTCTATACCTCTCCGTTCTTTTCGTGTCCCAAACAAAACTATAACTAAATTTCATGTGGATATTTAGATTAAGCAGTTGCTTAGTCCTACTTTTTGGATGCTCGCTAGTAAGCCTTGCTCAAACCACTATCACCGGAACGGTATCAGATCAAAGGACCGGAGAGACCATTGTGGGGGCCAAAATTCTCATCAAAAACACCAACATTGGTACCCTAACCAATGCCTTTGGGAAGTACTTCTTGAGTACAGAGACGGTGGTTCCCTTTACCATTACTTGTTCAGCCATTGGCTTCGAGGAAAGTGAAGTAGCTATTTATGGGTCAGGTCAGGAAGCCAATATTTACCTGGCGCCCAAAAGCAGAGAAGGCGCTGGGGTGGTAGCCCGGGCTTTTCGGTCAGAGGACGTCTTTGTCTCGGCCTCAAAGCTTGAGGAACGCAAACTCGCCTCTCACTTTGCTACTTACAAATCGGGCCTGCTGAGTCTGCGGGAAAGTCCTTCGCCGGACTTTTTCATGGGACTGGCTTCTCTGCCTGAGGTTCAGGTTAACACCAGTAGTCTGGCCTTTATCTCTTTAAATACCCGTGGCTTTGCCGATGCGCAAAACTGGCGCTTCGTTCAGCAGGTGGACGGGGTTGATCTGATCGGTCCAGGCCTTAACTACGCCGTGGGTAATCTATCTGGCCCTTCTGAACTGGATATGAGTAATGTGGAGCTGGTAGCAGGTCCCGGATCAGCACTCTATGGGCCAAATGCTTTTAACGGGGCCCTTTCTATGACCACCAAATCTCCCTTTGACCATCAGGGAATCAGCGCCTATCTCAAGGCAGGCGTCACCTCTCAAAGTGGAGAGGGTGCCAATCCTTATGGCGACTTTGCGGTACGCTATGCCCACGCCTTCAATGAGAAGATCGCCCTCAAACTAAATTTCTCCTATCTGGGAGCCAATGAATGGGCTGCTTCGGACGAAAGTTATTATATCAGCAATGAACTGGTTCCTAACCAGGAGGCTCTCCTCGCCCTGCCACGTACGGACCCCAACTATAATGCAGTAAATGTCTATGGAGATGAAATCCAGGTCCCGGTTAATTTAGGGGGTGGGAACGTAGAGAATATCAACCGTTCCGGTATTGCTGAAAGAGATCTGATTGATTATGATATCGACAATTTTAAAATAAATTTTGCCCTTCACTATAAATTAACGCCTAATCTGGAGGCCATTTACGACGTACGCCATGTAGAAGCTGATGCGATTCTTCGGCATACCACGATCTATCCTTTCCGGGATATCCAGCAAACCCTGCAAAAGCTGGAATTGAGATCCGATAATTTTTATGTGAGAGCTTATAACTCACGTGAGAATGCCAATAACTCCTACCAAATGCTGGCTACGGGTGCCTTTATTCAAGAAGGGCTTAAATCCAGCCTGCTTTGGTCTCAGGATTACGGAGCCGCCTTTCGGGGAGAAGTGCCCAATGTAGACGCAGGCAGCCACGAAGCCGCCCGCGAATTTGCTGACCGGGATATTCCTGGCTCGGAGTCGGAAGTCTTCCAGACTTTATTGGAAGCTACCCTAACCAACCCTGACGTATCTACGGGTGGAAGTCAGTTTATTGATAAATCAGGGCTCAATCACATAGAGACCAACTATGACATCTCGGAGCAGGTAAAAGTAGTTGACCTGCAGGTAGGAGGAAGTTTTCGCCGCTATCGCCTCAATTCTCAAGGTAACATCTTTTACCTGCTCCGAGATGTCATAGTTGGTCTCTATGTGATTGAGCCCTGATTTA
>JBCBGC010000008.1:0-9564 GCA_038527215.1 Bacteroidota bacterium
ATAGGACAGGGTTGAACAGTGCCATTTAGCGGCGGTCGCAAAATAATCCTCTTTGCGTGAAAAGCCCAGCCTTTGGGCTATTTACAGCCAGCCTTTCCTCCTAAAAAGATATAGCAAGCCCCCCGCGATCACCAGAAAGGAGCCCAACACCGTAAAATATCCTGGCTGCCAGCCCAGCTCTGGCATGTACTGGAAATTCATTCCGTAGATTCCAGCGATAAAGGTTAGAGGGATAAAAATGGTCGAAACGATGGTCAGCACCTTCATGATTTCGTTCATGCGCTGTCCATTTAAGGCGAAATGCAGGTCAAATAAGTTGGCCAGAATATCGCGAAAGGTTTCTGCGAGGTCCAGGACTTGCATCAATTCGCCCTGCAGATCACGTACGAAGAGGGTGGTGCGCGCCTCAAATTCTTTATACTCCCCTTCCCGGGACAGATGACTCATCACTTCCCGTAAAGGCAAGACATGTTTGCGGAAGAGAATCAGGTTTCTTTTTAGCTGTTGAATATCCTGGAGGATTTCTCCCGGTTTTTCCTGATAGAGCCTTTCTTCCAGAACTTCCATTTCTTTTTCGATGCCCTCCAATACCTGAAAGTACTGGCGGACCATGATTTCAATCAGGCAGTAAAACAGGTAATCGGCTCCGCGTTGGCGGACCCGGCCTATCTTTTGCCGGATGCGATTGCGCACCGGGTCGAAAACATCCCCTGCCCGCTCTTGAAAAGTCAGGACCAGATTGTTGCTCAGGAACAGGCTGATTTGTTCGGCTTGCAATTCCTGTTTTACCCCATCGTAGTTGAGCATGTTCATCACTAGATATAAGCCTTCTTCATAGCTTTCCAGGCTGGGGCGTTGCGTGGTATTGACAATGTCTTCTAATACCAGGGGATGCAGGCCATAGCCATCTCCAAGGGCTTTCACCTTACTTAAGTCATGTACACCATTAAGGTTGACCCAGGTCGTCATGCCCTCGGGCCTCGGCTTTTTTCCCCAATCCTCCGCTATCCAGTTTCCTTCTTCATAGGTATCTGCCTGGAAATGGAAAAAAGTACCGGACACAGGGGCTTGACGTACTTCCCCAACATAGGTCATGGTCCCGGGAGGTAAAGCCCCTTTTTGCGAGACAGGGTTTTTGATAAAGGACAGGAAACTCATAGAATTAGGCTAAGCTTTATGTTAAGCATTTTTAGCCTAAAACAGAGGAATTAAGCCATATTCCTATTTGGCCACAGACTCACAGACATAATCCGGCTTGATACCAGTGGCATTGATCTTGGCTTCTGCTTTATGAGGGAGGGTATTGCCGGTAAGCACCAGCACGGTATCAATGCCAAACTTATTCCCGCCCAGGATGTCTGTTCCCAGGGTGTCGCCTACCATGAGGATATCTGATTTTTGGAAAGGCCCTTTTTGGCGGATGTGGTCGTAGGCAAAATGAAACATCTGGGCATCCGGTTTGCCGAAACGGAGAAAGGTTTTGCCGACGATGCTTTCCAGGAGGTTGCCGATACTGCCGATCGCGATGGCTACTTCATTTCTGGAGACCGGATAGGTTTTGTCGGTGTTGGCGATGATGACCGGGATGTTGCGACTTCTCAGCAGATTGATGGCTTTGTTGAGGTCTTCTTCCCAGCTAAAGCCCTCATCGTCCAGCAGAGCCAGGGCATTGATATGCTCTATGTCCCGTGGGTTGAGATCCCGGATGGAAATGGTCTTAAGGCCTACCCCTGCCACGTAGTGCGCAGAGCGTTCTGGTCCCAGATAAGCCACGGTGCCATCCTTTACTTTGTCCTGTAAAAAGGAAAGGGCCAGCATACCGGAAGAAATGATTTTTTCTTCGGTGATCTGAGGAACCCCTGCCTGTCGATATACGGAAGCGAGCTTCGAGGGACTGCGAGAGGCGTCATTGGTCAGGACGTAATAATCAATCCCTTCTCCATCCAGGACTTCCAGGGTCCGGGAGATACCCGGGATGATGCCCCGGTGATTTTTTAGCACGCCGTAAGCGTCGAAGCAAATGACTTTGTATTGGAGGGCAATGGGCAGAAACGTGCGAATGTGCATAGGGTTGCTCGTCGGGTTTGAAGGTGTGAGCAGGCGAAGACAGCAGCGAAAATAAGCATTTGTCTTCGGATTCCCGGGGACATTTTCCAGGAATGCCCAACCCCCTATACTGCCATCTCCTCTACCAACTTCAGCAGGTCCCAGATGATTTTATTTTCTTCCCTATAGGCTTCGGCTATTTGAATCAAGCGCAGCTTTTTGTCCTGCTGAATGCGCTTCCAGCGACTGGATAGGTAGTCCAGCTTGATCAGCTCATGCGTGGCGTGCGTATTCATCCAGGCCCGCAGGAGGTCCAGGGTATTTTCTATGTGCCCGTCTCTGATGGCTGCATAGGCTTGTTCCTGAATTGATACTTGGGTCATGAAGTAAAGCTTAGCGAGGTTATCGGGAAAAAAATAAACCACTCCGCTCCAGGTGGATATGTACCTCCCGAAAACTTCCTTGCAAGGGAATCAAAAAAGGGGCTGTGTCCACCACTTCATAGGGAAAAACAAAGGCCCATACCCCCGAACCCGCCACGCCCAGGGCTTGCTGGCTGAGGCCTGCCTGAAGCTTTTCCAGCTTTTCTCCCCCGGGATAAAGGGGCTTGATCGTCTGCTGTTCTGTGCTGTCACTGGAAAGATTGACCAGGGGAGAACGCACCACAAAAACCAGATAGCGATAGTAGCCGGGAGACTGACGGGAAAGGGATTTGTACAAATCCCAGCCTTGCCAACCTGGATTTTGGGGCCATCGATCCTCAGCCGGATAGGGACTCAAATCTTTCCTGATCCGCTCGGGCTGGCATACTACGGCAAAGCCATTGGGGACCAGAAAGTGGGTGAAGTTCCGGTAGCCGTTTTCGAGCAGTACTTTTTCCAGAAAATAATTGGCCGCTTCCATGGTTGCTGCCTGCATGAAATAGCGATTCAGGGATTTCCATCCATAGTGTTGCTGGGGAGGCGGCCAGGCTAGTTGGGGAATGCTTGAGGCTTCCTCACTGCGGGTCTCTCCTGGATTTGCCTTGCGTTTGTTCCCAAAAGGGTCTTCCGGTGGAGCGCTTACTTGAGTAGGAATGACTACTTGCAGGGCCTGATGAGGAATGCCCCACTTGCCAATAAAGGCACCGAGTTGGTCTATCGCCTCACAAATAAAGGATTGTCCTTGTTCCCGGATCACCAGACCGACGAGCTGTCCGCCTCCATTCAGTACCGCTCCGCCTAAGGCGTGGTCAAAAGGACCTGGAAAATAAAGATCGAAACGCGTGGCTTTCCCTTGCTGCGCCAGGCGGCCGATCTCCAATCGGCTGACGGTACTGGCTTGGTTATCCTCCAACCAGGCCTGTAATTTCCAGTCCCTTCCCGGATAAGGGAGCGCAGATGAAACCTGCATAGAGGGCATACTTTCCACCGCCCAGTTGAGGGGACGTTGAATGGAGAAAGCCACATAAGATAACAGGGAGTCAAAGGCGTCTATTTCCGCCGGTAATTCTCCCAGACCCGGTACCCAGACCTGAATATTTTCCTGTCGTTGTAAGGCTTTTTTTACCCCCAGAAAATATACCCGATCCTGGTCATACCCCAACAACAGGCCGGTCCCATATACCCCTGCCGAAAAGGTGCGGTAGATGGGAATGGCGGATTGAGCCTGGAGGAAAACCTGGCTTAGAATGAGGATTGAAACAAAAAGAATTTTCTTCATGGCGTTTGGGTTGATACGGGGACCCGTAGGTGAATGGTCCGGAAACAGGTAGGAAAAGCAAGTTGGGAGGCCGAATAAACGGGCTGGTCCCCAGGCTCAAGGTAAAAAAATATCGCAGGTTTTGAAATTTTTTTGCCTCCTGAGCAAGGCCTGAAATCGACGATAGGACGAAAATAGAAAGGTTTTTGTTTCGAAAGAATCAAAGAAATCGAATTTTTTTTCGCCATTGATCATGCAATTTGACCAAGGCCGCTGTCTGGTTAGTGTAAATGTACTTACCCGGGGCTGATCTCCCGCTCCCTACACAACCAGAGCACACCGAGAGATCGCCCCCTTCAACAAAAAAATGTAAACGCGCTTGTAACAGGCTGGTTTGACCTGCCCTGGCTCTTATTGTCTCACTTTACCTAAATCATGACCCTATGAAAAGCTTTTTCCTACCTTCACTTGCGCTACTTGCTATGCTGCTTGCCTGTACGCCCGCTCGCCAAATGGCTGAGCAACGAGAAAATCCTTCTCAAGCCCAGGCTAAGCCGATTTATCCACGGGACGTGTTCCGGATTTCTACCGCCAAACCTGCTCCCCAGCAAGCTTCCGTTGCGGAAGCGGCCCCTGCTCAGGCCGCCCCAGAGGAAGAAGCTACTCCAGCCCCTGCTGCCCAGCCCAGAACCCTTAGTAATCCTTTTGCCCGTAGAAAAAAATCCACCGAACCTGCCCGGGTTATTCCTACCGTTGAAAATGAAGCTACCCTGGCCGTAGCCCCTTCGGAAACGCCTCGTGAGCCTGTCTATGCTTCTATGCGTCAGCGCACAGCTCCTCAAGCTAAGCCGACGGCTGCTCCTCAACCCGAGCCTACCGCCTCTCATGCGACTGCTGCGGTAGCTACTCCAGCTAAACCTACCTTGGTTTCTGCGCCTGAAGAGGACATTTGGGAAGAAGAATTTGGTGGGGAAAACCTGATTGCTTCAGCTGAAACCCGTTCGGCTGCCGTACAGGACCCTACCCCTGAAGAACTAGACGCCATGCTCGAAGCCCAGCGGAAAGCGCGCGAAAAAAGGGCCATGGAGATCATCAAAGAACTAAACCGTAAGCGAATGAGTCAGGGAACCCAGGCTGCTGCACCAGCAGACCCTTACTTCAACAATCCCGTGGCGCGCAGTGCGGCTCCCGCACCTGCCCCTCAGGTAAAAGAAGAACCTAAAGCCTTTGCTTTTTCAGCCACCGAAGCCCTACATCGCCCTCAAGTATTAAAGATCAGCCTGCCCGGCAACAAAGTCGTCATGCTGGATGAATATGTGCTTCACCACTGGGAAGCCCTTATCACAGAAGGAAAAGTAAGCGTCAAGCAGGACGCTGCGCTCCCCGGATGGCTGCTGCAAGGTATTGAACGCCTCTCCCATGCCCCCAAACGGGAACCTTTACGGAGTGAAATCATTCAGCCTTTATACCGCTACCTGAAATATAACGGCCATCTCGACGATGTGAACGAAAGAGATATGACCCCAGTAGAGGTGGTGAAAAAAATGCGCCTCCTGGTGGAAGAAGCCAAAGCTGGTAGAATCAACCTGAATTGAATATCGTGAAAAACCTCCTGTTGATAGCACTACTGTATGTGCTGGTGGGGGCTTATCACGTCGGGGCCACTCCGGAAGAAGAGGGCCCGCCCCCTGAAGAAATTCTGATGGTGATCATAGACGAAGATAGATTTGTTTGTATTGATGAGGACGTGTTGTGCGAGTGGGAGGATGGCTTGTGGAAGATGGAAAAGAATGCGCCTACGGATGTCATCCTTCCCACCTGGCTTTTGCAAGGTCTTGAGTGGATCACGCACACCTCCCATCAGGATCCCGATCGGACAGAATTACTGACGCCCTTGTACTGGTATATGGAACATCAGGGTATGTTAAATGGCATCAATACCCACCGCATGAATCCCAGCCAAATAGTACACCTGATCCGATGCCTGGTAGACGACTTAAAAGATGCACCCCCATATATAGAAGAAGATGAAAAAGATCATTAATCTACTCCTGCTAAGCTGCCTCTGCCTGACTCCGCTGTGGAGTGTAGCCCAACTGGAAGCCAGTGCCGAAGCAGCCTGGTTTGAAGCCCTGGAAGAAGGGGACAAAAAGAAAAAGGACGATAAAAAGAAGAAGAAGAAAAAGGACGAGGATAAGAAAAAAGGCCCCAAAGGCTGGAAGATTGGCTACATGAAGAAACTGATGCGGGTCTCTGCCCGGGTTTCCTATGGAATCGGCCAGTTCGAATCCTATATGTCTTACGAATTGCCTGACATCAGTGAAGATGTGAATGCCGTAGCGCAGCAACTGGGCGCAACCTACGCCTGGGTACCCTGGGACAAAGTTCAACTACAGCCCACTAATCTCAAAAGAGAAAAAAGCCAGCGCAATCTGGGGCAATTTTACTCCAATACCGGGATCAACCTACCCATCTTTTTCCTGGACGTAGAAACCAGTATTGGCAGATTCAGCGAGCCTTTAATCCAATTTGATGAGGTATGGCCTCCGTGGAAAAAAGCCAATAAAGAAGACATGGCCTACCTCCTGATCAAACGAGCCATTAACCCGGACGCCAAAGGCATGATCAACCTTAAAATAGGTCTGGAATCAGAACGCCTTTTACCCGATCACTTGCAGCCACGTATTCGATTTGGTGATGTACAAGTGGGACTGGACGTGATGGCCTACTACCTGATTGGCGCTGATTTGAGCTACAATGTAGGACTAGAGGTGATTAACGGCAATGCCCAGGAGCACCTGATGGATGTCTTTGAAGGAGTTCCCCTGATCACCAACAGAATGAAGGAAGATGCGGCCCAGGCCATCATCAGTCAGGTGGAGTCTCGTCTCCCTTCCTATTTCTGGCCACCAGCCCTTCAGGGATTTGGCCTGGGCGGAAAGGTCTATGTGGATGTAGGCAAAAGGTTCCGATTGGCTGCCCGCTACCAAAGCGAACGCACCCAGGGGATCAAATTGGAAACCCCGGAATACAGCCTGCAAGGCCCCACGGTTTACCGCCACTTTTTTTCCATCGGTATTGAATCTCAACTCTAAGAACTCATGAAAAAGCTCAGTATACTCTCTGTTATTTTTTGGCTCTCCAGCAGCTTGTTTGCCCAAATCTCTAATGTCGATATACGTGTCGGGGCGGACGTCTGGAAACTTTCTTACACCTACTCCAGCGCCCAGGTCAACTGTGCCTTGTGTCCCCAAATTATCGCCGCCTATCCCGAAGCGGAAGGCACCATCCTCAGCATGCAAGACTCCGTAGTATCGCATGCTTATACCCGAGGAGGCTTAAGTGTAGCGGTTGGGGCTTCTATTCTCTGGCCTGGCTTGCGGGCAGAACTACAGATTACGCCTTCCATGCGCCGCCTGGCGACCGACATAGCCTCTAGCGGTCGCTACGCCAACCGCAACATCAGTGCCCTGATCGGGGTGAACCCTATGCAGTTTTACCCATACGCTGGCCGCTTTTACCTGGGAGATGCCCAAAAGGCCTTTTTGGATCTGTCCGACCTGGGGATTTATGCCCAGTTCAGCTATGACGCCGGCTTTGAAGAGTTTGTGCGCTCCACCACCAACATTGGCGTGTTGGGCCGCTGGCAGCCGACCGTCTGGACTTCTGACCAGCAAAGAGTAGGCATCAGCCTCCGCCTGGGAGGAAGAATGTGGCTCATGGGCAACCAGGATGCCGAAGGCCCTTTTGTCAGTCCTTCTGGCCTACCTAAGAAAGTGCGTCCCAATGCCGATTGGTTTATGGGACTCGGATTGAAAGTGAATGTGTTTTAATCATAGTGCGACGGCGGGGGGCCGATAGCTGTTACGAACCGATTTTTTTGCCATAGTGATTGAAGTTTTTGGGAAAAGCGCTTCGATTGTCTGCCTTCGGTTCTGTATGCTGGCCCCCGCTTTTTTTCCTCCCTCCCTTCCCACCTTTTACCCACCATACTCATGCGACCCCTGGTTTTTATCTTGTGCCTGCTAACAGGGACACCGACCCTTTTTGCCCAAAGCAGCCCTATCGATACCCTCACTTGCGGAGATACCCTTTTCGCAGAATATAATCCCCAACTCGGCGGCTCCTTAGAAGATACCCTGCTGGCCTGGGTAGGCAACTGCCAGTCTACCATCCGCTTTGACTTCTACACCGCGAATGTGCCCGACGCAGCTGATATCTACTATGTGGATCAGCACGGCAACGAACAGTTTGTGGGTAGCCTGCCTTATTTTGGAGGAAACTGTTACGTCAACAATTACTTTTTTGATTCCACCCAATATCCCCTTTCAACCGCCATGAACGAGCAGAACTGTCTGCCGGGATTTGTGGAAATGTATGGTCAGGGCTACCCGTTTCAGGATTCTATTCGGCGTAGGATGAGCCTGCCCTCTGATTTTAAATTTGCTTCTTCCTTCCAAACCAGCGCCCGCCTTCACTTGCGCATGCCCGAGGGCATGTGGGGCGTAAAGTTCATCGTGCGCTCCCATTCCACCAATTACTCCTTCCTAAAGATACTGTGGGATTGTAGCCCGGAGGCTTGTATCACGGCCGCGGCTGAACCCGCTTGTGTGGGAGATAGTGTGCAGCTTTCTGCCCTGGAGGAGGCCTACAGCTACCAGTGGCAGGGACCAGCTGGATTTATCAGTGCGGAAAAAAATCCTGTTCTACCCGATGTTCAACTTTCCCAAAGCGGCTGGTACGTCTTGACCGGCCAGTATTTAGGTGGCTTGAGTGGGGTAGATTCCGTATGGGTAGCGGTCACGGCTCCTGTGGCCACTATCTCGCCGGATACTGCTTTCATCTGTCAGGGAGGCAGTGCGACCCTCCTCGCCCAAGGGGGTGTTTCAGCCCTTTGGCACCCATCAGGAACCTCAGACTTACAAGTCAGTGGGATGCAGGCCCAGGCCTCGCCCGGTCAAGCCACTGAATATCAGGTGGAGGTCACCGATGCACAAGGCTGCAAAGCCACGGCTAGTGCCTGGGTGATTCCCACCGCGATGGAAGTGCAGCCGCTAGGCATCGATCCTAGTTGTCAGGGATTATCTAATGGCGAAATCCAGGTGCAGCATCCTGGGGGACAAGCCCCTTTTAACCTGAGGATTGACGGGGGAGATTGGCAGCCAGGTTTGACCTATGGAGGATTGGCCGCCGGTTCCTATTTGGTGGAGGTCCAGGATGCACAGGGCTGTACCGGCCAGGAACAAATCCTGCTGACCGAGCCGGAGGAATTAATCCTCATGGCGGGGACTCAATCTCCTACCTGTGAGGGCGCTTGTAATGCGGAAGTGTTACTGATGCCTATGGGCGGGACCGCGCCATATCAGTATCGCTGGGAGGGATTAGCCGTTGATTCAGTAGTTTCGGGAATTTGTGCGGGAAAATTTGAAGCTAAACTCATGGATTCACAGGGATGTGAAGCTATAGAAGAAGTAGAGATTGAAAAAGGGGCTGCTTTTCGCATCAAACTCAAGGGAGATACGCGCGTTCGGGAACGAGAACTTGTCACCCTTCGGGTAGAAAGTCCTCAGCTTCTGGCTGAGATCAGCTGGCCTGGTCATTGTGAGGCGGGTTGCCTGCCAGAACTGAGTTTCCTGCCGGACTCTAACCAATGGGTCTGGGTAGAAGCCCGCTCTGAGGAAGGCTGCCTGGCTCAGGACAGTGCTTTTGTCCGCCTAAAAAAACGCGTCCAATGCATCGAAGGTATTTATGCACCGAATGCTTTTTCACCCAATGGGGATGGCGTGAACGAAGGCTTTACCCTCTACGCTGACCAGATCGGTTTCCTCCAGGTCAGCG
>JBCBGC010000008.1:9574-58845 GCA_038527215.1 Bacteroidota bacterium
CTACGCTGACCTGGAGGAAACCGATCTGGTGCAGGTCCGGCAGTTCAGCATTTTTAACCGCTGGGGCAAAAAAGTCTTTCAGACCCAGGGCCTCATTCCCAATGATCCTACGCAGGGATGGGACGGGACTTTTCAGGGCCAGGCCGTGCCTCCCGGAGCTTACACCTGGGCCGCAGATTTTGAGAGAGAAGACGGGCTGGTATTCACTTGTGGAGGTAACCTGCTGCTGTTGAGGTAAGTACTGGCTAGATCAGCCTGAAAAATGATTAGCTCCTTGGATATTTATTTAGTTATCCTATTTCCTTAACTTTAAGGGTCTAAGCAATACGGTGAAGAAACTCAGACCCTTTTTTCTACAGCAAGCCTTGACCCTGGTGTTGATTGTCGCGGGAGTAATCCTGGTGGTCATGCATGTCTCCATTTCCAACACCCTGAAGGATTTGTCCCAGTCGCTGATTACCCGTAGTCAGGACCGGACAGAGTTGGAATTGAACGGCTTTTTTCAGGACGTAAAGCAGGAATTGGAAAAAACGGCGCGTCAGGGGGAGTTGGGCATGTTCGATGAACTGAGCATTGAAGCCCTCAATCCTCACTTCATTCCGTTGTTGAGCCTTTCTCCCCAAATTTCTTCCGTACAGATTGCCAACGATCAGGGGCAGGAATACATGCTCATGCATAAGGATTCTGTTTGGATCAACCGCATGATCCAGAGGAATAAAAACCGGAACTGGATCATGTGGCAGAACCTGGACCAGGAGCATCCGAAGGTTATTTCTGCCTACGAAGACGAAAACTCCTTTCTGATAGAAGAAAAAGACTGGTTCAAGATTGCGATAGAAGAAAATCCTGAGGGAGAATTACAATGGATGCGTCCCTATCGATTCAAGACCGCAAGTAAATCCGGGCTGACCGTTTCGGTGCCTTTTCAGTCTGCCAACCAGCCAGGCATCACCTATGTGATCGCCGTGGATGTGCTGCTCTCGGATATTTCTCGTTTCACCATGGGATTAGAAGGCAGCTTACACGAAAGAAAATTTGTCATCACGGATGAAGGCAAGACCATCGGTCTGCCACAAGATCCTGAACTGTCTGATGTGCCTTCTTTGGAACCCCTCGTCCTGGTACCTGCCAAAGAATTGGGGATTCCTTCTTTGACCAAAGCCCTGGAAACCTGGGAAAAAAAGGGCAAACCTGCGGCTGAACCTTTCCGGTTTTCTTTGGAAAGGGAAGGCTGGTGGGGCGGTATGCGGCCCTTCAGCCTGGGGGGAGAAACCTATCTGTATCTGGGCGTAGCCGTCCCTGAATCTGATTTTCTCAGCAGTGTGCAGCGGACCCGCAATATCATCTATTTGGGCTGGGCCCTTATTCTGGCCCTCGCCTTATTGGTGTGGAACAGTGTCCAACGCCAGAAGAAAGCTCGTCAACTCATGGCCCGGCAGGATGAAATTATTGCCGAAGAGAAGCGGAAGGCCGAGTTGGAAAAGCAAAAGGCCCATATCGAAGCTGAACGGGTGGAGCGTTTAGAGCAGGTCGATAAATTAAAAGATGAGTTTTTGGCCAATACCTCCCATGAATTACGCACCCCGCTGAATGGGATCATCGGTATTTCTGAATACCTCATGGAAGGGGGCGGGAATTTTACGGAGGAAGAAGTACGGCATCAGTTAAGCATGATTATTTCTTCGGGTAAAAGACTTTCTACCCTGGTCGATGATTTGCTGGATTTTTCCAAATTACGCAGCCACACCATTGCGCTGCAGCAAAAGCCTCTGGATATCCGCTCTCTGACCGAAATCGTGTTGCGTCTCACCGATTCCCTGGCTCGCGTAAAGAACCTGGGCTTGTACAATGATATCAGCCCGGACACGCCTTCCGTCTTGGGAGACGAAAATCGCCTCCAGCAAATCCTGTTTAACCTGATCGGGAACGCCATCAAATTCACCGATAAGGGAGAGATTCGCGTCTCTGCCCGGGAAAAAGAAGGCATGGTTGAAATCGAAGTAAGCGATACCGGCATCGGGATACCCGCAGAAAAGTTGGATACCATCTTTACCTCTTTCGAACAGGCCGATGGCGACATCAGCCGGACCTATGGAGGGACGGGCCTGGGCTTGACCATCACCCGAAAGCTGGTGGAACTGCATGGCGGCCACATCCGGGTGGAGTCAGAACCGGGAAAAGGCTCAAACTTTTTCTTTAGCCTGCCCATTTCAGATACGGAAGCCGAAGGGGAATTGCTGCTGACGGACCGTATCGCCATGGCCAAAGTAGCGGGTGAGGAAGAAGAACTACCGGCCCTGACCGCGGCTGGGCCGAAGGATAGTTTTAGCCAGAGTGTCAGGATTTTGGTGGTGGATGATGAGCCCATCAATCTACATGTAATCACCAATCACCTGACCGCAGCCAATTACTCTATACAAGCCGCTACCAATGGGGAAGAGGCCTTGCAGATTCTGGACCGGGATGGGCCTTTTGACCTGGTGCTCCTGGACCTGATGATGCCCAAAATGTCCGGCTATGAGGTCTGCCAGCGGATTCGGGAAAAATACCTCCCCAGCGAATTGCCGGTGATCTTTATTACCGCCAAGAATCAGGTAGGGGATTTGGTACAGGGCCTGGCCTATGGAGCCAATGATTATCTGGCCAAGCCTTTTTCCAAAAATGAATTCCTGGCCCGGGTCAAGACCCACCTCAATCTGCTCAATATCAATACGGCCTACGGTAAGTTTGTGCCCCACGAATTCCTCAGGGCACTGGGACGGGAGTCTATCCTGGATGTAAAACTGGGGGACCAGACCGAGCGAAACGTAAGTGTGCTTTTTTCCGATATCCGCTCTTACACCACCTTGTCAGAGTCCATGACTCCCGAGGAAAATTTCAATTTTATCAATGCCTACGTAGGCCGTATGGGCCCACCCATCAAGCAAAACCGGGGCATCGTCAACCAATATTTGGGAGATGGCATCATGGCCCTGTTTCCGCGCGAGCCAGAAGATGCGGTTAAGGCAGCCCTGGAAATGCAGCGGGAAATAGCCCGCTATAACCTCAAACGTGGGGCAGCAGATCGCATGTTGCTGCGGGTAGGCATGGGCATTCATACGGGTTCCTTGCGTATGGGCATCATTGGAGACATTGAGCGCCTGGATGCAGCCATCGTATCCGATACCGTCAATACCGCTGCTCGCCTGGAAGGCCTCACCAAATATTTCCGCTCGACCCTCATCATTAGTTCCGATACTCTGGCCCAGCTCTCCCATCCCGAATCTTTTAATTATCGGTATTTAGGGAAAGTGCAGGTTAAAGGGAAGCACAAGCCGGTGGATATTTATGAGTTTTTTGATGGGGATGAACCGGAAATCAAAGATGCCAAAAGTCGGACGAAAAAGCCTTTTGAGGCTGGTTTGACCGCCTATTATCAGCGCGACTTTGAAAAGGCTATCCAATATTTCCATACCTGCCGGACCATGTTCCCTGAGGATGTGGTGGCAGAAGAATACCTCGTTAAGGCCCGCGATCTGCGGGAGAGACCCTTACCAGATGATTGGCAAGGTGTAGAAACGATGGAGACTAAATAAACTTAGCTTTGCGGGGTGTCAGCGTCGGATGGCTCTGCGGATGCTTCCTCCTGAGGGGTTTCAGGAGTTTCGGTCTCCTCAGCTTGTTTGCTATTGATTGGGAAAAAAACCAGCATCAGAATCGCCCCTATGGTGATGGAAACATCTGCCATGTTGAAGACGCCCGTTCGGACGATGCCCAGATCAATGTGTAAAAAGTCTGTAACCGAGCCATACATGACCCGGTCAATCATATTGCCGATGCCCCCACCGATCATAAAGCAGAGGCCTAACAGCGTGCCGCGGGTGAACTTTTGATCGGTAAGCACCAGTTTGAGGGCAAAGATCAGCACCAGGGTAGGCAGAAATATAAGCAGGAACATGCGCAGGGCAGGAGGGAAGTCCGAGCCAAAGCTCAGGAAAGCTCCCGTGTTCTCATCCTTGGTGAGAATAAAATGATCATCAATGATCGAAATGTGCTCCCGGAAGTCCACATTCTCTCGCACAATGGTCTTGGAAACCTGATCACAGCCAATGTTTGCCAGGATAATACTCAGGATGGTTACAATCCGGAACCAGGAAATAGCTTTCATGCAATGGTGAGTTAAGGGCTCAAAGGTACACAAGCCTTCAGAAAAAGGACAAGTTAAATGTAGAACGCCCTTCTTTCACAAATGTTGGGACGCTCCTCAGCGGATGCAGTGCAACCGCCCCACTGGCTTCCAGCCGGTAAAACCCTCTGCCGCAGCTGCAAGCTGTGGCTACGTCCGCTGGGAATCCCCATGTCAGTGTATGCAGTGGAACCGCCCCACTGGCTTCCAGCCGGTAAAACCTTTGCCGCAGCTGCAAGCTGCGGCTACGCCCGCTGGGAATCCCCATGTCAGCGGATGCAGTGGAACCGTAACACTGGCTTCCAGCCGGTAAAACCCCCTACCGCAGCTGCAAGCTGCGGCCAATCTCCCAGCGCAGCTGAACCATTTTTCAGCGGACGCTGGCCCCATGTCAGCGGATGCCATCCGCTGCTACCGACTCCATCGGAACCCACCGACTCCACCCACACTACCGGAATTCCGCCTATTTTTCGACCAGCGTCTTTAATTTCTCGACGGCGAGGGTAGGGTGGCATGCCGGATATGTGTATGTTGAATGCGTGGACAGAAAAAGGGTAATTTCCCTTTCTTATCAATCAGAAACTCAAATCTAAATATCATGAGAAAAATCCTGAGTCTGTTAGTCAGTGGCCTGATCCTGATGGCTATGACGGCTCCTTCCGGATACCAGGTAGGGGATGTAGTCGCAGATTTTAAGCTGAAAAATGTCAACGGAGAAATGATCTCCATGGAATCCTATCCTGATGCAGAAGGTTTTATTGTGGTCTTCACCTGCAATACCTGCCCAGTAGCCAAACTTTACGAGCAACGCATCATTGATTTAGCCAGTAAATTCAATGACCAGGGATATCCTTTGTTAGCCATCAACCCCAACGATCCGGTGAGAAAACCTGGTGATAGTTTTGATGCCATGGTTACCCGGTCAGCGGAAAAAGATTATCCTTTCCCTTATCTCTGGGATGAAACCCAGGAAGTGGCCCGGGACTTTGGTGCTACGGCCACGCCTCATACCTTTCTCCTGAAGAAAACGGAAGACGGAAAAGCCAAGGTGGCCTACATCGGGGCCATTGATGACAAAACCAACGCTAAGACTGAAGCCGAAGTAGGCGTGAAGTACGTTGAGAAAGCCATTAAGGCGCTGAAGAAAGGCGAAAAGATCGAAACCGAGCAAACCCGGGCCATCGGTTGCTCCATCAAATGGAAGCAATAAGGCAAACTTGCAAAAAATGCGAACCCTGCCTCGGCAGGGTTTTTTTATGGAGAAATCATATACATAGATTTGTGATGTATCACAATCCTATATATATTGCAACCATAGGCATTGATTATGTATTCAAAAGAATTATTAAAAGGGACCTTAAAGCCGATCATCCTGCAATTGCTTTCCGACCAGGGGCGCATGTATGGATATGAGTTGGTACAAAAGGTCAAGGAGCGTTCCGAGGGAAAGATTCTCATTAAGGAAGGTTCCCTCTATCCTATCCTGCATAGCTTGCGGGCTGAGGGTATTCTGGATACAGAAGCCCAGCAGGTGGGAGGACGTACCCGTAAGTATTACCTGATTTCCCAAAAGGGAAAAGCCCAGGCAGAAGCTGCCGTGGCAGAACTTCGAGACTTCATGGAGACTCTCCAGCAAGTGATTCACCCTAAACCAGATCCACATCATGCATCTTCCTGAATCTTATATCCATCGTATCTCCCGCTACCTGGATGAAAGTGCCCTGGTTCATGGAGAAGTAAAAGCCGACATTCTGGACCATATGTGTTGCCAGATAGAAGCTGAAATGGAACAAGGAGAAAGCTTCGATAAGGCTTTCGAACAAAGTTGCCAGGTATTCGCCCCGGAGGACCTGGCCGATATTCAAGCGGACACTCTTTATTTTTTAACTATAAAACGGAATCGTATGCTGTTAAAAACCATTTTCATTACGGCTTATGCATCTGTCGCCCTATATGTCATGGGCTTTGGCTTTCTGGATTTTTTCAAGTTTTTCCTCGCCGATCAGCCAACAGCCTACATGTTGAGTTTTATCTTGAAGACTGCTGGTGTGAGCTTTTTCTGTTTCGGCTTCCTGCCTGCCCTTACTTTGTATGGGTACAGACGGGCGCTACGACTGATCAGCAGTTAGGCGGCAAAGACCTCTTCTCACTCAAATCCAAATCCCCGATCCTGAAACCAGGATCGGGGATTACTACTACTTGAATATTCCTTCGGAACATGAGGAAGGAAACCTATCTGCTAATAAAGCCAATGGCTCCGTCTGGGGATTGACGGAGCACATTGAGTTTGGGGTATTAGGTAGGTTAAAACCGAAAATCAATCGGATATGTGATCCTTTGATCTTCATATGTAAGATAGAAAATTATCCACCTGCGCCCAAATAGGTGAATGGTCGTTCATTTTATAATCTCGTAATGAATTAAAGCGAAAATTAACCGAAAAAAGCCACTATCGGACAGATCAGTCCTGAATCTTACTCCCCGGATGGATAAAGCCGGACTACCCAGGCGATCACCGCCAGACAGGCCAGCACTGAAGTACCTACATACAGCAGCGCAAGCCCATAAGCCCCTTCCTGCAAAAGGGCAAAAGTCTCGAAGGAGAAAGTAGAGAAGGTGCTGAAACCCCCGCAGAACCCCACCATTAACATCGCCTTCAGTTGCTCATTCATGTGAATGTGTTTTTGGGCGTAGCTCCATACCAAAGCCAGGAGGATGCAAGCCAGGATATTTGCTACCAGGGTTCCGGTGGGAAAGCCACTGCTATGCTTGCCTAGCCAGACCGAAATTCCGTAACGGGCCAGGCTTCCCAGGCCTCCCCCCAGAAATATGGCAAGCAGTACACTCATGGGCGGATCAGTTGGCCATCAATCATTGCCCTTACCCGAGTAGAAGTAAGGGGAACCACATGACTGAGTTCGATGTGATGGGTGGAAAAAAGCCCCGCTTCGTCAAAATGGATGGTTAGCTCTACCTCCAGGTCATACAACCAGTTATCTTTTTGCAGGCGAGAAGACCAGTATCGGATGGTTTGATCCTCTTCCTGCACAATTTTCAGGCTTTGCAGGCTTTGACTGCCAGCATAGCTGGGCTTAACCTTTACGATGAGGGAATCTCCTACTTTTTGTTGCTCAAAACTTTCTTGCTGGGTTGGGGCCGTAAAGTCCACTTCCCAGGCATACTGCAGATCCCTGAGCAAGGTGCAAAGCGTGGTATCCTCCATCGCTTGTAAGAGCGGCATCAGAGAATCCTGAGGCGTGGTTTCAGGGGCATTCAGATCCTGAACCTGTTTTTGATATTGAGCTCCCTGAAGCTGGCAACTTTGGTCCAACTGGGTGGCTAATTGAGCCAAATAAGGATTCGAGCTCTTCTGAACCCCACCCCCACAACCAGCAAGCAGGCTCGCCATGAGCCATACTCCCCAGAAATAAGGGGAGAGAATTTGACGAAAAGCGTCAGGAATCAGCAAATGCTTACATGCTGTATGGGAATGGCTTGGGTGTAACATTAGCTTAAGGATAATCAAGAAAGCGGATTCAATTCCCTAAGTTAAGGGTTCCGCGAGATTGTCTCCCGTCATTTCTTCGGGAACAGGTAAGTGCATTAAATGTAGGATAGTGGGGGCTAAATCCCCTAGTTTTCCCACTTTTGATGAAAGTTTATGGAGTTTTTCTGGTTCCATCAGGATGAGGGGCACCAGCGCGGTAGTATGAGCTGTATGCGGACTACCATCTCCGTTGCGCATGCGATCAGAGTTTCCGTGGTCTGCGGTGATCAGCACCGTATACCCATGTTTCAGGGCGGCTTCTGCTACTTCCTGGGTACAGCCATCTACCACTTCACAAGCCTTGACTGCCGCTTCAAATACCCCAGTGTGCCCGACCATGTCGGGGTTGGCAAAGTTCAGACAGACGAAGTCTACCTCTCCTTTGGCCAATTCCGGCAAAATGGCATCCCGAATATCATAAGCACTCATCTCCGGTTGGAGATCATAGGTAGCTACCTTAGGAGAAGGACACAGAAGATGGCGCTCCCCTTCCATCGCTTCCTCCCGGCCTCCGTTGAAGAAGAAGGTTACGTGGGGATATTTCTCGGTCTCTGCAATCCGGATTTGCTGCTTCCCCTGTTTGGACAACCATTCTCCTAATCCATTGACCAGATTCTCCTTTCTATATAGCACATGGATGCCCTTGAAATTTTCATCATAGGCGGTCATGGTGCAGTAGTGTAAAGGAATGGTCTGCATGCCCTGGTCTGGCATGTCCTCCTGGGTCAGGACCTGGGTCAACTGCCGTCCCCGGTCGGTCCGGAAATTATAAAAGAGGAGTCCGTCTCCAGACTGAATAGTGCCTACCGGGGCACCATCCTCATGAATGACTGCCGGCTCTATAAACTCATCGGTGGTATCAGCTGCATAGGCCGCCTGTATGGCGTCCCCTGCACGGGAGAAAACCTGTCCTTCTCCTTTTACTAACAGGTCATAAGCTTTCTTGACCCGCTCCCATCTTTTGTCCCGATCCATGGCATAATAGCGACCGATCACACTGGCGATCTTTCCGCATTGATATTCAGCCATTTTTTCTTCCAGTGCTTTGACGTAATGTTGGCCGCCAGTAGGAGAGGTATCTCTACCGTCCGTAAAGACATGGACAAAAACGGCTGGGATGTCCTGGGCTTTGGACAACTGTTCCAGGATGCCCGTAAGATGGTGTATACTACTGTGGACACCGCCATCACTGAGCAATCCGAGGAGATGAATGGGCTTATTTTCGCGGCTGCAGTAATCAATCAGTCCTTGAAAACCGATATTTTCTGCAATTTTTCCACTTTTTATTTCATGGTTAATTCGAACCAGGTCCTGATAGACGATTCTTCCGGCACCAATGTTCATATGGCCCACTTCAGAATTTCCCATCTGACCTTCAGGAAGACCCACAGGTAGCTCAGAAGCAGCCAGTTGCGTGTTTGAATACCCATTCAATGAAGCATCATAAAAGGGCGTTTTCGCTGCGCTAATGGCACTTACAGCAGGGTCTTCCGTCATACCCCAGCCATCCATGATGATCAGAATTACTTTGCCTTGATTCATGGCGCAAAGGTAAAATTAAATCTCTGAAATGATAGGGCTCCAGAAAGGAATTGTATTTGCTTGAGGATTTACGAAGCCTTACAAGGGGTGAGAAATTTTTGATTCCCGTACCCAAAATATGAGAAAACTTTCCTCTCTCCAATATTGGCACAGTTATGGCATTACCCAGAGTACATTGAAAGTATGTGATTGATTTCAAGGTCCCGAGAGTATGAAAATGCTACGTTATATAGCTTTGCTGACCTTCGCCTTGTGGATAGGAGTGGGAGAATTGGCGGCTCAAGCGCCAAACAACGCGGTGCTGAATGAGGCAACAGAAAGCCTGATATATGCCGATGCGAACCGAATCGCACGGTTGTTCAGCCAGCGTGTGGAGATTACGATTAACGGACGGTCTCAACTGTATGACCGGACACAGGCTAAGTTGGTTATCGCGCGGTTTTTTAAAGAAAACCCTCCAGTGGGCGGTTTCACCGTCAAACACAAAGGAAATAGCGGAAACACCCTGTATGCCCTGGGTACTTATCGCAGTGCCAAAGGAAAATACGATGTGAATCTTTACTTTAGATTCAGCAACAACAACAGTCGCCTATCAGAGATTCGCTTTGATATGTAGCCAGCCTGAAAAGAAAAAGATATGAAAGGTGAACCGGGAAACTGGTTCACCTTTTTTCTTTGCTGGATTATCTTCACCTTTGAAACCTGATCAAGCTGACCTCTATGGATTTTTTGACCCACCCGGAAACTACCCGAATCATCCGAGAAGCCCTGCGCGAAGACATTGGCCCCGGCGACTATACCAGTCTTTCCACCATACCCGATGGCCTGACCGCGCGCGCTCGATGCCTCATCAAAGATGAAGGAATCCTGGCCGGGGTGGAAATCGCCAAATTGATTTTTGCGGAAGTAGACGCAGCTCTCCAGGTGGAGCATTTGTTGGATGATGGCACCCCGGTTACCTACGGAGACATTGCCTTCCGTGTGGAGGGCAATCCACGGTCCATTCTCCAGGCAGAACGCCTAGTCCTTAATATCATGCAGCGCATGAGCGGGATATCCACCATGACCCGCAAGGTGATGGCCCAGTTAGAAGGCTTATCTTGTTCCGTCCTGGATACACGCAAGACCACGCCCCTGGTACGCCACCTGGAAAAGTGGGCGGTGCATATAGGAGGCGGTACCAATCATCGCTTTGGCCTCTACGACATGGTGATGATCAAAGATAACCATGTGGATTACGCTGGAGGGATCACGGCTGCTGTAAAAGCCTGCCAGGCCTACCAGCAGCAGCACAGTCTGTCTCTGAAAATCGAAGTTGAAACCCGCAACCTGGAGGAAGTGCGCGAAGCGCTGGAAGTAGGAGGCGTAGATCGCATCATGCTGGACAATATGTCTCTGGATATGATGCGGGAAGCCGTAGGCATGATTGGAGATCGCGCCGAAACGGAAGCCTCCGGAGGCATCACCATGGATACGGTACGGGCGGTCGGAGAAACGGGCGTGAACTATATTTCCATGGGGGCGCTTACGCACTCCGTTCGCAGCCTGGACATCAGCCTCAAGGCCATCCAGTAATTTATCTAGCCACGGTTACAGATACGTTTATAAGGGCAGGTGCGGCATTTCTGGTCGTCCTCCGTCTGGGTGTAGGGTTCTTCCAGAATACGGGGAATCACCTCTTTTAGCGCCTTTTCAAATGCTACCAGCCAGTCTTCCGGAATGGGGAGTCCCTCTCTTAAATACTGAATCCCGCTTTTGAGCTTACGGGCCGGGTAAAAACCCACCGCAGCTGCCTCCGTAGGATTTTGCTTATAAAACAACCAGGCATAGAGTAAGCCTTGCACGGCCTGCTTATACTTACCCTTTTCGAAACAAAGTTCAAGAATATCTTCAATGGGCTTTTTGCCGTCAGGCAGGTCCACCTTGCCAGTTTTGTAGTCCAGGATACGGTATACCCCCGAATCAGTCATTTGGTCAAGGCGGTCAATGCTACCATTGATTCGAATGTTATAGCCCTTCGTTTCCAGGGTATAGAGATAGGTCTGGTCGTCCTCCAGGCTTCGAATGCGAAACTTCTCTCCCTGCTTATCCTGCTTGATGATGTCCTTGGCCAGCCGAGAAATAACATCTCCGAGCAGATAGTTTTTGCCTTGTAAATCCGGACCCAGATTTTCTTCCCGAAAAGCTGCCTGCAGATGGGCCGGATATTGTTTGACCATGGCATCAAAATCCTGGTCTTCCAAGGCTTTATCTATAAAAGGGGTGTGCAGGAACTCCAGGCTATTGTGCAGGATGGTTCCCAGGGTGCGGGCGTCCATGCTTTCTTCTACTTCCTCCTCCTCTTTGATCTGAGCTACGTAGCGAAAATAGAAATTGAGCCTGCAGGCTAGCCAGGTATTGATGGCGGTGGCCGATAAGTAGCCGACTTTGTCTCCATTTACCGGGGCCTCCTGGTATTTCTGTAAGAGGATATTGCGGGTTTGCTCATCAGCCGGTATGTCAATACGGATGGGATGCACTTCCCCGGCAGGAGTAGAAATGGCTTTTTCCACCAGGTGCATATTCGGTGGCGCCTCAAAATATTCCCGGATTTGTCGGATAAAACGACTGACTTCTTTGGCCCCTCCAGAGTCATTTACCACAGTATTGTACACCAGGTGCACTTCTTCTGCACGTTGGAGGAGGCGGTAAAAGTGATAGGCATAAATGGCATCCTTCTCCTCATAGGTAGGCAAGCCAAACCCCTTTCGGAGATTGTAAGGAATAAAACTGTTGCCGGTACTGGTATCCGGCAGGTTGCCTTCGTTACAAGCCAGGATGTAGATTTTTTCAAAATCCAGCACCCGGGTTTCCAAAAACCCCATCAGCTGCACCCCTGTCAGGGGTTCCCCTTCAAAGGGGATTCTTACCTTTTGCAAGACCTCCCGGAAAAGGCGGGCAAATCCTCTGGGACTGAGTTGGGGTTGGTAGCGCTCCAGCACTTCCTCGAGTCGGTTGAACTCTTTATAAAATTGGAAAATGTATTCTGCTTCCAGATGCTTTTTTTTATGCTGGGCATCTGCCATCAGCATTTCGATGATTTCGCGGAAGTATTGGACAAAAGGCCCAACGGGTCCGCTTTGGTCAGAAGGGAAGGGAGGGGGAGAAAATATTTTATCCAAAATGGGCGGCAGCTCCCAATCTTTGCGGGTGTCGGAGGAAATATAGACCAGGTTTTTTTTCCGAATGCTCTTTTGATATTGCTCGCTCTTATGATGGAAGTCCGCCTTGATATAAGGGTTGTTGAGCACTTTTAGGACATCCTGATGGGCAAAGGATAGCTCTCCTTTTTTGTCCGCCCTTCTATATTGAATCAGGGACATAATCGCCTGCAGCAAATCAAACATGTGGGTTTGGCGCAGCGGATATCCCATGGTGATGTTCAGGTTCTGGATTTGCTCAGGCAGGGCGTAGAGGACCGGGAACAGCAGGTGTTCATCCGCCAGGACCAGGGCGGTCTGCCGGTAATCCTCAACCTTGGGCGGATCTTGCCGCAACAGGTTCCCTAAATACTGGGCCTGACCGATCTGCAAAGGCACCCCGGTGATATGGATTTGCTTGGGGCTCCTGATCATCTGGTGCATGACCAGTTCCACTTCCAGGTTGCGCCACTTCTGATAGTATTCCCGGATAAACTTTCCGGGTTCCGGTCCCAGGACCAGGCCTTGCGGTTCCTTGCGATTGAGATCGGCGGGGTCAGGATTAAGGTAGGTATCATCTACATCCCAATAGACCCGCCCTTTGCCCATTTTGAGGAGGGCTTCCATGATGCGCTCTTCCGCTTTGGAAAGCGCATTGAACCCGATAAAAACGATTTCCCGGTAGGCAAAAGGATAGGCTTCTGATTCCAGGTGATGAGCCAGCCTGCGATAAGCCATGCCGTCGTAGGCCATATTTCGTCCTCGCAGAGAAGAACGAAAATCCTCATATATGTCAAATAAAACCTCCCAGATCCGCAGGAACTTTTGCTGGACTTCGGTAGGGCCTTCATCCCGTCCCCGGATGGTTCTCCAAAAATCCCGAATGGAGGTTAGGTTGTCATCCTGCAGGGTAAAAAAAAGGTCGATCTCTTTGAGGTCTTTGACATTGGTAAATAGCTCTTCTGCATTGACGCAGTATTTATCCAATTCATCAAAGTCCTTAACCAGCATTTCTCCCCAGGAATAAAACTGGTCAAAGCTCTCTTTTTCATAAAAGGAATCTCCGGCCATACGTTTTTGATAGACCTGATAGAGTTCAAAAACCAGGGGCATGATTTCCGGAAACTGTTGCCCGGACCACGAGCGGACGAAGTCTTGGATGGAAACGATTTCCGGTGCCCAGATGGTTTTTTGGTACACCTGAGCCAGGATGTCTTGTAAAAAGTATTTTGCCCTGCGTGTAGGAACCACCAGGCACAATTCCGAAAGGTGGTCGCCGTGTTTCTTTTTTAGATCCCGGGCAATGATTTCCAGGAAGGATGACATGGGGACAAGTTAAGGAGAGTTGTGGAATTTCGCTGCCGATATTCAATTCTTCTGTGTAAATTGAATAGGAATTTGGAGCTTTTCATGGGCAAGGCGAACAAACCATTTGTAGATTATTATGAGCTGCTGGGGATCTCTCAGGAAGCTACTGCAGAGGAAATAAAATCGGCATACCGGGAGAAGGCCCTGGAGCATCATCCTGACCAAAATCCAGATGCCGACTCTCATAAAGCTTTCGTTGCGCTACACGAAGCCTATCGGGTGTTGAACGATGCCCAAGCCCGTAGCCGATATGACTACAGATATTTCTCCCAAAAAAGTAACCGCAGCAAAGAAGCTGGCCTGGCCCAGCGTCGGGAACTCACCCGGGCCAAACGCAGTGCGCGCTACAGCCGCCGTATGTATAGCCCGCGCATGCGCTATCGCTCCTCCTACAGTGGCCCCAGTCGCCCGGCCCCACGACCAAGCCCACGTCCTCAAACGCCCCCAGACCCATCCCGGACCGAAAAATCCGACCGAAAAATCCTTGATGAACATGAAGCCTCCCTACTTGGCTTCAGGTACTACAATCGGGTGGTACGATTTATCCTGGTGGGCGTCCTGATGTTTTCCCTGGGCATGGTGGGAGACTATTTTACGGCGGTGCAGACCTCTGAGGAAACCCTGACCTCCAAGGAGCCTGTGATGTGGACGCTGGGAACCCCCAACATGGTCAAAATCAAAAGTGTATTTAGCTCTGCGGTCATTCCCAAGGGAGAGGCTAAATGGATAGAGCCAGGGGGTAAATTTATTCCTTATAAGACCCTTTTTGCCGGAGAAGTAACCAAGGTTATCATCCAGAAAAGAGGGGAAGGCTGGTATGTGCAGAATTATGGCGGCATCTATGGCTCGGCCTTTCCCTGGATCGCGCTGGTCATCATTACTGCTTTGGGCACCCTCCTATTTCGGCGCAACGAGGAGTTCAATGCCTACCTCGGAACCATCGCCCTTTTGTTATCGGTGATCATATTTCCCATCATTTTTAAGTAAAAAGGCGGGATTAGCACGCTTTTTGCCCTGCTCGGGTAGGGGATCCTTTATGTGAAAAGAAAATCTCACTTACTCCCTGGTCTTTTTGGCCGGTGGAGAAGTCCTCGAGTAGCAAAACACCCTAGACGATGGCATACGCTCCTACGTTCAAAGACTATTATGAAATCCTTGGTATAGGCCCTGCTGCCTCTTCTGATGAAGTAAAGCAGTCTTTCCGGACGCTGGCGATGAATTATCATCCTGATAGCAACGAACACCCGGAAGCGCATCAGAAATTTTTGGACATCAATGAGGCCTACCAAACGTTGGGAGATGGGTTTAAACGTAAAACCTACGACCAGCGATATGCCTATTTCCAACGTGCTCAGTTTTTTGGGGATGCGATGCATCATGATGGCGGCTTTACTGCGGCGGACGGCTTTGGGGTAGTTGACCGCGAATTTGAAGATGAAACTACCTATTCCCGCTTCCAGGGGATCTGCAAGGCTGCAGCGGTGCTATGTGTATTGTTCGGCCTGTTGTTGATCGTAGATTTTATTTTGGCCGAATCTTCCCGACCTGAACTGATCCTCGAAGGCAACCTAACCACCAATGCTAAAGGGGAAATGAAGGGATTGGTTACCACTGCCTCCGGGGATATTTCCATGGACTACGATGCGTTCCAAAAGCTGGGCAAAGGAGATTTGATCCAGGTATACACCACCCCCATCTTTCGCGTAACGACCCTGGTGGAAGCTTACCGGACTGCCGGCACGGCAGAACAAAGCCTCAAAGACCTGTATCAGGTAGATTCTTCCACAGCCCCGGAAATGTACTTGAGCATTTATCCTCGCTATGGGATTTACAATGTTTTTTCCTTTTTCCTGATCGGTCTTCTGGTTACCGCCTCTATGGTGCTATACTTTCGGTACCGACCCCGATGGGTAGTCAAGCTGAGCCTCATCATGGGCTTATTTGCCATCTCTTCTGTCTACATTTTACTGCACTCATAAGCCTGACCTTCATTTGACAAATGGCTGCCTGAATCCTTAGATTAGGGCATGGAAGCTATTACTCAATTTTTCGCCGCCATCCCGTGGTGGGGCTATGTCCTGATAGTCCTTTTGGCCATCGCCATCCGGGACGTTTTTTTCAATAAGAATCATACCATTCAGCATAATTTCCCCATCGTAGGGCACATTCGGTATATGCTGGAAGGTATTGGCCCCGAACTCCGTCAGTACATTGTTGCCAATAACCGGGAAGAACTTCCTTTTAACCGCATCGAAAGATCCTGGATTTACGCCTCCTCCAAAAGTCAAAACAACTATCAGGGTTTTGGGACAGACCAGGACATTTATGCGCCGGGGCATATTTTTATCCGCCCTGCCATGCTTTCTTATAAAGTCCCTGCTGGCCATCCCAATGATGGAGATAAGAGTTTTTTACCCTGTGCCAAAGTGATGGGGGAATTTCATGGACGAAAACGCCCTTATCGCCCTGCTTCCGTTTTCAATGTCTCGGCCATGAGTTTTGGGTCGCTTTCTCAGGCTGCGATTACGGCTTTAAATGAAGGCTCAAAAAAGGCAAACTGCTATCATAATACAGGAGAAGGAGGGCTGTCTCCTTACCATCAACGTGGGGCGGATGTAGTCTTCCATTTTGGGACGGGTTATTTTGGGGTGCGCGACGAAGGGGGAAATTTTGATTTGGGTAAAATGGTTGACTTGGTCAACGCCAACCCCTACGTCCGAGCCATAGAAGTCAAATTATCTCAAGGCGCCAAACCTGGCAAGGGTGGGGTATTACCCGCCAAAAAAATTACTGCGGAAATAGCCGGGATTCGAGGGGTGCCCCGGGGCAAGGATGTGCTTTCACCCGCCAGCCATACGGCTTTTTCCAGTGTGGCGGAAATGGTGCAGTTTATCGAGAAAATAGCTACGGCTACCGGCCTGCCTACCGGCATCAAGTCTGCCGTAGGTAAAATGGGCCTTTGGGAAGAGTTGGCCAGCATCATGGAAAGGGAAAAGATCGGGCCGGACTTTATCACCATCGATGGAGGGGAAGGAGGAACCGGCGCTGCCCCGCCAGCTTTTGCTGCCCATGTCTCTCTACCTTGGGTCTATGCCTTTAGCAGTGTGTATAAAATCTTCGCTGAGCGGGGCCTGGCCGACCGGATTGTGTTCAAGGCCTCCGGAAAGCTAGGTATGCCTGCGCGGGCGATGTTGGCCTTTTCTATGGGCGCTGATGTGATCAATGTAGCCCGGGAAGCCATGCTTTCTATTGGATGTATCCAGGCCCAGCTTTGTCAGTCCAATCACTGTCCTACTGGCATCGCCACCCAAAGTCGATGGCTGCAGGCAGGGATTAATACCACGGTTAAATCCGAACGTTTTTACCAATATGTAAAAACCCTCCGCAAAGAGGTTCTGGAAATCACTCACGCTGCTGGATATGAGCATCCAGCCCAGCTCAATATGTTGGACATAGATATGGGGATGGGCGACAACCACTATACCAAGTCGCTGCGGGACACCTTTGGGTATACCAAAGTTCCCGTGCCTTTTGAAGGCATGCAGCATCTGAAGGATTGTCCCTATCTAGGCGGGAAGTAAGCAAAAAAACAGGCTTTTGGTCCTTCTGACAACAAGTGGACTTCAAGTGTCGTATTTAGGACTATAACAATGGCTTTTGGCCAGTAGATTGAGTTACTTTGTTAGGGTTTGCTAAGGTGTGGCAAACCGAGTAAATAATCCCTCAGATATGAAATTTTTTATAGATACAGCGAATCTCGAAGACATTCAGGAAGCCGCAGCCATGGGAATCCTGGATGGTGTTACGACGAATCCCTCTTTGATGGCAAAAGTAGGGGTTTCAGATGTCAAAGCGCACTATCTCAAAATCTGCGAAATGGTAGACGGAGATGTAAGTGCCGAAGTTATTTCTACCGATTATGAAGGAATCGTGAAAGAAGGACGGGAGTTGGCGCAAATCCATCCGAATATCACGGTAAAGATTCCCATGATCAAGGAAGGAGTCAAAGCGATCAAAACCTTGTCCTCTGAAGGAATCAAAATCAATACGACCTTGATTTTTACGCCTATTCAGGCATTGGTGGCAGCTAAGGCGGGTGCCAAGTATGTGAGCCCTTTCATTGGCCGTCTGGACGATATTGGGCATGAAGGCATGGATTTGATCGTAGAGATTCGGGAGGTGTTTGATAATTACGGGATCGACACCATGATTCTGGCCGCGAGTATCCGGCACAATCAGCATCTGCGTGCCTGCGCCCTGGCCGGAGCAGATGTAGGAACGATGCCTTTCTCCGTGATTGACGGCATGATCAAGCATCCCCTGACAGACAAAGGGCTGGCTAAGTTCCTCGAGGACGCGAAGAAGACCCAGGCCCTGGCCAACGGATAGTGACCTTCGGTCAAAGACAGCATAAACAAACAGGCCGGGCATTGCCCGGCCTGTTTGTTTATGCCTAATGTTCCGATAGCATCAGCGGACCGCGATGGCATCGGTAGCAGCGGATTGCATCCGCTGGGAGGGGCTCAGCTTCGCTGAGGAGGTGTTGCAGCGTCCGCTGAGAGATTTTCCGCAGCTGCAAGCTGCGGCTACGGTGTCCACCATGAGATTCTGATGGTATCGGTAGCAGCGGATTGCATCCGCTGGGAGGGGCTCAGCGTCGCTGAAGAAGACTGTTGCAGCTCCGCTGGGTAGGTTGTCCGCAGCTGCAAGCAGCGGCATAGGGTTTTACCGGCAGGAAGCCAGTGTTACGGTGTCCACCATGATTCGTCGATGGCATCGGTAGCAGCGGATTGCATCCGCTGGGAGGGACTCAGCTTCGCTGAGTAGGTGTTGCAGCTTCGCTGAGAGATTTTCCGCAGCTTCAAGCTGCGGCATAGGGTTTTACCGGCAGGAAGCCAGTGTTACGGAGTCCACCATGATTCATCGATGGCATCGGTAGCAGCGGATTGCATCCGCTGGGAGGGTCTCAGCGTCCGCTGAGGAGGTGTTGCAGCTTCGCTGGGAGATTTTCCGCAGCTTCAAGCTGCGGCTACGGTGTCCACCAAGAGGTTCTGATGGTATCGGTAGCAGCGGATTGCTTCCGCTGGGATGGGCTCAGCGTCCGCTGAAAAAGGCTGTCGCAGCTGCAAGCTGCGCCTACAATTAGCATAGAAAGGTAAACCATGCTATTTTAATCATCATTTCGCGTAGAGATCAAGCCCTAATAAATATGTTATGGCTAATCCTAAGCGCTTCTCCCGCAGTAAAATTAGGCTTCAAGGATACGATTACAGTGCCCATGGTTATTATTTCATTACCATTTGCACAGCAAAGCGGTCCCATTTCTTTGGCTGGGTCAAACAAGGAAAAATGACGCTTTCAGAAATGGGATACATTGCGCAGGAAGAATGGCTAAAAACTCCCTTAATCCGACCTGATTCAAACATTTCTTTGGATGCATACTGCGTCATGCCTAATCATTTCCATGGGATCATTTGTTTTGGGACTCCCTGTCTGTCTGATGCCTATGGGAGGTTTCCCCGTACCGATGGACCCAATGCACGGTTTGGCCCTCAACGAAAATCTTTAGGTAGCCTTATTCGAGGGTATAAAGGAGCTGTTTCGAGCAGAATCTGGAAGAATGGCCGGAAAGATTTCGCATGGCAGCCCCGATTTCACGATAGGATTGTCAGGGATATGGAGGAGTTGTACAGGATCAGATTGTATATCCAAAATAATCCCGCTAGGTGGGCTGAGGATGAATTCTATGGTGAATAGACTTTCCTTTTCTTAATTAGCTGTGGCCTGTAGATATATATACACTTCCCCCCAAAAAAATAGAGGGAGAGGCACGTATGCTTCTCTCCCTCATCAGGCGGCTAAATTAAGGAGAACTCAGATGCCTTCGACAAGCAAAGGCAAATGATCCTTAGTGGACCAGGTCCAATAAATCTTTATGTTGAGCTTCTGTGGTCAGCCAGACAAGAGAAGCTGTAGAGATATCATTGGGTACAGAAGAAGCTCCTGTAGATAAGTATCAAAGAGAAAACGTCTCCTGTGATTCTTTATTTTATTTTTTCACAGAATGTATCTTACCAGAACCTGAATTTGTCCAAAGGCGAAATGGAAAATCCCTGTGATGGCTGTCCAAATACAAATGAAAAATAGCGTATGTTTTATTTGATTAATGCGCTGTATGTGAATGTTTTAGGGGCTTTTATTGGAAGTTTTTTCACCAGATTAAGCGGGAAAATCCGAAAAAAAATCCCATTTTCCCCAGCTTTTGACCCGGCAAAATCATACTTTTAGGCCGGTAAAAGGTAGTCAACATGAATGCAATACTGAATTCGGTTTACGTACTCTATGCCGTGGTTGTCTTTGTGATACCCATGCCCTTTATCCTGGCTTTCTTTGTGCTTACCTCCTGGATGCCAGATGGGCCCAGGCTGAGACTGGCTTACCGGGCCAACTGGTATTGGATAAAGTCCTGGCAGATTTTAGTAGGCATGACTTTTCATGTCAGCGGGCACAGCCGCATTGACCCCAACCAATCCTACGTGTTTGTAGGGAACCACACCAATATGTTGGATGTCCTCATCGCAGGCTCTAACATTATGCACCCCCTTAAGTCTCTGGTCAAAAAGGAGATTGTTACCATTCCTATCCTGGGCCAACTCATTCAGCTGATCTCTATTCCGGTAGATCGCTCTTCTAAAGAAAGCCGCCAAAAGAGTCTGCAATTGATGGTGAGAAATCTGCATGACGGGATTTCTATTCTGGTGTTTCCTGAAGGTACACGAAACCGTACCGATCAGGTCTTAAAGCGCTTTTATCCAGGAGCTTTTGCTACTGCGATTAAGGCTCAGGTGCCGATCATGCCTTTTGTTATCTATAACCACCGACATCTGCAACCTATCGATACCTATCGGCTATATCCGGGAGAAGCACACCTTGTCATGCTGGACCCTATTCCCACCGAAGGGATGACCGAGGCGGATATTCCTGTTCTGAGTCAGCGGGTCTACCAACTTCTGGAAGAAAAACTTCTGGCCTGGGACGAAACCCTCAATCCCCTGGCCAGGGAGTTTCACGCACGGGCCTGATTCCGTCCTCTTTTCTCAATCTTTCATTTAGGCGAACCTTTTTTTTAGCCCTCCGTAAAGCTAGTTATGCTAAGATTTCAGGAATCTTTGATGAAAATTTTACCTAATACTAAAACTCCTGCTGAAATTATTAGCAATTCCTTCCCCCTCGTTTCTCCTTTTGTCATACCCAAATTTTATCTATTCGCGTAATCCTCAGGTGAAAAGACGAAATCCAGATGCCATTAAGCCCGATGCTGCCCTGGCAGGTGCTTAATCATCCTCTTGCTCATTTTTTCCCACTAAACCATCAGTATGGGTCTGATAAAACGCGCTATTAGAGATCGCTATCTTACGATCAACAAAAAAAGGCGAACCATTACCTACCTGCCTCAGGGCAAAGAACGCAACCTCGACTTTCCAGAAGAAAGAGTACAGGCCGAAACCTACTGCGACCTGATTTATCGCTATGGCTATCCGCCAGAAAAGCTACGGGTCTGTGAGAAGGTGAAAATTGGCTCTTCTACCCGGGAGGCGGATATTATTATCTATCGGGACAGTCAGGCCAAGGACCCGGCTATCATCGTAGAGTGCAAAAAGCGCCGCATTTCCGAAAAACATTTTGAAGGAGCCATTGACCAGGGCTTTTCTTATGCCGCGGCTACCCGTGCAGAATACGTATGGGCGACCAGTGGAGATCGTTCCGCCGCTTTTGAGGTGCTGCCTAATTCTATCCATGAGCGGGCACGTAACCGTATCCGACGGATTCCTCGTCATGACGAGTTGGTCAAAGCAGGCAAAGGCCTGAAGAAAATCGGTAGGAGGATTTTTCACCCAGAGATCACCCATGATACCTTGCTCTATGGGGTAGTGCTGGTCCTGGCGACCCTGGTCCTGAGCAAGGCTTCAGTAGAGTTTTTTCCGCAGATCCAGCGCTACGGACAACCCCTTTGGGATAAGGTCGGCCTCAACTTACTTTGGATTTTCAACACCATCGCCGCTTTGGCCACCCTGTTGAGTTTTTCCTTTGGCTTGATTTTCATGCGTTCTCACAGTCTGTTTGGGAATTCTGCGGCGAAGCGAAAAGCCGTCCGCCTGATCATTGCCCTGATTCTCTTCATTCCGGTCTGGTATGTGGGAACCTCTATGCAAAACCCTGACTGGTGGAACGTGGAGGCATTCCTCAAGCGAAAGTACCCTATCGTGGTTTTCCTGTGGCCCTATGCTATCTCATTGCCTTTCCAAATGGCTGCGATTTATGGCTTGATGGCCTTGATGCGCCGCCTGGATTAATCCCTCCCTGACCGGAGATTAAGCGCGCATCTTTGCGGACCATTCCTACACAATTGGGTACCTTTACCCCACTTTGTGCCGGAAGGTTCTATGATGAAGTCGCTTGAAAGCCGATATCCGTTGATCCTCCTGATCCTGGGAGCGGTGTTTTACCTGCCTTTTTTGGGACAGGCCCATTTATTTGACTGGGATGAAATCAACTTTGCCGAAGCCGCCCGAGAGATGTTGGTGCTGGATGAGTACCTACGGGTTTATATCAACTATGAGCCTTTCTGGGAAAAACCGCCGCTTTTTCTCTGGATGCAGGCCCTCTCTATGGGCATGCTGGGCATCGGAGAATATGCCGCTCGTCTCCCCAATGCCGTTTGTGGGATACTGAGCCTGCTGATCCTGTACCGCATCGGCAAAACCCTTTATACCCCGCGATTCGGCTTTATCTGGGCGCTCAGTTATTTCGGTTGTGTGCTGCCTTTTGTCTACTTCAAGTCCGGCATCATTGACCCTTTTTTCAACTTATTCATCTTCACCGGGCTGTACTATTTTGTGCTGGGGTATTGGAAAAAAGGGGCCAGCCCGGATTTGTCTCTTCCCTGGAGTAAATGGGCCTACTTTGCCCTGGGCGGGGCCCTCATCGGCCTGGGCATTCTGACCAAAGGACCCGTCGCTTATTTGATTGCCGGATTGTGCATGGCCGTGTATTGGATCAAGGGCCGCTTCCGCTTTTACGTGAATGTGCCTGAATTCCTGCTTTTTTCGGTAGCCGCTTTATTGGTAACGGCTCTATGGTTTGGCATCGAGACCTTGCGAAACGGCCCCTGGTTGGTGGAAGAATTTGTTACCTATCAAATTCGATTGTTTAGCACGGGAGATGCGGGGCATAAAGGCTTTCCCGGCTATCATTTTGTGGTGCTGCTGATTGGCTGCTTCCCCGCTTCGCTTTTTGCTATCCGAGCCATGCGGAAATTTCCCTCCGCAGCGCAGCCGCATCAGGCTGATTTCCGGAGCTGGATGCTCATCCTATTTTGGGTAGTCCTGATCCTTTTTTCCATCGTACAAACCCAAATTCTCCACTATTCTTCCCTTTGCTATTTTCCCCTCACCTTCCTGGCAGCCTTGACCATAGATCAGTGTTTGGCGCAAAGGCTTTCCTTGCCACGATGGTTGTTAGTGGGGCTAGGCGTAATCGGGGGATTGTTCATTGTCGCTACCCTTGCCTTACCCTGGCTGGGCCAAAACATAGAGACCATCAAGCCTCTCTTTGCGGCTGATCCCTTTGCCAGCGCCAACCTCGAAGCAGAGGTAACCTGGCATTGGTGGCATAGCATACCAGGCTGGGTATTGTTGTCAGCGATGGGAGGGTTCTTTTTTCTGAAAAAAAGCCAGGTTTCGCTCAAGCCATTTTACCTGCTCTGGGGCGGCACCGCCTTGTTTGTCCTGCTCACCCTCACCCTCAACATCCCGAACATAGAAGCCTATTCTCAGCGGGCCGCGGTCGAATTCTATGAAGGAAAACAGCAAGAAGATTGCTATATCGTACCCGTAGGCTTTAAATCCTATGCCCACCTTTTCTATGCCCGCAAGCGTCCTGTGACAGATGAAAGAGCCTTTGACACCCAGTGGCTCTTGAACGGGGAGGTAGATAAGCCCGTCTACGTGGTATGCAAAATTCACAAGGCTGAGAATCTGGAAGCCTGGCCCCAACTGGACAAGCTGTATGAAAAAAATGGCTTCCTCTTTTTTCAGCGGAAATGATTTGATCAGTCCTGCCTTGCAAACTTGGCTGGCGCCCTGTGCTACTCGTAACACTGGCTTCCAGCCGGTAAAACCCTCCGCCGTAGCTGCAAGCTGCGGCTACGCCCGCTGGGAATCCCGCACCATTGGTTGGCATCACCCTGGCAAGCCTGCCGCACCTGCAAGCACCACCCTGGCAAACACACCACACTTGCAAACATGCCGTAACACTGTCTTCCAGCCGGTAAAACCCTCTGCCGCAGCTGCAAGCTGCGGCTACGCCCGCTGGGAATCCCCACACCATTGGTTGACACCGCCCTGGCAAGCCTGCCGCACCAGCAAGCATCACCCTGGCAAACACACCACACTTGCAAACATGCCGTAACACTGGCTTCCAGCCGGTAAAACCCTCTGCCGCAGCTGCAAGCTGCGGCTACGCCCGCTGGGAATCCCGCACCATTGGTTGGCACCACCCTGGCAAGCCTGCCGCACCTGCAAGCACCACCCTGGCAAGCCTGCCGCACCTGCAAGCACCACCCTGGCAAACACACCACACTGGCAAACATGCCGTAACACTGGCTTCCAGCCGGTAAAACCCTCCGCCGCAGCTTACAGCTGCGGCTACGTTCCTTGGGAGACCCAACCAGCTTTGGCTTCCAGCCAGTGAAAGTTCCTGATACACTAATGATTTTTTTGCTGCCTTGACCGGCTGGAAGCCGGTGTTACGGCAAAGCAGACCGGCTGGAAGCCGGTGTTACGGCAAAGCAGACCGGCTGGAAGCCAGTGTTACGGCAGAGCAGACCGGCTGGAAGCCGGTGTTACGGCAGAGCAGACCGGCTGGAAGCCAGTGTTATGGCAGGGCAGACCGGTTGGAAGCCAGTGTGACAGCAGAGCGACCGGCTGGAAGCCAGTGTTACAGCAGAGCAGACCGGCTGGAAACCGGTGTTACGGCAGAGCAGACCGGCTGGAAGCCAGTGTTACGGCAGAGCGACCGGTTGGAAGCCAGTGTGACAGCAGAGCAGACCGGCTGGAAGCCGGTGTGACAGCAGAGCATTCCAAAATAGAACGCTGATGGGCTACCCAAATAGCTTTCCGAAGAATCCCTTTTTCTTCTCGCCTCCCTTGGCTTTGGCCTGGCCTTTCTTGAGGGCTTGTTCCATGTTTTCGATGGAGTCCTCGACTGCTGCCAGCAGAAAATCATCTTCGGCTTTTTCGGCGAAAGGAAGGGCAGACTGAAAGGCTTGCAGCGCCAGATCAAACTCCAGGTTATTTTGGCGAATGGCCCCGATTTGTTGGTAGCTTTTGGTGATCTGGTCGGGCATGTCCAGGGCTTCGAAGGCATCAGCAGCCTGTTGGTGGGAAGCCACGGCTTTTTCCAGATTTCCTTTGCGTTCGAAGATCCGGGCTAACTGTTGAGAAAGTCCTGCGACTTTGTTCTGATTCTCCTGCTCTCCATATAGGTCGCGCGCTTGCACCAGACGAGGAATGGCTTCTTTCCATTGGCCGCTTTCACCATAGATGGCCCCCATTTTTTCCAGGACCTCAGCTAGTACCTTGGTTTCCCCCACTGCTTCGAAGGCTTCTACCGCCTCCTCAAAATACGGGACAGCCTCCATGAGCTGGCCCTGGAAGGCCAGACAGTCGGCCAGCTTGGCCTGATTGTTTCCGATCAGTTCCTGATTTTCGCTGCCTTCCAGCAGGGTTTCGGCTTCTTCCAGGTGCTCCTGGGCTTTTTCCCACAATCGGAAGTGGAGCCATATTTCTGCCAGGTCGATCAGCTGGCTGGCTTTCGCTTCTCCCTCACTGCTCCCCAGCTGTTCCTGGAGAACCGGAATCTGCTCCTGAGGAGAGGCAATCAGTTCTTCTGTGTCTGAAGAAAAAAAGTGAAAACTACCCAGGAGTTTTTCCCTCAACTCCGCCTGATGATGGGTTAGCCAGGCCTCCATGTGAGGATGGGTCCACCATAAAAGCGGAAAAGGGAGTTCGTCGGTCAGAGCAAGGGCTTCAGCTGAGAGAGAGGTCGGTATCTCGGGCGCCTCCTTTTCAAGATCGGCAAACCAGCTACTTTCCCAGTTAATGATATGAATGACCTGTCCAGCCCTTTCTCCGGCGATCACATCCTCTGGCAACCTTTCTTTGAGCATCTCAAACAAGGCCGGAACTTCCCGGATTTTCAGATCGAGGACTACGTGCCGATCTTCCTCCCAGTTGTTCACCAGGCTTTCCAACACACTGTCTCGGGTCATCAGGGTGTCGGTGCCAATGAGGCGCAGTCCGTTGGCTTCTTTCAGGGCCATCAGTTGGTCCCACTGGGCTTCGTTGTGGGCAGGAATTTGGTCAGGTAGCTGCATATCGATCAATTAGGAGAGGGAAGTTAAGGAGAAAATGTTAGCGGACTGAAAGGCTAAGGATTTTTTTGTTCAGGGCAACTAAAGCTGCTTCAAAATCCTCCAATAAAGGTAGACCAAAGCGATGACAAACTACTTCTACATTTCCTTTTCTCCAGAATCCATCCGGACAGCAGACGATGAGTTTTTGGGAGGCAGCAGTTAGGCCAAGTTCCAGCAGGGTGATGGGGGATTTACTGCCAGGGGCAAAGTACATAAATATGATGTCTGCCTGCTCCAGGCCAGCCATTTCCCACTCTACTTGTTCCCGAAAAAGTGGAAAGTGAATGGACTGCTCCCAACTAGCATCCCAGGCATCCCTGCGGGGATTGAGTATCAGGACCTCCTGATCTCTGAGACGTTCTGTAAGTGCAGCCTGCCAATCCAGGGATTGGCCATTGTCGATGGTACCAGCCAAAAAAATGCTGGTTCTCCCATCATACCTGGGAGGATGAGGTGGCTTAAATACCTGCATAAGGTGTGGATTAGGGCAGTACTTTGGCTGGTTGTTTTTCCAACTGGCGCCCTTCAATATAGGCCAGCCCGCCGACAAAGACGATTTGAGAGATCAGAAACAATTTTCCGAGGAGGGTCGCCTCTCCGAAATAAAAATAAATCAGTACCAGATTGACGGGCACCCACAGCCAGTTGCCGGCAATCAGTCCGATGAGGCGCGGCATGTTTACCTTCTGTGGGATGGCCAGGGTGGAGGAGACCAGGGCATACCCCAGGGTGACCACATGCATCCAGAAAAGCACCGCTTCTGGGATGCCGAAAATGGGCGCAAAAAAACCAGCCAGAAATATTCCTAACAGGCTGGTGACAGCTCCGGCGGCAAAGTCTACCCAAAGGAGCTTTTTCATGTAGGGGAAGTCTTTAATACGGTAGGTCATAGAGGGAGATTAGGGCGCGGTTTCACTTAACCGCCTGTATTCCCTGCCACAGCATGCTTCAAATATTTCCAAACTTTCGTAGAACCTCAATCCTGCATGTCCGGTACCGTGGGGTGCCATGATGACAAAAGTGATGATGTAGCCATTTTCGAGCTCAAGGTAGCCTTCGAAAAAGTCATCTTCAAAATAGAGGTAATCTTTGATTTCCTGCTCTTGCAGGTATTGACAGCGGTTTTCTTCGTATTCGACGCGGAAAGGAAGGTATTCACGGGGCATTTTTTCTCCCAGACCTACCATGCTCTTTAGCTGGCCCCAGAAGGAAGAAGTCCGCTTTTTGTATGCCTCCGATACTTCTTCTACGGTTTTTTGTTGGGGATTGACATGCCAGACGGGAATGTCTGATAGGTCAGAAAAAAGGCTTTTGGCATCCTGGGGAGGCTTTTCTTCATGTACCAGAGATTCCGGTCCCCAGGGGAAATGGATTATTTTCCCCCCATCCAGGGTGAGGTGCAAACTGGCTTCATCCAGCCCGTCAGTCCGTGTACATACGTGCTGATGAATGTCCTGAATACAGCGCCCAATGAGATCTTTTGTGTGCATAGGATGTCCGTTGAATCCTTTAATGATAGCATACGGATAAAACGCATCAGGGATGCTCTTTGTTCAGGGTTTTTTGAGGCTTCTTCCTTAGGTCAATGTTGGAGGGTAAAATGGCTTCACGGGCTGTCCAGACTGTCCGATACTGCCGGGGTCCGACTTTGTGCTAGCATCCGCTCAATTTCTGCCAATACAGCCTCTGGATGCTCCAACTGGATGTAGTGCCCGGCCTCTGGCACCAGGACATGCCGGCTCTGGGAAGAAAGTGTCAGCAGCTCTTTTTGCAGGGTGGGCCAAAGGCTTTCCATCTCTGCGGCTACTTCCGAAGAGGGAGTGGAGGAAAAGCGCTCCGGATGGGTTCCCGTTAGGACTGTGAGGGGCAAGCTGTCATAATCCACATGCAAGGCAGCTTCCGCCATGATGGTATCCAGGCTGCGGAACTCGGCGAACACGCCTTCTAGGCTTTTGTGGGTCCAGGCATGCATAATTTGATTGATGCTATCAGCGGGCTGGGTACCCGGCAAGGGATCTCCTCCCATTAACCTGAGCAGGCCAAAGCCAGAAGCAGTGCGCGTCTGGCCTTCGGAGGGGCCTTGGGCTGCCATTTCGGGAGGCATCCGCTCAAACTGCTCTGGGTGAGAGACGTCTACCCATACTACCCCGGCGAGATCCGCCCGGTGTTGGGTCATAAATGGCCGCATGGTAGCCCCAGCCAGAGAATGCCCGACCAGGATATAAGGTTTGGGACAGCCGGTTTTTTCCAGTACGGCGTGGAGGTCCTTGGAAATGCTGGTGGCGGTTTTTAGCTGTTCATCGGGATGACTCCATAGGATGCCCGCCCGGTCATAACTAAGGGTGGTGGTTTTTTTCGACAGGGCCTCCTGCAGCCCAGCCCAGGAAAGATGTCCACTTAAATCCAACCCAGCTTCAAATACCACCGTGGGGCCGCCTTCGCCTTTTTTGACATAGTGCATTTTTCGCCCCTCAATCTCCACGATTTCTCCATGCCTCGGCCATACCTGCGCATCCCGGGCCCGGAAGGCTTGTTCGAAGATAATGCCAACGATAAGTAAAAGGAGGATGGTAATGATGAGGCCGAAAAAAATGCGCTTACCCCAGCTTAGAATGTTCATGTGTGTTGAATTGTCAGTCTGAAGGGGGAAGATAAGGATAAATTCTCCATCTGCAGGATTTTACTCCTCAGAAGCGTCCTTGGGTATCCTCCAACTGCCAGACCGGATGCGTCAGCCCAAATTCTGTAAATAGCGCTTTGGCTTCCGCCTGGGTCCACTTCCGCCAGTCCCTATCCAAATGTCGGCCGTACCATTTTTGAGAAAAGGTCCAAATGTTTTCTGCCCGCTGAACATCGCCTTTGCCGATGCCATGTTGCTCACACCAGCGATCTATGTCGGTCTCGGAAGCAAAAAGCAGCATGGTGCTACAGGTATAGATCACATTGTCCCAGGCCTGACGCATAGGAATGGGAAAGTGAATCAGCAGGTCTTTTTGGCGCAATTGGCCATCTACAATCTCCAGCTCTACCGGGAGCTGTTCCGCCCCTAATCGGGAGTGGATGGTGCAATCCTCCTGCAATAGGGCGGCTACCCCCAGCGAGCACCAGGCGCAGTTCCCCCACCAGCTTCCTCGGGAAGAGCTTACCCAGAAGTTGGTGGGCGCTAAGGAAAAAGGATGGATCACCCATACTTCATCATTATGTGGGTGTAAGACTGCCCCGTGATAGGCTTCCAGGGCTCGAAGATTTTCTCTGAGGACCGTATCCCGCCAACCTAACTGATGGCTCATTTCGGCAATGCTTGGGGCATGCCCCGTTGCTACAATTTCCGAAAGCAAATGATGATGCAATCGGGCCAGATCGTCAAGCTTATTGGGGTGGGGCATAGGTGGTCCATTCACTTTTGAGGTAGCCGATCCGGTGGGCTTCTGCTACCACGGTTTTTCCTTGAGGCATGGGAATCGGTTCGGTATACAAAAACCAGCTTTCAGTGGTGTCTTCGGGAGTCTTCAACTGATAGCTAATGCTCGCCCCTTCTGTGGCAGAGGTGAGGCTGAGTTGATCCCCTTGTGGTTGGGCCACTACCGCTGCGGTTTGCGGCTGTTGCCCATCGGGCCACAGTTTGGCGATCATGTCCGTCTCTGGCATGGCCCCCCAATCCGGATAGGCTTCCGCCCAGGCTTGATAGGCTGCTCGCAGGCGTTCCAGGGTTTTCGCATAGGCTGGATCGGCAGCCAGGTTGTTGATTTCATAAGGATCTGCCTGGCAATCATAGAGTTCCTCATCGGGCTTGGTAGGTTGGAAAAAACGGGCGGGCGGGCCGCTCAATTCTCCCAGAGAATCCAGCCGATACAATTCCTGCATAAGGGTCATTTGCTTGCGGTAATCTACGTCCATGATATTGGGCAGCTCCGGGTGGAGGTTTTTGACATACTTAAACTGATGATCTCGTACCGCCCGCACCCCGTCCGTTTCTTCGTCCAGCCGATCCCGGGCGGCCCAGATATATTCCCGTGGTGTTGCCGCCATTTGTCCACCTAAAAAAGCCTGACCGTGCAGATAATCCGGTAAAGGAATATTTGCTAAAGACAGCAAGGTGGGCTTGAAATCAATGAAGCTAACTAGTTCGTCGCTCACGGTACCGGCGCGCTGCTGGTTGGGAAAGCGAATGAGCAGAGGGACCCGCAAGCCACTGTCGTAGACCTCGCGTTTTTGGCGAGGGAGAGGACCGCCGTGGTCTGCGTAAAAGAAAATAATGGTTTTTTCCAGCAAACCATCCGCCTCAAGTTCTGCGAGAAGTTCTCCCACTTGCTGGTCCATGAGGGCGATATTGGAATACATCCTGGCCATTTCCTGACGTACTGTAGGATTGTCCGGGAAGTAGGGCGGTACGATGACTTTTTCAGGAGATACCAGGAGTTCTTTGTCTCGATTCCGCCACATGCCTGACTCATGACAAACCCCGTAGTTGAAGATGGAGAAAAATGGCTGGCCTGGCTGTCGGTTGCGCCAATGGGCTTCCCTTCCGCTTTGGTCCCAGGCCGAGCGTGGCGCCCGGAATTGATAGTCTTCTTTGGTGTGGTTGCTGGTAAAATAGCCCGCTCTGCGCAGCTGCTCACTGTGCATCTTGAGCGCTGCGGGGGGGATGGCTTCATAAGGGGGAATGCCAGGAGGGAGCAAATTGGGATTGCCGTAGGTGCGCATATGATTGGCCGCTATGGCAGTAGGATACATGCCCGTAGCTAAAGCTGCCCGACTGGGGGCGCAGACCCCATGGGTAGAATAACAATGGTTATAGCGTACCCCTTCTCGGGCCAGTCGATCCAGGTTGGGCGTAGCAATGGAAGAATCCCCATAAGCAGCAATGGTAGGGCCCATGTCTTCTGCCACAATCCAAAGGATATTAGGTTGTTCGTCCAGGACCAAAGGAGGCAACGGGGCGTCTTGTTCCGCTTGAGGAGAGGTACACGCCCACGCCAGTAGGCAGAGGAACAGAATTGGCCAGTATTTCATGCGTAGTAGTTTTCTAAAAGGTAGGGAATCCTTTTTTCCGGAAAAAAAGAAGCGCTTAAATATCCGTTAGCCTTTACAGCGTCTGCGCCATTTCGTATAAATCAAAGCCTTCTCCCCAAAAATCTTTTTCGCTCCGCAAGAGTTCAAACCCGGCTTTTGCATAAAATTTATGGGCAAACTGGGAAGTGCGGACGACCATCTGTTCGTAGGTAGGCTGCTTTCGTACATGGTCGATCCGATAGCGGGCCAGCCTAAGCCCCAAGCCCTGACCCATGGCTTTGGCGTCTACCAAATCCCAGGAGAGACGAGCCGTTTTTTCCTTCGGGAAATAGTTGATGCCTCCGCCAGCGAGTAGCTGACCATCTTTTTCCAGGACAAAATAATCCTCCCGCTTTTCCCTTAAATACAAAGCGTAATCCTGTTTTTCGTCCGGGTGAAAATAGGCGGGAATATGCTGGTCAATCATCGCAAGGAGCGGCTCGAAATCAGCCTCGGTATATGCGCGGATATGGATCATGGATCAGCGGTCTACTTCGCCTAGCATAAAGTCAATGCTACCGATAATAGCTACCAGGTCTGCCAGGAGTACGCCCCGGCTGATCTGCGACAAGACGCTCAGGTTACAGAAACTCGGTCCGCGGGCTTTGCACCGAAAGGGAATATCTCTTTTGCCCTCCGCGATAAAGTAAAAGCCTAATTCGCCTCGGGGATTTTCTGCTCGCACATAAAAGTCCTGGGCTTTGGGCCGGGCTTTGGGCGGACAGAGCGCCCGCGGGTCAAAAGTCGGGCTGCGTGGATATTGCTTGGTCAGCCTTTCCAGACATTGCTCGACCAGCCTCAGGGATTGCTCGACTTCGTCTACTCGGACCTTGAAGCGGTCCCAGCAGTCGCCTACGGTGCCCATTTCACCTTTACCTACGGGGATATCAAACTCCAACTCCCCGTACACGCTGTATTTGTCAACTTTACGTAAGTCCCATTTGAGGCCAGAGCCGCGCAGCACCGGACCCGAGCAGCCATAATTGACGGCGGTCTGCATGGGGAGCACCCCTACATTGGCGGTGCGCTTGACGAAAATTTCATTCCCCGTCAGCAGGCGGTTAAGTTCCTCCATCTTGGGACGGAAATAGGTGACAAATTCCTGGCACCTTTCTTCAAAGCCTACCGGGAGATCATAAAATATGCCGCCCACCCAGATGTAGTTGTACAGCATGCGAGCCCCGGAGGCCCATTCGAGCAGGTTCATGATGTGCTCCCGATCCCGGAAGGTCCAAAGAAAAGGCGTGACCGCGCCGATGTCCAGGGCATAGGTGCCCAGGGCAATCATATGCGAAGCGATGCGGTTCAGCTCGCACACCAACACCCGGATGTATTCTACCCGGGGCGGAATTTCGTTTTCTATGCCCATCATCCGCTCTACTCCCATGACAAAAGCCAGGTTGTTGTTCATGGAAGAGAGATAGTCCATGCGATCGGTATAGGGCAATATTTGCGGATAAGACAGACTCTCGGCATGTTTTTCAAAACAGCGGTGCAAGTAGCCCAAATGCGGAATGACTTCTACCACCAGTTCTCCATCGGTCACCACTTCCAACCGTAGTACGCCATGGGTAGAGGGATGTTGAGGCCCCAGGTTGAGGATCATTTCCTCTGTTTTGAGGTCCTCTAATTGGGTTTTGTTGGGAGCCGCTCGTTTGAGGAGTTCCTCATAAGTGAGCTCCATCCGCTCGGCATGTGGCAGGTGCGTCTCTTCCATGCTAGTAAGCGATTTTGATTCCGTGGTAGCTGTCCGGGCTTTCGTAGTCCTTGCGCAGGGGATGCCCTTCCCAGTCGGCTGGCATCAGGATGCGCCGCAGGTCCGGATGCCCCCTAAAGAAAATGCCCACCAAATCGTAGGCTTCCCGTTCGTGCCAGTCCGCAGCTTTCCAAACGCTGGTTACGGAAGGAATATCCATAGAGCCATCGCGCGGTACGCGGATTTTGACCACCAGGCCATGTTCATGGATCAGGGAATACAGATGGTAGACCACCCCCATTTCTTCGCTTTTGACCCCATAGTCCACGCCGGAAAGGCAAGCCAGGAAGTCAAAGTAGAGGGAATCAGTATCTCGCAACCAGCGAGCTACTGCCTCCCAGGATTCAGGGGCGAGTTGCACCCAGGGTTGTTTGGCTTCGGCCTCCGTATCGAGGACGATTTCCTCTCCAAATTGCTGGACCAGAAGATTCTTTATGTCAGTAAAGGTCATAAAATCAAGATTGAGGGCTAGGCAAACCAGGCTCATCCTTTTTCATCTCAGGAATCAGCAGGCTTTCTCCCCGGATTTTGGCTTGCAATTGTAAAATGCCGCCGATGAGGGCTTCCGGGCGAGGCGGACAACCCGGCACATAAACATCCACCGGAATGATGCGGTCTACCCCTTTGACCACGTGGTAGCCATGTTCCCAGTAGGGGCCTCCGCAGTTAGAGCAGGAACCCATGGAAATGACGTAGCGAGGCTCAGACATCTGTTCATAGAGGCGTCGAACCCGATCCGCCATTTTGAAGGTGACGGTCCCGGCCACAATCATCACGTCGGATTGCCGGGGAGACGGGCGGGGAAACACCCCGATGCGGTCCAGGTCGTAGTGACTGGCATTAGAAGCCATCATTTCAATGGCGCAGCAGGCGAGGCCAAAGCCCATAGGCCATAGCGAAGACAGGCGCACCCAATTGAGCAATTCATCCAATTGCGTGATCACGATTTTGCCCTGTCCGGTTTTGGTATCCAATAATCCCATCTCGTTTCCTGCTTAGGTGTCCGTAGGGTAAAGGTAAGGAGAAAGGTCCGCTTTAGAAATACGCTTTCTACATCAGGAGATAGCGATATGAATGGGATTTCTAAGGGTAATGCCTAAATTACCTTTGCATAATTCGTCAACTTACAGCCCAGTCAGTTATATTGTTGTTTAAACGCACTTTTTGCGGCGGAACGAAAGAGAAAAAGAATATTCCTTTCGAAAAGGCGTATTAAATAAGCGCCAGTGGGGCTGATTTATCGCGAAAAGGGGCGCAAATTGCCTTACAGAACGGCCCATGTACCTAAGAATCACCTGTCTGCTATGTTTCCTCTTTTGGGGAGGGAACCTGGCGAAAAGCCAATCTATATACGTTCCGGTGGACCGTACCACCATTCAGGTGGAGCAGGCCTGGGGGTTGGAAGATGATGCAGGGACCCTAACGCTTGCAGAAGTCCTGGAGAAAGGGACTTTTCAATATCAACATTTAGATAGCCTCTTGGCCGGACCGGCGGAAACCAAATGGATTCGCTTTGGCCTCCGCAATACCCTCAATGAAAGTGAAACCTTCATTCTGGATTTTGATCCTTTTTGGATAGAATTGGATTTATACCAGCTCGAGGAAGGACAGCTAGTAGATACCCTGGTCTCAGGTTTTGCCCGAAAACCCGCCGAAAAGGATATGCTCTATCGGAACCAGAATTACCTGCCGGTAAAACTGGCCCCGCAGCAAGCGGCAGAATTTTATCTTCGCCTTAAAACCCATCCTCAGCTTAAATTTCCCATGGAACGCGGCTCCTTCAATGTGCAGGGAGAAGCACCTATCCTGGAAAAGGAGAGCCGCATCGAAAAATACCTCCTTTTCTTCCTGGGGATATTTTTCGTGATGTTCTTCTACAACCTGTTCATTGCCATCAGCACCAAAGAACAGCAGTATTATTCTTATTTATGGGTGATCCTGACCCTGGTGATTTCGCAGGGCTTCAACCTCTTTATGTTGTATCCCCTGTTTGACAACTATGCCTTTTTTGTCAAGCTCGTTAATATTAACTCCTTTTTCTTTACCTGGGCCTTTGCCCAATTTACGAGAGGATTCCTCAAGGTAAAAGAGCATTCTCCCCGGTGGAACATGGTCCTGACGGCCATTATCATTATTCAGGGGATCGGCGCCACGGTAGGTGTTTTTGGCTTGTATACCCCTTCATTCATGGTCTCAGGCATGAGTACCTTGATCTTTGTTTTCTCCATCTTCTTCATTGCCTGGAGAAGCTATCGGAAAGGGGTCCCTTCTGCGGGTTACTTCCTCCTGGGGCAGGCCATTTTCCTGATCTCCAATATCATCAATGCCCTCTTTGTCTTTAAGGTTTTTCCCTACTCCGAAATGGGCTTTTTCATCCAACCCATGGGCTTTACCATCCAGATGATCATTTTTGCGGTGGCCCTGGCCAATCGGATCAATGACCTGAGTGTCCAGAATGAGGAAAAGCAGTATCAACTGCTGGTCAGTGAGCGGAAAAACCTCAAACTGGAAAAAGAAAGGACGGAGCGTCTGGAAGCCATGAATCGGCTCAAAGATCAGTTTTTAGCCAATATTTCCCATGAACTTCGTACCCCGCTCAACGGCATCATCGGCATCTCGGAAGGCTTGTATGATATGGCGGATCGGGTGACGCCGCCCAGAATCAGAGAGAATCTGGAAATGGTGGTTTCTTCGGGTAAAAGGCTGGCCAGCCTGGTCAATGACCTGCTGGATTTTTCCAAGCTCAAAAACAAAGACATACAGCTCCAGCAAAAAAGCATCGGCTTACGCCCGCTGGTGGACGTAGTGGTGAAAATCAACACCGCCCTCACCAAAGGCAAGGCCCTGGTGTTGAACAACGAAATCTCCGAAGACTTCCCGCCTGTCTGGGTAGACGAAAACCGCATCCAGCAGATTCTGCACAACCTGATCGGAAACGCCATCAAATTCACCGATACGGGTTCCGTGATTATATCGGCGCGTGCGCATCAGGAGCGGGCCATCATCAATATTGCCGACACGGGGATAGGTATTCCGGAGAACCAACTGGGGCATATTTTTGAAGATTTCGAGCAGGCAGATGGTTCCATCGAACGAGAGTTTGGCGGTACGGGCTTAGGCTTGAGCATTACCAAGCGGCTGGTGGAACTGCATGGCGGAGAGATATGGGTAGAATCGGCGGTAGGCAAAGGCAGTACCTTCTTTTTCAGCCTACCTTTCTCTGAGAAAGCCCCTGAAAAACTGGATACCATGATTTCTGCCGTGGCCAATCAGGCGTTGATTGACCCTGAAGAACCGCTGGTAGAACCAAGCCCGGTTCCTGTCCAGCCCGCTGCCAGTGGAGCAGCTTCCCTGGTACATTTTCGGCCTCGCCAGTATAACATTCTGGTGGTGGATGACGAGCCCATCAACCAACAAGTGCTGAAAAACCACCTGGAAGATCAGAACTGCATCATTACCCCGGCCATCAACGGGGCAGAGGCCCTGGAAAAACTGCAAGGGGATACTAAATTTGACCTGGTGCTCCTTGATGTGATGATGCCGCGCATGTCAGGCTTTGAGGTGTGTAAAAAAATCCGGGAGTTTTATCTGCCTTCAGAGCTTCCGGTGATCATGGTAACCGCCAAAAATCAGGTCTCTGACCTGGTAGAAGGCTTTCAGTTCGGAGCGAACGATTACCTGGCCAAGCCTTTTTCTAAGTCTGAATTCCTGGCTCGCCTCAATACCCACCTTTTGCTCCACAACATCAACCAGGCGACCGGGAAGTTTGTGCCGCAGGAATTCCTTCGATCCCTGGGCAAAGCAAATATTACCGATGTCAATCTGGGAGACTTTGTAGAGCGGGAAGTGGCGGTGATGTTTACGGATGTACGGGACTACACCAGTCTATCCGAAAAGATGAGCCCGGAAGAGACGTTCAAATTTGTAACGGACTTGTCCAGCCGGATCGGCCCGGAGATCGAGGCCAATCACGGCTTCATTAACCAGTATTACGGAGATGGGGCCATGTCGATTTTTCTGGAAAAAGCGGAGGACGCGGTGAAGGGAGCCATTGGCGTGCAGAAGGCCATTGAAGAAATGAATGAGGACCGCAGGAAGGAAGGCTTGAAACCGATTCGCCTGGGTACGGGCTTAGATTCTGGCCCCCTCATCATGGGCATCATCGGCGACCAGCGTCGCAACGAAGCAACCACCATTTCAGATACGGTGAACACGGCAGCTCGCCTAGAAGGCCTCACCAAAATCTTTGGGGTTTCGGTCATTCTGGGAGAAGGTACCTTTGACCAACTGAGCCGTCCGGAGGATTTTCGCTATCGCTACCTGGGCAAGGTGGCGGTGAAAGGCAAAACCCAGGCCCGCAAGATCTACGAATTTTTTGACGGAGAGCCGGAAGCGAAAATTAAGCTGCTGCTCCAAACCCGGGATCAATTTGATCAGGCCTTGCGGCATTATGTAAATCGAAATTTTGCTGAAGCCCTGGAGGCCTTTAACCAGATTTTGGATATCCATCCAGAAGATAGACCTGCAGCATACTACCGGGATCGGGCCTTACATTTTACCCAACAGCCACCCGAAGAGGCATGGGATGGGGTAGAATTTATGACGCAGAAGTAGGCACCCCACACCCCAGCAGGTGCATATGGCCTTCCGTGAATCCATCCAGGCCCAGGGCCGCTTCTATGTTGCGGTCATTGGCCACGGTGGTAAAACTTCCCAATCCCAAATGGGCGCATAGCAGAAAAAAAGTCTGACTGTAGTAGGCCGCTTCTCTAACCTGGAAGAGGTAGGCTTTGTTGTGGTGCTGGTAGCTGGATTGGATTTGGGCAAAATCGCTGGTCAGCATAAATAAGCAATGCGCATCGGACGCCCAGGCATGCTCTACGGCAAATTCCCGCACCAGGCTTTCTGCTTCTGGTAGATTTAACCTTCGGAGCCCCAGCAATTGCTTTTTGTCCTGCTCGTACTGATAAATGCCCGGTTCAAGGTCTGATACCCGGAGCACCAACAGATAGGGCTTAATCGGATATCGCCCGCTGGCAGAAGGTACCCGGCGCTGCGAGGAGGTGCCAAAAACTCCCTGGCATAAATAGGCGAGTTGTTGACGAGTAAGCGGTCGCTGGGAATCGAATTCCCGACAGGTTTTTCGTTTTGCCAGGGCAGAGAAAAAATCATCCTCTGGCAAAGGCTCGGACAAGTCAAGCTGTGTATGAGGTTGGGGCGGTGAAGCAGGCGGTACCGGTAAGCTAACCTCAGCGGAATTAACCAAAAAGGGCAGGCGGCTGTCCATATACTGCCAGCGGCTCATGCCGTGATATAAGGCTGCATAAATATTCCAGTGAGCATCGGCCCAGGCCTGCTCTCGTGCCAGGAGACTCCGACGAGGCATCCTGTCTGAGTGTTGTTCCAACAGCAGGCCTTTATCCAGAAAAAAATCCAGGCGGTGAGAAGGTAAGGAAATGCTCCCCTCAGCTTGCCATTGTTCCGTATGAACCGCTAGCAGGGTAGCAAGCTCAGCTTGTTCCAGAATGACAGCCTCTCCGGATAGCAAAGCAAAGGCCCACATTTGCGCATCTCCCAACTGCTTCTTTTCCAGAAAGTGGGCTTCCATCAGCGGACCGTGGGCATGGTAGAAAAACAGAAATTTGCTTCTTCGCAGCTGCATAGGGTAGACAAAAACGGGTGAACCCTTGTCGGGATATTGTCAAGAAAATGGAAAATTATTCAATAGTCAATTAGTTGAATTTGAAAAAATTAGAAATCTCCGTACTTTCTTGGAGAACGCTAACACTACTACAAACCCAATTCCATGAAATCCTCCCTATTGCTTTCTTTGACCCTGGCTTTTCTTTTGCTAGGGGCGGGCTGTCAACCCGAGAAACCCGAAGACGAAACCGCCGGGCCCCTGACTCCCGTGCTGCGAAGCGATGAGTATACGCCCATCCCTGCAGGTTTCGATTATCCTTTGCCACAGGAACAAATATTAGGCTGGGTGAACGCTTACGACCTGGATTCTATCCGCAACCATGCCTGGAACTTATGGGCAGGCGTCAACCAACTCACGGCTTCCGGAGAAAAAGTCTGGGAAACCTGGCACCCGATTTATCAGGTCATGCCGCCTTCTCCGGAGCCGGATACCAACGGACTGCCTAACCTTGATCCCAATAACAAGACGATTCCTCAATACGAAACCAAGCATCCCTGCAAGCCAGGATACGGACGTTTTTTAAATGTCCCCCTCATTCTGACTGCCAACATTTTTTATAATGACAAGCTGATCAATTGGATTCGGGAAAAAGGCCTGCATCGAGATGCGGTGCTGGATAGCATGTTGAAAGCCGGGATGAAGGAGGTTCCTCATGCGCCCCATGGAGCCATGATCATCAAGCATGTTTACTGGCCCGTCAGCAAGTATAAAGAGGAGTTTTCCGTTTTGCCGATGTGGGATGGCCCCGCAGGCAAGGATTCCAATGCCTATAATGGATTTGAGACCTGGGACAGAGCGGTAGCCCTGACCATGTATAAGGATGTTCCAGATACCGTAAGTGGGGAATACCTTTGGCATGTCGCGAACCGGGAAGACTTTAATTATCGGTATGAAAAAATGAGCACTGTCCACATGGACCGCTTTTATACCTTTCCGCTAAACCAAGCCAATCTGGCCCTGCTGTCGGAAAGTGATAAGTGCATCATCAGCAACTGCTTCAATCAGGCCTTTAACCGGGATATGGAAGAAGGGGATGCCCTGGTGTCACTGGGTATGCATATTTTGTCCAAGGAAATTCCGGACTGGGCCATGCAGACTGCCTGGTGGCATGACAAACCGGACGCGCCTTACAATCAGAAGTACTCCGCCAATAAACCGACCAATTTACCGCCCGGTCCCTGGCAGAACTATGTGATGAGTACCGCTTACTTCATGTCCATCCCTAACGCCCCGGGCGGCGAGCCGCACATTGCCTTTAGCCCCTACATTGAGTGCGTGATTCCCGAAGCGAATCGCATCAACTCCAATTGCCAGAATTGCCATATCCGGGCTGCGCATCCTACAGCGGGCAAGCCCTTTTACATTGCCCATATTACCGGCCAGGAATACGAGGCACCGAATATTCATGGTGCTTTCTACGATTGCGGACGGGAAGGCTTTATCAGCACGGATGATCCGATCTTCAAGGGGTTGATTCGCACTGATTTTAACTGGTCTATTCCAGACCGTTCGGTGGAGGCAAAACAGGCTGACTCTATCCGAGACTTTGTTTCGGCTTTGCCGCGCTAGGAAGTTAGCGCCAGGGTTTTTCTTGTAAAAAAGACAGCAGGTCCAGCATTTTTGTGCGATAGGCTGGGAAGCGCTCCTTTATTTCTTCGGGGGAGAAAGGCGTATGTGGACTCAGTTGTTGGATAAAATCATCCAGCAGTCGATCTCCGAAATAGCGGCTTTTCATGTCTGCAATGATGGCTGCTGCCTGCTTCTTTTCTACCCAGTTTTGCTTTACAAAATCTTCCAGACATTCCCGCATATGAACCAACGGCTCACTGAACATCCAGAAATCGGGTCCTGGCCCATGTAAGAGTGCCACTTCGTCATCCTGGAAGTCCTCCATCCGTTGGAACCACTGGAAGGTTTTGCCATAGCCGATCATGCCCCAGGCTTGCATTTCGTAGGCGCGGATGGCTCCCATGGAGGATAGACCAAAAATACGGATGCCGGCTTCCAGGGCTTTTCTCAATTCCAAATGCCCTACGGCAGGATATTCCCGGAAGTAGCCATCTACCACGATCAAGGTCCCTTGATAGCCCTGCTGGGTCAAATCTTCCACATTGCCCCGGTATACCGGCGGCATCAGCTGAATATCCAGGGATTCGATCAGGGTCAGCGCTTCAGGACTCAGACTCGGACCCGCGAACAGGATCGGGGAGGACTTGGGCGGCATAATCTCTTAGGCGTGGGCCTATTTTTTGGGTTTGTACACTAAAAAATTCCATTTTGGGGATCACCAGCTTGGCTACCTGTAGGGGCTCATGGGGTTGGGTGAATACCATTCTCAAGACATCCGGGAAGCCTTTGTCTCTAAGTAAGCGCAGCAGATCTGCCAGGCAACTTTCTAATTCGGTATAGCTTTTTTCAAGTTGCGGGATATCCTCCGTTCGGATGACCTTTTTGCCTTCTCGCAAGTAGGTTCTCAAGGCGAGGAATACTTCTCTTTTGTCCTGATAAGATACCTCATCCAGCAAGTCATGCATGTCGGTTACATCATCCCTGCCTCCGTGAATGAGGGTAAGGCGAGATTGGATGGCTTCGGTAGCCGCGCGCATCATGGCAATATCCCGGTACAGATGGCAGCCAAAGCCAGAACTGAAGAATTTGGGGTTATCCTCCTGCCCATCGAGGATGGAGGCGATAAAATAGGGCAAGCCTATTTCATTGGTCGCATATTGGATCACCATTTCATGCCCTGCGGCCTCCACCTTGTCCATGAGTTCCCGGACAGCTGCCGGATAGGTAGCCGGATCAACCACCGCTACCGCTTCCCGGACAGACTGAAAGGAGGAAACGTCCCGCTCAATCACTTCCAGGATTCCATGGATGCTGGCCTCGGTCAGGCTGTTGCCGGAAGCTAGGCCATTGGAATTTGCGCCAAAATAATGCGGTGGAGAAGGGAAAGGAATATAGGCTAGCTCGGCGGGTAGCCAATAGGTCGTTTGCTCACTCAGGTGATAGGCTTCTACCGCGTGGACTTCTGCTTGCAGGTCCAACTCTACGCCCATTTTGGGACAGAGATCCAGGAGGCTGCTCGGGTCTTCCGGGGCGCGCCAGACTTGACGAAGAGGCATTTTCTGCATGGGGATCAGGCCCCGCTGAGGTTCTACCATGGCGAGTTCCAGGGCTTCCATATAAGCCCCGGCTGCGGCTTCTCCCTCGCGCAGGCCCTTGCCTGCATTGACGCAGATAGACCCCTCATGCGCCCCGGGTCGTATGCTGGCAAACACCGGAATGCCGATGTTGTCCAAGCGGGTGGTATTAGTAACCCGGCTTATGCCATATATTTTGGCATAAGACCGGGCTATTTTTAAGGTTTCTTCTAAGCTGCGTGTTCTTAGACTGGTATGATACGTGATCATTCAGTAGATACGAAGCAGTACAAGGCTCTTTTTTGAACAGAAACGACTAGCTTGTGATGACCTTTAGCTCCTTCATCAATCGAGGCAGTAATGACATCATCGGGCAGGTTGCTGTCGACTTTTAGTTCAGCAAGGCCATCTCTTACCATATGACTAAAAAAAACGGCCGTCTTGGTATCCAGCTGGACGCTAATGCGGTTGTTGGTGGGCATGGCTAGATGAATTTAGGGTTGCGAATCAGAGAAAAGGTAACGAGAATATTCAATTTCTCAAAATATACTTCTCTGCCTATTTTTAACTACTGAAGCGTACCCGGATGAGCTAAGACAGCTGCTTAGTCTTCGTCTAACTCTTCAAATTCTACTGAGCGGGCGTTGCGAGGAGGACGATAAGACGACTTTTTTTTCCCGAAACCAAAGAAGCGTTTTTTCTTTTGTGCTTCACCACGTCGCTTGAGAACCGGGCCTACGAGAAAGGCCAGGGCGAGCAAGATGAGAATTACTTCGTATAGTCCGGGTCGCATGGGTTTGGGTTAATAGCGTTGGTTGACCTGCTCATAGGCTGTGTCGGGGATGGCCGTTTCGATCTCGGCCGAGAGTGGGGCAGGCTTGACCCATTCGAGGTCCCCTTTTACCCAGACATAGACCAGGCCGAGAAACAGAACCAGGGCGAAGATCAACATTTCTATCAGGGCAAAAATGCCCCAATCTGGCAGGGCGGCAATCCAACTTTCTTCCGCAAAAACCGTGGCCCAGGGAAAGAAAAACAATAATTCCACTTCAAAAATCAGAAAGACCAGCCCAATAAGATAAAACCTCAGGTTGAATTGGATGCTGGCATTGCCTACGGGATCTTCTCCGCATTCATAGGTAGTGAGCTTCTCTGGATTGGGTCGATTCGGTGCCAGCAGGCGATTGGTGGCTATCCCCAAAAGGGTGAACCCAATGCCTCCCAGGAGGAAAAGTAGTATGTGGCCAAATCCAGATATTTCTGCCATGAAAAAATTTTGCAATTTTGTAGCGATGAATATTTACCATCGCGGTTTTCTCTGGAAAATGAGACCGAAAAGCGTTGTTTTTTAGGTGACCCTGGTTTGGCCTTACCGTCTCATTACATATGCAATTTACACACAAGTCAGATAAAAACAGTACAAATGCCTTGCCTTGCTGAAATAGACAAATGTGCTGGCAAGAACCTTAATCTATTCCTCCACATGAAATCAAGCATGTGAACTAAAATCAAAAACTAATGAAAAAACCTTTTCTATTATTGTTGGTAGGCCTGTTTGTAGGTGCGGGCATGACTTTCGGCCAAACTACAGAGGAACTGACGGCTCAGAAAGAAGCCAAAGCCAAAGAAGTAGCAGAACTCGAAGCCCAGTTGAAAACTGCCCAGGGAGACCTGGCTTCTATCGAGGAAAAACTGGTCGTATGGCCCAGATGGGAAAACGGAGCCTTTGGGGTATTAGGCCTCAATTTCAATGGGTTTAATGAATGGTTGTCCCGAGATGTTCCCAATCTTCAATCAACTTCTATTGCTCTTGGTGCCAATGCCTTTGTTAATTATCTGGACAAAAAGTACTTCTGGCGCAACAGTGGTAACCTTCAGGCTGCCTGGATTAGAATAGACGATCTTGATAATCCTGCTGATATAGACACCTTCCAGTCTTCTGCCGATGCGATCAACCTGACCTCTCTCTTTGGCTATAAGCTCAATGAGAAGTTAGCTGCCTCTGCGCTGGCTGAATACCGCTCTACCATTGCCAGTAACTTCAACAATCCTGGCTATTTGGACTTTGGGGTAGGGGTTACCTGGACGCCCATTCCAGCCATGGTAGTCGTGGTACATCCCTTGAACTACAACCTGGTGTTTTCCAACGATGATTTTGATTACCAATCTTCTCTCGGTGCCAAAATCGTAGCGGACTACACCCGTGAGTTGATCAAAGGGGTGAACTGGAAATCTAATCTTTCTGCTTTCCAAAGCTACAGTAGCAGCGACCTGTCCAACTGGACCTGGATCAACAGCTTTGGCTTTACCCTCTGGAAAGGCATCGGCGTCGGACTGGAACTGGGGCTGCGTAGTAATAAGCAGGAAGCTATGGCCGCTGGTCGTACAGACAACCCCCTACAGACCTATTATGTAGCTGGTTTTTCTTACAACGTAGGCTCAAAATAAGCTCCCACTCCATTGCAACTATACAACCGCCTCATCCTGGATGGGGCGGTTTTTCTTTTTGTATGGGCTGGTTTCAGCAGGGGTTGCATGCGCTTGCTACTACAGGGAAAGGACCACTACACGCTTGTCCACTATGGTGACACGCTTGGTAAACTGGCCAACTTCGACCCACTATTTCTTCAAAATTGGCGTATAGATAATTGTAAACAAACCAATGAATTGTCATGAAAAAGCGAGTGAAAAACTTGATCGGAATTAGCCTGCTGGCCTTAGGTCTCATGGGGACCGTTTGGGCCCTGGTCGATACGGTGGAAACCGTACAAACAGACCTTGCTGCGCAGGAAGAGGTGATTGACATGGACAAAATGATCTCTGTCTTGCCTTAAGCATTCTCAGGTAGCAATGCCCCCGGGTTGACCGGATTTGTATAAATCATTTCTGAGAAGAAAAAAAATGCCCCCAAATGGGGGCGTTTTTTTTTGTAAATTATTCACAGCCTGATGCAGCACTTTGCCTCAGGCTTTCGTTTTTCAAGAAAATCAGGCCAAACGTGCTGGATGTCTCATGCCTACCACATACTGATTGCTGATTGCCGAAAGCAGAAGCCGAAGGCACAGCGGGAGCTCTATGAGCTTTTTTCCGGCAAAATGCTGGCGGTATGTTATCGCTATGCACGAGACCAGGCTGAGGCAGAGGATATGTTGCAGGAAGCCTTTATTAAGGTGTTTCGGTCCATCGACCGCTATGATGACCGAGGTTCTCTGGAAGGCTGGATTAGAAGGATCGTGGTCAATACGGCCATCGATCATATTCGCAAACGCAAACATCAGCAAAACCAACTGGAGCTGAACGAGACGATAACGGAGGAGGTATCCGAAAGCGTATTGGACAAACTGGAGGTGGAATATCTGTACGCCATCATCCAGGCACTGCCAGCCGGTTACCGGGTGGTTTTTAACCTATATGCCATTGAAGGATACTCTCACGCGGAGATAGGCGAAGAATTAGGTATTTCTGAAAGTACTTCCAGGTCACAGTATACCCGGGCGCGGGCTTTGTTGAAGAAACGCATCAGTGATTTGTATATGGAAAAAAACGTTTACAAGGATGTCATCTGAACTGTTTGAACGAAAACTGCGGGAAAAATTTGCTGAGGCAAAGGTCGCCCCTCCCCCAGATCTTTGGGACAAGATCGCGGTGGAGGTAGGTCCCCCTCCCCGAAAAAAGCGCGGCCTTTGGTTGTGGTTCTTCGCCTTGCTGGGGCTTTTTTCTACCGCAGCGCTCTCTTATTGGAGCCTGGCTTCCTGGGAAGCCGGCTGGTTTGAAAGCATGCCCCTGGCTGCCGGGATGGTCGAGCCTGCTCCAGAAGCTGTACCCCTGGCTAAGGATGCTGCAGTAGATGAGCAGGTAGCTGATCTGGAATCAGTAGCCCCTGAGCAGTCCGCTTCTTTCGAACCGCAAACGCCTGCCTCCAGCCAGCAACTGGCTGAAGGAGCTTCAACTGTCCCACCGGTCAGCACCGCCCTTTCATCTGTACCTTCAAATATCGTTACCACTAGCCCAAACAGCTCTCATACCCTTTCCTCTTTATCACTCCAGATTCCGGCCACACACCGGATCAGCAGCCAGGTGCTTGAATCCGGCCCGGCCCCTATGGTCTCCTACAGTTCAACCCATCAGCCCCAGAGCACTCTGGGTCTGCTACACGCTATGCCCTTTTACCTTCATCCTTATCGTGCTCCCGGTCCAGCAGCAAAGCTGGCTCAGCCCGTGCTGGCCGGTGCCGCCCTGCGGGAAAAGGGGTGGGCCTTTTACCTCATGGCCTCACAGGCCTATGAATTCAACGGCATTCAACCGATCCTGCTTTCCTCTGCTGGAAATGTAACCGCAGATTTCGCAGCGATAGAGCAAAGTGATGTTCGGGTTTCTAACCAGGGAAATGTGGATCAGGTGGTCTCCGTTACCTTCCCGCACTACAATTGGAGTCTTTCAGCGCTGGTAGAACGGAAATTTTCTCCCCGGTGGTCTGTACAAACAGGGCTGGGATTCCGGAGTTATGAAGCGGGCTTTACCCGTACCTCTGTGATCAGTACCGACATGAGCCAGCCGGCTCCAACGGGAGAGCAGCCTGTTGCGCTTGAATCGCTGAGTTATTCTGACCGATCCTATTTCCAGATGAACCAATTGGAGATTCCTCTGATGGCGCATGTCCGTTTATGGCAAAAAAACCGCCATAGCTTACGGTTCGGTCTGGGGGGCAGCGTACAGATGACCCGGGTGCGCATAGGCTCAGACGGAACGATCAACGATCCTATTACCTACCTCAACCAGGCAGAAAATGCCTTTCTCCGGCGAAATCAAACCCTGGGCGATCCGGATATCCTGGTTTCCCAATACTTTTACAGCAGCCTGCTCTCAAATCTCCAATACCGCTATGCCTTAAAAAATGGCTTGCAACTGGTAACCGGCCCCACGGCTGCTTACCACCTGACGCCGGCTTATGGAGGCCCCGCAGCCAGCCGTCAGATGCGGTTTCGGGTTGGCTGGTCTCTCGGCTTCCGATTGGGAAAATAAGGCCCGTAAAGCTCCTTCAAAAATAACCTCCGCCCGTCTGATTTGGCTTCAGACGGGCGGCTGCATTAAAATCCTTAATAAAACGGCACTTGCATTTTACATTTTGCAAGATATCTCTAATTTTGAGGTTCAATCCAAAACAAAGGATATAGATGGCAGAAATCATTACTATGCCCCGATTGAGCGATACCATGGAAGAAGGGGTTATCGCAGCATGGCACGCCAAAGTTGGCGACAATGTAGGATCAGGAGATTTGTTGGCTGAAATCGAGAGTGACAAGGCCACCCTGGATTTTGATTCACCGGCAGACGGTGTCCTGCTTTATGTAGGGGTCAAGGAAGGGGAAGGAATTCCCGTAGGTTCTTTGCTTGCCATCGTTGGCGACAAGGGCGAAGACGTCTCTGAGGCGATTGCAAACTTTGCGACAGAATCAGCACCTCAAGAAGAGGCTGCACCGGTCGCGGAGGCACCCGCCGCGCCCCCGGTTCAGGAAGCAGCCCCTGTGGTAACGCCTGCCGCACCGGTCAGCGCGCCCGCTCCAGTAGTGGCGGATTCCGCGCCAGTCGTAACCCCAGACGGACGCATCAAAGCTTCTCCTCTGGCCAAAGCCATGGCTCGCGACAAAGGCATCGATCTGACCTTGGTTCAAGGTAGTGGTGATCATGGCCGTATCGTGAAGCGGGATATCGAATCCTTCAAAATGCCGGAAGCCGCCCCCGTATCTGCACCTGCAGCTACAGAGGATGCGCCAGTCTTCATTCCGAGCGTTGTTGGACAAGAGAGCTTTGAGCAGGTGCGTATTTCTCAAATGCGTAAAACCATCGCCAAGCGTCTGAGTGAAAGCAAATTCACTGCGCCTCACTTCTACCTGACCATGGAGATCAACATGGGCAAAGCGGTAGAGGCCAGAAAAGCCCTGAATGAGCTTTCTCCGGTCAAAATCTCTTTCAATGATATGATCCTAAAGGCAGCCGCGGTTTGCTTGAAAAAGCACCCCAAAGTGAACTCTGCCTGGATGGAAGACCATATCCGCGTAAACCACCACGTGCATGTAGGCATGGCGGTAGCGGTAGATGAAGGTCTCTTGGTTCCGGTGGTACGTTTCGCCGACCAGAAAGGACTTTCTGCTATTGCTGCGGAAACCAAATCCCTGGCCGGAAAAGCCAGAAACAAAGAACTACAGCCTGATGAGTGGGCCGGCAATACCTTTACCATCTCAAACCTGGGCATGTACGGTATCGAAGAGTTCACCGCCATCATCAATCCTCCAGACGGATGTATCATGGCCATCGGCGGCATCATCGACAAGCCTATCGTGGTAGATGGTGAAATCGTTCCTGGAAAAATGATGAAAGTGACCATGTCCTGCGACCACCGCGTGGTAGATGGGGCCACTGGATCAGAATTCCTGGTTAGCCTTAAGCAAATGTTGGAAGATCCGATGCGCATGCTGCTCTAGGATCAACCCTATATGATATGCGCCATCCTGGTCCTCCAGGATGGCGCTTTTTTATGCTAAACCCGAACAAGCTCTTAATTATTCTCAATCAGGATTTCCAGGCTCCGTCGGACGATATCTCCCATGGTCTGGCACGGCTTAAATTGGTCATCTTCATAATGCAGGGCCAACTCTTCCTTAAGCTGCTCTATGTAGCCGGGCTTGGATAATTCACTGCGCACCATGTATTTCATCAGGTCCCGGATCTGCCGCATGGAATAGCGAATCCTGCTGGCGATCATAGCCCGCTCCTCCTTTTGATACTGCCGTACGGTCTCTGAAGTCATGTGCTTGAGCCCCACTTCAATGATGGGCATATTCTGCTTGAAATATTGAGGCATGTAGATGCTCTTGCGCGGTTCGTAGCTCTGCTGATCAAAATCTATGGCCCGAATCCGGTAATGGATGTCCTCAAAGTCGGGCATGATCTCAATCACAAAATTGCTGGAATGCATATCCCCCAGCAGGCGGATGAAGCATCTTTCGTTGAATTTGACAAATTCTTTGGCCAGACGAATCTCATTTTCCACCCGTCCTGGATTGAGGTAGTTTTGGATAAATTCCTCCCCTGGTATGCCCGCAATGTGCTCCTCAATCAAGGTGTCTCGGTCCACTACATAGGAAATGCGATTGGGAGAAAGCAAATGTTCCAATTCCAGGCCGTAAATCCGGGAAGCATCCGCCCGTTTGATATAGAAGTAGTCGAAGTTGTCATTGATCTTGTTGACAATCCGGACCCGGAAAGGTTGGGTATTGCCGTAGAGACAAAGGTCTATGCGGTCCACATAGAGGTGTTGCATCACCGAAAGATCTCCATTG
>JBCBGC010000008.1:58855-105433 GCA_038527215.1 Bacteroidota bacterium
CTGGGCAAAAAGCAGGGAGATCCACAAAGTATCGTTGCCATATTTATCGTACAGCGTGATACCATTCTGATATCGGAGCAAATCCGTATACATAATGGGCAGGTCCATTTCCCGTCCATATTGCTGAAGGTAGCGTCGTAATCCCCGGTCAATCTTGTAGGGGATTTTTTTCTCATTGATGTGGGCCATAGATTTGTATCCTTTGCTGCAGGCTTCAAGGCCTATTCTAGCCATTTTTTCGCATATTTTCCTTTTTTCCTATTCTTTCTTCCTTTCATGGCCCATTCTCTTCGGCAATGGTATTATTTTTGCCTCTCCCAAGGCCGGCAAGTAAAACTTCCATGCCCGTAAAAAAATCACCGTATTACTTCATCCTAGGACTCTTGTGCTGGATTGCCACGTGGCAACATAGCCAGGCGCAGCCATTATCTTCTGCTTATGAGCGTTATGCTTTTCTCCGGGGAGATATTAACCTGATTGACAACAACTTTCGGGGGCTACAGCATTTTTACCACCAACTTTCTCTGCTGGAAAATGGCCGAAGGCAAAAGGTCAACATCGTGCACATCGGCGATTCCCATATTCAGGCTGACTGGTTTTCTGGTCGGTTGCGGATGGCTTTGCAAAAGCAATTTGGGGCAGCAGGCCGAGGGCTGGTATTTCCGTATCAGGTGGCTCGGACCAATAGTCCTGACGATTTGTTTACTTCCAGCAACGTAAAGTGGGAGGTACAGCGCAATATTGGTTCCCAAAGCTCCTTGCCTACAGGCGTGAGCGGGATCAGCCTTCGGACCCAAACGCCGCATTTCATTTTAAAGGTTGGCGTAGGAGACAATCCTTTTGGGATTGACTACACCTTTGACAGGGTGGGGGTGTTTACAGAAAAAGGCAGAGAAAATTTTCAGCTGTATGCCAGCCCCTCAGCCAGGGCTTTCCCCGGTTTGAGTAAAGCGAGCAGTACAGATAACAGCAAACTACACGAGGTGAGGTCGGGAGAAAACCTGACCGAAATTGCCGCCAAATATAATGTGGCCATAGATGATTTGATTACCTGGAATCGCTTAGCTGGGAGTACCATTTATGCTGGCAAACGGCTGATCGTGGAAGCCCCTAAAGGAGGGACGCCCACCCCGGCCCGGGACCGGAGCCTGAATGAATCCGTGCCCCTGGATTTTCGGAATTCTGCGCAGGACGCTACCCGATTTTTGGCACAGACTACGCTACCGAGAGCAGTCAGTACTGTCTACTTGCGGGGCAAAAAAGAGGAAAGTATCCAGCGACAAACGGTCCTTTATGGGCTGGTGTTGGAGAATAGCCAGCGTCGGGGCATCCTTTACCACAATATTGGTGTCAACGGGGCCAAGTTTTCTGACTTTAACCGGGGACGTCATTTTATGCAGCAGGTAGGCGCTTTGGAGCCAGATCTCATCATCGTTTCCTTAGGGACCAATGAAGCTGCTAACCGAGCCTTTGGCCGTCGGGCTTTCTACCAGGCCATAGACGAGATGATCTATCAGATCAACCAATATGCGCCCCATGCGGCTATTTTGTTCACTACGCCACCGGATGCCTATTACGCCCGCCAAAGACATAACAGCAACGTAGAACTGGCTCGGGATGTATTGCAGGAATATGCCTTCAACCATGACCTGGCTTGTTGGAACTTTTATGATATCATGGGGGGAACGGATGCGATTCAGGATTGGCATAAAGAAGGCCTGGCACAACCAGACCACTTACATTTAACTCAGGAGGGATACGAATTACAAGGCGACCTGTTGTTTGAGGCGCTGATTAAGGGATATGGAAATTACCAGTCTGCTAAGTTTAGATAGTCTGCGGGAACTGCTGGTGTATGACCCTGAGCGACCGCTGCTGTTTCATACCGGGCAATTTCTTTTTTTGTTTCTCATTTTCATGGGAGTATATCTGGTCGTGGTAGACCGGAAACCGCTGCGTATTGTCTGGGTACTGGCTTTCTCCCTCTTTTTCTACTATAAATCCAGTGGGCTTTATTTTCTCCTGCTCCTGGTCTCCACAGCAATAGACTTTGTGCTGGGGCAGTTGATTTATGGCTCCACCCAACTGAAACGAAGGCGGCTCTATTTGTTGATGTCGATTCTTTCCAACCTGGGGATGTTGGCTGTATTCAAATACGCCAATTTTTTCATCGACTCCCTCAACACCTTCATGACCGACCCCTTGGATGCGGTCAATATCATCCTGCCGGTAGGAATTTCCTTTTTTACCTTCCAGACGATGAGCTATACCATCGATATCTACCGCAAGAAATTAGATCCGGTGGACAATATCGTGGACTTCGGCTTTTTCGTCAGTTTCTTCCCGCAGTTGGTGGCGGGTCCGATCGTCCGGGCTTCGCAATTCCTTCCGCAGGTCAGACAGGACATCCTGGTAACCCGGGAAGATGTCGGGCGAGGCTTTTTGCTGATCTGTATTGGCTTGTTCAAAAAAGGGGTTATTTCAGATTTTATTGCGACCCACTTTGTGGATAGCATCTTTGAAGTGCCTGCGCTGCATACCGGCTTTGAGAACCTCATGGCGGTATACGGGTATGCGCTTCAGATATACTGTGATTTCTCCGGCTATTCCGACATGGCCATTGGCATCGGTCTGCTCCTGGGCTACCGCCTGCCGATCAACTTCAACGCCCCTTATCAATCCTCCAGCATTCAGGAATTCTGGCGGAGATGGCATATCTCGCTTTCCTCTTGGTTGCGAGACTACTTATATATCTCTCTGGGAGGAAATCGTAGGGGAAAATTCCGCACCTATCTCAACCTGATGATTACCATGGTATTGGGAGGTTTGTGGCATGGGGCGGCCTGGCGCTTTGTGGTGTGGGGCTTCTTGCATGGCATTGCCCTGGCCCTGGATCGCATGCTCAAGGATGCCCGTATCTGGGTCAAAACCCAGCTTTCCATGGCGCTCGATACCTTGGATCAGTTGATGCTAAAAGGGGACGAATTGGAATCAGAAGCCAAGCTACTGAACTGGTTCCGGCAGGCACGTTGGTTTATGCAAGGCTGGTTTACCCTGGTCCTCAGCGTAGCGGCTCATGTATTTGGGGTGATTTTTACCTTTCACTTTGTCTGTTTGTGTTGGGTGTTTTTCCGGGCGGAATCCTTTGACCTAGCCTGGGATATGTTGGAAAATATTTACCTCAACTTCAAAGGTGATGTTGCCTGGCAAGTCATGACTGAAAATCGCTCCTTTTTCCTCTTCATGCTATTGGGCTATACCTTACATTTTCTGCCGGATGATTTGGATATCCTGGTGGAAAAATATTTTGTCCGTTCCCACATGGTGGTGAAATCTGCCATCATTGCCATCATTATCTTCATGGTGATTCTGGTCCAAAGTGGGTTGGATATTCCGCAGAAGTTCATTTACTATCAGTTTTAGGACGAAAAGTGCAGGATAATGAGGAAGGGCGAAATACCTTCCTTGTCCGTTGTTTCCCGGATTTGTAACTTTCTTATCTTCTGATCATCCAAAAGGAAATCAGTTGAATAAAATACATGCGACAAGCCTGCGTTATCCCCTCAAGTGGACTTCAACCCTTCTACTATGAAACAGCTTCTGGCAGTTGCCCTCACCCTCTTTATAGCCAGTTTTGCTATGGATGCCTTTAGTCAATCTCAAGACTGGGAAAAAGCCTGGAAACAGGTAGACTCGCTCAAACGGGACAACCTTTTTAAGGACGCCCGGAAAGTGGTAGATGAACTCTATGTACAGGCCCGGGAACAAGCGCTTCCCCTTCAGCAAATCAAGGCGCTGAGTTACCTGACTCAATTCGAAGCCGTAACCGGACAAAACGCGGATTCTACGAATATTGCCCGGCTGGAGGCGGCCTTGGATGAAATGGAGGGCAATGCCCGGAGTATCCTGACTTCCTTATTGGCCGAAGTGTATTGGGCGTATTACCAGAACCATCGCTATCAGATCCTGGAGCGAACCTACACGGAGGAAGCTCCGGAGGATTTTCAGACCTGGGATATGCGGAGGTTTATGGACAAAATCAGCCAGCTGTACTTCCTGTCGCTGGCGGACAAAAAAAGCCTGCAAGCCACCCCGGTCCGTGAGGTTGAATTGATTTTACGTACCCAGAAGGAATCTCCCACCTACAGACCGACTTTATATGACCTGCTAGCTCATCGGGCCATAGATTTTTTTATTACCGGCACCTCGGAACTGGTCCAACCCAAGAATCCTTTTGTCCTGAAGGATACGGAAACCCTGATTGCCAGAACCAATTTTATCCGGAAAAAATGGCCTACGACCGATACCACTTCCTTTCGCTTATATACGCTGCAACTGTTCCAGGAACTGCTGAGGTTACATGGAGAGGGAGAAGATCCTTCCGCCTTGATCGATGTAGAATTGAAGCGCTTTGCCTATTTGAAAGGGCAGGCTGTAGGGGGACAAAAAGATCGCCTCTATCTGCTGCGCCTCAAGGAACTGGCGGAGCTTTATCGCATCCATCCCGCCTCAGCGGAAGTAAATTTCGCCATTGCCAGGGAATATGAAGCGCGGGTGGAAAGACAAGAAGGAAGTGAAGAAATCACCCTCAAGGCAGCCCATGCCCTGGCCACCAGTGCGATGGAAAAGTTTCCTGAGTCCTTTGGGGCGCGCCAGTGTCAACTCCTTCTCAAACGACTGGAAGCAAAACATCTGAGTGCGGAAGTCGAGGAGGCGCATATTCCTGGCCAGCCGATTCCGCTCATGGTAGGCTACAAAAACCTCGATAAGGTATTTCTCACCGTGTATCCCGAAATCGACTTCAGTGGAGCCCGGACTCAGAAAGAAAAAATAGACCGGCTCAAATCTGCAACGCCCATTCGAGCTGGCAGGAGCCTTAGCTTAAGAGATGAGCAGGATTTTACGGGCCATACGACCATCGTGCCGGTCAAAGCTTTGACCCCAGGTACCTATACCCTCGTCGTGAATAGCGAGGAGAGCTTGGACGGAGAGGGCCTGATCAGCTATGCAATCCTAAAAAGCACCCGTATCGCTGTCACGAAGAAAGTAGCTCAGGATGAGGAAAGAAGTATGGAACTACGGGTGGTAGATCGGGAAAGCGGCAAGCCACTCAAGGGCGCAAAAGTAACCGCCTTTACCTGGGATTACAACAATCCGGAAAGAGCGCCCGTGGGACCTCCGCAGGAAACGGATGCGCAGGGATACATAAAGATTCGAAAGGGAGAAAGCGAGGGCCGATATCTGGGGGCCAACATTACCTACCTCAATAACGACTATCTGCTAGGCAGAACGTTTATGCCCTCGGCCTATTCGGATAATCGCTATCGTCCCGAGGTTCAAAGCTATCTGTTTACGGATAGGAAAATCTACCGACCTGGGCAGACGATTTATTTTAAAGCCCTGGTACTTTCTCGTCAGGATCAGCAGCCTGAAATTAAGGCCAAACACCCCGTGGAAGTTCGCTTCTTTGATCCCAACCAGCAGGAAGTAGGCAAGCTCAAGCTCACCACCAACGAATTTGGCTCGGTACAGGGAAGTTTCGTTGCGCCTCAGACTGGCTTGACGGGTAACATGCGGTTGGTGGTAGAGGGCGGTGCCACTTCCATTAGCGTGGAGGAATACAAGCGCCCCAAGTTTGAAACCACCTTTTTGCCCATTACGGGCACATATCAGCTCAACAGTGAAGTAGCGGTTACGGGACAGGCCAAAGCCTACGCAGGATCAAATATTGATGGAGCCATCGTACGCTACCGGGTGATTCGCGAGACCAGTTATCCCTATTTCTGGGGATACTTTCGCAGGCCTTATCCCCGAACGCCTCAGCAGGAAATCCTCTCTGGTGAGACTTCCACTGATGCTGAAGGCAAATTCACCTTCACCTTCGAAGCCCAACCCGATCCTCAAAGCGAGCGGGATTTATTGCCCGTATTTCGCTATCAAATCAGCGCTGATGTAGTAGATATTAGTGGCGAAACACAATCCGCCAGTACGGCTCTGAGCATCGGCTACACCAGCCTTCAGGCAGATTGGAATGTCCCCAAAACGGTGGACCTGGCTCGGGCTGAGAAATTCGATTTGTCTATCACCAATTTAAGCGGGCAAAAGGCGCGTGCCAGCACCCAACTGGTACTGCAGGCTCTCCAGGCGCCAAAGCGCAATTTCAGGCCCCGTAAATGGACAGAGGTGGATCAACATATTCTGAGTCAGGCGGAGTTTTATGAAAAATTTCCTTTTGACCAATACGAAGATGAAGGCAAACCGGAAAACTGGACGGCCACTACCTTAAGAACCCGCACCATAGAAGTAGAGGGCAAAAGCACCCAGGATTGGAGCGATTGGCTAACCGACCTTGATCCCGGCCATTATGCCCTGGAATGGACCATCAATGATCCCAGTGGGGAACTGATTAAGAAAAAAGCCATCCTGGAAGTGGTCAATTCTGACCGCAAGAAACGCGACTTAAGCGGCGTCCTTTCTTATCACCTCAGTCAAACCACCGCCCAGCCCGGAGAAACGGTGCAGCTAAGCCTGTCTACTTCGGAAAAAAAGACCTGGGTAATCTATGAATTGGCACAAGGAGGGAAACTCCTGGATCGACAATTCCTCAAACTCAAAAGAAAAAAGAAAAGCTTCCTGACCATCCCGATTAAAGAATCCCACCGGGGCAATATTCAGATTACCGTGACTGGGGTCAAAAACAACGCGGCATATCTTTACAGTGAGCGCATCCAGGTGCCATGGACCAACAAGCAACTTCAATTGAGCTGGTCTACCTTTAGAGATAAGCTAACCCCCGGTCAGGATGAACAATGGAAACTCACCATCAAGGGCCCTCAAAAAGAAGCGGTGGCGGCAGAAATGGTAGCCACCTTATATGATGCCTCCCTCGATGTCTTCCGCAGCAACAGCTTTGGGCTGGACCTTTACCCCACTTACCAGGTTCGATCTGTTTGGGAAACCGGCTCAGGCTTTAGACTGCAGAGAGCCAATTACCTGACCGGGAATAACAACTACTATGGGTATGGCGCTTTAAGGCGTGGCTATGATCGACTGATCACCATGCAAAACTTCTACGGCTTTCGGCCCCGCATGGCGCGGAATGCGCCTATGCCGATGGCTGATAATGAAGTAATGGCATTAAGTTACGTACATTCCGCCGATGCTGAAATGGATGATTTTGATCAGGATGGGGTGGTCGCTTCCAAAGCGGAAGCTGGCAATGTATCTATGGAATCCGAAGGAGAACCCGGCGGAGCGTCGGAAGTATCTTTGCCGCCTACCATCCGCACCAACTTAGAGGAAACCGCCTTTTTCTTCCCCCAACTCCAAACCGATGAGGAAGGGAATATTGTGCTGAACTTCACCATTCCTGAGGCGCTGACCCGCTGGAAATTCCTGGGTTTGGCCCACACCAAGGAATTGCAGATGGGGACCCTGGGTGGCGAAACGGTCACGCAAAAAGAATTGATGGTCTTTCCCAACCTGCCTCGTTTCCTGCGTGAAGGGGATGAACTGGCCCTGAGTGCCAAAGTCAGCAACCTGACGGAGGAGGATATGGACGGGACAGCTGAAGTGAGATTGCTGGACGCTTTTAGCCTGCAACCCATCCATCAATCATTCGGCCTGACCAAAAGAGAGCAAGCCTTCTCGGTCAAAGCAGGACAGAGCACGCCCCTAAGCTGGGATATCAAGGTGCCGGAAAACGTACCTGCTTTAATCGTGCAAATCCTGGCCAAGACGGATAAGTTTTCAGATGGAGAGGAAAATGCCCTACCCATCCTGAAAAATCGTCTGATGGTGACCGAATCTATTCCGCTGGCGGTTCGAGGCATGGAAACCAAGGAATTTGTCTTCGAAAAACTCGTGGCTTCTGATTCTTCTTCCACCTTGCAACACCAGCAACTGACCCTTGAGTTTACCTCCAATCCCGCTTGGTATGCCGTGCAGGCCCTGCCTTATTTGATGGAATATCCTTTTGACTGCACCGAGCAGATCTTCAGCCGCTTCTACGCCAATAGCCTGGCTTCTCATGTGGCCAACAGCTCCCCGCGCATTCAGCAGGTGTTCAATCAGTGGAAGCAGCAAAAAATCGCCGATGATGGCAGCCTGTTGTCTCAATTGGAAAAAAATCAAGAGCTGAAAGGCGTCCTGCTGGAAGAAACTCCCTGGGTACTCAATGCCCGCTCAGAGCGTGAACGTAAGCAGCGCATCGGCCTGCTCTTCGATCTTAATCGTATGAGCAACGAACAGGCTCAGGCCTGGCGCAAGCTCAAAGATCGTCAACATAGCAGCGGTGCTTTTAGTTGGTTTCCGGGCATGCGTCCCAGCCGCTACATCACCCAACTCCTGGTAACCGGCATAGGTCACCTCCAGAAATTGGGCGTGGCTTACGCCAGTGGGAACCCTGAAATCGCGCAGACCACCAATAGCGCTATCCAATACCTGGACCGAGAAGTAGCCCAGGATTATAACCGCTTAAAAAGCCGCAAAGCTGAGATGGACAAGAATCATCTGAGCTACCACCATATCCAGTACCTGTACATGCGCACCTTTTTTAAGGATCAGGTGCAGACTGCGGGAACGGAAGAGGCCTTTGGGTACTACTACGGACAGGCGCAGACGTACTGGCGAGACCAGTCCCAGTATATGCAGGGCATGCTGTCCCTGGTGTTCCATCGCAATGGAGACCAGACGCTGGCAGCGCAAGTGCTCAAAGGGCTCAAGCAAAGTGCCGTGATGAATGAAGCCCTGGGCATGTATTGGAAAGATATGTCGGCGGGTTGGTTTTGGTATCAGGCCCCCATCGAACGCCATGCCTTAATGATCGAAGCCTTTAATGAAATAACCAAAGACCTCGAAACAGTCGACGAGTTGAAAATCTGGTTGCTGAAAAATAAGCAGACCCACGATTGGAAGACCACCCGGGCTACTTCTGCTGCCGTGCAGGCGCTTTTGTCTACGGGCACTAACTGGCTGGAGCAAAACGAAGTGGTAGCTGTTACCCTGGGAGAAGTGGGCGTAGACCCCTTCCAGCGAGAAGATACCAAAGTAGAAGCAGGAACCGGTTATTTCAAAACGGCCTGGCAGGCGGAAGACATTCAGGCCAATATGGGCCAGATCAAGGTAAGCAAGAAGGACGAAGGCATTGCCTGGGGAGCCCTTTATTGGCAGTACTTTGAGCAGTTGGACAAAATCACCCCTGCTGCCACCCCGCTCAGCCTTAAAAAGGAATTGTTTGTCAAAATGAACAGTGAACAAGGGCCTCGCCTTATCACGATCCAGGACAATTCCCAAGCCATCAAAAGAGGGGATCGGTTGGTAGTGCGCATTGAATTGCGGGTGGATCGCGGCATGGAGTACGTACACATGAAAGACCTGCGGGCTGCAGCTTTTGAGCCTACGCAAACTATTTCCCGATATCAATACAAAAATGGCTTAGGCTATTACCAGAGCACCCGGGACGTGGGGACAGACTTCTTCTTTGAGTATTTACCGGCAGGTACCCATGTCTTCGAATACGAATTACTTGCCACCCAGCAAGGTGATTTCTCCAATGGCATCACTACCATTCAGTGTATGTACGCTCCGGAATTCACCTCGCACAGCGAAGGCATTCGCGTAAAAGTCGAATAGCTACCAATTCGTCCCTCATTCGAGCATTCGTGGCCTAAGAAAAAAAGCCACGAATACTCGAATGAGGGACGAATGCTTTAGGTGGATTCCCGCTAGAATCTCCAGCCCAGTGCAGCCCTTACCTGGAAAGGCGTACCCGGTGTGAAATGAATCTCCGTAACCGGTTCAGTTTCTCCCTTCAGCAAAGAAGTCGTTTCAAATTGCGCCTCTTCCCATGCGGTATTGAGGATATTTTCCAGTTGAATCTCCACATAGCAGGGGCCAAACGCCCGTCTGACGACGGCATCGAGGAGCATATATCCTCCTGCCGTGAGGCTGTAATCCTCATTGGCCGGTCGGTCTCCGAGCAAGCGACCCCGCAAGCTGGCCTGCCAGCTTTCCCGCCGCACACTGAGGCCAGCGGTCCCGGTCCAGACCGGGGCCAGCGGAATGAAACTTTCTTCTCCTTCCAGCGAACGCGCATGGCTGTAGGTCAAATCCACATCGGCATACAGCCAGGGCAACATGGCCCAGCGTCCGCTCAGGTCCAGGCCGCTCCGCATACTCTGCCCCGATGGCTCCACGATGCCTGCATCCCCCACGTACACAAATTCCTGTTCCATGCGTAAGGCCCAGACGGCCGCCTGCAAGAAAAAATGCTCACTGGGCTTCCAGAGCCATCCCAAATCTGCTCCCCAAGCGCGCGGCATCATGCTTCTGGGCATGCGGTGGGTGAGGCTGCGGCTGTCATTGGCGTGGAAGCCTTGACCGGCTTGCAGATAGACGTTCAAATTAGGTAAGGCCTGCACCTGAAGTTGGAGCTTGGGACTCAGGAGACTGGCATCTAAGCGTTGCCATTGATACTGGGCCTCCAGTGCATCTTCATAGCGAAACTGCATCTGGTCATAGCGCAAGCCGAGTTGAAGATTGACCTTCGGGCTAACATCAATCTGCTGGTCTACATACACAGCCGCGTTAGTTTCTGCAATATCGCCCCGGCTGAGAGATTGCAAGCGTTCATAGCGGTTGCGGGTCTGGGCCAGTTCGCTATCGGCGATGTGGTCCTGCCGCCATTGCAAGCCGATCCGGCTTTGCATAGGGAGATTCCAGAACTGGTACGTCTGCTCGTATTCGCTTTGACCATGCAGCAGGAGCCGGTCTTCATGTTGCCAGATTTGGTCCCCATTGATGCTGTCTTCCAGGAAAAAAGTAAAATTACTGAAGAGGGAAAACTGGTACTGACTCACCGAAAATTGGTGCCGCAAATGCCCTCCGCCTGGCAGGTGATGATGCCACTGCAAAAGCAGGTTGGAGCGGCGGGTGTCGCCACCTTCTGTATCGTCTATGGCCCCAAAGCGGCTGATCAGGCCTTGCTCCACGGCCCGCATGGGAATCTGGCCCGAAGCATCCCAGCTGCTTTGAAAATGAGAAAGAGTCAGGGTAAAACGGTGGTCCGGAGAAAGGCTATGTTCATACCGTCCCAAAAGGTTGAGCCGAAAGAAATCTTGAGGGGATTCAAAGTATCCCTGATGCTGGCTTAGCTCCGTGGCCACGTAAGCATGCTGACCGGGCTTTTTGTCCAACACCTTCATCATCCCTAATACTCTCTGCTGCCCAAACTGTCCCAGGCCTACCTCCAATAGGTTTTGGTCAAGCCGCCGCTTGAGTTGAAAATCAGCGTAGCCCGCCGTGGCAAAATTTCCTTTCGAGGCAGCGTAGGGGCCTTTCTCTGTCTCAACGCGCTCAATGGTTTCCGGGATGAGAAAATGCAGGTCTGCATAGCCTTGCCCGTGCGCATGGGAAACCATATTGACTGGCATCCCTTCTACGCTCAACTGAATGTCGGTCCCATGGTCAATGTCAAATCCGCGCAGGAAAATTTGTTCGGCCTTGCCTCCTCCCGCATGTTGGGCGATGAACAGACCAGGAATGGCTTGCAGGGCTTGTTGGCTGTTCTGCAAAGGTCGGAGCTGTAGGTCAAGCGCCTGAATGGTGGCCATGGTCTGCTTCACATTGGGCCGTCCCTCAATGGTGATGGCTTCCAGTTGGATCTCCCCTCCTTCCAGGGCAATGAATAGTTCCGTCTGCTGCTCAGCCCGGATGTTCAGGATGGTATCTTGAGAGAGATATCCCAGGAAACTAATCGCCAGTTCTACGTCTCCCACCGGCAAGCTGGGCAGGAAGAAATTACCTGCCTCATCTGCCAGCGTGGAAAGGGATAGCTCTTTTACCTGGATAAAGGCTCCGGCCAGGGGTTCTTGTGATTGGGCGTCGAGGATGCGGCCTTTCAGGCTTCCGTGATCAGCAAAGGCCTCTCCGGCCAGGCTCAGGAGCAAGGCCCATATAATGCAACGGATTTTCATGTTTCAGGCGGTTATGAGATGAAAATGATTATCCATTCAGGGCCTTGCGTCCAGCTTCCGCCAGGCTGTGGTTTTGGTAAGGATCAAGGGAAAAGGCTGTCCTGAGCCATTTTTTTCCTTGCTGTGGTTGTTGTTGTTGCAGGGCCACCAGGCCAGCCAGGCATAGTAATTCAGGATGCTGGTTGCCGGTTCGAAGGGCTTTGATAACGTGTTTTTGAGCGGCCTGGTAATCGCCCATCTGGTAAAGAATGAGGCCCATCAGGCGATTGGTGTCCAGGTTTTGGGGGCGGGTCTGATATTCTTCTTCGGCATAGGCCAGGGCTTTTTCCAAATCGCCGGTGTGCTCCAGATGCAGGCGGGCGTATTCCATGCCCATGTTGTGCCCTTTTTCTTCATCATCAGCCAGCATATCAAAAACCTCCTTCAGGGTTTGCTGAGCGCTTTCCTGATCTCCTTTATGGGCGTACACGTCCAGCATCTGGATGTAAAAGCCTACTTCGGGGATAAAGCTAATGGCCGTGTCGAGCTTTTGCTCGGCTTGTTCCCACTTGGCCTCCTTGATGTCCAGATTGGCCAGGGCGGCCAGCGCAAAAGGATAGTTGGGACGCTCCACCAGGGCCATTTTGTACTGATCACGCGCCGCGCTGAGATCGCCTTTTTGTTCATACAATTCTCCCAGGGTGAGTCGGGTCCAGGCGGTTTCCTCATAGCCCGGATAGCCTGCCGTTACTGCCTTGAGCATGGCTTGGATGGCGCCGTCCAATTCTCCGTGAATTTCTCGCAAATAGGAAATCCGGGCATAGGACCGAAGATCAGGGCGTATGCCGACCATTTTGTCCGCCATCTCTACCGCCTGCTCATATTCTCCTAATTCCACATGCGCATCAACCAACGAACCATAGATCAAAGCATTGTAGCCGTTGATCGAGATGGCTTGCTGGGCCAGGGCTTTAGCTTCTCTGAACTCATGCAAGGAGAGGTAAATGGAAGCTTTTAGGGAAGTCGCACCAAAAATCACGTCTGCTTCGGGCTTTTCTTCCAGTATACCATCTATGACTTTCAGGGCAGCTGGGTAATAATAGCCATGTTCTCCGGTTGCCCGGGCTTCCAACATATAGAGTTGGGCAAGTTTGAGGCGACTGCGGTAATCCGAGGCATCTTTTAGGATCAGTTGGGACAACTGTTCAAAGGTCTTGCTGACCTGCGCTTGTTCTTCCGGACTGCCGATGGCGGGATTTCTTTCTAGTAGCGGACTAACAAAACGAGCCGTATAGGCTGCTCTGGCACTGGTCACATTGTCGGTGCGCTTCTGAGAAACTTTGACGCAGGCGGTTAGTCCCCAGCAGAGCAGGAGAAAAGTGCATAGTTTTACAGTAGGGTATTTCATCGCGGATAGGATTAAAAGTTTTGTGTGATGCGATACCTACGAGGCTAGCCGAAGCTTTGGATGTCGGAGAGGAAAAAAACCTTGGAAAAAGCTTCATCCGACCCTGGGAAAAGAGAATTTTTTCGGAGTTGGAAATTTTCTTTTAACTTGACTAAGGCTTTGTTTCATCCTAAAACCTACCCCCTGAAACCACCCATCCCACAGATTGAAGCTGAAATCATCCGCCTGCTACAGGCCCAGGATGAAGGAGCGATAAAGCTGATCTTTCAGCACTATCGGCCGGCGCTGGTGGGGATTATTTTCAAAGTATTGGGGGATGAGGAGCTGGCAGAGGATGTGTGGCAGGAAAGTCTGGTCAAAATGTGGCGCTTCGGCCCGAACTTTGACCCGAAAAAAGGGCGGCTCTTTACCTGGTTATTAAACATTTGTCGGAATACCGCCCTGGACAAGCGACGGAAAAAATCCTTTCAGGTGAAAAAGGAAAACATCCAAACTTCGCTGGAGCGCGTAAATATAGCTGAGGAAGAAGGCGAGGAGATGAGTTCTGCCAGTCTGGATACTGAAAAACTGGTAGCCCAGTTGGAACCGAAAATTCGGGAACTCATAGATTTAATCTATTTTGAAGGTTATACACAGCAGGAGGCCGCCGACCACCTGCAGATACCCTTAGGCACCGTAAAATCAAGGGTCCGCAAAGGGTTGCAAATGATGAAGAAATGGGTAAGCAGTTAGATATTGAACAATATCGAGCATCTGGCAAGTTGGAAGCCTATGTTATGGGCAGCTTGTCTGAAGCAGAAAGCGTGGAAATCACGCAACTGCTGGAGGAATACCCTGCCCTGAAACGAGCGGTAGAAGAAATAGAAGCTAGCCTCTTCGCTTTTGCCGCGGATTATGCACCCGAATCGGGAGACGACCGTGCGCTGGCAGGTGCCCTTTCCGCCATAGAATTAGAGAAAAAAGCCTTCCCGCAACCTGAGACTTCTCCGGTAGAGGCTTCGGTCCGCTATCCAGCCTGGCTTCCCTGGATAGCGGCCGCCATGATTGCCTTACTGGTGGTCAGCTTAGGCTTCAATGCCTTCTTCTACCAGCAATGGCAGGAAACGGGTCGTCAGCTCCTGGCGCTGCAGGATCAGAATGAACAAGTGTTGGCCGATAATGAAGTGCTGCGAACGCGCATGGACCGCTCGGATAAAGTCATGCTCCAGGTCAATGACCCGGCCAGTCAACTGGTCCGTCTGGGAGGGCTGGACATAGCCCCGGAAAGCGAAGTACTGATCTCCTGGCACCAGGAAAACCAGCAAGTCCTCTTGTTCGCAGAAAAACTCCCCCCTGCTCCGGAAGGCTACCAATACCAGGCCTGGGCCCTGATCGATGGCAAGCCTTTAGACATTGGACTCCTCAACAATCAAGGACCACAGTTCTTAAAGACCCTGGACCAGGCCCCCAACGCTTTTGCCATCACCCTGGAAAAAGCCGGGGGAAGTCCTACGCCTACCCTTGATCAGATGTATGTCTATGGGGATATTTCGGCCTAGGGCGGTGTATCAGCGACCGTAGAACGTCCCTTCCTTTTTTTACTAGGCAAAAGCCAGCACGTCTATGCGGGCCAGGTGATGATGGATGGCTTCCCAGTGTTGACCTTCATCGGTGGAGACGAATAGGTTGCCATTATTGGTACCAAAGGCCATGTCCGCTCCCGATTTGACCAGGCCATGTCGAAAGGCTAGCCCAAAACTCGCTTCTTCCGGCAATCCCTGCGCCAGGACCTGCCAGCTTTTCCCCCCATCCTGGGTCATGCTGACCCGGAGGCGCAAATCTTTCGGCACGCGCTCCTCATCGCTTTCGGCTGGAATCAGCCAGGCTTTCAGGGGATCTTGCTCATCTATGGCCAGGGCAAACCCATAGTCTGCCAGGCCTTGCGTATCGGAAACATTGTCCCAGTGCAAGCCGGCATCCGCACTGCGAAAGACTCCGCAATGATTTTGTTGCCATAAAACCTCAGGGTGGCTGGGGGACATCAGCAGCCGATGGGGATCATGGCCCACCTCCACATGAGGATTGGGTAAATAGGCTGCAATCAGTCCCTGGTTTTTAGGATTCCAGCTTTGTCCGCCATCTTTGCTTTCAAAGACTCCCGCACAGCTGACCGCGAGGTAAAGATGATGGCTATCGGTAGGATTTACACTGATGGAGTGAATAAAAGGATGGTCCCGGCCAGCCCCAAACCATTGGTTTTCATCGGAGCGAGAGGGATGGTTCCAGAGAGATTCTACCAGCGAAAAGTGTCGGCCCCTGTCTTCAGATAGAAATAAGCCTCCGGGTTCGGTGCCCATCCAGAGTTTTTCGGGTTGGTCTGCGCCCCCCTGTTCCATGATCCAGATGCGCTTCAAATTGGCGGGCTGGCCGTTACTGAGTAGGGCAGAGGCAGGATATTGAGGCATGGGAATGTGCTCCCAGCTTTTTCCTTGGTTCCGGGAGACGTGCAGCTTTTGGCCCCAATGCTTATGGGAAAGCCCCACCCACCAATCTGCATGGCGCGGGTCCACGTACAGCATGGAAACCGGCATGCCGCGAAAGAAAATATCGTTCAATTTCCAGCTCCCTGCTTCCTTTTGCCAGAGGAGTAGACCCTTGCCCGTTCCCACCAGTAACTTTTTTTCTTGAGTAGCCATCCTTTTATTTCGTCCCAAAAAACGCCTTTTGTGCTAGAACCCCAAATATGTGTTTTCTCAAACCAAAACTGCCTGCCAATGGTTGTCTTGGCTGATAAATGTTGGTAACTTTCTTTTCTCAATCCGCTTTTTTCGGAACAAATTCTACTCCCATGCGCGAACTCCTCCCCCAAATTGATCAATGGACCACCGCTGAAAAGCCTTTTGCGATCGTGCGTGTGATCCAAACCTGGGGATCCTCTCCCAGACCGGTCGGCTCGGCTATGTTGGTTTCTCCGGATATGGAGATCGCTGGTTCGGTCAGTGGAGGCTGTGTGGAAGGGGCGGTGGTCAAAGCGGCTCTTCCGATTTTGGAAAGTGGAGAGTCCCAACGGTTGGCGTTTGGGGTAGCACATGAGGATGCCTGGGCAGTGGGCTTAAGCTGTGGAGGGAAAATGCAGGTATTTGCTGAACGCTTCCTGGCTTATAATGAGGATGAAAAGGAGCAAGCGGTCTGGCAGGAATTACAAAGCCGCCTTCACCAAAATAAGGGTTGTGTCTTGATCACGGCTCTGCAGGATGGGCCAGCCCGTCATACCTTGATCCTGCCGGATGGCAGCAGTTTGGGCTATGACGTTGCCGATTCGGTGAAAGAAGCAGGCATGCAGTCTTATCGGGAGCGCCGCCATCAGGTGTTTGAGCAGGAAAATGAAGCCTGGTTTGTGCAGGTTTTTGCCCGAAAAAGCCAATTGCTCATCATAGGTGCGGCTCACATCACGACCGAACTGGTGCGGCTGGGGAATCTGTATGATTTTGAGACCGTCGTCACCGATCCTAGAGGGGTTTTTTCGGAAAAAACCCAGTTTCCGGTGGCGCCCGATGCCATCTTTACCGAGTATCCAGCGGAGATTTTGCCCAAATATGACCTGGATGCCTATACCTTTGCCGTCATCCTTTCTCATGATCCCAAGATCGACGACAATGCCCTGGAAATATTGCTGCGGTCTGAGGTAGCTTATATCGGGGCCCTGGGCAGTAAAAAGACCCATGCGAAGCGGATAAATCGCCTGACTCGGGCGGGATTTACCGAAGAGGAACTCACGCGCATCCACGCCCCTATCGGGGTCAGCATCAATGCCAAGCGGCCCAAAGAAATTGCCTTGAGCATCATGGCCCAGATCATCGAGGTGCAGAATTCCTTCCGTTGATCAGTCGTGGCGGGCGGCATGGGGAATCTCTTCCTGCGTCACCGGCTTACTGACGGTTTTTTTCTTGGGAGGAACCGTCGCCTTTTTCTCTTCCATTTTTTTGGGTTGGGTAGTCCCTTCTACCATGCCCATGAGTTGAAATAACATCATAGCTGATTCTCATGGCTTGCACGGCGGGCTTTTTCCTGCTTCTTCATTTCCATGCGCAGGATTTTGATTTCCTGGCTAATGGACCGGCGATTGATTTCCATCCAGAACCATAGCTTGGCGATGACCAGCATCATCAAGGTGGCGTTCATCACCAGGAGCCAGAAGATGGTATCCTCGGTCCGGATGGCTTGCACCAGCGAATACATAGTAGCTACCCAAAAACCCAGGGCAAAAACAAAAACGTACATGGAGGCCCAGCCGTTTTTGCCTTTAAAGGTGGAAAAGGTCTGTTCAAAGACGTTCATTTCGTCATAGGAACGCAATACCTCTTCTTGTTCCTCTTCCAGGGCTTCCCGGATGAGGGCTTCGATGGGATCATTTTTTTGTATCATGAGAAATCGAATTTGCTTCAATACGTTTGCGGAGTTTTTCACGAGCATAGTGCAGACGGCTTTTGACCGTACCCTTAGAGAGCTGCAGGATGATCGCAATTTCCTCCAGGTCGTAATTTTCCAGATAAAATAAATTGAGAATCAGGCGATGGTCCGCAGAGAGGCCTGCGATTTCTTTTCGGAGTAGCCTGATCATGGACGAGGGTTCCTGGGCTGACTTTTCTGGGGCAGAAATGGCCTCAGACACCCTTTCGGTGGCGGGTTCGCGATACTTGGCCCGGAGCCAGTCCGCGGCTTTTTTTTGCGTGATGCGGTAGACCCAGATGGGAAAAAGCTCTTCGTCGCGCAGATTCCGCAATTGGCGGGCAATGGCCAGCCAGGTTTCCTGTGCGATTTCTTCGACGGCTTCTTTTTGCTGGGTGGTCTGGTAGGCATGGGCAAAAATTTTCGGCTGCCAAAGCCGAAACAAGGCTTCAAAGGCCTTGCGGTTGCCTTGCTTTGCTTTGATGACCAGAATTGCTTCCACGCGTAGGTTTTCCCTATAAGTCGGAAGAAGTCAGCAAAGGTTCAAATTTGGAGGAATTTTTTTAAGGAAGGGACAAATATTCTTTCATGGAATCCCAGGGAAGCGTGGCGCAGCTTTCCCTGCCGGGAAAATGACGGGCCGCCGCTAGGGCCTCAAAGGCTGCAAACTCAGGGGATAAGTCTCCTAATTGCCCGGATTTCATCACCGAGAAAAAATGCTGACAAATAGCCTCTGCCTCGGCCATACTTTTTCCATGTAACAGGCTCACCAACAAGGAAGAAGAGGCTTTAGAAACGGCACACCCATATCCGTGAAAGCGCAAGTCGGTAAACTGCCCATTTTCTACCTGTCCGAAAATTTTGAATTGATCTCCACAGACAGGGTTATAGGCCTCCAGAATGACTGGCGCCTCCGCCCATTTTTCATAATGGAAGGGCTGGTTGCTATGCTGGAGGATCAGCGGGTGATATAGGGCTTTAGGATCGGGTTTCATGCAAAAAAGGCTTTGATTTCTCGCAAGGCCTGGACCAGTTGATCTACTTCTTCCGGACGATTGTAGAGCCCGAAAGATACCCGGGCGGTGGCCGGAACGCCGAGCTTTTCCAGCAGGGGTTGCGTACAATGCTGCCCGGCACGAATCGCCACTTCATAGGAATCCAGCATGGTAGCCAAATCATGAGGATGGACGCCTTCCAGGCCAAAGGAAAAAACGTTTGCGGTGTCTTGGGTAGGACCGTATATGGTTAAACCCTCAACCTGGCCTACTTGTTCACGGGCATACTGGGTCAAAGCTGCCAGATAAGTCTGAACGGCGCTTTTGTCCAGGGCTTGCAGGTAATCCAGGGCGGCACCCAGGCCTACCGCTCCGGCAATATGGGGCGTGCCTGCCTCCAGTTTATTGGGCAAGGGAGCAAAAGTCGTTTCCTGCAGGCTGACTTTCCGAATCATGTCTCCCCCATACAGGTATGGCTGCATCGCTTCCAAATGCTCCTTTTTGCCATACAAAACCCCAATGCCCGTAGGACCATAGAGTTTGTGGCCGGAAAAGGTGTAAAAATCTGCGTTCAGGTCTTGCAGGTTGGGGACTGCGTGCGCTGCGCTTTGAGCGCCGTCGATCAGGACGGGAATGCCTTTGGCATGCGCTTGTTGGATGGCTTGTTCGATGGGGTGAATGGTGCCCAGGGTGTTGGAAATGTGGGCCAGGGCAAGCAGGCGGGTTTTTTCCGTTAGCAGACTGGGAAAAAGCGCCCAATCCAGGGTGCCGTCTTCCCGCATTGGAATGACCTGTAGCTTCGCCTTTTTTTGTATGCACAATTGTTGCCAGGGAATCAGGTTGGCGTGGTGCTCCATCTCGCTGATCAGAACCTCTTCGCCAGCTTGCAGGCGTGAGCCCAGATAGGAAAAAGCCACCATATTAATGGCTTCCGTAGTTCCCTTGGTAAAAATGATTTCCTCCCGATGGGCCGCTCCGAGCCAGGTTTGAACCTTGTCTCTGGCGGTCTCATAAGCCTGGGTAGCTTTGGCGGCCAGGCTATAAATTCCCCGATGGATATTGGCATTGCCGGCTTGATAGTAGCTGGCCAAAGCATCCAGGACTACCTGCGGCTTTTGGGTGGTAGCGGCATTGTCGAGGTAGGCCAGCTTGGGATAGGCCTTTAAAAAAGGGAAGTCTTCCCGAATGGCCGGGTAAGGAGAAGGAATAGGCTGCCTCATAGCTCCTCAATTTACGGAGAATCGGGCAGACCTGATAGCCCCTTTGGCTTACTCTCCTTCGTAAAATTGCTTCCAGTTATCGTTAAGGTCTATGCCCACGGTAAACTCGTGAGAAGCCCCATACACCTGGGCGGCGGAGCGCTGTACCGGCATGAAATCGGCGGAATAAATAAAATGAAGGCGATTGGCTTTGAAGCCAAACATGGTGGTCAGTAGCCAGTCGGTTCTGTATCCCACCCCAATGAACATTTTTTCATCTACCAGGTGGAATTTTACCAGACCCTCCGCCTGATAAGGAGAGGTTTGGACCTTCTTGATCAGGACATTGGGCTCGATGGTCATATTGTCATAGACGAAGCGGTACCCAAAGATGGCAAAGTAATGTCGGTACAGCCGGCTGAGCAGATTGGGCTGACTCCCATCTATGGAGCCGCTGAAGTCTGATTGAAGCAGATTGGGCGCTGAAATGCCGGCGAAAAAATTGTCATTATGAAAGTAGGCCCCAAAGCTGGCATCTCCGAGATAGATGGGAACGGCTACTTCCGCGATGGTGGGATCGGTTTGGTCAGCAAAAAATACCCGATCTGCCCGGAACTGATACTGTAATAATTTCACCCCTACCCCAAGAGAAAGGTAATTTTGACCCATGGTGCCGCCCCAACCGAGGGGAAGATGGTAAGCATAGCTAAACTGCCCGCCATTGCGGGTGTCAGGTCCTACGGCATCGTTAAAGGCGATAAACCCCAGGCCGTTTTTTTCGTCCACCATGCCATGATAGGACATGGTCAGGGTTTGAGGGGCTCCCGGAAATCTTCTCCATTGAGATCGGTAGTTCAATCGTAATTCATTATAGGAAAGCGTGCCTGCGTAGGCGGGATTGATCACAAAAAGATTGGTCCTGTACTGGGCATAGAGAGGTTCCTGCTGACCCAGCAGGGAGAGCGGTGCGCAGAAGCAAATGAGGAGTAGGTAAAAATTACGCATATGAATTTGCTGAAAAGCGACTTATCTCAGGATAGAAATGGTGCCTTTAAAGGTTCTGGGTATGCCACTGACCGTAGCTTTGAAAATATAATAGTAGGTACCATCAGGCAGGGCACGACCGGAGATGGTTCCATCCCAGCTGTTGTCATAGTCCGCTACTTCGTAAATCAGCTGTCCCCAACGATTCACAATGCTCAGGTTATTCTGGGGGAAGTAATCTATACAAGGAATTTCCCAGGTTTCGTTGATGCCGTCTCCGTTTGGGGTAAATCCCATATGGAGTTTCAGGCAGGTAAGGTCCTCCGGCGGTAATACTTCCAGGCTTTCTTTCAGAACGCAGCCTGCATCATCCATGACCTCCAGCGTGTAATTCCCAGCTCGGAGATTGCGGAGGATGGCTGTGGTATCCCCTTGGTCCCACTGATAGGTGTAGGGAGGGGTGCCTCCACTTATTTCCACTTCTATGGCCCCGGTGCCTGTTCCCTCATCTGGTCGGATAGTGCTGCTGAGGCTCATCGGAGTAGGGGCAGTCAAGCTGGCTACCTGGGATACTTGACAACCTGCCTCATCCTGAACGGAAAGGGCATATTCTCCGGCAGCCACATCATAGAGCTCCTCCGTGGTCGGACCATGGGCCCACTGGTAAGTAAAAGGAGGCGAACCTCCACTAACCTGCGCAGAAAGGAAGCCTCCTGGCTCATTGGCACAGGGAGGATCTTCTGTAAAAATGTCAACCGTTATCTCTGGCAGCTCCGGCACGATTTGAGAAAGGCTGATCTGACAGCCATTGGCATCGGTCAGCAGACAAAACTGAATGCCCGGGGCAAGCTTTTCTTCCTTCCAGTCTGAGCCACCCGCTCCCCAGTCGAGGCTGAAGGGGCCGGTTCCGCCCCGCACAAAAGCCTGAAGTACACCATCGTTCTGCTGAAAACAGCTGGCTTTCAAGATGTCTATATTGCCTTCCAAAGGGGCCGGTGCCACGAGGGATATACTGGCGGTTTGGGTGGCCCCATTGGCATCGGTAATGATCAGACCGTAGGTACCCGCTGCCAGGTTGTCCAAAAGGGTGTCCTGCAAACCTGGCGCATGGTTCCAAATCAGGCTGTAAGGCGCGACCCCTCCGCTTATCTCTGCCCCGATGCTTCCGTCCGCGGCCTGATGACAGGAAATGTCCCGGCCCTGATAGTCCTTCCGGGAGCCTAATGATATGTTCAGCTTTGGGGGTTGATTGAGTTTAATATCCAGGCTTTGCGTACAGCCCAAAACCGTATCTTCGATCAGCACGGTATACTCTCCCTCGGGAAGATTGGTCGCAGTGAGGCCGCTTTGAGGCGGTTGGCTGTTCCACTGAATATCGTACTGACCACTTCCTCCTGAAACGGAGACACTGGCTTGCCCATTTTGTCCACCAAACTCACTGATCCCAAACCCATTGTAGAGCGTATCTGCTTGAATGTTGGTGGCCAGTTCCCGGACTTCTATTTCCAAAAAGTTGACTGAGTTTATCTGACATACGCTTCCGGTAATGCTACTCAGGGGGAAGCCTGGGGAAGCGTTCAAGCTACCCGTATAGGCTATGCCGTGAACCCGATATTCTCCCGGCATAAAATCCTGAAGATTGGCGAAGCTGTCGGGCAATACCCGTACCAGTACATTGAGGGGGTCGGTAACCAGGTAGGCATACTGACTCTGAGGACTTCCTAGCCGTGAGAAATAGACCAAATCTTCCCCTGTGTCACTAAGGCAAGCCTCCAGCGGCCCCTGGGCCTGAATAGAGCTATTGGCCGCCTGACAGACGGGGGTTAGATTGGTGACCTTCAACTGGTCAAATCCTATATCGAGGGAACTGGCATTGCCAAAGCCTTCTATCTTTATCCGAAACTGACTGGTCCGGAAAATACTGCCCACCGCTATGGAGAAAGGAGTCCACTGCGTGAAAATATTTTGAGTAATGAATTGTGGGAACCAGTTGAGCCCACTATCCGGGGAGAAAAAGACCAGCAGGCCATCTGCGTCGTTCTGGCTTAAACTGGGATTGATCATGCAAAAACTTACTGTAATGGAGTCGTTCAGCGGGAAGCCACTCAAATCCATCACGGGGGAGACCAGGGAGGGATAATCAATATTGGTCAGCTGGGAACTATTGCAGCGTGCATAACCGAAGGAGGCTTCGCATCCTGTAGGTGCAGGCAGGCTTCCGGCAGGAAAGGCGGCAAAATCGTTCCAGTAGCAACTGCTGCCAGCCTGACAATTGGTATTGGTTTGGCTCTCCCATCCTGGGTTGCCATTCGGCAGTCCATTTTGCCAGGAATCAAAATTCTCCGAGAAAATAAGGGTCTGAGCCCGGAGCGCATGGAGTCCGGGGAGAGACAAGGTTAATAAGATAAGGGCTGCTAGTAAACGGCTAGGGCCTTTGAAGGGCTTCATGATAACTTCCTAACTAAGCTAGCCTCCTATGCATGCAACAGGGAATCGAACATAGGGTAAGCGATTCGATAGGTAATAAAGGTAGGTAAAAGCCCGTCTGTCAGGTAGAGAAATGGCTTGAATGGCCAAAATCGCAGCTTGTTCTACTCAAAAGTGAACTTGCGCAGGAAGCTTTCGTCCTTGCCCTGAACCTTCAAAAAGTAAATGCCCGGGGTGTAGGGACTCATGTCGATGGTAATGCTGCCTTCTCCTTTAGGCTCTTTTTTCCTGACGTATCGCTTAAGTTCTTCTTCTTTTTCATCCAGCAATACATAGGTCAGGTCCTGCTTCTTTTCGTTGCGATATCGGATGACGTAGGTGTTTTGGTTTTGGGTGGGAAAAACCGGGCTGATGTAAAAATCCTCATTCATGCGGGCGGTCACACAAAGAGGCTCACTATAGGCTTTTTTGCCCTGGCTATTGACCCGCACGATGCGATAGCAATACTCTTTGTCAGAAGTGTAAGGACGTTGATCGGCAAACTCATACCGCTGATTCCCCCCGAGTCCCACGGTGGAGGAAGGTTTGACTTTGCCTGCCACATAACCGGTTTTTCTTTTGCCAAAATTCATGACCCGCTCTACGAGAAACAATTTGACATCCTCATTGGTCTTGGCATCCCAACTGATCACCGCTTCATTATTGGTGAATAAAATCTCAGGATTGGCCGCTTCATATATCTCGGTGGGCTCATCATAATCCACTTCCAGGTTTTCTACATCCCTGACACTTCTGGGGTCTTCTTCAAAGCCCTCCACCTTGACGGAAAACACACATTCCGTCCCATCATAGCCATCCACGTAAATCAAATAAGGGTTTCCGGCTACGGAGTCTTCCCAGATCAGATTGAGCGCTTGCTCAGCGTGAGGGTTGACGCAGGCTCGGTAAATGAAATCCCCACTTTCGCAACTGCTCCCTTCGATCACCAGCGCTTGTAAACCCGCTGGGGTATTGCAGCTCAGGGGCGTAATACTGGCTTTGTAGAAACGATAGCCAGGAATGGTGTAAACCTTATACCAAAGGTCATTCTCGAAAGTCTGAATGCAACTGGCTGGCCGGGGTTCCGGGGTTTCCGTTTCCGTTACGGTAGCTTGTTGGTTGTCCTCACTCGGTAGATATTCTCCCAGGGATAGTTCCCGGGCGTTTTCGCATTGGTCGTGGGGAATCTGGGCCTGGAGGGAAAAACTGAAAATGGTCGAAAGAAACAACAAATACCAGCGCATGAATGAGGGCTTTTATTCTAACAACGCATAAGAGCCAAAAAGTTACCTGCACGGTACCCAAACCCCATCCCTTCGGGATAGGGTTGCCGTAGAGACAGATTGCATCTGCCTCCCTGGTTTTCCGCAGGATGCGGGTTAGGTTTCCAGCCGAATGCTGGTTTAATGTGCCTGTAACCAGTTATCGCCGGTACCCATTTCTACTTCCATGGGTACGGTCATGTCTACAGCTTTGACCATGCCCTCGTAGACCAGGCTTTTAACCTTTTCCAATTCTGGTTTGTAGACGTCGAAAACCAATTCATCGTGTACTTGCAAGATCATCTTGGATTTCAGCGCGGCTTCCCGCATGGCTTTGTCCACCCGGATCATGGCGATCTTGATGATGTCAGCAGCGGTGCCCTGGATAGGGGAGTTGATGGCGTTTCGTTCTGCAATGCCTCTTACGGTAGCGTTGCGCGACTGAATGTCGTTCAGGTAGCGTCTCCGCCCAAAGTAGGTTTCTACATAGCCCTTTTCCCGGGCAAACTCTATGCTGGCATCCATGTGCTTTTTGATGCCGCTATATTGATCGAAATAGGTTTCGATGATGTCTTTGGCTTCGGTCCGGGAGATGTCCATGCGTTGGCTCAAGCCAAAGGCAGAAATGCCGTAAATGATGCCGAAGTTTACCGTCTTGGCGGCAGAGCGCTGCTCTTTGGTTACCTCATCAGGTGCTACGTGAAAGACCCGGGCTGCGGTCGCCCGGTGGATGTCCTCTTTATTGATAAAGGCATCCATCATGTTTTTGTCCTCACTCATCGCGGCCATGATGCGCAACTCTACCTGAGAGTAGTCAGCCGCCAGCAGGATGTGATCTTCATCTCTTGGGATGAAACCTTTCCGTACTTCTCGTCCATCCGCGGTACGAATCGGAATGTTCTGCAGATTGGGATTGGAAGAGGCTAAGCGACCGGTTACGGCAACGGATTGAGAAAAAGTCGTGTGAACCCGGCCTGTTTTGGGGTTGATCAATTTAGGAAGCGCATCCACGTAAGTGGACTTTAACTTCTTGGCGGAGCGATAAGCCAGGATGCGATCTGGTAACTCGTGCTTGACCGCCAGGAAGCTCAGCGTGGATTCGTCGGTAACGTACTGCCCGGTCTTGGTTTTTTTCTGCTTCTCGCCTTTTCCCAAACCTAACTTACCAAACATGATATCCCCCAACTGTCGGGGCGAATTGACGTTGAATTTCTCTCCGGCCAGTTCGTAGATTTCTGTTTCCAGTTTTTCCAGTCGCTGCCCCAGGTCCTCTGAATATTCTTCCAGGGCCTGGTTGTCGATGCGGATGCCCTCGAATTCCATATCGGCCAGAATGGGCATCAAGGGCTGCTCTATCTCTTCAAAGACTTTGTTTTCCTTTACTTCGGGGGCTAATTTTTCCCAGAGCTGCAAGGTAATGTCCGCATCTTCCGCCGCATATTTAATGAGCGGTTCCGGATCGACATCCCGCATGGTTTTCTGCTTCCGTCCTTTGGGTCCAATCAGGGTTTCTATGCTGATGGGCTTATAATTGAGATATTCCTCAGCCAGGGCATCCATGCCGTGCTTTTTACCCGGCTCGATCACATAGTGCGCCAGCATGGTATCAAACATGGGCCCGGCTACTTTGATGCCGTAATTCGCCAGGATGAGGATATCATATTTGAGGTTCTGACCGATTTTGAGGACCTCCTCCGAAGCCAGGACTTCCTGGAATTCCCCCAGGATGGCTTTGATTTCTTCCTCGGGTTGGTCGGCGGGAAAAAATACGAAATAGGCTTCCTGGGCCTTGATGCTAAAGGAGGCTCCCACGATTTCTGCGGTCATGGGATCAAGCCCGGTGGTCTCTGTGTCAAAGCAGAGGACGCCGGCCTTTTTTACTTTCTCAATAAAGGCCGCCCTTTCTTCCGGACTAGACAACAAAGGATAGTTGACCTTCATGTCCTCGATGGTCTTCAAGGGGCTAATGGCAAAATCTCCCAGGTCAATATTGGGCTCTCCGGTGGCATTGCCAAAGAGGTCTTTGGGTGCTTCGGGTTTGACGGGATTGAATTTGCTGGTCAAAATCCGCTTAGCGGTGGTTTTAAACTCCAACTCCTTCATCAGCTCCAACAATTCTTCGAGGTTGGCGTGCTCCATTTCCAATTCCTTCATTGTGTAGGTAATGGGTACGTCGAGCTTGATGGTAGCGAGTTCTTTGGACAAAAGCCCTTGTTCGGCATGCTCTTGTACCGTCGCCTTGATGCTCTTTTTGGTGATGTTCTCGACATTGGCGATGATGTTCTCAACGGAACCGAATTCCGCCAGCAAAGAGACCGCTGTTTTGTCCCCGATCTTCGGAATGCCGGGAATATTATCTACGCTATCCCCTTTTAGCCCCAGAAAATCAATGATCTGCTCGGGCGGAATGCCGAATTTATCCTTCACCTCCTGTATTCCCAGGACGTCGTAGCCGCCGCCCCGAAACTGAGGCTTATAGAGGAAGACATTTTCTTTCACCAACTGGGCATAGTCTTTATCCGGGGTGACCATGAACACCTCATATGTGTCCTCGTCCACCTCTGCACTCAAGGTGCCGACAATATCGTCCGCTTCATAACCATCCAGGGAAAGGGTGGCCACATTGAGGGCCTTTAGCAGGCGCTTTACGTAGGGAATCCCTGCTCTGAGCCCTTCAGGCATTTCTTCCCGGTTGGCTTTATAGGCCTCGAATTGCTCGTGACGGAAGGTCGGCGCGGAAGTATCAAACACCACAGCCAGATGGGAAGGGTCTTCTTTGTTCACGATTTCTAACAGGGTATTGAGGAACCCGAAAATGGCGGAAGTATCAATGCCCGTGGAAGTAATGCGCGGGTTTTTGATGAAAGCAAAATGAGCCCGATAGAGTAAGGCAAAGGCGTCGAGTAGGAAGAGTTTTTGTTTGGCCATAAGGTGCAATTGTTTGGCAGCTTACAAGTTGATACTTTCACTGCGAAAATACCAAACGCTTTTCTTATGCTCACTATCTACCTCATCCGACATGCTGAAAGTATGGGCAATGTCAACCATCATTTGATCGGCGGTCAATCCAACCACTACCACCTGTCGGAACGTGGGGAGGAGCAGGCAGATATCCTGGGCCAGCGCTTGAAGCGAGAGGGATACCGCTTCGATCAGGTGTATGCGTCGGAAGCAATTCGCGCCCAGCAAACCGCCCGGATCGCCCTGGACCATGTAGGCTTGCCTTTTGATCAGGTGAAAATTACTCCTTTGATTTTGGAATTATCCCAAGGCGAATGGGAAGGCGCAGTGAGAAAGGAAATTTATACAGCCGAAAGAAAAGCGGCCATTTTGGCCGATAGCTATACCTTCAAGGCGCCAGGCGGCGAGTCCCAGCAGGACGTGGAACAGCGGATGTTTCAATGGATGGAAGCGGCCAAAGATGCGGCAGCAGATGGGCAAGTCATAGCCGGCTTTACCCACGGTTTTGCCATCAAGACCCTGGTCCGCAAGATGCTCGGAGCAGATGCCAGCACCACCTATCGGACCATCATCCATAACACTTCGATCAGCTGCTTCCAGTTCGATTACGGAAAAAATGCCTGGTTTATGGAGCGGGTGAATGATTTTCAGCACCTCCACGGGCAGGATTTTATTGGGCATTATGGGTGATGGGGCCCTTTTTTTGTGGGCGCAGCTTGCAGCTGGGGGAGGGGATTATATCAGGTTTCGTAGCCGCGGTAGGGGATTATTCCAGGTTTCGTAGCCGCAGCTCGCAGCTGCGGTAGGGGATTATATCAGGTTTCGTAGCCGCAGCTTGCAGCTGCGGTAGGGGATTATATCAGGTTTCGTAGCCGCAGCTTGCAGCTGCGGGCCATCTCATCAGCGGCGGCTGAGGCCCTTTACAGCAGATGCAATCTGCTGCTACCGATGCCATCGGATTTCTGTGGTGGCTACCGTAGGGGCAGCTTGCAGCTGCGGGTAAGGGATTTGACCGGCTAGAAGCCAGCGTTACGGAACCTTCCGTGGGAAATGACCGGCTGGAAGCCAGCGTTACGGAACCTTCCGTGGGACTTGACCGGCTGGAAGCCAGTGTTACGGAATATGACCGGCTGGAAGCCAGTGTTACTGTCAGGCCCTAGAGGGCCGGTCTCTCAGTCCCGATACATCGGGACGGTCTCACCTCTCACTTCTCTCCCCCCCATACAACCATTCTCACCCGAGTAGCCCCTTTGCCATAACTCACCACCAGTTTTCTCACTTTTTTTATTTTGCTCAACATGAAGCGACTCCTATTTATGGGCTGGTTGGTGATCAGCTCCACCCTCCTGATGGCTCAGGAATCCATCTCTGGTTTTTCTCTGAAAGATTACCTGTACCCAGACATCCGATTCCAGTCTCTAAATCTCAACGGATATCTTTCCAACAGTTTTAATCAGAATCAACTGGGGGTAGCTGATCCCAATCAGCCGTTCCCCTTCAATCGCAACCAAGGGTTCGGTCTGACCGGGCTGGCCCAATTAGCCACCTTTCGGAACACCCGTCGCTGGCAGACGGATCAATTTGCCCGGCTCAACCTCAATCCGGCCTGGTCCCAACAGGAGACGCCTACCGGGCGGGAGGCACGCTCCAGCCGCCTGGCGGGAAGTATAGATTATCGAGGAAACTTTCGTCGGTATAATGACCGCAACCGATTTTGGGGGTTCGGCGTTCAGACGGGGCTCGCACTCAACCAATCGAACGCTTTTCAGCGGACCTGGGCCAACAATCAGCAACTTGGCCGGGTCCAAAATGAAGCAAACTCCCAAGCCGTAAATCTGGGCGGCTACATCGAGCGAGGGATGGGCCGACTGGAACAGGTTCAGGATGCCCAGCATGCTTTACAAGTAATCGAATGGATGGAAAAAGCGGGCGGCCTGACCCGGCAGCCTACCGCAGCTGAAGTAAGGGCCCTGGCCGAAGAAATCTCCCGCCTGCGGCGGCGCCGTTTTTTTGATGAACGTCTACAAAACATTCACGCCCTTGAGCAGGTCGATGCCCTACTCAAGGAGCAGGGACTGGCCCGGGAAGATAAAGCCAGTTATTATTTTCAGTTGCAGGATATATGGCGTTACGGCGGACAAAATCTACGTTTGTCGGGTCAGCGCTTTAGTGTCGGAATAGGCGGCTTCGGCAGCTACAAATCCCAGGGATCTCTCCGGGAATTTGAAAATCCTCAACAAGGAGAAGGCCTGACAGCAGGAGACTGGCTGCAGCAAAGATTACAAGGCGAAGTATACCTTTCCTGGCGCAAAGAAGACCCTTTTAAGGAGCAGTGGCAACACAGCTTTTCCATCGATACCCGCTTTCAGGTGGAGCAGCTCAATCAGGTCTTATCTGAGCGCGACCTGCTCACCAATGAAGAAACCCGCACCGAAGACGACCGAACCTGGCCTGGCTTCTCCGCCCAAATGGCTTATCAACTGGGCTTTTATCCAGACACCCGAACCTTCTTGCAACTAAGCCTGCAACACGGGATTTCCGGTCGCATGGTGGTAGACGGAGCCAACCCACCTGATAATCCCTGGGCCAACATTTCTTATCAAGCCCAGGGACAACTCAGCATGTATTATTACTTTTCTCCCCGCCTGAGGTTAGAGGTTTTTTCCCGTATCGTCTGGGATCAGTTTGGGGGAGAGGCGCAGCCCTTTAACCCTGGCTTTGGCTGGCCCGGAAATTATCGATTCAGTTGGAATCAAGTGGCCAGTATCAGCTATGCCCTATTTTAGGCGCGCTGTGTATCTTGCCGTATGAAAAAATCTATTCGCGTGGCCCTGATCCAGCATGCCCCGGTATTTCTGGATTTACAGGGAAGCCTGAAAAAGGCCCGTCAGTTGCTGTCGGAGGCAGCCGCTGGCGGGGCTGAATTGGTCGTCTTTGGAGAAACCTGGTTGACGGGCTATCCAGCCTGGCTGGATCATTGCCCGGATATAGCCATGTGGGGCCACGGGCCGACCCAGGAGGTTTTTTCGATGACCTATGAGCAGGCGGTAGAGGTCCCGGGACCTGTAACCGAGGAGCTAGGGGCCATGGCCAGGGCCGCCGGGGTAGGCATGGTGATGGGGATTCATGAAAAAATTCCTACCGGAAGCATGTACAATTCCGTCCTCACCTTTGGCGCGGATGGGCGCCTGCTTAACCACCACCGCAAACTCGTGCCTACCTATACCGAAAAACTCCTGCACCAGCATGGGGATGGACAGGGCCTGAAGGTAGTCGAAACCCAGGGCGTGCGTGTAGGGGCTTCGATCTGCTGGGAACATTGGATGCCGCATACCCGGCAGAGCTTACACCTGCAAGCCGAAGATATTCACATCGCCCTCTGGCCCAATGTGCATGAAATGCATCAGGTGGCCAGCCGTCATTATGCCTTTGAAGGGAGATGCTACGTCCTGGCCATTGGGCAGATGTTACCCGTCAAAGCCATTCCACCTATCCTCAAACTCAAACCCGAAATAGCTGATAAGCCCGAACATCTGTTGTTATGGGGCGGAAGCTGTGTGGTAGGTCCAGATGGCTTTTATGTCCTGGAACCTCAGATCGGTGTGGAGGATATTTTTTATGCAGACCTGGACCTTAATCGGATCCCTCAGGAAAAGATGACCCTGGATGTAGCTGGGCACTATAATCGACCTGATGTCTTTTCATTTGAGGTAAATACTGAAAGGCGGGGATAGGGTCCAGAAAAAAATTATGGGTAAAATTGACCATCTGAAGGGGTTGACTCGTGTCAACCCCTTGCTGTGTAAAGCCAACCTGCCCAGCGGTGCCCAACCTCAGGTTGGTTTTGAGGGAGACCCATAGGGCTCCCCTACACACCTTGCCTAAGCCCTTTTCTCGCTTCACTTTTCTCCTTACCTTTAGAGGAACAAAATGCTTGATCTCAAACGCTGACTCATGGCTGAACTCGTCTTAGAAAAATTGCAATATCCCTTAGGACAAGCTGTCCTCACGGCAGATTTGACTCCGGACAAAAGGGCCGAATTTATTCAGGTGATTGCGGCGCTGCCCGAATCCCTGAAAATGGCGGTCTATAATCTTTCTGATGAAAAGCTGGATACCCCCTATCGTCCGGAGGGTTGGACGGTCAGGCAGGTGGTGCATCATTTGGCGGATAGCCATATGAATAGCTACATCCGCTTTCGTTGGGCCCTGACGGAAGATGAGCCAGAAATTAAGACTTATGATGAGCGGGCCTGGGCTATGTTACCGGATGCGAAATCTGCGCCGGTGGATTGGTCCTTAGATCTTCTGACTGCGGTGCATCGTCGCTGGGTTCATCTGCTGGAACACATGGCGGAAGAAGATTATAAAAGAGAAATCAACCACCCGGAATGGGGTATGGTAAATTTGGATAAAATGCTCTGCCTGTATGAATGGCATTGCCGACACCATACGCGCCATATCACCAGCCTGCGGGAGCGCATGCTCTGGGTGTAGCGAGGATACGACATACACATTAATCCAACCCTGGAATCCGACCACGATGTGGCCAGATCTCCAGGGTCTTTTGTTAGGGCCTCTTCAGGCGGCCAATTTCTTCCGCAGCTCGCAACGGGCCAGGTATACGTTCTGGTACACCCAGCTCGGCGAACGCCCATAGCGTTCTGCCAGTTCTTCCAGGCTGACCCCTTCTACCAGTGAGAGCAAAAGCTCCTGACGTAAAGGATGCTCGACCGCCGCAATAGCGGTCATGATATGACTGGCATCGGCAGCTTCGTGGGCTACCGCGTCTGCGCGATCGGGGGCGTAAGGCAACCAGTTTTCTTCTAGCAACTGCGCCCGGCGACGCTCTCTGGCCTGATGTGCCAGCCAGCACTGTCGCACCGTTTGGGTCAACCAGGCCCCAAAATTCCGCATGTCGAGACAGGCTAGCTCCGATCGCTTTTCCAACAAGCGCAAGGTCGCTTCCTGAAAAAGATCTTCAGCCAGACTGGCTGCCTGAACATACTTACGCATAAGGCGCAGTTGTCTCGGCCGATGCAGCTCGATCAGCTGGGCCAGGGCGCGCGTATCGCCTTGTTGGAAAGCCCGCCAGAGGGCTTTTTCTGTTAAATCTGCGTACATGGTCTCGTCTTTTTTCCAGGGGCCCGGAAAATGTCAGACAAGACGCGGGTTCCTCGTTCGAACCCAATGAAAAGGGGTTAATGTTACAAATTAAGGGTCAACATGCTGACAGATTCCGGGCCCTCATCAATCGAAAAATTTGTGTATTAGGGGGGCTACACCTCGATCGAAAAACAGGCTTGGAGCTTAATTTGAGATACATCATATCGGTACTTTTTTATTGAAAGTATACCCAATGTACGGCCTTCTACCGGAAAAAGATACCCGCGAAAATTTTTTTCAAAACAAAAAAGAGATTCGGCTACTTCGCACATCATACCCATGTAGCCCCCGGAAAAGCCGCCGCGCTTGCCTGATACCTTGGCTGTAGGCTTTTTCCCGGCTACCGCTGCTGAAAGCTGATCCCCGGGCCTTTCGCCCTTTTATCTGAACCTTAGACCCTTTTGCTAAGCATACTTTGAGTTCCGCCCTCGCGGCCCCTTCATCGTAGCCTGACTGCTGATCCCTGGTAACACAGGTCTCGTACCGGTTTTTCTGCCAACATACGTGAAAATGACACGTCCTTCGGGGGTTCGGCCCCGGAAGGCAGAAAGATGCGCCCGTGATCAGGCATCATAAGACAGCATATATATGCCAAAACGAAACCCTGGAGGGGAAGCCTCTCGCGCTCCCCCATGACCTTACTTTTCTCCGAAATTTTCAAGCATGTCCCTACTCACCATGAACACAGCTTCCCTTGCTCATTTACCCTCCCGGTCTACGGTGATGTACCTTTCTCTGGCGGAATCTGCGCGGAGGGAGGGGAAAATGAGCGCGCCCTCCTGGTATCCTTATGGGGATTCCGTGCGCCATTCCATCCAGGCAGTTGTTCCTTTGGCCGCTCAGCCAGCTTTTTGTGAATTTATGGCGCAGGTTTTCGCTTTTGTCCCCGAAACAAACTGGCCAAAGCGACCCGCTACCTATTATCTGGAGCTGAGTTTGACCTATGCAGAGCTTTATCAACTGTGGAGAGAGCAGGTGGACAGAGTTCGCCAGTGGGCGAAAGGCCAGCACTTTCCGTTGCTGGAAGCGGCTATTCAGGAAGTGGCCCAGCAGGTAGCAGAAAAAGTCAGTCTGGGTCTACATCCCATGGAGGAAGCGGTCATATCCTACACCGCCTCTCTGAATCCCGCCGAGCGCCAGTCCTGGGAACAGTTTCGGCAAGAGGTGTGGGAGATGTTTCCTGAAAACGTGCTGGTAGCCAAAGCAGAAACTTTTTTCCATCTCTGGCGCAAAACCTTTCCGGTGGGCTTTTGTGGGGAGAGTTTTCCGGGTAAAAGCCTACGGCATAAACGCAGGGCCAACCTGGGCAAACGCATTCGAACCATCCTGAAAGTCTGGTCCCGGGAAACTGAGCCGGAACTTCTGAAATTATTGATTCAGGCTTTGCTGCACAGTGTGAAATACAAAACCAGAGGATTTTATTTTTCCCTTAGACGTGGTAGACGCGATCAGCTTACTGCCGGAGCAGAAGAGCTACTGGCTCTTTTTAAGGTCATCCAGGCTTCCCCCTGGGAAGTATGGTTTGAAGAGGGGCGGACCCATCTGTTGCAATGGTTGGCCTTTCAAGCTGACTGGCCAGCCAAAAGGCCACCCGCCTCTTTTCAGGATACTGGCCATGAAAACGCGGCAGCCTTTCTCAACCAATTGCTTTCTCATGTGTATGGGGAGGCCTGTCCGCCCTCCTGGTTATTTGACCGATGTCTGGATACCTGGTGGTTGAATCCTTTTTTCCAACAAGGCCTGCTGGGCTGGTGGCGAAAAGAGGATTTAAGAAAGCTGGAGGCCTGGCAGGAGATGAAGTGGAGTAAAAAGATGATTCACTTTTTGTATGAATTACCCCATGCCTTTGATACGCCTGCGCACATCTTTAACTATGCTTTTTTGCGGGTAAAAGGAGCTAGTCAGAAATTTGCCCTTGAGCTAAGCCAGAACCTGGGTTATTCAGAGGTGATCACGGAGGAGTTACGCAGTTTTTTACTCAGAGAAACCCCCCATTTAGCTATTGAACAGGTGCGGGAGATGGCGCGCTTCTATTTTTTTTGTCAAAAATACAGCGAGGAATTGCCGCGGAAGCTTAGGTTGAAAGGAAAGACCCTGGCGGCTTATCAAAGAGATATGCAGGACATGCATCTGTGGCTCTTGGGTCAAGCGCGCTTGTTGGAAAAGATGGTGAATGATGACGATTGGCATCCCTCTTGGTGGAAAGCCTCCGAAACACCGGGTGGAAGTTGGGAAGTGGATGGAAAGCAATATCAGTTGGTGGAACTCCTAAATCAGCGCGAGCTTGAGGTGGAAGGAGATAAGATGATGCATTGTGTTGGGGATTATGGCTGGAAGTGCCTGCAAGGCGTGAGTCGCATTTGGTCCCTCAGACGCAAAAACTCTCAGGGGTGGACCCCCGTGGCTACACTGGAGATCAATCAGCAAGGATTCGTTGAGCAGTTTTATGGACCGGAAAATGTGCCTCCTTCAGAGATCGAAAAGGTGATCATAGCCTGTTGGGCGGATGATCATCAAATTTCCGGACACTTCCACTAGCTTTGCTCCAGGAATCGTACATTAGGCCCTATGGAAGGCCTGCCTCAGCGGAAAATCATTCACGTGGACATGGACGCGTTTTACGCGTCTGTGGAGCAGCGGGACAATCCCGACTTGCAGGGCAAACCCGTAGCCGTGGGCGGGTCCCGACACCGGGGCGTGGTCGCTGCTTCCAGCTACGAGGCGCGGCGATACGGCGTACGCTCAGCCATGCCCTCTGCTAAAGCCTATAATCTCTGCCCAGAAATCATTTTCGTACGGCCCCGTTTCGATCATTACCGGGAGATTTCCCATCAGATCCGGGCTATTTTTTTCGACTACACCGATCTGGTGGAGCCGCTTTCGCTGGATGAGGCCTACCTGGATGTCACCTCCAATAAAAAAGGCCTCACCTCGGCCACGCAGATCGCTCGGGAAATCCGCCAGCGCATCTGGGAGGATACCCAGCTCACGGCTTCGGCTGGCATTTCCATCACCAAGTTCCTGGCCAAGGTGGCTTCGGACATCCACAAACCCAATGGCCTGACCCTCATCCCACCGGACCGGGCCTTATCTTTTCTCGAAAAGCTAGAGATCGGCAAATTCCACGGCATCGGCAAAAAGACCGCGGCCAAAATGAAGAAGCTGGGCATCCATAACGGGGCCGACCTCAAAGCCTGGTCCGAACTGGAACTGGCTCAGCGTTTTGGCAAAATGGGAAGGCATTACTATCGCATCGTGCGGGCCATGGATAAACGAGAAGTCAAGCCGGACCGTCCTCGCAAGTCCGTAGGGGCGGAGAATACCTTTGACATTGACTTGAGCCAGGAGGACGAAATGCTGGAACGCCTCCGTCCGCTAGCCGAGAAAGTCTGCGAGCGCCTACAGCGCATCCAGGCTGGGGGCCGCACGGTCACCCTCAAAATCAAATACCATGATTTTGTCCAAACCACCCGCAGCCGCAGCTTGCAACAGTATGTAAATGAAATCGAAGCTATCTGGCCCATCCTTCGCGAATTGCTGCATCAGCCTGCCTTCCCTGAAAAGCCGGTTCGTCTGCTCGGCGTCTATATGTCCAACCTCGACAACGAAGTGGATGATGTACCCCGGCAATTGACGCTGGAATTTTAGTCCTATCTTCTCGGAAAAGGATTAAACCAGCGCTTGCGCACCTGGAAGGGACGGCGGATATGGCGGAGGATTTCTTCGGGCTCGGCGATCAGGCCTGAGATGTGGACCTGTTGGCCGCCTTTGAGATGAATGGTGAGGTAATCGAGTCGGTAGGGGAGCATCATGCTGGCGTGCATCACCAGTCGATCGATTTGCTGAGGATGAAAGAGGATATTTTCTTTTCGCTCCCGATGCAGATACTGGATAAAGCCATGTTTGGTATCAATCTCCAGGCAGGTACCCTGCTCAGCCTGCAGGTATTTGTTATACAGATAAAGGCCTGGCAGATAAAAGGGCGCAAAAAATAAATGGATGAGGGCCACGGCCTGAATGACGGTATACTGATCCCAGATCAACCAGGTCGCAAAGCCCGTGATCATCAGAATCGCCGACACATAGGTGATCAACTGGAAGGGCAGGACAAAAAGGGCCTTTTCCGAACGATGTACGTCATAGGTACATACATGTGGCTCCAATTGACTGTTGATGTTTCCTTTGTGCTGGCGGCTGAGGGGCTTAACGAGTTTGTTGATGATCTGGATCATGAGGCTAATGGGTGAGAAAGTTCCAAATGTGTGTGTATGCCAAATCGGGCAGCGTTATCTGGCCGAACAAGACTTTGTTCCCCTCAAAGAGAGGTTAAGTGTCAGTAATACAATGGTTTGAATGCGACAGTTTATTCGTTCAAAACCGATAAAGGTCGCTTGTAGTGGTAGTTTCGGATACCCGATGGGCATGAAGTAGTGGGAAAGAACGAAGACGTGCAAGGGGAGTAATAGTGCACCTCTATGTAGGGATGCCTGGAGAAAAGATTCCAAAAATCATTCCGAAAGCCAAGCGATTTTAATCTAAAAACTGTCGTAGCGCAAAAAAGTTCTAAAGGAATGAAACTTAAGTTCCGAACTTTCAGTATATATTGAAAGAAGTGTAAATTAAGCGCAGCATTATGAGCCTTACCCTAATCACCTACCTCATCTATCTTGGCCTAAGCATCGGCCTGACTTTATATGTAGGACACCTCTTGTATAAGCACGGTCGTCCCTTGATCAACGGCGTATTTGCCGAAAAGCCTGAACTGGCTGGTAGCCTCAACCGCCTTCTGCTGGTCGGCTTTTATCTCCTTAACATCGGTTATATCAGTTTGAGCATGCAGGGAGGCATGGCCATTGGCAGCCCCGAACACATGGTAGAAGTTCTGAGCTACAAGATTGGGATCAACATTATTGCCTTGGCGGCCATTCATTTCCTCAACCTTTTCTTACTGCTCCGGTTTCGGAAAAAAGGAGAAAAGATCCCAACCGGCCGGCCTGCTTTAGGATAAAATAAACCATCTTTTCATGTCATTCCGGGCATGGGGCAAATCTGCCTCTGTGCCCGGAATCTTTTATTCCGGCCTCCCTGATTCTTTCCCCTAAGCTTCCCGCTAAAATAATTTTGACCATAGCTTCCGACTTGGTATTTTTGCGGCAAATTCAACATGCTAATTAAATACATTCCTACTGCATGAAACTTCACGAATACCAAGCCAAATCGCTCATCAAGTCTTATGGGGTGCCCATTCAGGAGGGCATTGTAGCCAGCACTGTCGCAGAAGCTGTCGACGCTGCAAACCAGCTCTATGACAATCCTGAGGGACAGTTTTTCGTGGTAAAAGCCCAGATTCACGCAGGTGGACGCGGTAAAGGCACCGTGAAAGAAACCGGTTCTCACGGAGTAGTGGTGGCTAAGGGAGTAGACGCAGTAAAAGAAACTGCGGAAAAAATCCTCGGCGGAACCCTGGTTACCATCCAGAATGAAGCTACTGGTGGATCGGTGGTGAATAAAGTGCTCATTGCTGAGGATATGTACTATCCTGGCGAAAGCGAGCGCAAAGAATATTACTTCTCTATCACCCTGGACCGGGAGACGGGAAAAGATGTCATCATCGCTTCCAGCGAAGGTGGGGTCAACATTGAAGAAGTGGCCGAAGAGCATCCGGAAAAAATCGTGAAGGAATGGATTGACTCAGGTGTAGGCCTGCAAGGCTTCCAGGTGAGAAAAATCGCCTTCGGACTGGGACTGGAAGGACAAGCCTTCAAGAACGGCACCAAATTTATTGCGAACCTCTACAAAGCCTACAAAGGGCTGGACGCAGAAATGGTGGAAATCAACCCCATGTTCAAAACTGCGGATGACAAAATCGTAGCGGTTGACTGCAAAATCAGCATTGATGGCAACGCCCTATACCGCCATAAGGACATCGCGGAAATGCGCGATACGGCGGAAGAGAATCCTCTCGAAGTAGAAGCTTCTGAATTTAACCTCAATTATATCAAGCTGGACGGAAACGTTGGCTGTATGGTAAACGGAGCGGGTCTGGCCATGGCGACCATGGATATGATCAAGCTCTCTGGCGGTGAGCCTGCCAACTTCCTGGACGTAGGGGGTGGCGCTAGTGCCGAAACCGTAGAGCAAGGATTCCGCATCATCCTCAAAGACCCCAATGTAAAAGCCATCTTGGTGAATATTTTTGGAGGAATCGTACGCTGCGACCGCGTAGCCAACGGGGTAGTAGAAGCCTACAAAAACATCGGCGAAATTCCGGTACCCATCATCGTGCGTCTGCAAGGCACCAATGCTGAGCTGGGCGCCAAAATCATTGACGAATCAGGTCTGAAAGTAGCCTCTGCCATCACCCTGGCCGAAGCTGCTGCCAAGGTTAAAGAAGCCTTAGCTTAGGGCCTTTTTTGTGCCTGTGAAAAAAGCCACGAATGCACGAATTAGGGACGAATAGCTATAGATTAGTCTTTAATTCGTGCATTCGTGGCTAACTTTTTCCTCAACAGCACCCCCACCCTACCAAAGGCCCTCTCTACCTCATAAAACTCCGCCAAGGTTCCTACATCCTCCGGCCGCACATAGTAGTAGTGATAGTAATCATTCACCCGCAGCTCCTTCTCATAAATGATGGGCTCAAGTTTCTCAATTTCCTCCGCCTGTACATAAAAATTCGAGGCATGGGTAAAATACCAGTGCATGCCTAATCGAATCGGTTCAGCAGCTTCTTTTTCGGTCATGTATTGAATCATGGCGTGAGTTTGCGCGTCATAAGCCCACTCCCGAACTGATTCCTGATTGCCGGCTCGCAACAGATGAAAAGCCGCAAAAGCCGCCAACACCCCGATCGTGATCTGGGCAGCCAATCGCTGAATCCGTCCCCATTGCATCAAGAACAGGCTGTAGCACAAAGCCCCCAGCGGAACGAACATTATAGCCGTGCGATTGCGAAGATATTTAGTCCCCAGGAGATAATACTGCAAGACCATCATCAGCACGATCAATCCCGTAACCAATAAGCCTATCGCAAAAAAACGGCCCGAAGTCCCTTGAAAGATTCGATCCCGATGCTGAATCACCAACCATCCGGCTCCTAACATCAACGCTAACCCAATGCCCATAAAAACTTCCCGGTTGACCGCTCCAAAGTAGCCTTCCCCCTGAATCGTATCCATGATGAAGAACTGATAGCTTTCCCATAGGGTATCCGTACCATAGGAAAATTCCCCACCGGCCCTAAGAAAACTCAGGGGTTTATACAGCAGCAGCGCCAGTCCAACGCCCACGGTTAACCAGGGATAAAACTGCGCTTTTTCCTGCCAGATAGCCTGTAGGCTTTTTTCCCGAAATCCTATCCCCAACATCAGCGCACCCCCTACCGCTGCGTATAAGAGCAGAAAAGTAAAATTACTCATCACTGCGAAGGCCAGGCCCAGGCTATAATACCAGGCATATTTTTTTTGTCCCTCTGCCTGATACCGGAGCAGGTAGTAAAAAGTCACCATCAACCCACTGCAGGCCAGCCCGTAGCCTCGGCTGACAGCAAAGAATTCCAGTAAGTAGGGATGGAAGCTGAGGAGGACAAAACTGCCTAACTGCAGGGGTTTGTCATCGGTGAGGGAGCGGACCAATCGATAAGAAAAGATTAGGTAGACCAAATGCCCCAGCAAATTAGGCAAGCGGACCGCCCAGCCGGAAATCCCAAATATTCCCACGCTGAGCTGCATGAGGAAGGTATTGGTCAGGTGCATATTGGCGGTGCCCCAGCATTCCGGGGAGAAAAAACAGCGCCAGAGCGGTTGATCGATGCCGTTGAGGAAAGTACTGCTCTCGTCATGGGTCATGGAGAGCCCGTAGGCGCGCAGGCTGGTATAGGTCAGCAAAGCCCCGCCGATCAGCAGAAAAAGAGCGGGCCAAATTCTCTGGAAAAAAAAAGTAGATTTTTGCTGCATAAGCCAGGCTACCAGCCCGGATATTCGCAAAAATCTACTTGGGAAGCAACCATTGACTACTTCCAGCGAAAGATTAGGGAGGTTTTATTTCATCGGATATTTTTGACCCATCTGTCGGGCTTCAGGGGCCCATTCCCTTAGGTTGGTAGCCCGCTTTTCCGGGGAAGGATGTGTACTAATAAATTCTGGACCCCGTGAGCCTCCCTTGGCTTGCATGCGAGACCAGAAAGCCGGGGCTTTGTTGACATCATAGCCCGCAATGCCCATCAGCATCAGGCCGATATAATCAGCTTCTGATTCGTGCTTGCGGCTAAAGGGCAACTGTAGCCCTACTTGGGCCAGCCCTGAAGCAGCTAGTAAAACCATCTCGGTATTGCGCGAGGTACTATCAGTAGAGCCACCCATAAAGGCTGAGATTCCCATCAGGGCACCTTGAACCCCCAACTGCTGGGTCATGCGCTCGTTTCCGTGGTGGGCTAGCGCATGAGCGATTTCGTGCCCCATCACTACCGCCAGGCCATCATCATCCTTAGCTACGTCTATGATGCCAGTATAGACCACTACTTTTCCCCCGGGCATACAAAAGGCATTGACCGTTGGATCATCTACCACATTGAACTCCCACTGAAACTCTGAGAGTTGGTCTCCCATACCGTTGGCCCGGTAATAAATCTCCGTGGCTTTTTTCAAACGATCTCCTATGCGTCTTACCCGGGTTACGGCCGAACCGGATCTCATGGGTTTATTTGCTTTGAGGAATTTGTCGTACTCCGCGAAACTCATTTCATTGATCTGCGAAGAGGGGATCATTTTTGCCTGGCGACGGCCGGTAAAGGCGACTTTGCTGCAGGCAATCACGAGAAAAGTTCCCGCAATGATCAGGGCAATCATTCTACTTTTCATAGGCTTTGTTTCATTTGGTGCTTCAACATACACATTCTCCTCTGATTCTATTCTTTGAGCAGGAGGAATATTCTGAAGCATGGATGTGTTTAAGACGAAGATACCCTAAAGCGGGTCACGAGAAGAGCGGAGGGGAGGGGACTTACAAAAATGGATATGAGGGTTTGTTCGCTTTCTTAAGCGGGCTTGATTCGAAAAAACCAGCCGCTAATCTTCCTATTTAGAACATTTGAGTGGATGGAATTTACACCTCTGACATTGAGTGGATTACGATCTTTTTAGGAGGGCTGTATTTGCTTCAGACCCAACAAAATATCTTGTATAGCGTACAGAAAAATCCTATATTTGTTTACACTAAACAATTGGAATTGGGTTAACAAGTCTTGTTGACCCAGTTATTTTTTTATCTCTCTTAGATCATAATTGGTGAAAAAGGAGGCCATTTGTCTTCCTCCCGGATCACTTTTTCTAAGTTTTAACCAATCCAAATCACAGTGCTATGAGCGAAGTGACATATTTGACAAAAGAAGGCTATGAGCGGCTCAAAGCAGAACTAGCAGACCTGAAAGGGAGAGGCAGAACCGAAATTGCCGCTGCCATTCAAAAAGCCCGGGAAATGGGGGACTTGAGTGAAAATGCAGAATACGATGCTGCCAAAGATGCTCAGGGGCTACTGGAACTGAAAATCTCAAAACTGGAAACGACCATTGCTACGGCTCGTGTTCTGGACGACCGGGAAATTGATTCCGGCAAAGCATATATCCTTTCTACCGTAAAATTGAAAAACCTCAAAGTGAATAAGGTTTTTACTTACATGCTGGTGGCGGAAGAGGAAGCAGACATTAAGCAAAATAAGCTCTCTGTCAAGTCTCCTGTAGGCAAAGCGGTCCTTGGCAAAGAAGTTGGAGATGTCGTTGAAATTGATGTTCCGGCAGGAAAAATGCAGTTTGAGCTGCTTGACATAAGCCGCTAATCCCTCCCTTTTCATGCCATCCATTTTTACCAAGATTGTCAACGGCGAGATTCCCTGCTACAAAGTAGCAGAGACGGATGACTTTCTCGCTTTTCTGGATATTCGTCCCCTGGCCAAAGGACACACCCTGGCCATTCCCAAAGTGGAGGTGGACAACATGTTTGATCTGGCCGATGAGTTATACATCGGCCTGCATCTTTTTGCCCGTGAAGTATCCCGGGGACTGCAAAAAGCCGTTCCCTGTGAACGGGTAGGGACCGCCGTCATTGGCCTGGAGGTACCCCATGCCCATGTGCATTTGGTCCCGATCAACCAGATTTCAGACATGGATATGGGTAATCCCCGGAAGCAATTTAGCCCGGAGGAAATGGAGCAAATCGCGGCCGATATTCGGGCTCAACTCCCTTAGGTTAGCGTAATTTTCGATCAGGATTTTCTTTGAGAAAAGCCGCCCAGTCTTTTGGGCCGGATCCTCCTTGCGGTAAGTTTCCCTGGAAAAAATGGCAAACTGCCACGGCCAGGCCATCGGTCGCATCGTAGTCAGGAAAATTCAATTCTACTTGCAGCAGCTTTTCCAACATGGCTTTTACCTGCTCTTTGCTGGCAGCTCCTTGTCCGGTTACCGCCACCTTTACCTTACGCGGGGCATATTCATAAATGGGCAGATCAGCCATCAATCCCGCTGCCATGGCGACGCCCTGGGCACGGCCCAGTTTGAGCATGGACTGGACATTTTTCCCATAAAAAGGGGCTTCTAAAGCCATTTCATCCGGTTTGTATTCCTGGATCAGGCCTTTTACCCGCTGAAAGATGGTTTTGAGTCTTTCCGGATGCGGGGTTTTGCCTTTCCCCAGGCGAATTTCCCCACAAGCCAGCATGCGGATTTTTTTGCCTTTGCAGGCAATCAGGCCATAGCCGGTAATCTGGGTGCCGGGGTCTATCCCCATGATGACTCTATCCACGAGATGAGAATGATTTGATACGAAGATAGGGATTCTTTGGGGATCTGAGGAGCTGGGAAACATCCCCGCTCGCACCAGCCGCAGCCCCTTGAAGGTGGCTTTCGCACAGGCCTTGTCGAAGACAAGCCAGCAGCAAAAGTGTCACCCCGGAAAGACTTTTTTCTGTTAAGGAAAAAGTCTTATCCGGGGTCTCTCGCTTCGTGCACCTCTCTCCTGAAACATCCCCGCTCGCACCAGCCGCAGCCCCTTGAAAGTGGCTTTCGCACAGGCCTGTCTCGGACAAATGATCCCGCCAGGCCCCTTTGAAGGGGCCGCTGGGCGGAAGGGGATGTTACAGAGGTCGAGAACATCCCCGCTCGCACCAGCCGCAGCTTCTCCCGGGGTACCGGGATCTTCGACTTCAAAGAGGCTTTCGCGCAGGCCTGTCTCCGACAAATGATCCCGCTCCCGGAGTACCGGGATCTGGGACTTTGAAGGGGCCGCTGGGCGGAAGGGGATGTTACAGAGGTCGAGAACATCCCCGCTCACGCTAGCCGCAGCCCCTTGAAATGGTCTCTCGCATAGGCCTGTCTCCAACAAATGATCCCGCCAGTCTCTCCCGAGGTACCGGGATCTGCGACTTGGAAGGGGGCGCTAGGCGGAAGGGGATGTTTCCAGATGTTAGGGTATCTCCACCAAACCTTTGTAATTCCTGTACCTCCTGGTAGTTTTGTAAACATGCAGAACCCACTCTCACCTTCCCCTGCAGCCTTGCGATGGCTGAAAGGACTCCCCAAACATAGCCTCAAAGGCTTGAAGGTGGCAGTGACCCTCTTTGTTCTGTGGTTTGTCTTTCATCGGCTTCGCCTGGAAGCAGACCTTTTCCAGGAAATGTTCCTCCAACTGGGTTGGACAGCGGTAGGCTGGACCCTGCTGGCCCTGCTGTTTATGCCCCTAAACTGGGGATTAGAAGCCAGGAAATGGTACACTACCCTCAAGCCCTTCTATCCCGACTGGGCTTTTGGTCAGGCTTATCGAGCCGTCCTGGCAGGGCTGAGCATGGGCATTTTTACGCCCAATCGGGTAGGAGAGTATGGCGGAAGACTTTTGTACTTGCCGCAAGGCCACCGTTGGGAGGCAGCAATAGGCATGCTTTGGGACCGCCTGGCTCAGATGTGGGTTACCTTGCTGGTTGGAGCCCTCGCCCTGGAAGCTGTCCATCACGAATTTGGTTTTGCCTGGCAAGAGACCTGGGCTATCCCTGAAAGTACCTGGTTCTGGTTACGACTGGGCAGCTGGGCGGCGGTAATTGGCTTATTCCTGGGGTTGTTTCTGGCCAGGGTATGGGCGACACCCTTAGAATATCTTCTGCCTAAAAAATGGGTGAAAAATAAGATCAGCAGGGCTTTAAAAACCCTCAAGCCCCATATTCTGAGCCGACTGCTCAGTTTGGGCCTGCTCAGGTACCTGGTTTTTTCTACCCAATACTATTTCCTGCTGCTAGCCTTTGGTTATGAAGGACCTGTAGGCATGGCCTATATGATGATTGGTTTGCTCTTTTTATTGAAATCCTGGGTTCCCTATATCGCCTTCACAGAATTAGGCATTCGGGAAGGGCTGGCAGTCTGGATCTTTGGTGCCTTTGGCGTAACGGCCTTTACCGCGGTAGCGGCTACTTTTGTCCTGTACCTGATCAACCTGGTGCTTCCAGCTTTATTGGGGCTCAGGGCCATCCAACAACTAAAATGGCGCTAAATGGCCTGGATCGCCTGGATTACCGGAGCTTGCCTGCTGTTTTATGTGCTCTTTACCCTGAGAGCGGCCTGGTATTTTTCTCGGGAAAAAAAACCTATTCCCCCTCCTTCTCCAACTTGGCCTTCCGTCTCCGTGATCATTCCTGCCCGCAATGAGGCCCATCAATTAGCTACTTGCCTGGCCACGGTGCTAAAACAAAGCTATCCGGGAACCTGGGAGGTCTGGTTGGTCAATGATCATTCCACGGACGACACCTTGGCCCGGGCTCAGGAAATGGCCCGACAATCTCCACAGCTTCATGTCTGGGACCTACAAGTGACCGGACAAACGCAGGCCTTTAAAAAAGCAGCCTTAAAGGCAGGTATTGAGCAAGCCAAGGGAGAGATCATTGTGCAGACGGATGCAGATTGCGAAGTAGGAGAAGCGTGGCTGAAGACCCTGGTTTCGCCCTTTCTCCAGGGGGTGGATTTTGTGTCTGGCCCGGTGGCCCTAACCTATGCGCCCAAGCCTATCGAAGCCTTGCAAGCCTTAGAGGTGATGGGCCTGGGCATCCTGGGAGCGGGATCCTTGCTGGCCGGAACTCCGAATATGTGTAATGGGGCCAATATGGCCTACCGAAAAAACCTGTTTTTCGAACTGGGAGGTTTGCAGGATGCCCAACATGTGGCTTCCGGAGATGATGAGTTTTTATTGCAAAAATTCCATCGGGCCGGGAAAAAACTGGCTTTTGCCAAGGATGAACGAGCCATTGTCCATACTTCTGCTTTAACAGATTGGTCCAGTCTGAAAGCTCAGCGACTCCGCTGGGTCAGCAAAGCGCGAAACTATCTGGATCGTAGGGTGAATATCGTACAACTCCTCTCATATATAGGCTTTTGGTTTTTTCCGGCTATGTTGGTATTGGGCTTTTGGGATTCGACCTATTGGGCGGTCCTGGGAGGGGGGCTGGGATTAAAAGTGCTGACCGATCTCTATCTCATGTATCAGGCAGGAAAATTTTTTCATAACTTGCCTTTGCTGCGATGGTTGGGCATACTTGAAGGAGTGTATATTCCCTATGTATTGTGGGTAGGGATCGCAGGAAATTTGATTTCTCAATATCGCTGGAAAGGACGGACGGTAAGATGAACGAAGGCTTAACTGAATTACAATTTCAAATTTTAGATAGTGTCTACTTTGTGGAGTCATTTGAGCACATTGTAGAAGAGGCAGAAACACCGGTGCCCAT
>JBCBGC010000009.1:0-91415 GCA_038527215.1 Bacteroidota bacterium
ACCCCAACATTCTTATCGTTGGGGTATATGACCGGATAGCCCACCTCTCTTTGGTCGGTTTTGCTTCCCATTTACGAATCTATTTTTCATGTCACCCCGGAAAGACTTTGAGCAACAGCGAAAAGCCTTATCCTGGGTCTCCATGTTCCTAAATCGATCTTAGAGACCCCGACGATAAGGATGTCGGGATAGATGACCCGGATAGCCCACCTCTCTTTGGTCGGTTTTGCTTCCCATTTACGAATCTATTTTTCATGTCACCCCGAAAAGACTTTGCGCGACAGCGAAAAGCCTTATCCGGGGTCTCCATGTTCCTGAATCGATCTTAGAGACCCCGACATGCACATCGTCGGGGGGCTCTCCCCACGTACACCTCCAACATGCTAAAGAAAATGATGTGGCTTAGGCGGAAGGAGCTTTTATGATCGCTATAAACCTCCCGGCTCGCAATGGTCGCTTTCCTTGATTGATCATTTGCGCAGGAGGCGTGACATCTTCCCATGGCCAGGGTCCAAATGAGTAATCTCGGCTCATGGTAATTTATACAAAATGTAAAATTTTTTACCTGAAAAAAATCCTTAATTCGATCTGGTATGAATACCCGTTTTGACTGGAACTACCTTTGGATCCCCATGCTCTTGTTAGTGCTGATTGGTATCGGCGCTTTTGTCTGGTTCTGGATGCAGCGCAGTGCCCGGGGCGCTAACCTAAAGATGGCCATGCAGAATGAAATCATCGAACTGGAAGGGGACCTGGCGACCCTGGAGGCGCTGAATTTGGGCCACGAGATGATGCATCAACGAGACGAGGGCCTGCTGGTGCAGAAGCATGAAGAAATGGAAGCCCTGGGCCATAAACTCGGGCAGATGGAAGACCGAATCAGGGAACTGGAAAAGCAACGGGGAGTGGACCAGGCGCTGATCAAGCAAATGAGAGCAAAGCTCCAACAGGCGCAAACTACCCTTGCCGAAACGTATAGAAAAGAGATGGACTACCTCTTCCAGGATAACCATCGTTTGATCGTAGAGCAAGACAGCCTGGAAGCCCATATTGCATATCTGGACAGCCTTTGTCAGGGACCTCCTCCGCCAGACCTGGCCTGGCTACGGGCGGAGCAAATTTCTTTTGAAGCCGATAATTCCCGGCGCGCCAAAACACCGGGCGTATTTCGGTCCCGACAGACTGACAGCCTCAAGCTGAGCTTTCAGCTCGTGGCCGAAGGCGCTGTCCCCAACACTCCCAAGACCGTCTTTATGGTTTGTGAAAATCCACGAGGGCAGATCCTGACTTATCCCCAGACCGGTAACAGCTGGTTTAATTTTAAAGGTAAACAGCATCCTTTTTCCCGAAAGAACTCCATCAATTATCAGGGCAAACCTCTTTCGATGAACTTTTGGGTCAATCCTGAGGAAGGTAGCTTTGAGCCTGGTACCTATCAGATAAAATTGTACTGTGAGAATGAGCTTATCGGTCAAGCACCCGTACAATTCGATTAGCACAAACTACCCCAAACGATTGGTCAGGGCGGTGTTATAGAGTTCTTCTGCCTCGGCAATGCTGATCAGGCTTTCGCCATCAATTTCCACCGTGTCCCCGCTTATGGTTCCCAAAGCCATGCAGGCTATGCCTTGTTCCTGAATAGTCTCGTGGAACTCAGGCAGCATTTGCTCGGCTACAGAAACCAGGATACGACCGCCAGCTTCTCCGTAGAGGAAAGCATCTTTGCGTACGTGTTCCGGCGTCTGGATAGAAAAGCCGAGGCCACGAGGGAAGGCTGACTCCATGAGGGAGAAAATCAAGCCCCCGTCGGAGAGGTCATGGGCACTTTGGATCGCTCCCAGGCGGATGAGTCGCAGAATGCTTTGCTGCGCCAGATCCTCTTCTTCCAGGTTCACATAAGGGGCTGGTGAAAGCTGTACCCCGTGGTAGTGGTAGAGATAAGCCGAGCAGTTGATATCATTGACTACTTTTCCCAGCAAAAACAGCTGATCGCCTTCCTGCTTGAAATCCAGGGTCATTTGCTCCTTGGCCGGATCTTCCATGATACCCACCATGCCAATGGTCGGGGTAGGGAAGATGGGACCATCTTCGGATTGATTATAAAGAGATACGTTGCCACCTGTAACCGGGGTGTTGAAGCGACGACAGGCATCGCCCATGCCCTTGATGGCGTTGGCAAACTGATAATATACTTCTGGGTTGTAAGGGTTCCCGAAGTTGAGGCAGTTGGTGACGCCCAGGGGCGTACCGCCGCTACAGGCGATGTTGCGGGCTGCTTCAGAAACGGCCAGATTCGCCCCTTTTTCCGGGTCGGCATGTACGTAGCGGGCGTTGCAGTCTGCACTAACGACGATGGCTTCTTTATGGCCTCGAATCCGGATGATGGCTGCATCAGAGGGTTTGTTGGTGGACATATTGGCAGTGCCGACCATGGAATCGTACTGTTCCGTTACCCATTTTTTCGAAGCCAGAGAAGGGAGGTTCAGCAAAAAGCGAATCACTTTTTCATGATGCTCCGGCTGGGCGATTTTGTCCGGATCAAAGGCCCGGATTTCCGCAAAATAAGCAGGCTCTTTTTGGGGACGCTCATAGACGGGCGCCCCGCCTCCCAATACCAGCGACTGAGCGGGGATTTCTCCGACTAGTTCGCCGTGCATGTGATAGCGCAGCAAGCCGGTATCGGTTACTTCACCTATCTGGGCGCAGTTGAGGTCCCATTTGTCAAAAATATCGAAGACAGGCTGCTCCTTGCCTTTTTCCACGACAAACAACATGCGCTCCTGAGATTCAGATAAAAGAATTTCAAAAGGCTCCATGTCTTCCTGCCGCATGGGCACTTTATCCAGCCACACTTCCATGCCTACTTCTCCTTTGGCGGCCATTTCGCAGGTGGCACAGGTAATGCCAGCTGCGCCCATGTCTTGTACGCCCACGACCACGCCGGTGTCAATAGCTTCCAGGGTGGCTTCGAGCAGGAGTTTTTCGGTAAAAGGGTCTCCAACCTGTACGGAAGGCAATTTTTCTTCAGAATCTTCAGAGATATCTTCCGAAGCAAAGGTGGCTCCGTGAATGCCATCCTTGCCGGTAGAAGAACCTACGATGAAAACGGGATTGCCGAGACCTGCTGCGGTTGCGGTGGCGGTTTTGCCGCGTTCTACGATGCCGACAGACATGGCATTGACCAGCGGATTGGTTTGGTAGCAGGGATCAAAGTAAACCTCTCCGCCTACGGTGGGCACCCCAAAGGCATTGCCGTAATCCCCGATGCCTTTGACTACGCCTTTGAGGAGGTACTGCGTCCGGGCTACGTCCAGGCTCCCAAAACGAAGTGAGTTGAGGGAAGCAATCGGCCGGGCTCCCATACTGAAAATATCCCGATGGATGCCGCCTACGCCCGTAGCTGCTCCCTGGTAAGGCTCGATAGCCGAAGGATGATTATGAGACTCCATTTTGAAAACCACGCCCAGGCCATTACCGAGGTCCATGGCTCCGGCTCCTTCTTCTCCTGCTCCGGCCAGGACTTTCTCGCCTTTGCTGGGCAGGGTTTTGAGTTGCAGAATGGAATTTTTGTAGGAACAATGCTCGCTCCACATCACGGAATAAACACTCAACTCGGTAAAGTTGGGGGTCCGTCCCAGGATTTGGATGATTTTGTCAAATTCTTCGGGCAAAAGTCCCAGTTGCTCGGCCACGGTGAGGGTAACTGCAGGAGTGCTCATATATCAGGCGTATGATTTTGCCTGCAAATATAAACAGGGGGGCGGAGCATGTGAAACGAAAAGTGGGGAATAAAATATACGGGCTTACACAACCTCTACGCCTACCTCCTGCTTCTCGGTCAACTCACCGATGGCTTGCAGGTGCAGGTCCAGGCTGCGGGCCACTTGCAAAAATTCAGATTCGTATTCCGCGATCACGGCCAGTAGCAGGCCGCCACTGGTTTGGGGGTCGCAGAGGATGGCCTGCTGTTCCGGGCTCAGGGGGCTGACTTTATGCCCATAGCTCTGGAAATTTCGCTTTGAGCCTCCTGGTACACACTTTTCCTTGATATAAGGATGCAAATCGGTCAACAAAGGGATGCGGTCCATGTCCAGACGGGCGCTCAGGCGCGCGCCCTCGGCCATTTCCAGCAGGTGTCCTAGCAGGCCAAAACCGGTTACGTCGGTCATGGCTTTGACGTAGGCATATTTGGCAAAAAGTTGTCCAGCTTTGTTCAACTGAGCCATGCTGTTGCGGGCCAGCGTCTGATGTTCTGCTTTAAGTTTCCCTTTTTTCTCGGCGGTAGTGAGAATACCCACGCCCAGCGGTTTCGTAAGAAATAGTTTGCAGCCTCTGAGACCGCTGTCATTGCGCCGGATGTTGGCGACGTTGACCCGACCGGTAACGGCCAGCCCGAAAATAGGCTCTGGACTATCGATGCTGTGGCCTCCGGCCAAGGGAATCCCAGCTTCCGAGCAGGCTTTGCGGGCCCCTTCCAGGACCTCACGAGCGAGTTCTGCCGGGAGCTTATCCACCGGCCAACCCAAGATAGCCACCGCCATGATGGGGGTTCCACCCATGGCGTAGACATCGCTCAGGGCATTGACCGAGGCAATCTGCCCAAAATCCCGGGCATCGTCTACGATCGGCATGAAAAAATCAGTGGTGCTAATGATGGCCGTCCCGTCTCCCAGGTCATAAACAGCTGCATCATCACGAGATTCGTTTCCTACCAAAAGGTTAGGGTCGGGTAGGAATTGGTGAGAAGAGGCGAGAATGGTGCTGAGGACTTCGGGAGAAATCTTACAGCCGCACCCGGCCCCATGGCTGAATTGAGTAAGTCTGATTGGCTTGGTTTCTGTCATAAAGGAGGGAAGGCTAAGAAATAAGGGAACGCAGCAATTGGGCCGTATGTTTGGGATCGTCCTGTGTCAGGGGTACCCTGGTCAAGCTATCAGGGTTCCGTTTGCTCACACCATGCTGATACGCTTTGTCATAATACACGAGGGCCAATTCAGCCGCGGAAGAAACATCGCCCTCATCCAGGCTCTGTATGGCTTGTTGGTGAGCCAGACCTCCTAGTCTTTTTTGGATATTTCCCATGGCTTCTTTCAAGGCTTTTTTGTCAGCACTACCGTACTCCCTCAATAGTCGAGCCATTCGTTGCGGTTTCGGTAATTCCAACAAAAAAAATTGAGCTGCCAGCATCTGATGCCAAAAGGGAACCGGGATATAAACCCTGCCTATGGCATGACTTTCATCCTCTATCCAAACCACTGAGCTGGGATCCAATTGGGAAAGCGCCTGGCTCATATCATTTTCGAACTGCTTCACCGTAGGCTGTTTGGCCTGCCCTATGCTACCAAAAGCCGAGCCTTTATGTCTGGCCAAGGCCTCCAGGTCGAGGACTTGCTCTCCCTGTTCCCTCAGGGCTTTGAGGATGGCGGTTTTTCCCGTCCCGGTTGCCCCTCCAACGACCCTAAGGTCCCATGCTTGCTGAAAAAAGGCATGCTGATGTTGTCGATAGGCTTTATACCCCCCAGCCAGGGTGGCGACCTCGAGTCCTGCGGTTTGAAATAGCCAGGCCATGCTACCGGAACGCATCCCCCCTCGCCAGCAGTGAAGGAGCAGTGGACCTCCCTGAGCCAGGGCTTGGGCCTGATCCAGGTAGGAAAGCATGTTGGGTCCCACGATAGCTAATCCCTTGCGGATCGCCGCTTCCCGGCCTTCTTTTTTGTATATAATCCCTACTTCTTTTCGCTCCTCGTCGTCAAACATCGGCAGGTTGACGGCCCCGGGTATATGCCCTTCCTGATACTCGCCAGGAGAACGGACATCTGCGATAGGCAGGGATGCCTGCTCGGCTTTTTTCAAAAAAGCCTGGGGAGATAAACTCGGTACAGACAGAGGATGCGACATAGAGCGAAAGGTACGATTTTATACCGCCACGAACTCTCCTGGATTGAGAAAGCAGGGAGGAAGCTTACTTTTCCGATCCTTTTGCCTGCGGATTCCTAACCTATGGACTGATTTTCACGTTAATATGCCTACCTTTACTATATATGATCGAAAAGCAACTCAACGGGCTTAAAAAATCGGATGAACGGGCCATACTCGTAGGCGTATGCACCCGCGAAATGGATTTTAGCCAGGCGAAAGAGTACCTGGACGAACTGGCGTTCCTGGCTCAGACAGCCGGGGCTAAAACGGTACGCTCCTTTATCCAGAAACTTGATAAGCCTGTCAATGCCACCTATATCGGCTCCGGAAAAATTGAGGAAGTGAAAATGGCGGTCGAAGAAGCCGAAGCCAATCTGGTGATTTTTGACGACGATCTCAGCCCTTCTCAGATTCGAAATTTAAGCAAGGAACTGGAGGTAAAAGTCCTGGACCGATCCTCTTTGATTCTGCATATTTTTTCCGAAAGAGCCCAAACCAAACAAGCCAAAGTGCAGGTAGATTTGGCGCAGTACCAATACCTGCTACCCAGACTGACCGGGATGTGGACCCACCTTTCTCGTCAAAAAGGGGGTATCGGCTTGAAAGGAGCGGGTGAAAAAGAGATTGAGACGGACCGCCGGATCATCCGGGACCGCATTTCTCACTTGAAGAAACAACTGGCCCAGATTGATCGGCAGGATGCGGTGCGCCGGAAAAACCGCTCAGAATTTGTGCGGGTAGCCCTGGTGGGATATACGAATGTGGGCAAGTCCACCCTGATGAACCTGATTTCCAAAGCACAGGTCAAGGCAGAAGATAAGCTCTTTGCTACCCTGGATACCACGGTGCGAAAAGTGAATCTGCAAGGCATTCCCTTTTTGCTATCAGATACAGTAGGATTTATCCGCAAATTACCGCACCATCTGATCGAGTCCTTTAAAAGTACGCTGGCAGAGTCGCGCGAATCCGATATCCTCGTGCATGTGGTGGATGCTTCTCATCCCCAGTTTGTCTCCCATATCGACAATGTATTAGAAACGCTCAAGGGGCTCTCCATTGATAAAAAGACCATTTTGACGGTCTTCAATAAGATTGACCTGCTGTCTGAAAGTGAGCGGGAAGAACTTAATCAGACCTGGATGGCTCAGGAACACGGCCCGGTCATCTGTATTTCTGCCCATGAGAAATGGGGCATAGATACCTTCCGGGACACCTTAACCGACTTGTTGGTAGAAAAGTATCAGCAAAAATCTTATAACGGGCAGCACCATTTTCTGGTCAATTATCAGTATTTTAAAGAGGCCCGCTTACAAGAGAAAAATTTGTAAACGATTTTTTTGACTGCAGGAAGCAATAAGCAATCCGGAATGGCGCAGGCTGTTACCGGCTTAAGGGATAAGCATATGAGTGGAGAAATTGTCAATCGTATCAGTAATAGTCCTATCGTTACCTTTAAACTGGAGCACTATCATGCCCCGGGAGAAAGGGTGCAGATTGATATCAAGGATCAGCTGTTTCAGGGGTTGATCTTGCGGGAACGAGATTTCAGAGGTTGGGTAAAAGAGCATGATTGGTCTCAGTATCAGGGAGCCCACGTGGCCATCTACTGCTCTACCGATGCCATCATTCAGGTATGGGCTTACATGCTTTTGGCCGCTAAACTCCAACCTTTTGCAGAAACGGTCGTCTTTGGTACGTTGGAAGAATTGGAAACCCAACTCTTTCGACAGGCGCTGGACCAGCTGGATTTTTCTCAATTTGAAGGCAAGCCAGTGGTAGTAAAAGGCTGTAGCGATATCCAGATTCCAGCCGGGGTGTATGTAGAAGCCATGCGGCGACTGCTGCCTTTCGCGAAGAAGTTGAGTTATGGTGAGCCTTGCTCTACGGTCCCACTTTATAAGAGACCTGACGCAAAAACTACCGTCCAAAGCGCGGATACCGGTCAAAAAAAGCCAAAGCTCAGGCCAAATCCCGGCTTGAAATAGGCACTGACCAAATTTATGTTTATTTTCCAACCAACAATCAAAACATACAACAACAAGTAGAAAATGGGACTATTTGACTTTATCAAAGGGCAATTTATAGATATAATCGAGTGGGTAGACTATTCCCGCGATGTGATGGTATGGAAGTTTCCAGACCAGGACAAAGAGGTGAAAATGGGCGCCCAGTTGACCGTAAGAGAAGCCCAGGCGGCTATCCTGATCAATGAGGGTAAAATGGCTGATGTATTTGAGCCTGGACGCCATGAGCTGACCACGCGCAACATGCCCATCATGACCACGATCAACTCGTGGAAATACGGCTTCGATTCCCCTTTCAAAGTTGATATATACTTTTTCAACACCCGACAGTTTACGGACAACAAATGGGGTACCCCCAGTCCGGTAACCATTCCTGACAGCAAATTTGGTCAAGTAGAATTCCGGGCGTTCGGTTCTTATAACTTCCGCATCACAGATTTTGAAACCTTCTTTAAGGAGTTTGCCGGAACCAATCCTGTAGTAAGCCTTTCCGACATTGACGGTATGCTGCGCGGCAAACTGGTAGATCGCTTTACGGAGATTGTAGCGGAGATGGCAGAGAATGATTTCTCTTTTGTGCAGATGCAGGCCAATAAGACTGAGTTTGTACAGGCCCTCCAGCCCCGCATCGCGGACTATCTGACCTCCTTTGGCCTGGAACTGACCGACTTCAGCATCCAGAGCATCACCCTGCCACCAGAACTGCAGGAGTACCTCCGCAAGAATACCCAGATGAACATGGTAGGCGATATGAACCGCTTCATGCAGTTTCAGGCCGCCAATGCTGTGCAGAAGTCTGCTGAGAATCCCGGTGGAGGCAATGCGGGTATTGATATGGGAACCGGACTGGCCATGGGACAAATGATGATGAATCAAATGGCTCAGGGTAATGCCGGTGGCAATAACGCTGCCCCAGCCATGTCTGAGGATGAGAAAATGGAGATCATCGACAAATGGTTTGAGCGCTTCAAGGATGGTAAGATTACCGAAGAAGAATACAACGCTAAAAAGGCAGAGATCATGGGCAATAAATAGGCTCCATATCTCTCCGACAGAAATATCAGATGCATATTTTACACAGCCCGCAATATTTGCGGGCTGTGTTCTTTTTTACTAAATATTTATCATGTTCCTTATTCCCTTGTGAATTTGGGAATCGGGTCCTTGAAAAAGCTCGAGAACGTTGAGAATTTTGTAAAGGGAGGGAAGGATATAAAAATCCCTATTTGAGCGATTTGGGCAAGATTGTGGATAAAAAAAAGCTCTTAAATAGGAAAAATCCAGAGGGCTCCTTATCTTGAGATTGCGAAATTGATAATAAAAAGGCCTACTACTACTAATTACTTAAAGCCCTCGAGATCGCCTGGCTTTAGATAACAGACAGTGTCTTTTACGTCAGGCGACAGGATTACTACTACTTTTAGCGTAAAGCCCGCAACAAGCGGGCTTTTTTTTTATCCTATCTTTAAGGCAGGAGTAATTGACCGATTCGACCTTCGCTTATGCCGACTTCCCCGCATGTACTGGTGGCCGCTCTTGACTGGGGATTGGGGCATGCTACCCGCATGGTTCCGATCATTCATGTGCTGCGGGAGTTGGGGCTTCGGGTTCATCTGGCAGGCAGCGGACATAGCCTGGTTTTTCTCCGAAACCAATTCCCGGACCTTCCCTATCTGGAATTGCCCGCCTATCGGGTTCGCTACAGCAAAGGGGCTCGGCAAGGGGGAGCGATTCTCCGGCAGGTTCCGCGCTTGATAAGGGTCATTCATCAAGAAAAAAAAGTCCTGCGCCGCTATGCAGAGGACCACGACTTGGCTGCAGTCATTTCTGACAACCGTTATGGTCTTCACCTTCCAGGTCGTTTGTCAGTTTTTGTAACCCACCAATTATATCCCCTTTCCCCCTGGTCCTGGTTACAGCCCCTGGTCAACTTCCTCCATCAGCGGGCGATGCGCCCTTTTGACGAAATCTGGGTGCCGGATGTGGCCACTGCACCGGGTTTCAGTGGGAAACTTTCCCATCCAGCGCCTTCTGCGCGGATCACTTATATTGGTTTGCTTTCGCGATTTATGCTTCCTGAATACCAGCTTTCAAAGGATAGGGAGGAAAAGAATGGGGCCTATATGTTGGCCATTCTATCCGGGCCGGAACCTCAGCGAAGCATGTGGGAGGAACAAATTCTGCTTCAGGCAAAAGCAGCGGCAATTCCCACGCTTTTGGCGAGGGGAAAACCAGCGGAACTGGCTGAAGACCCAGGCCCCCTGATCCAGACCCGATCCTGGGTAGACGGGAACACCCTGGCGGAACTGATTGCGGGGGCGGATCTGCTGGTCTCCCGCCCCGGTTACAGCAGCTTAATGGATTATACTTTTTTGCCCATTCCCCCCTTACTGCTGGTACCTACGCCCGGGCAAACGGAGCAAGAATATCTGGGCGCTCAATGGAAAGGAAAATCAGCCATATTGATGCAGGATCAGTCCCGATTTGAGCTGAAGATGGCCTGGGACAATCGACGCCATCAGGGTGAAAGAAGCAGCTTGCTAAAGCCTGAAGATCAGCTAAAAAAGCTCACCACCACCTTAACAGATTTTATTTCCAGGCTAAGAAAATATGGATAATTCGGTAAATCCTATATGAAAGGCCTTGTGGCCTAGGGACTAAGGATATTTTTTTTTTATATTTGAGAATTACCTAATTGATTTTTAACGAAACCACATCCCATCAACGTGAACCCAAACTGAGAGATTCCCCTCTCCGCCTAGGTTCTTAACAATGGCGACTATGAGAAAATTTACGCTTACTCTCTTAATGATGGTTGGATGCGTAGCTTTGTGGGCTCAACCAGCCCCTGGCTATTTTTACCTGCCATTTCAAAACGCTGGACAAAATCCTGGAGGAATTAACACCCTGGACGAAGAACCTGCTGGTTCCGGTCTGGATCAGGGTTGGATGATCATCCACAGTGGACCTTCATCAAATCCTGCCTGGTCTCCTATCCAAAACGTACCTTTTACCTTTTATTTTGACGGTCAGGTGGCCTCTCAATTCAAGGTTTCTACCTCAGGGGTACTGACCTTTTCTACGAATGCTAACGAAGCACCCACCGCAGACAATACGACCCTGCCATCTAGCCTGATTCCTGACAAGTCTGTCATGGTGTGGGGACTGGATGCCAAGGCGGCTGACGATAAGATTGCGGTGCGCGTCCTGGGAAAATCTCCCAACCGCCAGATGTGGATTCAATTTGTAAACTATGGATACGAAGAAGGGAACTCCTTCTGTAATATGTTTTGGAGCATCGTCCTGGAAGAAGGCTCCAACAACATCTATATCGTAGATCAGCGCAAAGCGTTGTTTTGTTCCAATCCAACCATGACGCTAGGGGTACAGGTAAACCAGTACTTCGCCGTTGAGGTGGATGGATCTCCTAGTATAGGAAGTCTTGCGAACGATGACGCTTCACCTTCTGACAACAGCTACTATCTGTTTGCTCCGGGAGAACAGCCTAAGATCGACCTGGAAGCCCTGACCCTGGATATTGATCCGATTGTGGACATCAACGATGCGCCCTTTGTCATCAAAGGCCAGTTTACCAATATCGGCAGTGATTTTCTGATCAGTGCGGATCTGGTGTACACCATTGATGGTGGCAACCTGGTTGATTATCATGTGAGCAATGCGCCAAATAACCTCCTCCTGGAGCACGGAGTTCCCTGGATTCCTGCCACCCCTGGAGAGTACGACATTGAATTCTGGGCGGCCAATCCTAATGGCGAACCTGATGGAAAGCCTTCCAATAATAAAATTGTCAGAAGAATAACCGTAAAGGACGGACTGCCGCGTCGTCAGGCCCTGGTTGAGTCCTTCACGCAGTGGAACTGTGGTCCTTGTGCCTCTCAGAATCCTGCCCTGGACAATATGCTCCTGGCCAATCCTGGAAAGGCTTCGGTAATTAAATACACCGGATGGTGGCCTGGGGCGGATAATGATGAGCGTCACCTCTTCAATCCAACAGACAATGATGACCGGATTGCTTATTACAATGTAACCGGCGTTCCCAGAACGATCTTTGCCGGTAATGTTTATACCGGTGGTCCTGCAGGGATCAGCTTGCCGATGATTGATTTTGAAAATGATCGTGCTGGGGTATTTGAAATAGATGCCTCTCTGAGCATGGCTAATGGAATGATGCAGGTAAATGTGGTGGCTACCCAGCAAGCAGATGTAAATAGGAGTGATCTCGTACTTCGGGTAGCTGTCGTTCAGGATGAGCGCCACTACGCCACTGCTCCTGGCTCCAATGGAGAAACGGAGTTTTTGGATATCATGCGCTACATGGTACCTAATGAAGATGGTACGCCTATTTCCGTGCCTATAGGTACACCGGTCACCGTTACCGGTTCCTATCCGGTTGATCCTCGCTTTGATGAAAGTTTCATGCGGGTGGTGGCCTTTGTTCAGGGAGATATTGATCAGGAAATTTTCATGTCTACCCGTTCGGAAGGCGTTTATTTCTGCCCTGGTGGTGGAAAGGTCGTTCCTCAGGTAACCGCTACGGATGCTTCCTGTGGTTCCAGTAATGGTTCTATCGCCGTCATCTCTACCGGTGGTTCCAATAGCTTCACTTACTCCTGGGCCCATGATGGTTCTACCGGAAATACCGTTTCTAACCTCGCCCCTGGTACCTATACCGTGAACGTGGACGACGGTGCTAGCTGCCAGTTTACCGTAAGTGGCATTGTAGAACAAAAGGATCCTCCGAAAGTAATCGCAGTACCTGAAACGCCTACCTGTAAAGGAGACAATGACGGTTCTGTGAACGTGTATGTAGCTGGGGGAGTATCTCCTTATACCTACTCCTGGAGCAGCGGTGAAACCACCAAAGATCTGAGCAATGTAACGCCTGGAACATATTTCCTCACTGTAACCGATGCGGGTGGATGTACGGCTCCTATGACTACAGTTACCGTCATAGATGCTACCCAGGGTGGCATTACTGGTTCTTCCTCTACGCCGGATAACGGAACCAACAATGGTACAGGTACGGTTACCGCTGCGGGTGGTACCCATCCTTACACCTTTGACTGGTCAGGACAGCCTAATCAGAAATTCAGCACTGCTACTGGCCTTTCTGCGGGTAGCTACACGGTAACGGTTACCGATTACAACGGATGTGATCTGGGTACTACCACGGTAACCGTTGACAACAATACCGGTCTGGAAGAGGATCTTAACCAGGCAGGCATCGAAAACTTTGAAATTTATCCAAACCCCTCTAACGGTATTCTCCACCTTAACCTTGATTTGGTAAGGCCTGAGGCGCTGGGGATCTCCCTGTTCGATGCGAATGGAAAGCTGGTCTTTTCTCAGGATTTAAGCCAGAGGATGCAGGTGAAAGAAACCCTTTCTCTGGAAGCCTTGCCAGCTGGCATGTATATGCTGAGCCTACGGACCTCTACTGGTTCTGCGCATACCAAAGTGGTGCTGAAATAAGCCCAACAGTTATTTCCCAAGGACCCCCATACCTGCCTTAATCGGCTGTATGGGGGTCCTTTTTGATCCTTGGCGCATGATTTATTAAATTACCCTTTCATTAATCCACATACACACTCGCTACCCCCTTTTTACCATAACTTCTTTCGCCACTTCTCTTGACCAATCCCTTTCGCATGAAAAAGCTTTTCCCTCTCCTGTGTCTCCTCCTGGTTTGCAGTTATGCCTGGAGTCAGCCTCGCTTTGATCTCCGGGCCTTAAGTCTTGATATCGGCACCATGGTCGATATTGAAAAAGCTCCCTTCGTATTAAAAGGATCTTTTCAGAGCTTTGGCACACAAGAGCTCGTCTCAGTTGATCTTTATTATGCTATCAATGATGGAACCCCGGTGAAGTACACTTTGCGGGAGGTACCCAATAGCCTGGTGATGAATCATGGTGTGCCCTGGATTCCAGAAGAAGCAGGGACTTACAAAATTGACTTCTGGTTGGAAAATCCCAATGGTGAAGACGATAGCAATCCTGGAGACAACCAACTCACCCAAACGGTCATCGTTGCAGATCAGGTTCAGCCGAAACTTGCCTTGATTGAGGCCTTTACGCAGTGGAATTGTGGGCCCTGCGCGGCATTCAATCCTGCCCTGGATAACCTGATTTTTGCCCACCCGGAGAAAACCGCTGCAATCAAATATACTGGCTGGTGGCCCGGTTCAAATAATGACGAAAGATATCTATTCAACCCCAACGATAATGGGGATCGCATTTCCTACTACACAGTCAACGGGGTGCCCACTACAGTGTTGGCTGGAAATGAGTTTCGCGGCTCTCCCGCCAGCGTAACCCTGCCTCAAATCCAGAATGAATACAATGACCAGAATCGTTTCTTCCTGGACCAGGACCTTTCTGTAGATGAGTTTGGGGAACTGGTGGTAGCGGTAAAAGCAACTCAGTTGGCAACCGAAAAATCCAGCGCAAACCTGGTGCTTCGGGTAGCCGTCGTACAGGATGAGCGGATCTTTGCTTCCGCTCCCGGGACCAATGGGGAGAGAGAGTTTTTTGATATCATGCGGTATATGCTGCCTAGTCAGGCAGGTACTGCTTTGACCAATCAGGCCGGGGAAGCTACCACCGTAAATGGAAAATATGCCATTGTTCCCAGGTTTGAGGGGAGCTTTTTGCACTTGGTAAGTTTTGTACAAAATGACCAGGACCAGTCTATTTTAGCCGCGAGTAAATCTCCGGGTATTTACATCTGCCCCAGTGGTGACCCTATTACCCATACCCTGGCAGTATCGGATGCTTCTTGTGGTAAAGAGGACGGCACTATCCAACTATCCGTAGATGGAGGCCTGCATCCCTTTAGTTTCTCCTGGCAGCATGACGGCAGTGTGGCTCCGAATCTGACCGATCTGGCGGCCGGGACCTATGAAGTGCAAGTGAGTGATACCGTTGGCTGTAGCTTTGATCTTAAGGTGGTCATTGGAGAAAAGCCTGGACCAAGAGCCATTATCGTAGGCGAAAACACCAGTTGTAAAGGAACCCAGGATGGCTCGGCCACGCTGTATGTAGCAGGCGGGAAAAAACCGTATGCCTATCAGTGGCTTCATGGAGAGACTACAGCTACCGCAAACGGTCTTGCCCCTGCTTCCTATTCCGTAACCGTAGAAGATGCCAACGGCTGCAAAACTGCCTTATATAGTACCCAGGTCAAAGAACCTTCTGTCGCAGAAGTAAAGAGTGTGGTTTCCAGCCCGGATGATGGTAGTGGTAATGGGTCCGTAACGATTGAAGTATCGGGAGGAACCCCCCCTTATAACTTTGATTGGAAAAGTCTGCCCAACCAAAGGGGTGCCACCGCAGAAAACCTGAGTCCAGGAACCTATGAGGTGAGCATTACCGACGCCAACGATTGTCCGGTTAGTGATGTAAGCGTAACCATCATAGAGAATGCTGATCTGGTAGAGAAACTGGCCGAAGCGGGTATCAATCAAATGTCTGTTTTCCCGAACCCCTCTATGGATGGGAATTTTCAGCTTGATCTGATTCTGGCAGAGAGTGGTGTCCTGAATGTAAAGGTGTACGATCCTCAGGGCCGAGTCTGCTGGGCATCAGATGAGGAAGGAGAAGTGCTGAGCTATAGCGAGCTGATTGATCTTACGGGGCGGGCCGCGGGTATCTATGCGCTGGAAATCAAGACCGCGCAAGGAAAACTCAGTCGCAAAATCATGGTCCAGTAAGGCTGACTTTTAGAGATAAAACAAAGCAGGAGTCCGTATAGGGCTCCTGCTTTTTATGTGAAATCTAATCTAACTTTCGTTTTATTCCGGACTTCCTTCTTCCTTGGCACCGGGGCCTTCCAACTCGAGGCTATAGGTAAATAGCCGGTTATAGCGAGGGTAGAAGCCTGTCAGTTGTAGGGTGCCTTGATAGCCTTCTAATTCCTTGGTCAGGCTATCCACATCACTCACAGATTGTCCGTTTAATTTCAGGATGATGAAATTCTCCTTGATTTCTGTTTCCTGTCTGAGCTTACCAGCGTAGAGTTTACTGACGAGGATGCCCCGTTCCACCCCAAGTCGATTCATCTCGGTCTGGGTCAGAGCTCGAATCTCCACACCCAGGAAATTCAGGGTTTCGTTTCGTGCTGGGGCCAGGATTTCCGTGGTCCCATCCTCATTGGTCAGGGTAACCTTAAAGGTCTTATAAACTTTTTCCCGGTATACTTTTACATCGATAATATCACCGGGACGGTTGCGTCCCACCAATTCTAACAACTTGGCATCGTTGCGAATTTTGATCCCGTCAATGCTAACCACGATGTCTCCTGCCTTAACGCCTGCTTTGTAGGCGCCCCCAAATTCAGCGACTCCTTCGATTAATACTCCTTCGGTTAAGGGGATGCCCATCTTCCGGGCCATGCTACCGGTCAACGGACGGGCGGAACGGATACCGAGGAAAGCGCGTTGGACAGAGCCATATTGCTTGAGGTCGGTTACGACTTTTTTGACGATGTTGGCTGGGACGGCAAAAGCATATCCTGCATAGGTTCCGGTGGGAGACGCGATCGCCGTATTGACGCCCAGTAGCCTGCCTTCCAGGTTGACCAGGGCTCCTCCGCTGTTTCCAGGATTGACGGCAGCGTCGGTTTGAATGAAAGATTCAATGGCCATCTGATCCTTGATGATCTCCAGGTCCCGCCCGATGGCACTCACGATTCCCGCCGTGGCGGTAGAGGCCAGGCTAAAGGGATTGCCTACTGCGAGGACCCATTCTCCCACTTGCGCCTGGTCAGAATCGGCCAGTTCCAGCGTAGGAAGGTCCTGCTCCTGTATTTTGATCAAGCCTAAATCGGTGGAAGGATCGGTGCCAATCACTGTAGCCTGATAGGAACGATTATCAGCCATGATGACCGTCAATTCATCCGCATCCTTGATAACGTGATTGTTGGTGACGATGTAGCCATCTGAACTGATGATAACGCCTGAGCCACTGGAAGTATGCTGGGAGGAATTGTTCTTCCGGGGAGCCATGCCAAAGAATTCATAAAAAGGGTCATAGCTGTTGCGGGAATAGCTTTGATAGGACTTAATGTGAACCACGGCTGGCATGGCTTTACTGGCTGCTCCTAAAAAATCTACCGGAGCTTCCGAGGCAGCCAGACCTGGCATACTGCGATGGGTAACCTGTACCGCGAAATCATCGGCTTCCGGGATCCCTTCGGTCGGTAAGGGGAGCGCCTCGGCCTGTTGGCGGCCCAGGCTAACATGATACAATCCTATGGCAGTCCCACTTACTACAAGAGAAACCAGGATGGTGGTAAGGATTTGTTTCATAGTATTGATCTTAGGCATGGGTAAATATGTACCACTGCTATACAGTCAAACGGTCAGCTAGCCCCCTGGTTTCTTCTCAACCACGGCGTTAAAAAAACTTTAACATTTGCTGGAAAGACCGTATGGCAAAGGCCATTTTCCTTCATTGATGCAAATCTCGGACTATTTTTTTCTCTGAAGCGGAAACAGCCTGGTCTAAGCTGCGATTTTTTGTGCCTGAAGCAGCGGGCTTTTTCTAACTATCCATCCCTGAATCCGTTTATATATCTGATGACTGGGTGTGGTGAAAAAGGAAAAGCAAAGCCCAGGCTTGAAAGAATATTATCCGTAATAAAAATGAAATCAATCATCACCCTTCTGATCATGGGATTGGGGATGGGCAGTGTCCTGCTCGCTCAGGCTCCATCCTGGAATATACAGGCAGACCAAACCAAGGTAGACTTTGTCATCAAAAATGCTGGCCTTAATGTGGATGGAAATTTTTCGGAGGTAAAAGCCGAGATTCGATTTGCGCCAGACCAATTGAGCACGAGCAAAATTTCTGCTTTTATCCAGGTGAAATCTGTCAGTACGGGGATCGGTATGCGCGATAAAAGTTTGAAGGATACCGACTACTTTGACGCAGAAAAATTTCCTCAGATGACCTTTGTCTCTACCAGCATCCGGAAAGCAAAATCCGGATATATTGCCAGCGGTAAACTGACCATCAAAGGCGTTTCCAAAAATGTGGAGATTCCATTTCAGTTTGATAATGAGGTGTTTAGTGGAAAGTTAACCCTGGATAGACTGGATTATGGCGTTGGAAGTTCCAGTTGGATCATGGGAGATGAGGTGAAGATTAGCCTGCGAGTTCCGGTGCGCCCTTTATAGGGAAACCTGATAAAATACCGGGAAAAAGACGAATTCGTATTTTTCCGTATGTAGGGGTTGGACTAGTTAATTGTCCTTCCCCTCTTTATATTTGGGGCTATTTAACACATGTGAAGGCACACCTCCGTACCCTCATACTTTTATTCTCTGCCAACTCCATTTCTGGCTTTGCCCAGGGGATCACCATGTTGGCTATTCCCTGGTACGTCATTCAATCTCCCGGCGGCAAATTCCAGAATGCCGTCCTGGTAGCCAGCGTAACTTTTGTATCCCTTTTTTGGTCTTTGTATGCCGGTACCCTGGTCGATAAATACAACCGTAAGCACATCTTTCTCACCCTGACCGGAGTAGATGCCTGCATCCTGCTTAGCATTGCCAGCCTGGGTTTTTGGTTAGGGGTGATGCCCTTCTGGTGCAGCGCCCTGATTTTTACCATTACCATTTTTACGTACAATGTGCATTACCCGAATTTATATGCCTTTGTGCAGGAGTTGTTCGAGCCACAATTGTATGGAAAAGTAAACAGTGCCATCGAGATTCAAGGACAGACCACCAACTTTCTTGGCATGATGACGGGGGCCCTGTTACTGGATGGAACCATGGATCTGAGCTGGTGGCCGGAAGCCTGGCGTTTCGAAGCCTGGTCCCTCGCGGAGATATTTTTTCTGGATGGCTGTACCTATATCCTGGGCTTTTTACTTATCAGTCAAATCCCTTACCGCCCCAAACCCCGAGCCCGTAAAGAACAAGGCAACGCCTGGGTACGTTTGAAGTTTGGTTTTCGGTATCTCTGGTCCCGTCAGGAAATTCTGATTTTTGGGTTAACCTCCTATGTGATCTTTTTCTCTTTGCTGGTGGTCATTCAGGTGATTGCGCCCATTTATGTAAAAGATTATCTCCAGGAATCCGCGGCCATTCTGTCCCTTTTCAAAGGCTTCTATGCCATTGGGGCGATCTCCGCAGGACTTATTGGACTGAGTGCTTTTGTCCGAAATAAAAATCTCATCCGACAAGTGATTTTTCTGCTGATCGCGGCCGGCGGCTTTTATCTGCTCCTCAGTTTGACTCAGTCCATCTGGATTACCCTTGGCGCTGCCCTGGCCCTGGGCATTTGTAATGCCGGAGCCCGGATTCTCAGGATTACTTATCTGGTCAAGCTAGTGCCCAATGAAGTGATCGGCCGGGTCAATTCCATTTTCACCGTCGCCAATGTCATGGCTAGGGTGAGTTTTATTGGCTTACTGGCCCTACCTTTTTTCTCCGCAGACGGACAGGGCGACCACATCGTATATGCAGTCGCCCTGTTAGGATTGATTATGCTGATTTCTGCGGTGATCCTGATTGCCAATGCGCGCCGCATGGACCAGGATATTACCCTCGGTCCCTAGATCAAAGGATCATCCGGAGTTGTAACTGCCAGTTAGCCTGGACTGGAGCAGAAACGCCGGCCAGGGTCTGACGGGTCATTAGGTGCACATCTATTTTTTCTGTCAACTGATATCTTACGCCCAGGCCTCCGGTGAGCTGCTGAGGCGTAGAGTTGAGTTCTTCTGATTCGAGGAACCAGCTTTCCTGTCTGAATTGGTAGCGGTAGCCCAGGTTTCCCTGCACCATCAATTTGGTATTAGGACTAAACACAAAGGTAAAGCCAGTCGGGAAACTCATTTGAGCAATGCCCATGGTAGAATCACTCAGGGTCTTGCGCTCATACTGCAGGCCCGTTTCCATGTAGAGCTGGAATCTGCCCATGAGGAAATCGTAAAACAACTGATGATGCCACTGCTGTCCAGGATTGAGTTGGGTGGGGATACTGTCGTTTCCCCCGAGAGGTAAAGCTATCCGGCTGCCAATAGAAAAGTGCGGCATGTTCTTAAAGGGAACAATGCGGATCAGTGGACCAATAAAACGATGGTTCTCCTGCATGATGCCCAGGGAGTCCGGGTAGTTTTTCAGGCTGCTGAAAACCGATTGGGTGGAATCCAGCCCGAAGGTATGCTTCTGGCTCTCAAAAGAGAGCCCCACTTCGAGCCGCGGATGGGTGGTGAGACCTGCCTTTACCGACAAGCGGTTAGCAGAAAAGCCCTGACCACTGGGCAGATCAAACGGAATGCCGTCTTCCGTGTAGATCCGGCTACTGGCCTGGAGTTGCTGGTCCAGACTGGCACTAAAGATGCCTTTCTCCAGGACCTTGGCAGGCGTATAGGCTTGAATATTGGTGCTTTCTCCCATCATGGAAGGCTGGACGGAGGAAAAGCTCTCCGCTCCGCTCGATTGGCTGAGGTTCAGGCTGTCCATGTTCTGACTTACATCATTCAGATGCCAGACATAACTGCCATGGGTGAACTCAAAGCCCATCGGTAGGGAAGTGGTTCGATATTGATTAATGAGGCTCCGGAAGGCAAAGTGGTCGCCTTTCACCTCCTGGAGGTACCCGCTCAAGAGAGGCGAAAGGACAATCTGACGCGTCTCCGGAACGATATGGATATGCAGCGAATCATTGAAAAGGCGAAAGACCTGTTGATCCAGGAGCCGCTCCATGTTTTCTTCGGTGTAGGCTGAGTCTGGTAAAGGAGCACCCAACAGGTTGCCGTCAGCCAGGGCGAAATACCAACGCGGGTCTGAATGTCCGAAGATTAATTCCTGCTTGAGTTGCCGCAACTGGCGGTTTTTGCCCCCAATCACAAACCGTTTTTTGGCCAGGCTCATCTGTAGCTGCCGGCCTTGAACATTGGGATAGCCTTCCAGAATGGTTTTGATGACCAGCAGGTTGTAGGTATTGGCCAGGAAAGCGGCCTTTACATCATGCCGCAGATATTTGACCCCAAAAGTTTCAATGGTCGGCTGAAGAATCTGTAGAGACTTAGGATTGGCCTGCAAAGCCTCATAGTTGAGTTTGCCGTCTTGCACAAATTCCTGATAGAAATCTGTAACACGTTCGAAATACTGAACTTCGGGTTGAGTGAAAGCGAGGGGTACATTAAGCCAAAATAGACAAAGGAATGTCCACAATTGGAAACGCATAGTAACAGGTTAAATGGTAAACAGGGAATTACAAGAAAGAACCAAACAGTGCTGAAATGAGCTTGGGAAAGGCTGGCTTCCCAGACATTTTGGCCCAACTTCCCTGCCAAAGGCGGGTAAAATCAAAAGTTTACGTAAGGGGTCAACGCCGCCTGGAAATCTGGCCAAAAAGCTTACATAGCCCCTTTACAGGTGGCTGAATGCCTACTTTTTGCCTTGCTTTTCTCGCTTTTTACCGATCGCGCAGCCCCTCGGATTTGAAGGGTTTCACTTGCCGGGTCAGCCATAGACCCAGGATGAGTAAGCCCAAACAAATGCCGGCACAAATCAGCAGGGTAACCGGGATACGATCTGGTACTTCCATGCCATATCCTAAGATGACGGGTGCCAAAGCGGTAGAGAATACCATGATGGTGGAAGCCAGACTGCGGATCGCCCCAAAGTGTAAGGTGCCGTAAATCTCTGCCCATAGCGCTGTGCTGGTAATAGAATTGAAACTGCTCGACATACCGGCCAGGGTAAAAAAGACCAGCACCATGGTGGCCGATGGGAATAGGGCCAGAAGCAGACAAGATAGCCCTAAGGGGATCAACTGATAGCTAAATACCCGCCGGGCTGAATAGCGATCGATCAGGGGGCCCGCCAGCACATTGACGAGCAGTCGCGCAATGCCAAAAAGGGTTAAGCCCCATGCTAAATGGGCTTCTGACCAGCCATAGGCTTCCGTCAGCAGGTTTTTATTGATGACGATGCCCGTGGTGAAAAATGGCATAAACATCATAACTAATACGATGCCGTAGAAGTAGGGATCACGCATCACTTCTTTGCGGGACTTTCCGCCTCCCAATCCCTGTGCGGCCTTTTTTCCTTCCTGATTAAAATGAAATTCATCTTTTGAAGGGACCAGCACCAGGATAGCCGGAACAAATACCAGTAAAATGGTTCCTGCTACCAGCCACCAGGTCGTTTGCCAGGTAAAGGCAGCGATGGCGGCTACGATCAGCAGGGGAAGGGTGATCTCCGCAATGGAGACCCCAAAGCTCACCAGCGAAAGTGCTTTACCACGGACCGCTTCAAAATAGCGAGCGGTAGCCGTGGCTCCGGTCAGGGGCATTAGCCCTTGTCCACAGAGGCGCAAGCCAAAGACCACCCCCAGCAAAAACCAGGGATGCCAGACAAAACTGGCCAGGACCGCGACCCCGGCATAGACCAGCCCCAGGACCAGGCTGAAGTGCTGCAGCTTAAGCCGATCCAGCAAACTGCCCAACCAGGGCAGGGTAAAGGCGCTAGCTAGAGTTCCCAGGGCATAAATGCTGTCAAATTCCACCTGGCTGATTTGGGCCGCCACCAGGAAGTAGGGGACAAATAAGCTGATGAAAAAAGTCTGGCCCGGGCCAGAAAAATAGTAGTGCAAAGCACCGTAGGAAATGTAGCGAGGGTAGGTCCGGAGTAACTCCAGATAATTCATAGTGCTGGGATGAGCGGCAAAGAACGGCAGAATTCGGGAGATTCCGCAGGCTTTCGGACAGAAAAAGAAAAAATCTTACACCTCCCTTGATGAGGGGAGTCAGCGGGGCCTCTGTCTATGCGGTCCAACGCTTTTGTAAGAAATTCAGGACATTCTGGTAGGCAAAAGCCTGCAGTCGCTCTTCTGAAGCGCCCCTTTCCGCCAGACGTTGAAGATGGGTAGGATAAAAGCCCGCATGGGCGTGCTCGGGATGGAAGAGTGGTTGACGGTCAGGGTCAGTAATAGCGCGAGGATCAAAAAAATCTCCGCCCCAGGCGAGGGTCTGTTCTCCTCCAGGAAATTGCCAGCCATATTCGATATGGTCAAAAAGGGTGTCTGCCCGCTCCCGATTTACAAAATCCCGCACGAAGTTGATGCCGATCAGCCCTCCCCGCCGGATCACTTCCTGGACGATCTCATCGGTCAGGTTGCGCACATGCTGGTTGATGGGGCGGAAATTGGCGTGGCTGACCAGTACCGGAATATTCAGGCCTTGCTGATCGATATGATGCAGGATGTCTGCTGCCAGGGCATCGCTGGTATGAGCCAGGTCTATGCAGATATTTCTTCCGTCCATAGCGTCCAACAGGGCACGTCCATCGTTTTTGAGGCCTACATTGCCACTATTGTTTCCGCCCCCAAAGCGATTCTCTGTATGGTGAGTCATGCCAATGTAGAGCAGGTTGGGAAAGCGTTCATGAATGGCTTCCAGCCTTTTAAGCCCGTCTTGTAGCGAGCTATCTTCTCCACATAGCCCCGAGGCATTTTCGATGGCAGGCAAGATGCCGATCGGTCCCTCCTTCAGTCCGGGCAGGCTATCCGCGTCCCTGACATCCTGATAAGCTGCCTGCTCACGAAGCCAGGCGTACTTTTCCCACTCTGCATCCGCAAAAGCCTCACTCCCCGGCATGGTTTTGCTAAAGACCGCCATGACCTGCAGGCGTACCCGACCTTGGTTAAGATGGGTAAGGGCCACTCCGATATCCTCAGGCGCATCTATTTCTGCACCAGGGGTATGCGCTAAATAGACCAGTAAGTCACAATGCAGATCAAAGATAGGGTAGGAGGGGGTCATAGAGTGAGGTAATTGTTGGAAAGCCAAAGTCGATCCCCTAATTTAAGACTATCTTCAGGAAGGCACACCACTTTATTTTCCGTGATTTCGTTTTCCTGAATACAAGCCTCATTTCTACAATTGATCAAAAGCTGCAGGGGCGTTTTCAGAAAAAACACCCTCTCTTTTTTACTGGTTACCATTCCAAATTTCATTCATGGAAAAAGTCATTCGGTTAGGCTTATGGGCAATGTTTTGCCTGCTAGGGTCCGCTACTTTCGCCCAAAACTACCCCTCAGGTGAGCTTGTGGTGAAGTTCTCTCAGTCTCAGGCGATTTCGGAAGGAGCAGTAGAAAGTGGATTGCCCGCCCTCGATGCGGTATTACAGGGATACGAAGTAGAAAAATGGGAGCCTATGTTTCCTTTTGTGAAGGTGGGTAAAAGGCCCGGGGCGGCCGAATTGAAGAAGGTTTATCGCCTGTATTATCGAGCAGAGCGCGACCCCATGTCGCTGGGCCAGCGCCTCGGCCAGCGGCCCGAAATTGAGTATGCTGAGCCTTTTTTCTGGTACGAAATCACCGAGGTGCCCAATGATACTTTTTATACGGACGAAAAACTCATTCACCAGCAGCGCATCATGGCCCCTGAAGCCTGGGACATTGTCAAAGGAGATACCGGGAATGTGGTCATCGCTATCGTGGATGGAGGAACCCAGTGGCAGCATCCTGACCTGATTGACAACGTATGGACCAATCCCAACGAGATTCCCAATAATGGGATTGACGATGATAACAATGGCTTTATAGATGATGTGCACGGCTGGGACTTTCCGGCGGATGAAGCAGACCCTACCGGTGATCCGCTGCTGTTTCGCAATGCCGGACATGGTACCCACGTGGCCGGGACGGCTGCGGCGCGCACCGACAATGAGATTGGGGTATCCAGCATTAGCTGGAACGCCCGCTTTATGCCTATCAATGCTTCACATATAGACTTTGACCGGGCGATTCAATATAGCGCCCAGGGCATTCTGTATGCCGCTCTAATGGGCGCAGATATCATCAACTGTAGTTTTGGGGGAAGGAGCTATTCCGACCTGACCGCAGAGATTATTCGGTTCGCTACGGCCAACGGCTCGCTGGTTGTGGCGGCAGCAGGTAACGATTTTTTCAACAATGATCTGCGTCCTTTTTATCCGGCTATGTATCCCGACGTGCTTTCTGTCGGCGCCAGCAGCCGGGTCAATGATACCTTGTCCTCCTTCACCAATTACGGCATCAGCATGGATGTCTATGCGCCGGGCAGCATCATCTGGAGTACGACCTCCAATAATGGCTACGAATTCCGCTCCGGGACTTCCATGGCCACGCCCAATACCTGCGCCCTGGCGGCCTTGGTCAAAACCCGTTTTCCCCAACTTGGTCCGGTGGAAATCGCTGAGCGAATCCGCATGAGTTGCGATGACATCCGCTCTGCCAATGTGCCCTATGGCGACTCCATTGTGCAAGGACGGATCAACGCCTTTCGAGCCGTCTCTGCGCCGAGCTCTCCCTCAGTCCGCCTGCGGGAAGTCCGCTTTCAGGAGAGTGGGGGAGATGGGGTGATCCATCCCGGCGATACGGTAGACCTGAGTTTGCGCCTGCGCAACTATTTGGAAGATGCGGGAGCTTTGTATTTTCTCCTCCGTACCAATGATTCCGCTTTGACCTTGCTGGATTCCCTGGCTACCCTCCCTGGACTGATTGCGGAGGCTGAAGCAGAGATTCGTTTTCGTTATGTGATCGCCGATACTGCCGGCCAAAGCAGACTGCCCTTTTTTCTCCACCTGACCGATTCAGCCAATTACCGGGATGCGGAGTTTTTTGCTCAGAACGCGGAAATAGACAACCCGGTCTATTTGACCCATCGCACGGATAGTATCCGGCTTAGCATTACCCAGGACGGGAATTTGGGCTTTGTCGATCAGTTGGGTTCTGCAGGAGAGGGCTGGGAATATGCCGGAAAAAATCGCCTTTTTGAGGCGGGGCTCATCCTGAGCAACGGTCCCGATCAGGTCATCAATACGGTCAGTGGCGTGGTGCCCGGGCTACAACAAAGTCCGCTTTATCCCGTCGGTCCGATCACCATGGACAGCTTGAGTATCGTGTATGAACTCGGGACTGTGGTGCTGGAAGACAGTACCGATGTACTGGGTGCGAGGATACAGGTAGAGCAACTGAGTCTGGCAGGTTTTCCAGAAAATCCCAACCTGGACAATAGTGTGATGCTGGTCTACGAAATCACCAATCTTAGTCCTAGCCCTATTCCTAACCTACGCCTGGGGCTTTATATAGATGGCGACCTGCCCGGAGGTGAATATGGCGCGGTGGATACGGAGGACGAATGGGTACGCCTGCAAAATCAACCGATTAATCCGGACCGCATCCTGGGCTTAAAGTTCTTGAATGACGAAATGCTGCCTCAGTTGTCCATTCTGAGCCAACCTCAAATCGCTGATGGCTTTTCTGATCTGGAAGCCTGGAGTGCTTTGAAGGGAGATGCAGCCATTTTGCCAGACACCATGGGTGCGCTGGCTAGCATGATTTCGGTTGGACCCGTGGAACTCCGCGGCTATGACCAATTGGTCGTCGGCTTTCTCCTCACGGCAGCGGCTTCTGATACTCAGTTGGTGAAAAACGGTGTAGAGGGTGAAAGACTTTTTAGCCGTTATTTTCGTCCGAAAAATCCAGGTCCGCGCGTCGATATTGAGCCTGACTTACCTGACTGGTCTCAGCCTTTTCGGGTATTTCCTAATCCTTTTTCTGAACAGATTAAGCTTAGCTGGGAGTTGCCAGCCCGCACGGAATTGGCTTTCCGCATCCTGGATGCTCAGGGGAGATTGGTAGCCCGATGGGATCCACAAGTCTTTGGCGCGGGGACCCACCAAATAAGCTGGGAAGGAAAAGCCCTGCCACAGGGCTTGTACCACTGGCAGATTATCCATCCGGAAGGGAGTCTGGCGATTCCGTTTTTGAAGCGCTAAGTCCCCAAAAGTAGGTCCAGGAGATATAGGTGATGTTTCGGGAAAAAGGCTGGTGCAGCTGAGTAAGTTCCTCCTCGGTCGGAAAATTTTTCATCACTTCATAGGTGCGTCCATCCTGTAAGTGGCGCTGCTGATAGGTATTGCCTTCGGCATCGGTGCGGGAAAGGGGTGTATTGCTGCCTTCCACATAGCGGTTGTCCAGGAGGATGAGTTGACCTTGTGGGGCGAGATGGGAGGAGAGAGAGGCGAGAAACGAGGAACCTTTTTCTCGGGGAATATGAGACCAGACGAAGCCTGCGAAGATCAGGTCGTATTGGTCCAAATGGTCTAGTTGGTAGTAATCAGCCTCCTGCCACTGTATGGGCATATAGTAGCTTTTGTGTTGGGCGATGGTCAGCATTTCTGCGCTGAGGTCTGTAGCCTGAACGGACGCAGCTGTTTCAGCCATGACCTGGGTCCAGTAGCCGGTTCCGCAGCCGATTTCTAAGATCCGTTTTCCTTTTGCTTGTGTCTGCAACCAGGGTTTAATGAGGGCTAAATCCGCCTGCCGTTCGGGCTTTTGGTACACCCGGTCGTATTCATGTGCGCGATCATCATAGTATGCCATGCTGCAAAGTTAGGCCCGGACCATCTGAATAAAAATCACCAGAATAATGCTGACCATTAAGCCCAGCCCCGCTTTCCCGAGGTCTTGACCCACCATGCCCAGAATTTTGGAGGGAACATGCTTATGCTGGCGAAACTGAATGGCCAATTCGCGACCGGCCAGCAAGCCAATAAAGACCCAGGTAGTACTCATGGGCACGTCGTTGAGTTCTTTAAAGTAGTACAGCACGATGCCGTAGGTAAGGTCAATGAGGGTAGCCGAGCGAATGTCTGCGGTATTGGTTTTGGATTTAACGATGCCCTGAATGGCTCCACCTCGGCGGTAAAAAATATAGGCCAGCAATCCCAGAATAGCAACCAAGGAACCGATCAATTCCATCAGACTGACCTGCCGGGGTAGGTAGGCGTAGATGTTGGCAAAATCCTGAATCAGCCACTGCGACCACAAAAAGCCTGTGGAAAACCACTGCGCGATGGTCCAATACAGTCGTTCTCTGGGATGGTGGTCCAGGGTGTTGCGCTGGAAGCGTTGCTCCACGGCTTTGGCGATGAGGAGATACAAAACGATCGCTGCCCCAAAAGCCACTGCATAGCCCGATAGAGACTTGATGAGCATGCTTCTAAACTGGTCGGTCTCAAAGAAGGCTTTGGTCATGCCCCAGACTCCGAGATCAGCGCCCGCTCCCGCTAGCGCCGAGGTGCCGAAGAAGGACAAGATCAAAAAGGTGGTACTGACCGGAATGCCCAAGCGCGTGATGAACAACAGGACCACCGGAGGGACCAGGTACCACCAGGACATGGGCATGGGTAGAGGATAGGCTGGATTTTCCAGGCTGTAGCCCTTCGCTGCGTTGCCAATCAGTTTGCCATAGGACACATCTCCGCTGTAGGCGACCCAGCCATAAATCAACACAAAGGCCAGGATGGTCCCCGCATAAGCCCACAGCACATACCAGGGTCGACGCTCATTGGAAGTCAAAAAAGTTCCCAGGGTTTGGATGACATCGTTGCCTACAACAGAATAGGTCGCCAGGGCAAACCCAAGGTACATGATGATAAGAGAAGTGGTGTCCATATTCGGGAGGGGAGAAGAATGGCCCGCAAGATAGCAAAAGCCACTATAAGTTTTGCGTTGAGCAGAAATGCGTAGAATCCTTGCATGCCGCCGGTCATCCCCCGCACCTTCGGCTCCCAGCCAGTCACCACCCGTGCCACCGGCTCCCAGCTGTGTCACCCGTAACACTGGCCTCAGCCGCATCACCGGCTCCAACTGGGCACCACTCGCGCCACCGGCTCCCAGCCGGTCATCACCCGCACCTTCGGCTCCCAGCCGGTCATCACCCGTGCCACCGGCTGCGTCACCCGTAACACAGGCTTCCAGCCGCTCACTACCTGCACAACGGCTACCAGCCGGCAACACCCGCACCCCCGGCTACCAGCCGATCACCACCCGTGTTCTTGGCTTCGAGCCATGCGAGACCTTCCGCCGACTTTTTGTCGGCGGGAGAGGCTGTGACCGGCTGGAAGCCAGTGTTACGGGGTGGACACCGCTTCTACCTGTCGTTGGAAGGCTTGGTGCTTTCGCCAGAAGTAGAGCCCGCCGGCTATCAGCAAAGCCCCGCCAAAGAAAGTCATGAAATAGGCGGCCTGGATCAGGAAGTCCAGCCAGGAGAGTTCGGGACTGCCGACATTTTTGTACAACAAAATCGCCACGCTGCCGATGTAGCCAAAAGCATCTGCCACGTAGATGAGAAATCCAGCATTGCTGCTGTATTGGAAGGCCCCGATCATCCGATCAAAGAGGATACAACCAAAGGGCACATAACCCAGATAAAGGCCCAGCCCAATCAGAATCATCCACCAGACGGGAGACAACCAGCCCATTTGAAAGGCCCAGGTACTTAGGCCTACCAGGAGAATCCCCGAACCAATCAGCACATGGAAGGTCATGAAGGCCCGGAAGTTTTTGCGGATGAGAAAGGTCGCCCCAAATATGATCAGCACCCCAAAAGCCACGGGCAACTCCGAAAGGGTGAAGATGTCTGGACGATCCCCATAGCCCAGGGCAATCCAGATTTCCTTGGCAAAGTTGTCGCGATAGTCCCGGAAGGCCGTCAGCATCATATAGGCGGCTACCAGCAGAATGATGCCCGGCGCAAAGCGAAGAAAAAGCGCTTTTCTTTCGGCCCCAGTCATGGGTTTTCGGGGCGTCCGTTCGGCCCGATCTTTTTCGGAAGGAGGGGGAATTTGTTCAAGCAACCAGACGGAGATCACCAGCGGAATGACAAAGACCAAGCCTGTAACAAAAGGCATCCAGAACTCCGAGATGCCAGCATGCAGCATCAGCGCATCCCCGACGGATTTGACCGCGCCGGAAGCCACGATAAAACTGGCACTCAGTCCTGCAGCCAGAATCTCTGATACGGTCCGCCCTTCCAGATAACTAAATACGATGCCCCAAATCATCCCAAGCGGAATGCCATTGAGAAAAAGAAAGGCCGCATTCCAGGGGCTAGGGGTAATGGCAAAAAATAGCAAAGCTAGCTCGGCGGCTCCGATCAGCCCCACGATAGCCAGGGCCCGGCTTTGTGCCTGCATCTCCGACACGACTTTGATGCCGATAAACTTAGAGAGCATATAGCCTACCACCTGCGCAATGACCAGAAAGATTTTGTAATTCAAGCCCCAGATTTCAGCTTCTCCTTCGAAGGTCGCGACCGAAAAAGGCTTTCGAAAGGCATACATACAGAAGTAAGTGGAAAAAGCAGCAATGCTGGCAAAGAGGACCAGCATATAGGTCGGCGATTTGCTGAGGTAGCGTTGAATGCGGGAAGCCATGGTAGAAGTAGAATTAGTAGGCCCTAAGATAGCACCTTAATGGGAATGCCTGGGGAAGTCTTTCAAATAGCCTAGCACGGCTTTGGCCCAGGTCGCAGGATCTTCCAACATAGGGTAGTGCCCCAGACCGTGTAGCAGGCTGAGTTTGCTATGTTGGATTTCATGATGCAGGGTGTCTGCCATGGCCACCACGGCTACCGGATCTTCCGTGGCCCAGAGCACATGTATGGGAAGCTTGGTTTGTTGGAGGCCGCCAATCCACCGATGCCAGAACTTCCGGCGGTCATCCAGGTAGCGGGTTACCGGAGCGATTACCTGGCGACCCTCCTTGTACATCAGGAGTTCCCAGAGCGTTTCCAACTCTCCTTCCTGGATACGGCTTGGGTCCCCCCACAGCTTCTTCATGTTTCGCAGGAAGAGGGGTCTGCGAGTGAGCTTGGCCACTCTTTCTCCCCAAAAAGGATGTCTCAAAAGGCGCTGGATAGGGCGGAGTTGGGCCATTTCGATGTGCATAGACCCATTGGCGAGGGTGAGGCTCTGAATCTCAAAATCGAGGTGCCCCAACAACTGCCGGGCCACTAGCTCGGTCGCGATGCTGGTGCCATAATCATGGGCCACGATGTGCCCTTTTTTAATGCCCATTTTTGCCCATAAAGCGAGGGCCATATCAGTTTGCTCAATCAGCGAATAGGAATACGCCAAGGGTTTATCCGACAATCCGAATCCCAGATGATCGTGGACGACCGTGTGATAGTGCTGGCCAAAGGGTTCCAGGACATGCAGGAAATCATAAGCTGAAGAAGGATAGCCGTGCAGAATCAGCAGATGATCTGAGCCGGTACCGGCTTCAACAGTAAAGACTTCGTGGCCGAGGACGGTATGGTATTGCCCTTTTTCTTTCCAGGTGTCGAGTTTCATAGGGTGTAAATAAAAGGCTACATAGTCGCAAAGTTCAGCGCGTCGCTCCCCCAGGAAGTGGCATTACTCAGGGCGGCGGGTAGTTCTTCCGGTTCGCGGATGACAGTCCACATATCGCCGTGTTTAGGGTGCATAAACTTTTCTTCGATGCTGCGATTCAGCATTTCTACCAGTGGGTCATAATACCCCCCGGTATTGACGATGATGATGGGCTGGAGGTAGCGGCCCAGCCTTTTCAACGTAATGGCTTCCATCAATTCTTCCAGGGTGCCACAGCCTCCCGGCAGGGCAATCAAGGCATCCGTATCCTCCAGGAGCTTTTGCTTGCGGCTATGCATGTCTGGGGTAAACAGAAAATCCTCTACGTCCTGGTGATGCATTTCTACTTCCCGCATAAACTCAGGCATGATACCCGTAATGGTCCCTTGATGCGCCAGCACTTCATCAGCCAAACAGCCCATGAGGCCTTTTTTCCCACCGCCAAATACTACCCGAGCTTCCATTTTTACCAGGATACGGGCCAGGCGGCGAGTAGCTTCAAAGTAGAGCTCGGCAATTTGATCGGAGGAGGAGCAGTAGACACAGATTCGTTTCATGCGGGGCTTTTGGGTGAAGATACAAAAGATTCAAAGGAGCGGGTGTGTCTCGGAAAAAAGGAGATTCTAAACAAAAACGCCCGGGATGATCGAATCCCGGACGCGACGTTAAGGAAATTATGTTTGATGATCAGACAGGACTTACATGCCTGAATAAGATTGCTGAACGGTAGAGGATTTTCCCTTGAAGTTCATGGCAATGGTGCTAAAGCCTAAGCCTTTCAGCTCATTGTGCCATTTAATCCTGCCGGAGATAGCGTCCAGAGCAAAAAGATGCCCATAGCAACCTGCATAGATCACTCCATCATCCTCAATGATACTGACGGGCTGCATGCCCAGGCTACTGAACCACTTGCGGCCTTCTACCACGAGTTTGGTCCGCCATACCTCTTTTCCGCTGATGGGATTAATGGATGCAACATGGCCGTAGGTACCAATGATCAAATTGGTATTTCTCATCTGTGGTAACGTTAAAGGTGGAACTTATCTAAGCTGACACTGCTGCATCAACTTACACCCTAAAGACTACAAAAAGTCCTCAGGGTTGGAATGGGTTCCGTTTTTTGCCCGCTTATTGCGCTACGGCTACCTGGCAGTTTTCGCCCCGCACCACCTTAAATTCGTTGAGGAGGGTATAGGGAGGAATGGGGAAGGCAGTAGCGCCATTAAATCGCTTATGTACGGCAATCCGGTAAGGAGGATTGTAGAACAGCAGCATGGGTTGTTCCTCCAGCAGAATTTCCTGAATGAGGTTTACCAGGTCTGTCCGTTTCTCAGCATTGGGTTCCGAGCGGGCTTTATCAATGAGGCTATCTACTTTGAAAGAAGAGTATCCCCCATAGTTTGAGGCTACCCCCCAGCTTTCACTGTGAAAGATTTCCTTAAAATCGAACGGAGTAGGAGGAGAGGATAGGCCCGTCAGAACGGCATCAAAGGTATGTTCCAGAAGGGAGTTTCTCAGCGTCGTAAAGTCGACCACTGTAGGTACGCACTCAATGCCCACTTCGGCCAGAGCAAGCTGAATCCGCTGGATCATATTGGTCAGTCGCTCACTATTGGCAGCATAAGAGAGCTTGAACTGCATGGGGACCTTTTTAGAGCCGACCATTTTTTCCCGAATACCATCCCCATCTTCATCTTTCCAGCCTGCCTCTTCCAGCAACTGCCGGGCTTGAACTGGATCATAAGGAATGGCCTCCAGGGCTTGATTATAATCCGGATGGTGCATAGGGACCGGAGAGTGGATTCTTCGGACCAGGGTATCGAATACCTGAGCAATGATTTCATCCATCGGGGTGGCATAAGCCAGGGCCAGCCGCACCTTTGCTTCCTTGAAAAAAGGAACCTGATCCTGACGAGCGGCACGTTGGTTGATGGCCATATAGGCCATGGTCGAGCGATAAATCTCTTCAATGCGATAGTTGGCGAGGAAGGCCGAATCTCCCCGCAGGCGCTGAAAGGATTCTGTATTCAGGCTGGCTACGTCGAAGTTTTCCCGCTTCAGTTCCGCTTCGATGGTATTACGATCCCGCAGGATGCGATAGCTGATCTGTTCAGGCTCGTTGGCATAAATGTGGCCTTCCTTGTTTTCCGCCCAGTAGGCGGCGCGCTTCTTCAGTACGATACGCTGTCCTGCTTCCCAGGCATCGAACATATAAGGCCCCGAACCGGTATTGAGCAGCTCCAGGTCCTTGCCAAAACGGGCATCGTTGTATTCGTTGGCCCAAGCCACCAGGACTGGATTTTCCAGCACGCTTTTGCCTTCCGTCAGAAAATCCTTCAGAGTAAACTGATCTACTACCTGATCCGGATCATATACCCGCTGGTCGAGGATATAGAAAATGGCCCCAAAGGCAGGATTATTCTGATAAAAGGTCTTCATTTTGACCGTGTAGGCCCGGGGATTGTCCGGGTTGGGGATGAGGTCTTCCAAATGGTCAAAATAGAGCCGCTGATTATTGGCTTCGGTTAGCTTGCAGGCCACGGCTTTGGTACTAAAGAGGACATCCTTGAAGGTGATAGGTGTACCGTCAGGCCAGGTAGCCAGCGAATCCAATTCATATTCATAGGTAAGGCCATCCTCACTTTGAGAAACCACGCGTCCCAACTGAGGCAGGATTTTACCGGTTTTGGTATCGATGGTCGTAACCCGTTCAAAAGTAAGACCCAGGATCATATCCCGGTAATTGGTCCGGCTATTGGTCGGGTGGAGGCTGGGGGGTTCGGAATCAATTTGGGTGATTACGTTGCCATCTTTTTCGCCACAATAGACTACGGCTCCATTTTCGACCGAATAAACAGTTTCCTGTACGGAATTCTTACAGGCCAGAAAAAGGGTGCAAAGCAGAAAGATTCCAAAAGCGTAGTTCCTCTTCATTTTATTTTGGTAATATTGGTTAAAATTAAAGAAAATCAGTCGGACTTATAGCATCCTTTTCTTATGGTTTCGGTTCAGGGATTGACAAAAATCTACGGGACGCAAAGGGCGGTGGACCAGCTTAGCTTCGAATTACAAGCTGGAGAGGTTCTGGGATTTCTGGGACCCAATGGGGCAGGGAAGAGTACCACCATGAAGATTATCAGCTGCTTTATCGAGGCGGATGAAGGGAGTGTGCAAGTGGACGGCTATGATGTGAGTGAGTCGCCGCTGGAAGTTAGGAAGCGCGTAGGTTACCTGCCTGAGCATAATCCGCTTTACCTGGATATGTACGTGCACGAATTCCTGGAATTCGTGGCCCGCATTTATCAACTGAGCAAGCAAGACCGAAAAAACCGGATTTCAGAAGTGATTGACATGACCGGTCTAGGTAAAGAGCAGCACAAAAAGATCGGCATGCTCTCCAAAGGGTATCGGCAGCGGGTCGGTCTCTGCCAGGCCTTGATTCATGATCCGCAGGTCCTCATTCTGGACGAACCTACCAATGGGCTGGACCCTAATCAGATCGTGGAAATCCGGGAACTGATTCGGGAAGTCGGTAAGGATAAAACCGTGATTTTTTCTTCTCATATTTTGTCCGAAGTAGAATCTATTGCCAATCGTATCCTCATCATCAATCAGGGCAAAATCGTGGCTGATGCGGCTACCGACCAAATTCGCCTCTCAGCAGAAAGTGAGCAACAGACGGATATTGAATTGGAAACCTCCGGCTTTGACCTAACCGGCATCGAAGCTTGGGAAAGCGTAAAAAGCATTGAGCGGCTATCGGATACCCAATTTCGCATCATTTCCGGCGTAGAGGAAGACTTGCGTAAAGCCTTGTTTGAGGAAGTCGTCAAGCAGCAACACACCTTGCTGGGCATGAGTCGGCAGACCTACAGCCTGGAGGATGCTTTCCGGAAGCTGACGGGCACCGTCTAACTTAGCCCCAAAGGCCCAGTTGTTTCAGGATGAATGCTCCTCCTATGAGCAGGATCACCACGGCCAGGGAGATTCCAATCACCGAGACGAAGAAAAGCACGAAGTATAAGAGATAAGTCAGGACACTGGTGCCAAATGACTTCCACCAGGCGAGTTTATACCAATCCCTATGCACCCAGGTGAGATAAAGAATCATGACGATCGCATGCAGGATGGTCATGCGGTCGGTAAAGTCGCCTAGGTTTCCAAAGGGCATGGTCGGAATCACCAGCACTTGATAGATGCCGTAGATGTACACCCAGAAAATCAAATGTTCTCCCAGCGTATAGCCTCGTTTTCGAAAGAGAATAAAACTGGCAAAAGCCCAGAAGGGCAGAGTGAGCATCAGGATCAGGTTGAAATGGGTTTTGGCAAATTCTAAGCCTGCTATGCCTCCTTTTAATGAATTCTCCCCAACTGGCAGCCCAAACTGTTCATATATCTCCATGGTTTTTTGGACTGAGGCTTCCGTGCCGGTTTCACTGTTGAGCAGGGCCACAAAAGCGGCCAGAGATACCACCAGCAAGAAGTAATTCAGGGGCTGGTAGTAGGCTTTGCGCTGTCCGCTCAGATAGGCTTGAAAAACGGTGCCGGGTCTGATGAGCAAGGTCCAGGAGGTATGAAAAAAGCTTAGCACGTCTTTTTTTCGGGCTGCGACAAAGTTTCGCCATAGGGAACCTGTGGTAAAGCGTTCTGGAAGCCACTTTTGTCCACAATGATTACAATAGGAGCCTTCAAAGGTGTTTCCGCAGTTCCGACAGGTGTGAATATGAGGCTGTGTCATGAGGAGGTAGCGATGGAGAAGAATCACATTTGCAAATATGCTTGCTTTATCCCGAAATTTCCGATCCGAGTGACGCATCCTGGCTGTGGAGTTCAACTTACAAAAAAGCTGTCAATTACCGGCCCATGACAAATATCCTGACCGTATTCCGCAAAGAGGTGGCCTCTTTTTTCAATTCACTGATTGCCTATGTGGTGCTGGCGGTGTTTTTGATTGGGGTGGGACTCTTTTTCTGGGTGTTTGATGGTAATGTGCTGGATTCCAAATTGGCAGAAATGGGCTTGCTGTTCGAAGCCGGGCCTTATTTCTTTCTGTTTCTGGTGCCCGCCATTACCATGCGCGCTTTTGCCGAAGAAAATAAATCCGGCACCATCGAATTTCTGGCTACCAAACCGCTCACGGATTTTCAGATTATTCTCGGAAAGTACCTGGCCGCCGTTTTTCTGATTCTTTTTGCCTTACTGCCCACCTTGATTTATTATTTCTCCTTATATCGATTGGGGCAGCCCGTCGGCAACCTGGATCATGGGGCGATTTGGGGCGCCTATATAGGGCTCTTTTTCCTCGGAGCCATCTTCGCCTCACTGGGACTCTTCACCTCCGCCCTGACCGATAACCAGATTATCGCGTTTATTTTAGGGCTGTTTCTCTGTTTTTTCTTCTACCAGGCCTTTGACCTCCTGGCTGGAGTGAGCGGACTGACCGGTGTAAATGCTTTTCTGCTCAAAGTCGGTATATCGGCTCATTACGAGAGCATTAGTCGGGGCGTGATCGACACCCGAGACCTCATTTACTTTATCAGTTTTGTGTCCATTGTCCTCATAGGAACCCAACTGGTGCTTCAGGCACGTCGTCGTTAATGATCAAATTCGCTGTAAGAAGCTTGCCATAAGCGAATTGGGCAACCATCCAATGAAAGCTATCTTTCGAAAAATCGTAGCAGTATGCGCTTTCTTGCTTTGGTGCTTTGCTTCAGCTTTTGTATACCGGCCTGTTCCCCTCCCCAGGAAGTGTTGATCCCAGATAACACCATCTATCCTTATGAGGAAGTTTCAACCCTCGCCATTGAGCATTTTGTTCACCGTGCCTTCATTGATCTGCAAGGCCGGGAACCCCTGCAAAGTGAACTTTCCCGCTATACCCAATATCTCCGACAGCAAGCCCTCGCTCCCGCGGCTATGCAGGCTTTTCTTTCGGACCTGCAATCTCAAATCCTAAGTCCAGATGGGGAAGCCTTTCAGGAGGCTTATTTCCGGCGGCTGTATGCCCTGGCCAAAGGGAGGTTGCTCGACGGCGTGACCGAAGAGGAAATTGCGTTTAAAATCGAACAGCATCAGCGAGACTGGGAAAAGGATTCTTTAAACAGAGATGAAGTGGGCATGGCCCAAAATGAGGCCATCGTCGAGCGCTTACTACTGCTCCGTCAATCCTGGATAGCCTTCCAACATGACAGCATTTCGGTAAATGAGTTTCATGCCCGCGTCGTCCACAATGTGTTCTTTGACCAGATCAATGCGAACACCGTGAATTTTATCCGGGCCTGCTATGACCAACTCTTCCTCCGCATGCCTACCCAGGAAGAAATGGATCGGGCCTATCCGGTCATTGAATATGGAAAGGCAGCTTATATTTTTGACAAAACGGTCTCTAATAAAACCGACTTTTTGCAGGCACTGGTTCATTCCAGGGAGTTTTACGAGGGGCAATGCCGGTGGGTCTTTCGGGCGCAAATCGGGCGAGAGGCGGAAACCAGTGAGATTATTCCCCTTTATGAGGCGTTCGAGGCATCGGGAGATTTTCCAGCCTTACAAAGGTCGATCATGCTCTACTCAGATTACACCCGCTTTTAAATGAAAGTAATGTAATCTTAGAAAAATAAAGCCACTGGTTTGTACGATTTTTTGAATTAATATAGAGTTTCGGGACTTACCCGTGATTAGGAAAAAGTATCGATACCCTTAAAGGGTTATGCACATGAAAGGCTTACAGAAAAAGCTGATAATCGGCTTGTTGGGGTTCCTGTGTGCCTGCACAGGCGAGGATCACTATCTCTACGAAGTGAATCCGGTGGCCCTGCAAGCGGACAACAGTCAGAAGACCAAGCAAAAAAGCTCAGAGCAGTTTGTGGCGGGTTTATACGCCATCCTGTTTCAGCAGTCCATTCCGGTTGCTGAGCAGGAGGCTTACCGTAAACTCATGCTGTCGACCGGCGACCAGGATCTCGCCAGGGAACGCATCATCATCGAACTGCTAAACCGACCTGAGCTCAAACTACCCCATGAAGACTTATACGAATCCGATGTCCAAACTTTTATAAGAGAAGCCTATAGAACATTTTATGTACGTGAGCCCAGTATGGCGGAGCTGACTTATCTCTCCACCTTTATGGAGGCCCATCCGGAAATGACCCCGGAGTTGATTTATTTTTCCTTTGCCTTGTCTGAAGAATACCAGTATTACTAGTCCATGAAACGTCGAGACTTCATCAAACAAGTCGCAGGCGCGACGGCGGCTACCGTAGCCATGCCGTACCTGCTGCCCAGCGGCCGCTTGTTTGCCCAAACCAATGGCCGACTGGCCAATCATGTGATCCTCGTTCTTTTCGCAGGTGGCATCCGCCACCAGGAAGCCATCGACCAACTTTATCTTGCAGGAAGCCAGAATGAAGATATTCCCGGCAATGTGTTATTAAACATGTTTCCCGGTGAAGTACCTGCCGACAAAATTGTTTTCGGTCTGGATGCGAATCGTCCTGGCGAAAAGCCAATCACGCCTGTTTTATCTCAGCCCTTGTCTCAACAGGGAACCTTGTTCGCTGAAATGCGCACTTCCCTGGTCGCGCATTACGCAGGCTTGAATATCGCTTTGCAGGGAACCGACCAGCTCAACCAGGGCTTGCGGGAACGACCTCACTTTCCTACCGTTTTCGAGTATCTCCGTCGCCATGCCGGATTACCCGCCTCCAAAGTCTGGTTTATAGGCCAGGGCATCAACAATTCAGTGCCTTTGCTGAACGCCAGTACTCATCCGGATTATGGGAGCGCCTATGGGGCCAATTTCTTTGCTCCCACCATTACCTTCGGAGGGGAAGCGCATGAGTTCTTGTCCCGTTCCCGGGTCTATCACCCAGAATTCGAGCTGAGTCCGGTGCACCAGATGAAATTTTTCCTGGACAACAGTTTTCCCCATGCCGCGGATCATGTCAGTGGCCTGGGCAATACGGAGGAAGAGAAGCAAGAAATCCGCCAGTTTATTCAGGATACCATGGACAAAACCCGCACCCATACGCAGGTCAAACCACCGGTAAGCGATAATACGGACCTGGAAGTGGTGGGCTATGCCTGTGAGGTGTTGAAGACCTTCAAACCCAATCTGACAGTGCTCAATTTCAATGAAGCGGATACCTGTCATGGAAACTTTACCGACTACCTTCGAAATCTCCATCGGGCCGACCATGGCCTCGGATTCCTCTGGGACTATATCCAGCGTGAAATCCCCGAAATGGCCGGAGACACTATGCTCCTGGTAGCCCCGGAATGTGGACGAAACCTCCAACCCAATCCTATCCTGGACGTGAACAATTGGTATGGCTATGACCACAATGACGAAAATGCGCACCGCATTTTTGGGATGATGGTAGGGCCAAATGTGCCTCAGGGATTGACAATCGGCTCGCCCCAGAATCCCGTAGGACATGCCATGGATTTGGTCCCTACGGTGGCGGAGATTTTAGGGGTAAAAAACGCCGTACGTACGCAAGGCTTATTAGGGAGCGGTGCCCGTTCCTGGTTCGATTATTTATGATAAAAAACCTACATATCAGGACCATTGGTCTCTTCTTTCTCATCGGTACCAGCTGGTGGGGCTGCAATTCCGTTCCGCCGGAGGGTCCCTTTTGGACGGGAGAAACACCGCCTGACACGCTGGAAGCACTCAACCTGATTCCTGATCAGATTGAAGGATTACATGCCCAGGTTTTTCGACCGACCTGTGCCAACGCTGGCTGCCATGACGGGAATTTTGAACCGGACTTCCGGACCATTGAGAGCACCTATAGTTCTCTGGTTTTACAAGCGCCGATCAAAAACGATCCCAATCAGGTCCTGGCAGCACGAGTTCAGCCCTGGAGTGTAGAAAATTCCGTTTTGTGGGTTCGGCTTAACCGAGATATAGACGGCCAGTCCGGCATCATGCCGCTGGTAGTGGATCCGGATTCTGATTGGCTGGAGGAAAAGACCCAGCATCTGGCCAGTATTCGCTCCTGGATAGAAAAGGGGGCTCCGGATATGTTTGGGCAAACTCCTCAGGAGGGCCAACTGCCACCCCGCATCCAGGGGATGATCATGGGGCAACACGCTTCGGTGAACTATCTGAACCGAAAGGGAGGCTCTGGGCCGGTTATTTGGCCCGCCAGTCTGGGGGCTGGTTGGCTGTACCTGAGTCTGCAGGCTTCCCACTCCCAGGGCCAGCCCTTGCAGGGAGCCAAAGTGAAATTTAGTCAGCGGATGAATGACTTTGAGGCAGATACTACCCTGGCCCTCCTGCCTTTGACCGACAGCTTTAAAGCAGCAGGTTTTCTGGAGGACTCAGTACAGTATACCCACAAAGTATGGATAGACATAGAGGCTTTTCCCGCCTCCAGACAGATGTTTGTGCGGGTGGAAATGCAGGACCCTGATTTCCCAGACCTTGCTGAATTGCCTCAAACAGAAAGTCCGGATTACCTGAAAGTGTATTTCTCATTTATAACGCCATAAATGCGTCGTCAAACACATATCACCTTTTTCGCCTGCTGTTGGCTGGTCGGGCTCCTGGGTTTAGGGAGTGCGTGTAAAAAAATTCCGCCTCCGGATCCGGGGAAACCGGTGCTGGAGTTGATGTCCTTCGACCCATTGGAGATGCATAGTTTTGACAATAATCCTCGCCTGGTGCTTAAATACACCGACTATGGAGGAGATGTAGGAGACGCAGACCCCGATATAAAAAGCTTGTCGATCAAAGACAGCCGGTTGGCAGAGCCGGATTGGTTCCACATTCCCCCTATTACCCCATCAGGAGAGGAGGTCCCGATTACCGGAACCTTTGAGGTACACTTGCCAGCCTTGTATGTCCTGGGAAATGGCACCTATGAAGCCTGTTTTTTTACCCTGCAACTGAAAGATCGGGCCGGAAATACCAGCGAAGAAATCATTACCCCAACGATCAACATCTATCGATAATACAGCCCTGCTTCTCCCGAGCTACTGCCTCAAAGACATTAGGAAAAAGCACTTAGGAAAAAGCATTGATGCGGCAATTAGTTATTGGTATAGGCATATGGATGTTGTCCCTCCCTCCGCTGTGGGGACAGACGCTCTTCCATATGAGCAACCGGCAGGTTTCAGACTGCCGGGGAATGTTGGTAGACAGTGATGCAGGAGGGGTAACGGGTCATTACGATCATGAAGAAAACCTGATCTTCACCATCTGTGTGCCAGGAGCTGAATCGGTTTCTCTGCAGTTCGGTTCTTTTTGTACCGAACAAGATTTTGACATTCTCAGGATATTTGACGGGCCAGACACTTTGTCTGCGCAGATCGGGGGAGACTATTCTGGTACCGATGCTCCCCCCGCTATTCTTTCCTCCGGCAACTGTCTGACCATTCATTTTCGGTCTGACAAAAACGTTACTTGTACCGGCTGGTTTGCGCGTTGGGAAGCCGAAACGCGGCTTCCTACCTTGTCCAGCCTACAATTGCTGGACAGCCTTCCTGGCTGTGGGACAGATCAACTTCAGGTCAGTTTTGACCGAGCAATCCCTTGTGATTCTCTTTATCCCGGAGCGTTTGCTGTTTCAGGGCCTCTGGCTTTACAGATTACCCAGGTTACGCCCATCAATTGTCAGGGAGACAGTACCCAGTCCGCGCTCATCGATTTCCAGCCAGGCTTGCATCGTTGGGGGACGTATAGCCTGACCTACACAGCTTATGCCCTGGATCAGTGTGATAGCCTCTGGCAGCAAACCACCGCACAGCGCTTCCGGGTCATCGACTGTCCCCTGGAAGTAGAACTCATGCTTTCGGCAGATACTGTCTGTGCCGGGGCTCCTCTGACCGTAGAAGCCCGCGGATATGGAGGAGATATTCAATCCTATCAGTACCAATGGAGTATTCCCGGCCTACAGGGACCCGGGCCTCATCTCATTCATGTAAGCCAGTCAGCCTTGCTGAGCGTCAGCCTGGATGATCAGTATGGGGCAGGACCGGCCTTAGATTCTCTGGCAGTGCATGTGTTGCCACTGCCTGTTTTTCCCACCCAGAATCTACGCCAATGCGAATCAGACCCGGCCGTAAAGCTACAAGTGCTGGATAGCGGAGGATGGTGGGACGGAGCAGGCATCATGGATAATCAAACCGGTCTATTTTCTCCGGAAGCGGCGGGACCTGGCAGCCACATTATTGTCTACGTTGACGGTCAAGGGTGTGAAAACAGCCTTTCCGTACAGGTGCCGGAGATTTTTCCAGGCAGAGATGAGGCTAGTTGTGAGACGGCTGCTCCTTTCCAATTGGCTGATTTCCGACCCAGCCACGGTACCTGGACAGGTCCAGGGGTAACCGCTCAGGGCCAGTTCGCTCCTCCTGTGAATCCTGACAGTGCGTATGTCCTGACCTTCCATGCTAATGGCTGTACAGCCGAAAAGCGTATGTACATCGGTGCGCCCAATATCCCTGCCCTGGATACCCTGTGTCGTTCGGATAAAGTGCAACAATTATCAGCTTTCCCGCTGGGAGGGATTTGGCATGGAGACGGCATCACGGATTCATTAAGGGGTTCTTTTGATCCCAACCAAGCCGATCCCGGCCTGAATACGCTTTATTATTCGGTGCATGGGTGCAAAGACAGTGTACAAGTCTATATCAAGCATATTTGGGCAGGCTGGAACATCACCACCTGTCCGGGGGCTGAACCCTTTCCGTTATTAGGACAACATCCCGCTGGGGGGCATTGGTCCAGTGTCAAAGGAGGCATTACCCAAACGCAGGCTGGGATGTTTGATCCAGGCTTTTTTGCCCAAACCAACTATAACGATACCCTGACCTACACCTACGATGGCTGTACGGACCAAAGGATTGTCTATGCCTTTCGTACCGAAATCAAAGAAGCCAGTGATACCTTGTTTTTTTGCCTGAGTGATACCATTACGCCGCTTGATTATGCGCACGTGAAAACGTTTCCCCTCTATGGTTACTGGTCAGGGAAAGGGGTGATTGATCCCCATCGACCGGGATATTTTGATCCTAAAGTGGCGGGACCGGGTGCGCATAGAATTTATTATGAAGTGAATGGTTGTACGGATAGCATTGTGTTCGTGGTGTATCCGTCAGCCGTGGTACCCAATGACTCTACCTGTATTCATGGCGGTGCTTTTGCCTTACAAACCAAGGAAAAAGGCGGCAGTTGGACAGGACCAGGGATCATTGATTCGCTGCTAGGCTGGTTTGATCCTCAGTTGGCGGGGCTGGGTACCCACCGGCTGGTATACCGCTCTCCGCTGGGATGCATAGATAGCATGGAAATGAAAGTCTATACGCCGCCTGCCCTGGCGTTTGAAAACCTGCAGAATACCTACTGCATGTTGGAGGAAGGCTATCTGCTGAAAGCCTCCCCAGCAGGTGGGACCTTTGCCGGGCCAGGTGTGGTAGATGGTCGTTTTTATCCTCATTTAGTAGGACCGGGAGGGCCTTATGAAATCAGCTATACGCTGGGGTCTGGCGGTTGCCAGCAACGGATATTTACCGCAGTTCAGGTATGGGAACCCTTGCAAATAGACCTGACGGCGGACTATGATAGTATTTGCCCGGGCGAATTTGTGAGTTTGGCTGCCCTAATTTCCGGGGGAAACGGCGGCCCTTTTACCGCTTACTGGAATCACGGTCTGGGGGTAGGGGATAGCTTTCGGGTTAGTCCTTTGATCACCACTACCTATGAAGTGCGGGGCGAAGATGGTTGTTCTGATCCGGTCATTGATACCCTAACAATTTTTAACCGTTCCCCCTTTGAGATGCATTTTTCCGTAGGAGATTCGGTCTGCTTTGGGGGCCCTTCCTATGCTGAGGTGAAGGTAGAAGGAGATCATACCTATCAATATCATTGGCATACCGATCCCCCGGTTTTTGGGAAAAAAGCCCTGGGAGAGGCAGGGGAAACCCTGACCGTTACGGTGCTGGACGAATACACCGGCTGCGATCAGACCCAGCAGGTCAGACTGCCTCATTATCCGATTGTATTTGCAGGATTTTTGCCTAACCCGAACCAGAGCTGTCTCCCCCTCAGTGAAGCCACCTTCAACTTCATTAATCAAGCTAAAGGTGCGCTTGCAGGCTATTGGGATTTTGGAGATGGAGAAATGATGCCATACGAGACCGGGGTACATCCGGATCACAAATATGAAGCAAAAGGACACTATGCGGTCCGGCTCTATGTGGAAGGCAAAGGGGGCTGTAGGGACAGTGCCAGAGCCGAAGTTTGTGTAGAGCCTGATGATCCCGAAGTATGGGTGCCCAATGCTTTCTCCCCTAATGGAGATGGCGTTAATGACCATTTGACGGCTGGGACGGTAGGGGTGGTCGAATTCCATATCACCATCCTCAACCGCTGGGGCAAAGTGGTCTTTGAGTCCCGAGACCCTAATTTTAGCTGGGATGGTTCGTTTCGGGGAGTGCCCTTAGAAGCCGGCGTGTATGTGTATTTCGCTCAGGGACGTTACGTTCCCAATAGCCCGGATACAGACTTTTATCCTATTCGATTTGAAAGAAAGGGGAGCATTACCCTGTATCGATGAAAGAGGGGGAACAAAAAAAGCCATAAAGGCCCCTTCTTTTCCACAGGGCTTATTCTCACAACCACCAGAGATGAGTATATTTGCGGCTTACCTCATCCGGCATGAAGAAACGAAAATTTTCCTGGCCGCTGTTGGGACTGATAGCGGCTCTCCTCCTACTTAATGTGGTGGGGAACTCCTTTTTTGCCCGCTTTGACCTCACCGCCGAAAAAAGAAATTCGCTTACTGATCTGACCAAAGAAACGCTGAAGGAGCTGGATTATCCCATGCATGCTGAAGTGTTTTTGGAAGGCGATTTTCTCCCGGAAATTCGGGCATTCCAGGAAGCCATTAAGACCCAACTGGCTGAAATGAGCCAGTATGCCGACCTAAGCTATGACTTCATCAATCCGGAAGGGGATGTGGAATTGATCACGGAATTCCAGCGTCGGGGTTTTCGGGAAATCACCGAACTGAACCAAAAATCCGAGTTGGAAACCACCCGTCAGCGGCTCTGGCCCATCTTGAAGCTGAACTATGGCGGACTGGAACCCGTCTTTATCAACCTGGTGCAGGGCAGTATGCGCCCTACGCGCTTTGGCATGCAGGCTGATTACCTCCGGGCTGAGTCAAACCTGGAGAACCTGCTGACCTCTAAGCTCCTAACCATGACCGAAGGCAGGCTCACGGTGGGCCTGCTACAAGGACATGGGGAATTAGATGATCAGGAAATCAGGGAGCTAGGCTCTGAACTCGCCAATCGCTACAACCTCTTCAAATACAACATGCGCGGCCAGTTGGCCGGGCGGCCCATCGATCCCCGCATCGACGTCCTGCTGGTGTTGCAGCCTACCCAGGCTTTTACCGAACGGGACAAATACGAGTTGGATCAGTACATCATGCGGGGAGGTAGCGTCCTTTTTGTGGTGGATGAAGAAGTGATCGATATGGACATGTACCTCAAGCAGTCAACTTTGACGGACTTGCGGGATTTGAACCTTTCGGACATGTTCATGAAGTATGGGTTCAGCCTGAACAGCGACCTGATTCAGGACTTGCAGTGTGCTACCCTGGACGTCCGTAATAATGCCACGGAGGTACAATTCGAACCCTTTCCCTGGGTTTTTTATCCCCTGCTATCACAGTTTCCTGAGCACCCTATCACCCGTAACATAGATGCGGCCCTCCTGCGCTATGCCAGTAGCTTGCGCCCGCTGAATACCCAAGGGTTGACCTATACGCCCTTTTTACTTTCTTCACAGGACTCACGTGTTGCTGGCGGAAAACAGTTTATCAATATCGGAGAGTATGTAGAAAATCCGCCCGATCCGGCCACCTTCAACCAGGGGCCTCAGATTGCCGGGCTGCTGGTCGAAGGAACCTTTGAGTCGGTCTTTAATTTTCGCGATCCTCCCAGAGATTCTTTGGCCCCTTTTGCTCCACCCATGCCCTTCCTGGAAAACAGTCAGTTACAATTACCCGGAGAAAGCTATCCTGATTTTGCAGAGCGTGTGTTTGCGGCCTTCAGGGATTCCGTGTTTGCCTATGGAGTCTTGCAGGCCGGTACCGCTCCTAATCGGAGGATTGCCATTATTTCCGATGGAGAATTTGTGCAGGGCGAAATGCTGCAAGGCCAGCGGCTGTTTATGCCTTACGACAACAAAAATCTTGTCCTGAATATCATCGACTACCTGGGCGGAGATGAGGCGATTTCTCAGATCCGGGCCAAGGAAGTGGTCCTGCGCCGCCTGGATGCCGATAAAGTGGAGGCCAACCGTACGGGTATCCAATTTATCAATGTGGCCCTGCCTATCTTGTTTATTTTGGCCTTTGGCCTTATCCGGTTTTATCTTCGTCGTCGAAAAAACGAATCCTATAACATACGCGCCTAACTCGAGGTTTTTTCCCTATGCCCCAGATTAAAAGACTACTCGTTGCTAACCGCGGAGAGATTGCCCTCCGGATCATGAAGACGGCCCGCGAAATGGGCCTGGAAGTGATTGCCGTTTATTCGGAAGCAGATCAGGATGCCCCCCATGTAAAATATGCTGATGAAGCTTATCTACTTGGCCCGGCTCCTTCCTCAGAATCTTATTTGCGGGGGGACAAAATTCTGGACTTGTGTAAGGAACATCAGATTGATGCCATCCATCCTGGCTATGGTTTTTTGTCCGAAAACGCTGCCTTTACCCGTCAGGTTCGGGAAGCAGGCGTCACCTTTATCGGCCCCTCTCCGGAAGCCATGGAAGTGATGGGGGATAAACTATCCGCTAAGCAGGCGGTGAAAGCCTATGGGGTTCCCCTGGTGCCAGGTTTGGACGAGGCGATAGAAGATGTGGCTGCCGCTAAAAAGGTAGCGGAACAAATAGGGTTCCCGGTGCTGGTCAAGGCTGCGGCCGGAGGGGGAGGAAAAGGCATGCGCGTAGTAGAAAGCGCCGCAGAATTTGAGTCCCAGATGGAAAGGGCGGTCAGCGAAGCCATAAACGCTTTTGGCAACGGGGCTGTTTTCATCGAAAAATATGTAGGCTCTCCCCGCCACATCGAAATTCAGGTGCTGGCGGATCAACACGGCAATGCCGTACATTTGTTTGAGCGGGAGTGCTCCGTACAGCGTCGCCACCAAAAGGTAGTGGAGGAAGCGCCCTCCGCCATTTTGACCCCCGAAAAAAGGGAAGAAATGGGCCAGGCTGCGTTGAATGTGGTTAAGGCTTGTGGCTACTACAACGCCGGCACCGTAGAATTCCTCACCGACGATACTGGGGATTTTTACTTCCTGGAAATGAATACCCGCCTTCAGGTAGAGCATCCCGTATCTGAACTTATTTCTGGAGTTGATTTGGTACGGGAGCAAATTCGAGTAGCCCAGGGAGAAGCGCTTTCCTTCAGCCAGGAAGACCTGGAGATCAAGGGCCACGCCATTGAAATCAGGGTTTATGCAGAGGATCCTCGCCGCAACTTCCTGCCGGATATAGGCACCCTGGAAGTATACCAGCCGCCAGTGGGAGAAGGCATACGAGTAGATGATGGATATCGGGAAGGCATGCAGATTCCGATTTATTACGATCCGATGCTGTCTAAGCTGATCGTTTATGCGGATACCCGGGAGGAAGCCATGGACAAAATGATCGAGGCCATAGATGGGTACGAAATTCTGGGGGTGCAGACCACCCTGGATTTTTGCCGCTTTGTGATGCAGCATGAAGCCTTTCGCTCCGGGAAATTCGATACCCATTTTGTGAAACGCTATTTCGACGCGGATAAACTTAAGCCAGCATTTAGTGAAGAAGAAGCTCTGGCTGCGGCCCTGGCTGCGGTAGCGATTTGGGAGAGAAAGGGGCCAGAGGCCATTCCTAAGGCACCTGCGCATCCTCAGTCTGGCCTCTCTGCCTGGAGACTGAATCGTCGGTAGGCTGTATCTCTGGCCTTTATTGTGTATCTTCGGGTACAGCGTATGTCCCACAAACAGCGGCATCGGGGCGCCCATTCCAATGACCCCAAGTATTTTGCGGATCGTCATCTTACCCGCCTGAATCAGGCCGTGGAAGACCTTTCGTGGCTTTTTTCCAGAAAATATCCTCATCAGGCTTCCGTAAAGATCGTCGGTGACCGCTATCGCCTGGCGGAACGACAACGCAAAGCCATTTACCGCGCTGCTTGTGGAGATGAAGCCCTGTTGAAGCGCCCCCGGACCGAGGTTCAGAAGGAAGAGTTGGCGGGACAGACGGTCGCCGTGGATGGGTTTAATATCCTGATCGGGATCGAATGCGGGCTCTCAGGAGGGTTGACCATCCGGTGCCGGGACGGTAGCTATCGGGACATTGCCAGTGTCCATAGTACCTATCGAAAAGTGGAAGAAACCTTACCGGCTTTAGAATTAATCGGTCAGACGCTGGAAGAGCTTTCGGTAGAAAAGGTCCACTGGTTTCTCGATCGTCCCATCTCCAATAGTGGCCGCCTCAAAGGCCTGATGTACGAAATCGCAGAAATTCAGGGCTTTAACTGGGAGATTGACCTGGTCAATAATCCCGACAAAGAAGTGGTGGCCCTGGAAAAGGCCATTGCCGTTTCTTCTGATGGATGGGTGCTGGATCATGCGCATCGCTGGTTTAACCTACATCGGGTCATTTTAGGGGATCTGGAGTCGGCCTGGATCATCGACCTGCAGGGCAGGAAGTACAATTTTCGGGACCTTAACCTGCTGGGACCAGAAGATGGAGAGGCTTATGAGTAGGGGAGAGATCGTTCCGCGGTAGCGGAACTGTGAGAGGTGAGAAGTGAGAGGTGAGAAGCCTGTCCGTAACATCGGCTTCCAGCCGGTCAACACCCCCTCCCCCAGATTTCATCTGGGGATAAGTCTTCTTCATTGAAGAAAGAGATTGGAGGGAGCTTTTGCGGTTTTCGTTTGGGAAGGATCCTTTTTTGTGAACAGACCGAGGCCTTATCTAGTCTTTTATGAAAGGGTTGATTCTGGAAGGAATTTCCCGGAAATTTACCATCCAAAGAAAGGCGCACGCGTATAGAAAGATTCGGCCCCGAATATCGAGGCTGAAAGAGGCGCAAAGACTTTTTTATTTAGAAACATCGACATGCAATCATATACCTGGTTTTATTCCTTAAAAGAGACCCTTTCTCCAGAAGTAGAAAGTCAGTTGGAGCAGGATTTTGACCACTTTCTGGCTCAGTGGAAGTCTCATGGCACGCCGGTAGATGGCCTGATTCAAATCAGTTACCATCGCTTTGTGATCATCCAGTCTGACCCTCAGACCTCTCGGCCTTCAGGTTGTTCGATTGACAGCCTGAAGCGGGCGGTAGGGCAGATCTTACAGCAGCGGCACCAGGAGGTCCTGGATGCAGCCCATGTGTTCTACCGGGACGAGCAGCAGGAAATTGCCTTTACCCATTTTCGGGATATCCCTAAACTGGTAGCAGCAGGCTCCCTTAGTGCGGAGACCCAGGTCTTTGATCATTCTTTGGGACAAAGCGATGACCTGAGCCGCTGGGAAATAGCCCTGCAGGATAGCTGGTTAAAAAGATTTCTCCCCTCAGCGACCAACGTATAAACGAATGAGTGAAAACCCTAATTTGCCGGGGATGGTGCTGACGGAGCAGCGGTTTTCCATCCAGAATGTAGATGTGTTGGATTTGGTAGAGCGTCATGGCGCGCCCCTGTATGTGTATGACGCAGAACAGATTCGCCACCAGTTCACCGAAATGACCAATGCCTTCGAAGGCTTGTCCTGTCGGATCAAATATCCAGTAAAGGCCCTGAGCAATATCAATATCCTCAAGCTGATGCGTAAGTTGGGAGCGGGCCTGGACACCGTTTCTTTGCAGGAGGTTCATTTGGGGCTAAAGGCCGGATTTAAACCGGAGGAAATCATCTTCACCCCAAACTGCGTTTCTTTCGCTGAAATACAGCAAGCGGTCAACATGGGGGTGGTCATCAATATTGATAATATCTCCATCCTGGAGCAGTTTGGGCATGCCTATGGCAATACCGTGCCTTGTTGCCTTCGCTTCAATCCTCATATTGCTGCTGGTGGTAATGCCAAAATCCAGGTAGGACATATAGACTCTAAGTTTGGAATTTCGGTCTATCAACGCCGCCATGTGCAGCGTATCATTGACGCCAACCAGATCAAGGTGATCGGACTGCATGTGCACACGGGTTCCGATATCCTGGATGCGCGTTCCTACCTCCAAAGTGCCGAAATTATGTTTGATCTGGCCCATCTGTTTGAGGGGCTGGAATTCCTGGACTTCGGGAGTGGTTTCAAGGTCGCCTATAAAGAAGGAGACAATGCGACCGATGTGGAGGAAATTGGCGAAAAGCTGCGGGTAGCCTACCAGGCCTTTTGTCGGGACTATGGTTCCAGTCCGGAGATTTGGTTTGAGCCCGGAAAATATATGGTCAGCCAGGCGGGCTACTTTTTTATGCGCGCTAACGTCATCAAACCTACGCCTTCCACGGTGTTCGTAGGAGTGGACTCTGGGCTGAATCACTTTATCCGTCCCATGATGTACGGTGGCTTCCACCGTATCGCGAATGTGTCCAATCCGGAAGGTATTCAGCGGATTTACACCATTGTAGGCTATATTTGCGAAACAGATACCTTTGGCTGGGATCGAAAACTCAGTGAGGTCCGGGAAGGGGATATCCTCTGCCTGCACAATGCCGGAGCCTACGGCTACTCAATGAGTTCCAACTATAACTCTCGCTATCGGCCAGCGGAAGTAATGATTTATGAAGGAGAGGCTCATTTGATTCGTGAGCGGGAAACCATGGAGGATTTGCTACGTGGACAGGTCGAGGTAGATCTGTAACAACCCTTAAAGGGAAACTATACCATGACTGCTGGTAAGGACTTAACGTCTTTTACCCAGTAGAACTATGGAAAAATCACAGAACCTTTCACCGAATTTATTCGACACCGTAGCTGATGTCATTCAGCAAGCCCGCCGCCAAGCTTATCGTAGCAGTAATGGGATTCTCTTACGCATGTACTGGAAGATCGGTCAGTTGATCGTTGAGGATGAGCAGGCCGGAGCCGTCAAAGCTGCCTACGGCAAAGCCGTCCTCAGGAACTTGAGCCATCGCCTCACCGAAGAATTTGGGCGAGGATTTGATGAAAGCAACCTGCGTAATATGCGGACCTTTTTTCTCGCCTTTCCAAATCGTGACGCACTGCGTCCTGTTTTGAGCTGGACGCATTACCGCATGATTTGTCGGATCGACGATGCCCGCATGCGAGAGCTGTATGTAGCGCATGCAGTAGAGGGGAACTGGAGCACCCGCACCTTGCAGCGGAACATACGCAGTCATTATCTGGGCCGACTGGTCGAATTACCCAAGGAAGAGGAGGCACAGCCTCAGCCCAAAAACCTGATCAAGGACCCTTACATATTCGAATTTCTGGGGGTACCGACACCTCACGGGCTTAGTGAAAACGATCTGGAAACCGCTCTGATCAACCAAATCCAGCATTTTTTGATGGAGTTGGGTAAAGGATTTGCTTTTGTAGCCCGCCAGCAACATATCTCGACGGATACGGCTGATTTTTACATTGACCTGGTTTTTTACAATTACCGACTCAAGTGTTTCGTGCTGATAGACCTCAAGACCCAGCGCCTTAACCATGAAGCCATCGGTCAGATGGATATGTATGTGCGTATGTACAACGACCTCAAAGCCGGGCCAGATGACCAGCCTACGCTAGGGATTATTTTATGTACAGACAAAGATGAGACGGTGGTGCGCTATTCCGTTTTGGCTGAAAATGAGCAGCTTTTTGCCAGTAAGTATCGCCTCTACCTGCCCACGGAAGAAGAACTTAAACAACTGATTGAAGAGGACAAAGTCCAGTTTGAATTGAGACAAAAACGGGAGGATGACTAAATAGCTAATTGGTCCCTGACCGTCCGCAGAAGTTGAGCGTCGTTTTCCCAGAGATAGGGGAGGGGAGAGGCCTGCCTTTCCGGTGGCGAAAAATCCTGGATCGCCCGGTGTAAAGTTGGACCGGTCATTTCTGTGGCGCCACAAACGCCCAAGCCCCACTTTTCTCCAAATTCTCGCCATGTCGGGGTCTCAGGATAGAGCAGCGGTCTTCCAGCAGCCAGGAAGGAATAAAATTTAGTAGGAATTTTATCCTGAACCAGGGGGCTGACCTGATACAGGGCCAGGCCGGCATCGCAATGCTGGATCAATTGCCAGATGCGCGGATAGGGAACGTAGGTATCGCCCCCGATCAGTTCAATGTGCGGGGCATAAGGGCTTTGATGGATGCGATGGCGTAGCTGTTGAAGCCATGTTGTTCTACTGGCAAAACCCGCGATCACCAGACGAGATGGAAAATGGGGATACAGTTTTTCCCAGCACCTAATCCCTTCCATAACGCCCCATTCGGGAGCCAGGGTCCCACTGATCAGGAAATAGGGCTGTTTGGGTAGGGGCGTATCGACCTCCGGTATTTGATCAGAAAATGTATTCCGTATGATCCATTTTTTCTCATTTGGCACCTCCAACATATTGTCATAACAGCTCTCAGCATAGGTAAGGGCGGCTAGCCAGGCCACGGCTTTTTTTTCTATGCTTCTCACCCTATTTGCCATCACATCCCGGATCAATGGAGGATAATGACGCGCCATTTTCAGGGTGAGGTAATAGTCCTCATGGACATCATATACGATCTTAGCTCCAAGCTGGTCTTGGAGTTTTTTGCCTACCCCCAATAATTCCGGACTGTGCAACCAATACACATCTGCTTCTAGCGCCAAAGCCTGCTGATAAAGCTTCTTCCTGGCTTTCCATCTCGAGAGGGACAGTCGATGAAAGGGCGGGAGGGGATTAATGCGGATACCATCCTGGCTATAGGCTTCTGCAGCCTCATCCTGAGCAATGATGCTTACCCGATCGCCCCAGGCCGCCATGGTTTTAGCCATTTTATGGAAGATGCGGGTATGCTGGCTGGGATTGAGGATACTGAGATGGCAGTGGTGCATAAGGGCTGTAATGGAGCCTAAAGCTTGAAGCTGCGGATTTTTTCCCAACTAATCAAACCCCATAAGCGACTGATGGCCAGCAAGCTGATACCCGCTAAACCGCTGGTCACATACCAGGGAGTCGCCAGGGCGTAGAGGCCCCAAAAGGTGAGGAACATACCAAGACCTGCTACAGCCAGCCCCAACAAATTGAGGAAGGCAACAGAAACGGGCGCTTTGAAATGAATATAGAGAAGGTAGGCGAGGTCCATCGCGGTATAGCTGATCACCGTAGACCAGGCACAGGCGACTGCCCCGTATCGCGGGATCAGGAAAATATTCAGGATGACATTGAGCAGGATGCTGCCACTGACAATATAGTTGACAGGGCGGACATGGCCTGTTGAAGTGAGATAGGTGGAATAGATGGCAAAAATGCCGTTTAAGCCAGCAGCCAGGAAAATGGTCTTCAGACAAGTCAGGATGGTCGCCAGTTCTTCCGGACTACTTTGGTCAAAAGGAAATAGCAGGTATTCCCCATAGAACCATACGAAGCCCGCCACGAACAGCATAGGCAGGGCGGCGATGATTTGTCCAAAATGCAAGAGTCGCTCTTGTTCTTTGGGTTGGTACAGGAAAAAGGCAAAGCGGGCAAAAAAGATTGGCAGGATGGTCCAGAGGTACATATTGAAGGCATCCAGCCAACGATAGCCCGCTACATAATAGCCGTTTTCTTCGTCTCCGGCCATGCGTTCCAGCATCACCTGATCCACCTTATCGTGGATGGAGTAAAGGATGGTCATCATGAGAAAGGGGAAACTCTCTTTGACCAGTCTTTTCAGGAGTTTTTGGTCGATCCGGGGGCGCAACCACCCGTAAAGGGAAGAAAAAATCACGTAGGCACTCACCACCACCAAACTGATGGTCATCAGATGGACGTACAAAAAGCGCTCTACGCTCAGGGTGGTAAAAAACAGATAGGCTACAAAAACCAACAGGATCACCCGCTCAGCAATCGAGAATAAGCCATCCAATAAGAAGCGCTGACCGGCTTGAAAGCTGGAACGGAAAAATTGGAGAAACTGCAGCCCTGCCTGCGTAAGTGAAAGTAAGACCAGCCAATACAAGGCTTCCCCTCTGTAGCCCAGCAGATACCCTATCCCGAACATGAGCACCGGGTAAAGAAACTGCGCCAGAATCTTGACGCTAAACAAGTTAGGGAAATAGGCTTTCAGGCGCGTGGGATCGCTGGCGAGGGTTTTTGCCGTAAAAGAATTTATGCCAATATCGGCCAGGGCCACCAGGAGAAAGGCTAGAGAAAACAAAGCAGAATACAAGCCCCAGTCTCCGTGCCCGATTTGATCCTGAATCTCCATCTCCACCAGCACCCACACAGGTTTGACCAGCATATTGAGCAGGACGATGAGGCTGATATTGGCGAATAAGTTCTTGATAAGCGGGAGTTTGCTGGCCGAAAATACCAAGAATGTCAACCAAAAACGGACCATTTTCCAGTATCCTGGGAAATATCCGGGAGATTTTGAGAAGCGGCAGAAAAAAGGCGCTATCCGGGGAGCAAAACCCGCATAGCGCCTTCTGTCTTTATGATGGCAACTTAAAAGGCGTATCCGAAATGGATTTGGCCACGAGGAAAGGCAGCCTCCCGGAGGTTCAAGGCCCACAAATCATTAAGAACACTGCCCAGGTCTGCCCGGAAAACAAAGCCGCGCTTGCCCCGGTATTCATAGCCGATATTGGCACCGGGTTGAAGATTGAAAAGCTCCGATACAAAGACCTCTCCCAGTATATAATGGCCGTTTCGTCCCCATTTCAAGTTATAGGCCAAGCCCGGATAAGGCCCCCAACCATAATACTGGTCCACGAATACGCGCGCCGATTGCTTTAGCTTACCATCGTATAATAAGCGCTCATAAGAAAGAGAAACAGGCCAGCCTATTCCCACCATGAGGGTGTTTTTTCGGGAGGATTTTTGAGGCTTCCTGGGCTTTCCCTGGAGGCGGGCACTGATGCCAGCATTCAGGCTGGTGTAGCGGTAGTTTCGCGGAGACTCGGGCCGCACCTTGCCAAACCCATAGATGCCCTGCCCGGATACCCGGAGGCTGATCTGATCGTTCATGGGAACCCGCACATCCAGTCCCAGGCCTACGCCGGGAAGGTAGGTGCGGTAGAAAAAACTTTCGCCAGGGCTTCTTTGATCGCCGTAGAGATGCGTTGAAAATCCTGTGCCTCTAAACAGCATTCCTTCTAGGCTCAGCCGGGCATCTATTTCCAGAAATTTTTCTCGAAGCAGGGGCGCTCCAAGGTATACGCCCAGGAACTTGTCCCGAATATAATCCCACTGTTCGGTACGCTGGTAGGGCACATGGGTCGCTGCTGCATCATCCAGAAAGGTCCCTTCCAACTCCGGGTCCCCATAAAAGAGTTGACGTTGGAAGACATGTGCGTGGTATTGGAAACCCAGCTGCAAGCCCGGTTTGAGATCGTATCCAACTTTCAGGTGGAACTCAGGGCTGGGGATCTGCAAACTCACTTCAACTGGTTGCGGATAGTTCAGGTATTCCCCATGGGTGTGGTTCCATAAGCTAAGCCCAAAATCTACAGAGAGTCGGTCTTTGACTTTTGATTGGGAAAAAAGCGTAGTGGACAAAAGGGTACAGAGGAGCATTCCTAGCCCCAGGCGTGTGCATAATGATTTCATAGTTGTGATAAGGTTGTTCTAGAAAAAATGGAAGGCTAATCAAAAATAAAGAAGCCCAGGCTGAAGCAATGGGAAAGATTAGGGCGTCGAACTACTAGATGGGATATTTCCTTATTATTTCAGCCACTTCAGTTTTGAGCGACGATTTTTGCCAGAAATAGCGGGCATATTTCCAGAATCCGGATTTTTTGCCAAAATATCCCTTCAGATAACAGAGGGCTTTGAATTCGATTTGTGGACGTGGGCCTACCTGGAAGGCTAGAGGATGATTTCTATCTTCGAAAATAATATCCTGGAAATGTTGCCTACAGGAGAAAAACTTCTATTTTTGAAATGTCCCTAGGTTAGTAAGGTCAGATGTAACGCGGCCATTTCTTTTTGATGGAGAGAGATGGCTGGCCGGGCATTTTTTTATGAAAAATGCCTGAGGTGCTTTGTCGGTTTTATGTTGATTCTCAAACCCGAACCCCATGTGTATTGCCTTCTTTCGTCAGTTGATCATCTTAGGGACCCTCAGTTGCTTTCTCGGAAGCCCTCTTCTGGCCCAGGATCCTATCTTCAACCAGTATTATCATTACAAACTATACCTTAATCCGGCTTTTACGGGCTTTGATCCAGGGATCAATCTCCATACGGGATTGCGTAGCCAGTGGCATAAGGTCGCTGATAACAACGGGCAATTTTTGTCCAAATACATGGGGCTAAGTGCAGAGTTACCCAAGTTGCGGGTAGGGATTGGGTTTTACTACCTGGATAATCTGGAAGGAGAAGGGGGGGTAAACTGGCCTGCCATTACCCCGGCGCCTGGAGGAGGTCTGTTGCGGCTGCGTCGTTATGCCTTCAGCTTTGCCTGGCACAACTGGCCTTGTCGCATGGATAAACGCTTTAATTTTGCCCTGGGCATGAGTGGGGGCTTTAACCGCTACACCCAGGATTGGGCAGGCCTGGTATTCAGCGATCAGTTGGATGCGATTCGGGGAAAAGTCCGGGATACCAAGCTGGACTTACCTTCCAATCTGCAACAGTCCAATTTCTTCTATCATCTTTCTGCCGGGGGCTTGATGCAATGGCAAACGCGCCACCGCCTGTTGCGGACGGGACTGGCTGTGCACAATATTACCCCGCAAAACAGCTCTATCCTCGGCGGCAATGCACCCTTGCCGCTCCGCTTTACCTTTCACTCCACCGCTATCCTGGACGATGTGTTTGGATCTACCCGGCGGGGCCTGATGCAGTTGATTCCGTTGGTCAAAGTCGATATTCAACGAGCCGCCCGCGCCCAAAATGCCTTTTCTCATCAGTCGGTGCAGATAGGCAGTGTCATCAAAGCTGGAACCGAAAATCGCTTTCACACGGGGCTTTTTATCCATACGAATCGCTTGCTGTCTACCGACTTTGATCCCTTTCAGGTCGTCAACCAAACCAATCGAAACATCCAATCCCTGGTCATCTCCTTTGGCTATGATCATGTGGCAGGTGGAGGCGGGGGCAATAATGTGCCTTCTGTATGGGGATTTACGGCTAGCTGGAGTCATGACTTTCTGGGCGCGACGGGCCTTGGAGACATTTTTGAATTCGGCCTACAGTTTGGCTTGCCCCCGGTTTCTTTGCTGGGACAAGGCTGTGGGAGCTGTCCTGCCAATAAACTTGATCGGAGATTTTAATGGATTTCAAGCACATTCCAATGAACATTTTTTTACCAAAGACCTGCTGGAAGCTGGGAGTCCTTTTTCTGATCGGGGGATTATTTTTCGGACAAAAACTGCAGGCGCAGTGTAGTGCCTCTGCTGCTTTCACCGTGCAGCAACCTGATTCCTGTGCGCAACAAGCCGTAACATTTACGGCCAATGACCCCAATGCCACCAGCTATAGCTGGTCGATCACTGGAGCGGGCGGAGCCAGTACTGGCACCGGACCCAGCATTACCCGAAGTTTTCCCGCCCTCAATGTCGCCTATAACATGACCGTTCAGCTGACCGTAACCGGGATCGACACTGCCGGGGCGGTTTGTACGGTTACCTCCTCTCAGGTGGTACCCGTCAAGGCCACTCCGCTGGTGGTGGTGATCGACAATAGCTTTACCCCTTTTGATGGGTGTACCATTGACTCTACGGTCACTTCCTACACGGCTACCTACACCGTCCAACTCCCGGCTACAGGCCCCTATACCTGGAATTTTGGGGATGGTTCGGCTCCCATTACCAGTCCGGCAAATTCCCAAACCCACACCTACAATGGCTACGGAAATTATTTTCTGACGGTCTCGGCTAGTAACGGGACCTGTACCGGACGCTTTGAACAGCCCATTTATTTCCAACTGCCTCCTATCGCCAACATGAACCTGGTGGGCGGATTTAATATCTGTGAGGATCAGACCATACAGGTAGAAAACAATACCGATACCACCAACCGCAAGGTGGACCGTTACATTTGGGATTGGGGGAATGGAGATAGAGACACGGTTTTTGATAAAAATGCCATTTTCTACGTCTACTCCTATACCGACGAGGCGGTCTGTGATTCACAGCTGAACCTCCAGGGAAAATTTACAGAGGAGGTGCGCCTCATCGTGCAAAATGGCTGTGGAGAGCACTATAATGCTTCTCCGGTTTACGTGGATCCTTTACCTCGGGCCGAGATCAATGGGCCAGACCTGGGGTGTGAGAATAGTTTGCTTACGTTTACCAATGAATCCTGTCCGGATGTCAATGTGCTGTATACCTGGGATTTTGGGGATGGCTCCCCTCAGATTGGGCCGCTGAACACCAAGCTGTCCATGTCGCATGCCTTTGCCAACCCTGGCACCTATGATGTGATGCTGATTGCTTGTAAACCTGCGTGCAACGCCTGTGATACGGCGATTCAGACGGTTACCATCCTGGAACCGCCTACGGCTTTATTTGATGCCATCCCAGATACGGGTTGTGCGCCCCTGGTGGTCGATGTGGTTAACCAGTCGAGCCCGACCTTTGCGGCCAGCTATACCTGGACGGTTTTACCGAACAATGGCGTGAGTTATCTGGATAGTACCGATAATAATTCCTTTCAGCCTCGCTTTCAGTTTGCGGATTCCGGGGTTTTTATCATCCGACTTCGGGTAGACAATATTTGTGGCTTTGATACCGATGAGGATACCATCCTGGTCGCCTCCCCTCCGGAGGTTACCCTGGCCCCGGTGCCGGATACCTGCGGCTTCTTGGATTACGTGCCAGTGGTGAGCTATAATGACAATGGCAATCCCATCAGCTCCTATACCTGGACTTTTTCTAATGCCACACCTGCCACTTCCAATCTGCCCTTTCCCACCGGACCCTTTACCTTTTTACCGGACACTCAACATACCGTCACTATTACGGTAGAAAACCTTTGCGGGCCCACTTCGGCCAGTATCACCTTTGCGGTGGATACCCCTTTGTCGGTCATTGATGCAGGTGCGGATTTTTCCCTCTGTCTCAATGAGGATACTACCTTGACGGGCTTTCCTATAGGCGTGGGAAGTTGGAGTGGATCTTCTTTCATCGACCCTAATGGCTTGTTCGAGCCGCAGGTAGCGGGTACTTATGAGCTGATTTATAGTTCGGGGACCGGCGCTTGCCGGGTGGCTGATACCATCATTGTGGTGGTCAATCCTTTTCCTACGGTTGATATCCTTACCGCTGATCAGGAGGTCTGTGTAGGAGACTCCTCGATTAGCATCTTAACCAATTTAAGCGGAGGCATCTGGAACTTTCCCCTGGATTCAGGCGATGTGTTTACCCCCCTGAGCCCTTTGGATACCATGCTGGTGTACACCTTTACGGACTCCCTGGGATGTGCGAATGCAGATTCAATCAATATCCGGGTGCGGGAGCTGCCGACGGTTACTACGACAGATACTACCTTCTGCCAGGGCAACGGGGTGCAGACCTTGCAGGGTTTTAGTCCTACCTCTGCCGGAACGGTGAACTGGGTTGGATATGGCATCCAAAATTCAAGTTTGCCCAACTATGTCCCTGACAGTATCGGCACCTTCCCCGTGGTATACACCTTTACTGATCCCTTTGGCTGTACGGCTGCGGATACCATGTTGGTCACAGTTGTGGCGGGCAGTCCACCAGATGCCGGACCGGATACCTCCCTTTGTCGCAATGAGCAGTTCGTGGTTCTGAATCAGGCCAATCCTACCACCGGAACCTGGTCTGTAGGAGCTATTGTCCTGCCTAATGATACGGTGTTTTTTGCGGGGCTGCCTGGCGGACCGAATGAAGTGATCTATACCACCGGAGCAGGCTCATGCCTGAGCCGGGATACCCTTTTCGTAGATATCCGAGACACCCTGCAAATCAATGCCGGCCCGGATACCCTGATTTGTGAAGATGCGCCGCTGCTAAGCTTTGCACCTAATCCAGCCCAGGCTTACTGGACCGATGGACTGGGCTTTGTTTCTCTGGCAACGGGGCAGTATCAGCCCGGCAATATCACCCCGGGCACTACCGATACCTTGCGGTTGGAAGGCGATCTGAACGGCTGTATCAGTCGGGATGTACGGCTGGTTACGGTGGATTCCCTGCCTGTGATTGATTTTGGGGTGCCAGATACGGCTTGTGTACTGGTCAGTGTCAACTTCCTGGATTCCACCAGCTATGTGAATACCTATGCCTGGGACTTTGGGGATGGAAATAACTCAGCCTTACCCAATCCCGTGCACGCCTACCAAAACAGTGGAGATTATATCATTACTCTGACGGGCACCAATCCCAACGGCTGCCAGGATTTTCTCACCAAAGACATTCATATCACAGAAGCGCCTTTGGTAGATTTTGGCAAAAGTGCTAATAGTGGGTGTGCCCCTTTGACGCTGAATTTCAATGATCTTAGTCTGCCTCGGGGCGGAAGCTATACCTGGATCATGGGCAATGGGGATACCTTATATGGCCCTAATCCTGGTCCGATAACCTACCAGCAGGGAACGGATGATACGACCTATTATATCCGCCTGATCATTCAGAATAGCTGCTCCACAGTGGAGAAAATAGACAGTGTGGTAGTCTTCCCTCAGCCTCAGGTGGTGGTTGGGACGGATTTCAGCGAAGGTTGCTCTCCTTTATTGATCAGCTTCGCCAATCTCACCGTCGGCAATCCCGATAACTTTAGTTGGGATCTGGGGCAAGGAGGCGCTTTGGTTACCGATTCCATCCCTGCGCCCCGTTACTATGTAACCGACAGCCTGGACTCTGTGTACACCATCTACCTCACAGCTACCAACAGTTGTGGCTCAGATATAGATTCGGTAGATATCCTGGTTCATCCCAATAACCTGGACCCCATTTTCAACACCTCCAATACCCAGGGCTGTATGCCCTTTACCGTGCAGTTTACCAATCTCTCCGGAGCCAGCATTGTGAGTTGGGATTACGGCGATAACAGTGGTAATGCCGATGTCGGCATCATGGCCCCGAATCATACCTTCACGGATTCGGGCACCTATCTGGTGCGTATGTTCGTGGACAATGGTTGCAGCAAGGATACAGGTGAGGTGCTGATCACGGTACACCCGCAGGAGCCCGCGGTATTTGTCGCTTCAGATCCGGTCTGTCTGGGAGATACCCTTTCATTTCAGCCGACTGGCGGTGGCAATGTCAACGGATATCTGTGGCACTTCGGAGATGGAGACAGCTCTACAGCGACCTTGGCTCAGCATGTCTATCAGGCTCCCGGCACCTATCAGGTAAGCCTGACCAGCTTTAGTCAGTCCTTCCAGTGCCCCAACCAATGGGATACGGTGGTTACGGTATATGCCCTGCCACCCGCAAGCCTGAATCTGGATACCACCGCTGGTTGTCAGCCGCTTAGCTTACAGCTGAGCAATGGACCGACTGGTCTGACCTATTGGTATGACTTTGGCAATGGCGATACTTCGACCGTTTTAAATCCGGCTTATACCTATGCAGATTCGGGAGATTTTGTGCTACAACTTACTACGCAGGACGGCAATGGCTGCCGGGCAGATACAGCGGTAAATATTCGGGTACATCCCTTACCGATGAGTGATTTTGTTCCGGATCAAGATAGCTTGTGTGGTCCCGGTCCGGTAGCTTTTACCCAAGGGAGTACCCTGGCCACTCGCTATCACTGGGATTTTGGTACGGGCAATGCGGCCGATACTTCTGCTTTGCTTAATCCGATTTTTCCCTATCAAAATCCCGGAAGCTATCAGGTCAGCCTGACCAATACTACTGTGTTTGGTTGTCAGGACTCAGTGGAAAAAAGGGTGGTGGTTCTCCCCGCTTCCCAGGCCGCCTTGCAGGCAGATACGGTTCAGGGGTGTCAACCGCTGACGGTAAGTTTTTCTCATCAAGCCAGTGGATTTGGCAGGCTTAGATGGGACTTTGGAGACGGTTCTGCAGGCTTTGTTGGGCCGTCGCCCCCGCCCCATACCTTCTTTGGAGGAGATACTACTTATACCGTACGCCTCCTGGCGGATACTGCGGGACTATGTCTGGATTCGGCTAGCCTGGAGATTCGGCTGGCTACGCCTCCCCGGGCCGCCTTCCTGCCAGATGATCATCAGGCCTGTGGAAGCGATACCGTGCTTTTTACCAATCAGTCCACTTCCGCGGTGCTCCCTCTTAGCTATGTCTGGGACTTTGGTGCTCCAGGTCAGTCTTTTCAGGCGAATCCCCCGGCAGTGGTATTCCCACAAGCTGACATTTATCCCGTAAGCCTGATCGCGACCAATAGCTTCGGCTGTGCAGATACCGCGGCAGAGGTGGTACGCATCCATCCCGAACCCGAGGCGGATTTTGCCCTGTCAGATTCCCTGATTTGTCCTTCTACCTTGATTCAGTTTACCAACCTTTCCAGCAACTATTCTGGCGCACGCTGGGAATTTGGGGATGGGGCTTTTTCCTTTGCAGATAGTCCTGATCATGTGTATGGCCTGCAGGATACGGAAGTCATGGTTAGCCTGGTGGTGGATACGGCAGGTTTTTGTTTTGATTCGGTAGAAAAAAGGCTGCAGATCGCGAGTTTTCCAGTAGCTGATTTCAGCTTTAGTCCGGACAGCTTTTGTGGGGCTGCGGATGTCAATTTTGTCAATCTATCTACTACCCTGGCCCGACCGATCTCCTATCAGTGGACCTTTGGCAATGGCCTTTCCAGTAATGTGGCGGATCCCCAAACCGCCTATACCGTAGACGATACGCTGATCCAATTCCCGGTCCGGCTCATTACCACCAATACCTTCGGGTGTGCAGATACGGCAAACCAGTGGGTAACGGGTTTCCCACAGCCCTTGGCTGCTTTTCAACCGCTTCCTGACAGTGGATGTAGCGAACTTGTGGTGAATTTTGTCAACCTCTCCGAAAACTATACCCATAGTCTGTGGAATTTTGGGAATGGTTTGTTCAGTGATGATGCTTTTCCTACTACTATTTATCCGACCGGCGTATTCGATGTGGAACTGGTGGTGAGCTACGAAAATGTCTGCTTTGATCGCTTGCGGGTGGAGGATCAGATTGTGGTAAAACAAAGCGCCATTGCCGCCTTTACTTTCGATAATGCCTCGTTCCAACCTCGGGATGGCACAGTGATTTTTTCCAACCAATCCCAATTTGCGGATCGCTTCCGCTGGTTCTTTGGAGATGGGGTGAGTTCGCCAGAAATTAATCCTACGCATCGCTACATGGTCAACGATACCTTCATGGTCAGTTTGATTGCCAATAATGCCTGGAACTGCCCGGATACGGCCATCTTGCCGGTAAGGCCCTGGCCTTTTGGAGATGTACAAATCCCTAATGCCTTTAAGCCCGGTTCAGGCTTGGACAGTACGGATGTCTTTTTGCCGGTTGCCGTCGGATTAGTGGAATGGGAAATCGGCGTTTACGATATTTATGGAAACCGGGTCTGGCACTCAACGGCCCTGGGAGCAGTAGGAAGTCCTTTAGAAGGAAGACCCATTGAATCCTGGGATGGCACCATTCACACCAATTCCCGGATCAATAGTGGTGGACCAGTGAAGACGCCGGATGTGTTTACCTGGAAGATTCACAAAGCCGTCTTTAAAGGCGGACGCCGCTTTGAGGGGCGAAGAGAAGGCACGGTGACGGTCTTAAGATAAATGCTCTATGGAAAAATGGCATCAATTGTTCATCTCAGACGTCAAACGGCGGCTGTTTGAAGAGTCGGTTCCGCGCATCAAAAAATGCCTGAACATGCTCACAGACGAAGAGATCTGGTACCGTCCCAACGAAAATACCAATGCCATCGGCAACCTGGTGCTACACCTCAACGGGAATGTCCGGCAGTGGGTGCTGGCGGGTGTCATGGGAGAAAAGGACATCCGGGACCGACCCAGGGAGTTTAATGAACGTCGTCTATTGCCCGCGGCTGACCTTATCGCGCTGATGGATCTGTTGGAAGCAGATGTGCGTCCGGCCTTGGATCGTTTAACGCAGGAACAGCTATTGGAGGATTGTGTGGTCCAGAATATTCCTGAAACTGGGATCTCAGCGCTCCTGCACGTAGTGGAGCATTTTTCCTACCACGTAGGGCAGATCACCTTTGCGGTCAAGGCGCGTAAAGATGTACAAACCCGGTATTATGATGAGGAAAGCCTGAACTAATCCAGGTTTCGCATCGCATCTCCTACAAAGTTCTCTGGTCGAATGGTCCGGAGTTCTGCTTTTATTTCCTCGGAAACGTCCAGCGTTTCGATGAATTCCCTGATGCTGGTTTCATTGATGCCGCTTTTTCCGCGAGTCAGAGCCAGCAGGGTTTCGTAGGGATTGGGGTAGGCTTCCCGGCGTAGGACAGTTTGAATGGCTTCTGCGACCACGGCCCAGTTGGCATCGAGGTCGGCTTGCAGGGCATCTGGATTGACCAGCAACTTGGAGAGGCCTTTAAGGACGGATTGGTGGGCCAGGCAAGCGTAGCCCAGGGCTGGGCCAAGGTTCCGTAATACGGTGGAGTCAGTCAGATCTCTTTGCAGACGGGAAACCGGAAGTTTTCTGCTCAGGTATTCCAGCAAGGCGGTAGAGAGGCCACAGTTTCCTTCTGCATTTTCAAAATCAATGGGGTTCACCTTGTGGGGCATAGCTGAAGAGCCGATTTCGCCCTTTTTGGTCTTTTGTCGAAAATACTCCTGGCTGATGTAAATCCAGATATCCTGACAGAGATCGATCAGGATGGTATTGATTCGCTTTAGACAGTCAAATAAGCGGGCTAGCCCATCATAATGTTCAATCTGGGTAGTAGGGTAGGAGCGAGACAGTCCCAGGGTTTTTTCTACAAAATCCCCCGCGAAGGTCTGCCAGTCAAAATCGGGATAGGCTACATAATGCGCATTGAGGTTGCCCGTGGCCCCGCCAAACTTACCGGGATAGCTAAGGCTTTTGAGTTCTGTCAATTGTACCTCGAGCCGCTTGGCAAATACCGCGATTTCCTTGCCCAGTCCGGTGGGAGAGGCAGGCTGACCGTGGGTACGGGCCAGCATAGGTAGCTCACGCCATTCTTCCGCGAAGGTGCTGAGCTGTTGATGGATTTCTGCGATGCCAGGTAGGTATACTGCTGCGACCGCGTCCCGGAGCATCATGGGCGTGGCGGTATTGTTAATGTCCTGGGAGGTCAGGCCAAAATGGATAAATTCTTTGCTGCTTTTAAGGGTATCCCGGTCAGAAGCGTCAATCTGCTCTTTTATGTAATACTCAACGGCCTTTACATCGTGGTTGGTGGTCCGTTCGATGGTTTTGATCCGCTCCGCGGCTGTAAGATCGGCTTGCTCGTACAGGGCGCGCAACCATTGGATATCCGCTTCGCTTAATCCGGTCAAGGGCTTCAAGCCCGTAGCCTGGAGCGCGACGAAATACTCAACTTCAACCAGAATACGATATTTGATGAGGGCAAATTCCGATAGGTAAGGAGCTAAAGCAGCTACCTTTTTGCGATAGCGACCATCTAAGGGGGAAATAGCAGTGAGCGCGTTTAATTCCATACGGGACTGGGGTAGAAAGCGCAAAAGTACAATGCAAAAGGCTAAGTTGCCATAGGCCGCTCAGGAGAATCCAGTCTGGTCAGCGTAGGCCAGCAGTGGTCCCAGCTTTATCAGGAATGAGGGAGAAGGAATAGGTGATCCCATCGAGGCGTTCGTAAGCCTCACAATGGCTGTTGTAAGGCATCCAACAAACAATCTGGAAGAAATAGTCCTGGGTTTCGTAGACGGAAAGGCGATAAAAAACGGGATCATCACCCCATTTTCGGTTGTAGACATAATAGTCCCCAGAGAGGACCCGGAGGTCGTCATTAAAGCTATATTCCAGCGTACTTTCCTTGAGCAGGCTATCCACCCGGCCAAAGACGGTTCCCTCTACGAACTGAAAGTAACCACGGAGTTTCAGGCGAAGGCGTTTGATCTCTCCCAGGTTGGCTTTGTCATCCTCGATTCCGAGGATGTAAAAATTAGACAGGGTATCGTAATACTGCAAACTAGCGTATGCGTGCATATCGTACCCAGGTTGGAGATTTGAGGGTAAATCCACCTGATACAGATTGCCGATCGGCACTGGTATCAGCTCTACGGGAGGGGGCGGCGAGTCGCAGGCTACCCACATGACCGCAAAGCCTACAGCGATGTTTCGGAAGTGGTTCACGTCTCTAATTTAATGGAAATACCATAATAGTTTAGCTTTCAGGCCCATCATTTATCCACGGTGCCGAACGAAATCTGCTGGATACTTTCTATCTGTCTCTAATAAGCAACTGCCATTCAGACCCTTAGTTTGACCGTTAGGAAGGTTTTTTCCCAATCTTTCCCTCGTACTTGGCATCTTTCTTGAGGCGTTCTTACATGTTTTCGCACTCGGTATAATTCTGGGGAGAAGATCAAAACAGCCTCGAAATCTATTGTTCTTTACAATCGTTTCCGCAATTTTTCGTTATATCCTAGGATTTTCTTTCCCAGGCAAAAGCCGTATATTTACGCGTTAACGCCCCGTTTTAGACCATTTTTGAGTCTCACTAAACCAACAGAATGAATTCCATTACACTTCCTGAATCTAAGCTGAATGAACTTGCTCAACAGGCTGCCCAGAAACTGATGTCAGCCTTTCCCGAGAGCAAGGACCATTTATCTGGAGAGGAATTGAAAAGCTTTGCCAAGCATAAGCAGATAAATAATTTTCTCATTTTTCAGGTTTTTCAGGTTTGGGACTTGCAGCTCAGCAAGCTCAATCACCCATATTTCAACCTGGAACATGAGGACATTCAGCAAACCTTGGACCAGCTCAAAAACCAGATTTCTCAGCACATCGAGGTAAAGCAGGAGGATTTTAAGCCCATGCTCGAAAGAGCGGTTTATAATAACCTCAAGCTAGTCCTCTCCCCCAAAGAAGCCCTGGAGAGCTTTTTCTTTACCCATGACGAAGATTTGAAGCTGGATGTGTACCAACGCTATGCTCAGTTTTTTTCTGACATGGATTTCGTGGTGGGCAGCATCCAAAAATTCCATGAAAAGGGCGACATGGAAACCGTGAAAAAAACCACCTTCTTCGAAAAAATGGAGAAGGTAATTGCTATTTATAACAAGAAACGTCCTGAAGGATTTGACGGCTACCGAAAAGGTATTTTTGAAGACCTGACCGGACAGGATCTGGACAAAGTAGTCGGTTCTGTGCAGGCTTCTCTTGAAGCGGAGGCCAAAGCAAAAGCAGAGGAGGAAGCCAAAGCCCAGGCAGAGGCAGAAGCCAAGGCCAAAGCGGAGGCAGATGCTAAGGCTAAAGCAGAGGCAGATGCTAAAGCTCAGGCCGAAGCAGAAGCCAAAGCCAAAGCGGAGGAAGAAGCCCGCAAAAAAGCTGAAGCGGAAGCCAAAGCTCGTGAAGAGGAGGAAGCGCGTAAGCGTGCTGAAGAAGAGGCCAAACGCCTGGCTGAAGAAGAAGCCAAAAAGAAAAAGAGTTTCTTTGATAATCTGGAAGATAAAGCTGAGAGCTTTTTTGATTTGGATGAGGATGAAGAGGGGCAGGAAGAAGCCGCTGAGGCAACGCCCAAGGTAGAAGAGAAGCCAGAGGAAGCTCCTGCAGCTGAGCCGGTGGTTAAAAAGGAAGAAGAATTCCTGGAAATGGCGGCCAATATGGAGCCGGAAACTGCGGTAGAAGCGCCAAAAGCCGAGAAACCATCAGTTGCTACTCCTAAGGTCGAAGAGGCCAAAGTGGAAGCTCCTAAAGTGGAAGCTCCCAAAGTAGAAGCTCCTAAAGTAGAAGCCCCCAAGGTGGAAGCACCCGTGGCAGAAGCCCCGAAAGTAGAAGAAAAGCCCAAAGTAGAAGAAAAACCAGATCCAGTTGTGGCGGCTGCCCCAACAGAAGAAGTCGCGGAAGAGTCAGAATCTACGGTCTCCTTCCTGGATCGCTTTCTCAATAAAAAGGAAGCTGACAATGGCGTAGCTGAAGAGGCTGCCAATCGCCCGGCTTCTGTCCTGGACCGAATTACCGAGCGTCCTAAAACCATCGCTGATCAACTGGCCGAGAAGAATGCTCAGAAGAAGATTCATGAAAGCCTGAATGGCAACCAGAAAATCAAGCTGGATGAAATTCCCATTCATAAGCAGTACCAGTACGTGCAAAAGGTGTTTGATGGGAACAATGTCCGCTTCCGAATCATCGTGGATAAGGTGAACAACGCCAAAAACAAGGATGAGGTGGAAGATATTTTGGACAAATTCGTTTTCAGCAACGAAAGCCTCGATAAAAATGATGGCGTGGTATCTGAGTTCATTGCTCTCCTGAGAAACAGATTTTAGCCTCACAGCATAAGATAGACAAAGCGCTGGCAGATGACCTGTCAGCGTTTTTTTTTAGGCAGTCTTGAGGGAAAACCGGAAGGTAGCGCCTACGCCTACCACGCTATGAACCGTGATTTCCTCACCGTGTAGCTTGACCAGGTGTTTGCAGATGGCCAGTCCCAGGCCCGTTCCTCCTTTATCGCGGGAGCGGCTTTTGTCCACCCGATAAAAGCGCCGGAAAATTTGTTCCAAATGTATAGGCTCAATGCCGGGACCATTGTCTGTAACACTGACGTACATTTTACCTGCCTGTTGCTCCAGAGAAATAATGAGTTTTCCCTCTGAGGCTCCATATTTAATTGCATTATCCACGAGGTTGGTGAGGACCTGATGGATACGCTCCAGGTCAGCCAGCACCTCAGTCTGTTCGTGGCCATTTGCCTGGATTTCACAGCTTATGTTCCGCTGTTTCTTGGTGAATTTATATTCAAGGGAGTCCACCACATCCAATACCAGATCGTAAATAGGAAATTTCCGAATCCGCACTTCCATTTCTCCCGACTCCGCCTGGGTAATGATGAGCAAATCTTCCACTAAGCTGGAGAGCCGGTCAGAGTTCCGCATGGCTTTTTTGAGGAACTTCATTTTGACCTTATCGTCGTCGATCGCTCCGTCCATCAGGGTATGAATAAATCCTTGAATGGCGAAAATCGGAGTTTTTAATTCGTGAGAAACTTCTCCCAAAAAATCCCGACGATAGTTCTCCAACTCCCGGAGCTTTTTGATCTCCCGTTGATTGACCAGGTTGAGATTTTTAAGCCTACGGAAGACCAACCATTCCAGAACCCCTACGAGGATCAGGAAGCTGGAAAAAAAGAAAATGAGCAATTCGTTGATCAGGGGGGAGTCTGATCCCAGGTCAATACGGTTTAAGATGAGATAAAGGCCTGTCAGGCAGGTAGCGACATTAAGGGAGAGAAAAATCGATGAGGGCAGCTTTTTTTTCATGCTTCGCTGACAAACTTATAGCCTACGCCTTTGATGGTCTGAATATAGCCGTCGCCAATTTTTTCCCTCAGTTTTCGGATGTGAACGTCTACTGTCCGGTCAATGACGAACACATCTCCCCAAATTTTTTCCAGGAGTTTTTCGCGACGGAATACCTTTCCTGGCTTGGAGGCCAGAAAGAAGAGGAGTTCAAATTCCTTACGGGGTAGGTTGAAGGTCGTCTCGCCTTTTTTGACGATGTATTCGTCCCGGATGATTTCCAGGTCCTGAACCTTCAGGACGTTTTCGTCATTGAGGATCTGATCTCTACGGAGGATGGCTTTGATCCGGCTGACCAGAATACGGGGTTTGATCGGTTTGGAGATATAGTCATCGGCTCCGGCTTCAAAGCCTGCCAGTTCGCTATATTCTTCTGCCCGGGCGGTCAGGAAAACCACAAAAATGCCTCTCATTTCGGGAATTTCCCGAATGCGCCTACAGGTTTCGATCCCATCCATTTTGGGCATCATGATATCCAGTAAGATAAGATCAGGGCGCTTTTTGAGGGCCATTTCAATAGCCTCATCGCCATCCATGGCACGATAGACCTTGTAATCTTCTTTTTCGAGATTGTATTCGAGAAGATCTAAAATATCGGTCTCGTCGTCTACTATCAGTATTTTGGTCTTGGGCATATGAAATGCTGCTTACAATATCGTCTGAGAGGAGGCAGCCTGGAAGTATTGAGCCAAGGACGTTTTCACCTCTGCTAAGGTAAGACGATTCTTAATGAGATTTCCTTCTTTATCTAGTAAAAGGTAAACGGGTACAAAATTTATTTCAAACTCCTGGGCGATGGAAGACTCTTTTTGAGGAGAATCTATCACCTGTGGCCAGGCCAATCCATCCTCTTTTACCGCGCTTAGCCAGGCTTTTTTCGATTGATCTACACTTACCCCAACGATCTCGAAGCCTTGATTGGTGTATTGTTCGTACAAGATTTTGAGTTCCGGTTGTGCCTCTCGGCAAGGCCTACACCAACTGGCCCAAAAATCCACCAGGACCACCTTCCCAAATAAAGAATCAGGATGCAAATAATGGCCATCAGCCTGTTTCAGCATCAGGGAGGGGAGCTGGGTTTTCAGGACGGTCGCTGAAAGTTGGGGCTTGGTGGGAGGCGTTTCCGGAGAATGCAGGGCCTGGTCTGAGGGCTCGGTAGAGGAGGATTCGCAGGAGAAAAGAATCAATCCCAGACAGCATAGCATCACTGGCCAGCATTTCAAGATGGCAGGAAATGGGGAGTAATGTGTGCCAATCATCCGGAGGATTTTTGCCTAATATACAAACGAAGGCCATAAGGTATCAAGCATCCTCTATATCCTTCTGAAAATCAGCCCCTACCTTTGCCTGTTAGAGAGAGTGGGGATCAAAAAAAGGGTGCCCCTTTAGAGGCACCCTGTAAGATTATGTAAGGATGATTTAGCAACAATTCAGGAGCGGCTGTGCCACCAGAAAATAGCAGATGGCAGCAGCGAGGAAACAAAGGATTACATATCCATATAGCTTCATAGGCTCAGGTCTTGGCCCGCACCTTCTAAACCAGAGCACCACCAGAAGGGCACCCAGGAGGAAGAATACCACGGCCATCGGGATCCACATTTCCAGACATTGGGTCATCAAGAGGGTAACCATGAAGCCTGCCAGGAAGGTAACCCAGCCTATGCCGAGCCACCCACAAACCTCTGGTGGACATCCCATTCTTTTACCAAAGACATACCAGGCCACAATTCCGGTGAAGAAAAGCGTAGCCGATATGGCGCTAATCAACAATACTCCATCTCCATTCTCTCCTTCCAAGGTCAGGCGGGCAATGGCTACCAGCACGGTTCCCAGGGTCATAGCGCCAAGGAAGGCCAGGATATAGGTAATCAGGCGGCACATGAGAGAGGCCTGTTCGGCCCCTTCAATCTCCACGAATCCAGTGGCGCGTCCATCGCAATTGTTGGGTCCATGCGTAGTGACGCCAATGGGGCATTTGGTGGTAACTTCCGGCCGGTCAAAGACCAGGGTGACCTTGGGCTCGGTCCGGGTTACGGAAGGATGGTCTCCATACGCATCCCAAACAAAGCGGTCGGGCTTAACCCCCGAGAATTCCACTTCGAACATTACCTCGGTCCGTCTGCCATCCAGATTTTTCTTGCTGACTTCTTTGATCCCCAGGATATCCGGACAGTCTGGAATGACCACTCTGGCTGGATCGACTGTAACATCAGCGGTCCCTTTTATCGGACAGGCTGCTCCTTCGGGCGTGCTGAGCGTCACCTTGTAAGGAACGGGGGCCTCCCCTTTGCCGGGACGCTTGTAGGTATGGTAGGCTTTGGCCTGAGAAAGCCCCAGGTCCTGGGTGCCATCACCCCAATCCCAATCCCAGTGGGTAATATTTCCTCCGCTGACCACGGGTGAAAATCCAAAGGTTACCAAGCCCGGATCCTGCGCCGGAATCAAGGCTTCCTCAACGTACACTTCCTGGAGCACCGGACATTCAGGGGTAGCTGGTACTTCCACTTCCTGCTGGCGGGAGGCGGAACAACTTCCCGGTCCTGCCATATGTACCTGGAACAGATACATCTGTGCCTCGTCGAGTAACTTGGCGTAGGTATGCTTTAGAGAAGGGGTGGTCGTAGTGACGATGGGAGAGCCATCGCCCGGATCCCAATGATAGGCTTTAGGGCTACCATCTAAGACCTCCAGTTTGGCGACTACTGTATGGGTCGTACGGTCTTCTGAATCTTTCTCTACCGTCAATGCACCTGGTACAGGGCAGCAGCCGCCCACAGGCAGGCTGATAGAATTATTGGCCTTGCAGGATTCAGGACCGGAGCTATCTACCCGAATTTCATAGCGGTCGCCGTCCCCCCAACTTCGTTTGTAAACATGGGTGGCCTCCGGAACGTCGGTGGTTTCCGGAGCAGAACCATCCCCCCAGTTCCAGGTATAGGTCTGGGCGGCTCCCGGCCCCATGGCGACTTTGGCCCTGACCTCTAGTTCCTTGTCTTCGGACCGTATTTCTTCCAGGCTCATCGCGCCCATAACGGGACAGCAAATCGGAATTTCTACTTTTACGATGCGGCTGCCTTCACAGACTCCGGGCCCGGAGTAGGAAACTTTCGCAGCAAAATCCTGGTGAGCTTCATAGGAGTTTTTATAGACGTGGGTTACCTCTCCTGTATCGGTTTGCACGATGGGCGAGCCATCACCAAAGTCCCAGGAGAATTGGGTAGTGCCGCCGGATGAGAGGGCTACCTTGAAGGTAACGGATTGGGTATCCGCGGTTTTTTCCCCCAACTCGTAGGAGAACTGCGAAATGACCGGACAGGGTAGGGCGGGGATCTCTACGGGCCTTTCTGTCTTGGCTTCACAATTGTCGGGGCCTTTTGCGGTTACCGACAACTCGAAGGACTGTCCTTCTCCGAATTTGCCAGGATAGGTATGCGTGGCGGACGGGGTAGTGGTAACTTCTGGAGCCGATCCATCTCCCCAATCCCAGGTGTAAGTTTCCGGTGCCGGATCCGTGGTCCGGGCCAGGGCTTTGACTTCATATTGATGGTCGACAGGCGAGCCTACTTCCAGCTTTATGCCGATAAATTCCGCGCAGCGTCCGGGAATCGGGATGGCCACCCCGCTTTTATCTTCGCATCCACCCGGACCTTTGGCGGTCAGATGTAAGGGGACCATGATGCGGTCTCCATCTGGTCGGGTGAAGGTTCTCCGCTGGGTTTTGAGCTTTCCATCTGCCTCGATGGTTTCTTCTTGCCCCCATTGCCAGACAATCTTTTCCGGAGTAGGACCAAACAGAAAGAGTTCCACTTCTACCTCTACTTCATTGGGCTCTACGCGGATATAGTGAACAATACCTGCCGGTCGCTGGAATTTGGGACAGGCGCCGGGGACCGCGACATCCATGCTGCCGGAATCCGAGCAATTGGCGCCGGGGCCTTCCAGGGTACAGGTAACCTTGAACTGAGTTTCATCTCCTCCTGGACGTGGGTAGCTGTGGGTAGCCTCCGCGGTTTGGGTGAATTCAGGCGCAGAACCGTCTCCCCAATCCCAGCGATATCTTTCTGGTGTACCGTCTTTGACGTTGGCTTTGAGGGTTACTTCCAGGTGCTGGTCAGTTAGCTTATCAGCAGCACTGAGATGTTCCAGTCCCACCATGAGGGGACAGGGATGCTCAATCTCTACCGAGGTAGAGACATTGGCATGACAGGAATCCGGCCCCTCCGAATGTACGCTGATCTGGTAGGTTTTATCCTGGGCGGCCTCTCTAGGATAGGCATGGGTAGCAGTAGGGGCTGTGGTGGTTTCTATTGGAGAACCATCTCCCCAGTCCCACTGATATCGGTCGGGTTTAAGGTCTCCGACCTGCAGGTTTACCGTTACGCTAGCCTGGGTGGTAGACGGATATTGCACATCCACCTGCTGTAGGTTGACCACCGGACAGACCCCACAGACGGTCACATCCGTAGAAGCATCTGACTGGCAAGAGGAATCAGTGCCATGCGCGGTGACCTTGACGGTAAGGGAGGTGTCATTCCCGGCCTGACGATTATAAGTATGGCGATGGGTTCCGCTACTCGTCTGCTCAAGCGGACTGCCATCTCCCCAATCCCAATCATAAACTATTGCGGTTCCTTCAGAAAGGATCGCTTCCACCTCTATTTCCTGGGTTTTGTCGGCGAGTAATACCGTACCGGCCTGGAGGTTTCCGATTTCCGGGCACACACTGAAGATGGCTAATTCACGGCAATTCAACGGATACAGGTGGGCCAGCGGCTTAAACTCGACGATAAAGGTCCAGCCACTGCTGCCAGTGGTGCGTTCATTGATGAGGTCCTGGCCTTCCTGGGAACCATGGCCCATCAGTTTCCATTCATCCGCCAGGCAACTGGCTCCCGCCTGTAGGTTGAACCCTTGGGAGGAATCTGTTGCAATACCAAATAACTGGGAAATATTCAGGTTGCCCCCGCTGCGATCACAATAATATCCACCCAGGACTTTGAAGAAGCGATTGTCTTCTTTTCCTCTCAGGTCAATGTTTTCAATTTCGGCTCCTTCGAGGATGCTTAGGTCGAAATCTGCAGGGCTGGTACTTTGAGCGACGGTAAAAATAACCCCTCGCCTGGAGAAGCCGCCTTTTTCAATGGCGCCGGAACTTAGCTCATTCCTTTCATAAAATTCGGGTGGGGTCTTGATGGGAGTTCTCATAGGATAAAGTAGGGTGATAAATAATGGCAGACTGGAGGACGGAGGAGTCCTCAGGAAAGGGAAAGGCAATGAATACAGACTGCTAAAATAGAACAGGTAGGACGGTCTATTTGACCTAAGATATATAATTATCTGGGAAATCTTCCTTATTTTCTGATAATTCTTAATTGTGGAATTAATCTTTTCGCGTATGGTACCTTCAAAACTTCTTCCCAGCCTACTATGCCTCGTATTCAGCTTTTTAGCTGCATGTCAACCCGCTCAAACGGAAAAGCCAAAAGGAGAGACCGCGGAGGTGCAGCCGGTCACCACGAGTTTGACCGGTCAGGATTTATACGCCCCTGAACTGAGCGACGCTGCCCGGACCCGACTGGAAGGAAATCTGGACTCGGCCTATCGCAATTACGTGGCAGATTCTATCCGGGAGGAAAATATCATCTGGTACGGTCGGAGATTGGCCTACCTTTCCCGCTATCCGGAAGCCATCGCGGTGTACACCCGAGGATTGGAACAGCTTCCCGAATCTTTCCGACTGTTGAGGCACCGGGGGCATCGCTGGATTTCCATGCGTGATTTTGCCCGGGCGGAAGCAGACCTGAGCCGCGCAGCAGAACTGGCGGTAGGTGCACCTTTGGAAATAGAACCCGATGGCATTCCTAATAGCTTGAATCAACCGCTTTCCAATACCCACTTCAATATTTATTATCACCTGGGACTGGCCCGTTACCTGCAAGGAAAATGGTCCGAAGCTCTGGAAGCCTATGAGCAATGCATGCAGTATTCGGATAATCCGGATTTAAAGGTGGCTACCCTGGATTGGTGGTATATGACCCTGCGTCGGGCGGGGCAAGCGGCCAAAGCTGATAGTGTGCTCGCTCTGGCGGATACCAGCTGGCAAATCGTGGAAAATGATGCCTACTTCAAGCGCCTGAAAATGTATAAAGGGTTCAGTATGCCAGAAAGTTTACTGGAGATTGCAGACGAAGAGGCTGATTCAGCCCTGGCCATCGCTACGCAAGGCTACGGCCTGGCCAACTTCTATCGGGTCGAAGGCCAGCAGGAGGAAGCCCGGCGACTGACCCAAAAAATCCTTAGTGGCACCCATTGGGCAGCCTTCGGCTACATTGCCGCGGAGGCAGACTTGCATCGGGACCAGACTTCGGAGAATTAGTATTGAGGCGGATGCAGGCAGGCCCTGATTTTTTCCTCCAACTCATCCCGGGATAGATTTTTGCCCAGGATGTTGCGGTTGGCGTCCAATAAATAGGTGGTGTTGGTTTGCTGTACGCCCATAGACTGAGAGACGGGAGAGGCAAAACCTTGCAAATCTGAAACCTGGGTCCAGTTGATCTGGTCTCTCAGAATCCCACTTCTCCATTGTTCAGGATCTTCGTCCAGGGAAACGGCATATATTTCGAAGCCCTCCTCCTGATATCTGTCATAGAGCGGCAGCAACACTTCACAATTTTTTTCCCGACAGTTAGAGCACCAGGAAGCCCAAAAATCTACCAGAATGACTTTCCCTTCCAGAGAAGATAAGGGAACGGACTGACCTTCAGGACTAGGCAGGCTGATATCCGGAAATACTGAGGCCTGATTTTCCAAACCCTGAGAGGCGGAATACCACCAGCCTCCAGCTCCTACCAGGACGATAAACACGGCAGCCCATACCCAAATAGGGAAGGGCATAGAACGGGAAGAGGGTGAGGAAGGTAATTGCCTGGCAATCTGCTCCCAGCTTCGGGGGTGAACGTCTAATTTGTCCAACTCATCCCGATGAGTACGATAATAATTTTCCAGTTTATCCATGATCGGGGATTTGTGTCAGTAGTGCCCGGAGTTTTTTCTTGGCTCGGCTCAATTGAGAGTTGGAAGTAGCATAAGAAATGCCCAGAATATCCGCGATTTCCTGATGGTCATATCCCTCCAAAACATAGAGAGAGAAGACCGTGCGATACCCATCAGGCAGTTGTTGCAAGGCAGCATAGGCCCGGTCTAAGTCCAGGTTGATATGCGTTTTGCTTTCGGGCGCTTCCGCTACGATTTCCACTTCCTGCTCATCCCAGGTCAGCCAGCTTTTTCTCCTTCTCAGGTGATCAATGGCTGTATGGATGACGATTCGTTTTAACCAGGAACCAAAGCTGGCCTGACCCTGATAGGAAGGTAACTGGCGAAAGGCTTTGACAAAAGCCTCCTGCAAAGCATCCTCTGCTTCCTCACGGTGGTTGAGGATACGATAAGCTGCGTTGAGCATGGCCCGGGCATAGCGTTGGTATAGCTGGTAATAGGCGCTTTCATCTCCTTTCCTACCCGCGCGGACCAGGCCTTCGATATACAATGCTTCCTTTTCTTTCACAGGCGATCGGCCTTTTTATCCGGTCTTTTCCTAATAGACGAGCGGCAGGCGTTTTTCTTGCAGACCGGCGCAAGAAAAATAGATTTTTTTTCCTTAGCTCCTACCATCCATTTTATTCATTCTGTTTTACGTAAGAAAGGTTTGTCTGGAATGTTTAGGATAAACACAAATTAAGCACTTGAAGAATTTCTTGCTTGCGAAAAGCACTTGGTCGGCTTCCCGCAAGGGCGGTCAGGTGGCCAAAAGAAGCATTATTTACCCGGAAAAGGGCTTTTTCATCAGCTCAACCGAGCGAAAGGCAGAGCCGGAGGAAGGCTGAGTATCTCGGTAAAAATATTCCAATTTATAAAGAATGGCATCTGGATCGAGGCCATTTCTGGCCTTATTTCCCCTTTATATCTGTAGATTTTTTCTCCTTCAAATCAGGTAGGTTTACTAAGCAAGCATGGTTTATGATGGATAAATACACTGCCTTTCGTTCTCCCTCCCACTTGCCCCAGGAAATTACCCCCCGTCTACATCCCGGCTGTGGCTCCGCCTGGCTGGGCTTGCGCCACATCTTGTGGCGGGGCACGCGGCTTTCCCTCCGGAATGAGGCTGGCTGGAACTATCAAAGCAGCGCCGGGGGCTTTCGGTCCTGGTGTTTTCTGCTTGACCAACGGATTTGGGTATATAAAGCCAAGGGAAAGCTAAGTCCTGCCCACCTCGAAAGTACTTTCGAGCGGCTCAACCAGGCCCTTTCCTCTCACACCCAGCATCGCATGACCTGCATCATGGATGTTTCTGAGGTGGAGTGGGTGACCCATACGGCTCGCCTGGCTGCGACTTCTATTGCCCGCTATTGGCTATTGCATTGGGAAAAAGCCTACATGATTTGTAGTCCTGGTCCTATGCAGGATTTTATCCGAGGGTTTCGCCAGGAACATGAGGACCGGATGAAGGGGCTGTACCTGGAGGCCTCCCTGGAGGAGGCGCTGGGCAAGGCCTTGAGCCCGGCTGGCACGACTACTACCTTGAAGAGAACGGCCCGGAGAAAAGCGGCTTTGTCCACCATGAAAACCCTGCGACCTGATTTTCAACCTACCTTAACCACGCCATCTACGAATTCATATACCTCCCGTATGATGCATCATGCGCCCCAGGAAAAAATATCTGCTCAAAAAAACCGGGATTTCGTAATGTATGTCAATAAACAGTACGAAATCCAGATGTGGAGCCAGGAAATCATGCCACTCTTTTTGTCCTCCGAGCATGGGGGCATGTACTTTGGATTTCCCCTTTCCCGCATGTTGGGGGATGGCCTTTGGCAACATTGGGAGCCTCATCTGGAGGAGGCCCTCAAAGGAGAAGGGGGGAGCTTTTATTGTAGCATCCCCCAGGGCGGTCATCTACGCCAATATGAGATCAGTTTCCAACCCATTCAGGATGAAGATGGTTGGGTAAAAGGCATCAATCTATGGGGCAAAGATGTGGAAGACCGGCTGGAAGAACTTCACGTCCTGCGACAGCAGCAGCGTTTATTAGACTCTATTACCCGGAGCATTAAGGAAGGGATTTTTCGGAGTCATCCTGAGCACGGGATTCTTTTTGTCAATGAAGCCTTTGTAGAAATGTTTGGCTATGACTCCATAGAGGAAGTCATGGCCCTGGAACCCTATGACTTATATGTAGACCCTTCTCGTCGGGATGATTTTGTGGCGATGATCCGATCCTCTGACCAGTTTTCCAATCAGGAAGCCTTATTCAAACGCAAAGATGGGACAAGCTTTTGGGGACTGGTGAGCAGTGTGAGGGCCCAGGATGAAGCCGGGCATTATTACCATGACGGGGCCGTGCGGGATGTAACCCAACTGAGGGAGGCCGAGCGTTTACTCAAGGATAGATACGAGGAGCTAAAAAAAGTGAATGATGAGCTGGACCGCTTTTTCTACAGTACCTCTCACGATTTAAGAGCACCCTTGGTCTCCGTAGCGGGCTTGATCAATATCGCCCGGACCGAAGAGGACATGGATAAGATGCAGCATTATTTGGCTTTGATGAGCAAAAGTATTGACAAGCTGGATCATTTTATCAAAGACATCATTAGCTTTTCTCAAAACGCGCGGCTGGATTTACAGTGTAAAGAAATCACGCTACAGGAACTGTTGGAAGAGGTAATCGAGCAGACAGTAGGGCCGGAGAACCAGGACCAGGTAAAAATCACCCTGGATATCCGCCAGGAGGGTGCTTTCCATTCAGACCCTAAGCGGTTGGCGATTATTTTTCAGAACCTGCTTTCGAATGCGATTCATTATCGGGATGAAAAGAAGGAGCACTGCTGGATCAAAGTAGAAGGACAGGCCGGACCCTTGGGCGCAACCGTGGCTGTTTCGGATAATGGCGTCGGCATTGTCGCGAAATACCTGCCTAAGATATTCAACATGTTTTATCGCGGAACAAAATTGAGTAAAGGATCAGGCATCGGCTTGTACATCACCCAGGAAACGATTCATAAGTTGCATGGGCAGATCGAAGCCAATTCTTCAGAGGGAGAGGGAAGTAGCTTTACCGTGAGCCTGCCTTCTCTGGCTTAACAAACCGGGACCGAGTAAAAAGACTATACGCAGAGCGCCCGCCTTAAAAAGGCGGGCGCTTGGCTTATGGAATGTTTTCTGGAAAGTATTAAGGAATAGCTTCCAAAATTTCTTCTGCTTGTTGTTGATGTTTCCCGGGGCTGCCTGCCAATTCAGAGAAAGCTTGTTGGGCTTGCCCCTTTTGACCTGCTTTCCAGTAGGCCCAGGAACGATACCATAGGGCATCGGAAATAAAGGTATTGTCTCCGTGGTCAATCACTGCACTGAGGAGCGGAATAGCGGCCTGGGCCTGGTCTGTGAATAACAAACTTACTCCGTGGTACATATTGACGCGCTGCATTTCAATGGAAGAAAGGCTATCTGGATACGCCTGGGCAAAGCCCTGGAAACGGGTGATCGCTTGTGCGTAATCCTGTGCGCGATACGCTTGAAAAGCCTTTTCTAACTGGTCTGCCTGATCGGTTGCCGCACTACCTTTGGTGCCTTGCCAGGCATAGGCGATCAGATAACTATCCTCGAGTTGGCCCATATCAGCTCCAGCATTGAGGAAATAATAGGCCACCGGAAAGACGAGGATGAGAATCACTGCCGCCATCTTCCAAAAAACCGGGGGAGACTGATATTTTTCCTGTTCCGGTTGCTGGGCTGCCTTGGCCAGCCCTTCTGAAAAAGCTGAGCGATATTTCAGGGCTTTTTGTGCCGTGTGAGGATCTTCCTGACGTGCAATGTCCAGATCTTTGATGGCCTGTGCGTATAACTGATTTTCTTGAAGAATTTTTTCCACCCGGGCCTTTTCAGTAGCTGGAAGTCGATCTTCCAGAAAGGCCAGCATGGTTTCTAAGGGAAGCTCTGGTTGGGAGCTGTGCTTCTTGCCTGCCATGTTCGGTTTTATTGCTCTTTAAAGTATGCTTCAAATTCTTTCCCGAGATGAGCCCTCAACTTTTTGATGGCGCGCTCACGCATGCCTCTTACCTGGTTGAAGGTCCAGCCGTGCTCTTCCATGAGCTCCTGGTAGCTTTTGTCTTCAAAGTATATTCCCTGGAGGCAAAGCTGTTCATTTTCACTGAGTTCACTGAGAGCAGAGGTTAAATACTGATAATCCACGCTACGGTCTACCCGGTTCAAGGAATGGTCAAGTTCCTCCTGCAGGCCGGATTGGTATAGCTTGCGTACCTTGTCTTTACGACTATGGTCATAAAGACGGTTTCTCACCAGGGTGCAGACCCAACTTTTAAAGTTGCGGATTTCTGCTTGCCCTAATTTTTCCACGAGCTTGACAAAGAGGTCTCCGGCGAAGTCTCGCACGGCGTCCTCGTCTTTGAAAAAGCGAGTGGCCATCCCCACAATGGGGTCCTTGTAACGGTCCAGAAGGATAGAAACGATCTGTTGGTTACGAGTCTGACGGTAAAGCTGGATAAGCTCCTGGTCGGATTTCAGCAAGAGCTCCTCAAGCTGAGGTTTCCGATGGTTGTCCAGGAATTTGATGACGACTGATAAAAACAAGGCTACGTTCGTTTTGGCTGAAATAAAAGTTAACTGTTCTCCTTAATTGCCGTTGCCTGTATGTAGCCGCAAGGTAATTTTGCCTGATACATAAGGGAGACGCCTTAAGGAATCATAATACATTTTGTCCGGGGAAAAAAAATCGGACAGGCTCAAAGCACATTCTTCAGTTTACTTTCATTACGCCTGTAACCCCTTAGGGATTGGCTGATGGTACAAGTAGAACGGTATTCTGGGCGTTTTAGTCGGAAAATAGGTAGAAATCCATCTCTTTTTGGAGCTTTTGTGCGGAACTTCGGGCTGCTTCCGCAAAATCTTCGCCCTGGCTGGCGTAGATAATCGAGCGGCTGGAGTTGATCAACAGTCCGCCTAATTCGGTTTTACCATGCTTACATACTGCTTCCAGGTCCCCTCCCTGAGCACCGATCCCAGGAACGAGTAGGAAGGAATTTGGGGCTAGTTCCCGAATATGCTGCATGGCTTCCGCCTTGGTCGCCCCTACCACAAAACCCAAATGGCCGGGTTGATCCTGCGCCCATTCCTGGGCAGTAAGCAATACCTTCTCATAGAGGGTTTGCTCATCTTCCTGCATATACTGGAAGTCTCTGGCACTGGGATTAGAGGTCAGGGCCAGGAGGAACACCCACTTCCCCGCAAACTCCAAAAAAGGCACCACGGAATCCGCTCCCATATAAGGCGCCACGGTAACCGCATCAAAGTTCATTTGCTCAAAAAAGGCCCGGGCATACTGACGAGAAGTGTTGCCAATGTCTCCTCGCTTGGCATCGGCCAGGGTAAAGATCTCCTCCGGAATGACCTCCAGGGTTTTTTGCAGGCTTTCCCAGCCTTTGGGGCCCTGCGCCTCATAGAAGGCGAGGTTGGGCTTATAGGCTACCGCCAGGTCTGCCGTCGCCTCAATGATGGCCCGGTTGAAGGCAAAAACCGGATCTTTTTCTTTTTGTAAGTGGGCGGGAATACGGGCCGGGTCGGTATCCAGACCGACACAGAGGCAGGAACGCTTGGCCTGCATCTGGCTAAATAACTTTTCTGGGGACATCTTTATACGGGCTTTATTGGCCTTGGTAGCAGGGAATGATTATTTTCGAACAATCCGCGCCTTAGCGTGGCAAACTTACAGTTTTCAGGCCAATTTGTTTCGTCTCATCACAAATATTCCACCTGCCTTCCACCTCTTCTTGTTGGTGCTGATCCCCTTGCTGCGGTGGGTGTGTTTTTATCCAGGTTTTTTCCTGGAAGAAGAAGCACTCTTTCTTAGCCTGGCCGAACAACTTGCCGAGGGAGGAACCCTTTACAAAGATGTCTGGTATTCAGGCGCTCCTCTGATGATCTGGATTTACAAGCTCTTTGTCCTGATTTTTGGGAATGGTGCTCTGACTGCGATCCGGGTTTTTACCTGCCTCTATATTTACATCGCTGCCCTATACTTCAACAGCATCCTAACCGAAGTGAAAGCCTTTCGCCGCTATGCGGGGGTTACGGCAGTTATGTTTGTGCTGCTGGTTTCCATCCCCTGGTATGGACTGCAATTGAGCGCCTCCTTGATGGCCCTGGTTCCCGTCATCATTTCCTTTTCTTCGCTGATCGGCCTGAGTGAAAATCGCTCCAACAATTATAAGTTGATGTTCAGAGCGGGCCTCTGGATCATGATTGCCATTCTGATATCCTATAAAGCGGTCTTCCTGTGGGTAGGTATCCTGCTGGCCTATATCATTTTTAGAGCGTTCCAATGGGATGAGGTGGTATCCATGTTAGGAGGCATGCTAACCGTTTTGCTGATTTTGGTTCTCAGCATGTATGCCGTAGGAAGTTCTGAAGCCTTTTGGGATCAGGGCGTGCTCTATTACCTGGATCGGATTTCCATGACCCAAAGTGCCCTGTATCCCCGGCAACTATCCTTTGCGCTTCAGGCCTGGGGCTTTAGTTGGGGGGTGTTCCTGTTGCTCGGCATGCTAGGATTCATTCATTTTCGTCTGCGGTTTTATTCCTATGTAGCCCAGGTTCGACGGACGGAGATGACCACCGCCATTTGGTTGATCGGTGTCATGCTGGTCTTTTTGTTCAAATTCCGGCGGCTAGAGCTGTCCGATTTCGTCCTCATGGTGCCGCCTCTGGTTTTTTATGTGAGCAAAACCTTTGATTTCAAAATCGTCTATCGCCTGCGTCGGCTGGTCTGGCTGTTTGCCATGGCCGTACCGGTGTACCTTTATCTGGTATTCTGGACCATGGTAGGAGGGCTGGATTTACGTTTTTTTCAGCCTCAACCTGATCAACTGCTGCTTCATGGAGGCACCTATTCAACCCTGGGACCCAAAGACGCTTTGCACCAATGGTGGGAGCAGTATTTTGACGATCAGGAATCCCTTTGGATCATGGGCTATGACCCCATTTTGTATCAAACGCTGGGCGTAAAACCGGCTACCCCTTTTCTGGATTTCCGGATGGCATACCACAAACTGGCCTGTTTTCCCGGAGACGAGGAGCAAAAGATTTGGTCAAAGGTTGAAGGAGATGGTCCCTTATATGAACGCTTTGTCGAAAAGCTCCCTCGAATGCTGCTGGATACTGGAGATTATTTTTCATATTTGCAGGCGAGATTCCCAGGCATCTTTAGCCAGTATCGAGGAGAGAAAATAGGTGAGGTGAGGGTATACATGGCCCCAGATATCTGGCGGACTTACCAAAGAAAAAGGCGCTAACGCAATCAATATGAAATTCGGAGTCATAACCTTCCCCGGCAGTAATTGTGATGATGACCTGATCTATAGCCTGAGCGAAAACCTTGGGCAGCAAGTCGTACATCTATGGCATAAGGACACGGACCTTCAGGGCTGCGATTTTATCATGCTGCCCGGAGGATTCTCCTATGGCGATTATTTGCGCTCAGGGGCGATTGCTCGATTTTCTCCTATCATGGATGCCGTCATCGCCCACGCCAAGCGCGGAGGCTATGTGATGGGCATCTGTAATGGGTTCCAGATGCTGACTGAGTCGGGCCTCTTACCCGGCGCCTTGCTACATAATGCGTCCACCAACTTTGTGTGTAAGAATGTCCACCTAAGGCGGGTCAGTACCACCACTTTGCTAACCCAATCATTAGAAGACCGCCCCTATAAGGTTCCCGTTGCCCATGGAGAAGGAAATTATTTCTGCTCCCCTGAGGTACTACAGGAATTAAAAGATGGAGATCAGATTCTCTTTGTCTACTGTGATGAGCAGGGCAACATCACGCCCGAAGCCAATCCCAACGGCAGCCTGGAAAACATTGCCGGCATCTGCAATGCTGGCAAAAACGTCTTCGGCATGATGCCGCACCCTGAGCGGGCAGCGGATGAAATGCTGGCCAACCTGGATGGGAAGGCTATCCTGGAAGCGGTGCTTGGCTAAGCCTTTTACCTTTAGGCTCTTGGTTCAATGCCTGGAATATAGCCGGCTTCTCCAACCAATTCTCCTGGCTGAGCTTGTCCGGATAGGAATAATCGCCAATCAGTATAAAAGCCTTTGGGAGACAGGTCCAGGATGAAATCTGGCTGTTTATCCCCATCAAGGTCCCCACACCAATAAAGCTGCACGGGAAATTCCCGGAAGCTGTCCACGTGCAGACGTTGCTCCATCCGTTTACCGTTTTTGGTTCCCACCAGGAACACCTGCATGTGCCGGTAGTCTCCTGTATTTCCGGACCCGGTGCTAAGCAGTTTCCAGTCTGCATCCGGAAAGATAAGGGCGATTTCTTCCCCTGCGCCTAGTTTATTTTTTCCAAATCCTCCGGCATAGCCTGGCTTCCAGTCTGGTCCCTGGAAAAGGAAGTGGTAGTTGAGACCATCGTCTGCCTGAACCTGTTTGAGTACCTCGCCTTCATCATTCATGACCTTGGTTTCAATGCTCAGACTTACGGGCACCGAAATCAGGTGTCCATCCTGACTGAGGATCCCTTGCCAGGCTTGCTCTTCCCAGGCTTTGGAAAAACTATTTTCGTCATTTTCTCCCAACAGCGCCAGGCTGAGCCCTTCCAGATTCTGAGCAGTTCTGAGGTGAAGAGAATCATGTTTCAGAAAGTAAGTTTGGGTAATCTGTCCTCCCGTGCGGTTAGAAGGGAGCAGGTGATATTGCAATTCCAGCCCTTCAGCTACAGCTGCCGCCCGAAGGTCGTAGGGGAGCAGGCCAAATTGGGGCTTAAGCAGAGAGGTCAGCTGTACGCCGTTCCAGGCAAACAGGACCTGATATGTATAAGGATCGTGCCCCTGATAACTCAGCTCCAAAGAGAAGAAGCTAAAGGCCGACTGCGTCAAATCATTTCTGACATTAATTTTTGCCTGGTAAAAAGGGAAGTGTCTGTTTTTATGAAGGAAAATTTCTGGAAGTTCTAGTTGAAGGGGGGCACCGCCACAGGCTTCTCCAATAACCTGCCAGCCCAGATCTCTCGGCTGCATCTTCTCTGAATATTCAAAGCCCAATAAAAACAGGTTCTGCCGACTGTCCCGAAAACTCAGGAGGGCCAGATCTTCGTGTCGAATGAAGCCTTTTTTCTCTACCCCATAAAAAGTGTAGGCTACTTCATACATGGGAGCTTCGATCAACTCATCCCCATGACGTCCCATTAGATAAGATTCTGCCTCGCGGATCACCCTGACTGCCTGTCCGGTTTGTAAGCGGGTTTGGAAAGTCTTTGCTTCAACCTGATGGTATACCTCTGCTTCCTGATAGACATAATGGCTGTCAGCAGCGATAAATTCGGTCAGAAATTCCCCAGTCTGCAAGGAGACTTCGGGCAACCGGGCAGGCTGCTTATAGCTGGGGCTAAGGTGGAGATTTTTCAAGACCCTGTCATCGGGAGCAGCATGGTAATATATACCCGTGAGAGGCCTCTCAGGAGGGAGCAGGGTTTGCCATCTCAGTTGTGGCCCTACCATGTCGATAATGGCCAGGCCGATGCTACCTGTATAGCAGCTTTCAAAAGCCAGCAGCCCTTTACCACCTCTGGCCAGGCCCCTGATCTGACAGTCCGGCGCCCCTTGTGAGGGCATGCCACAATCCGAACGATGATCATTCCCCCCACAATAAGTTCCAAAAAGGGAGTCTCCTTTTTGTTCCAGCTTTACCCGAAAAAAATATCCTTCATGTGGCCCGGAAGTTCCATATTCTCCGGCCAGTTGTACACCTTGGAAGGACCACTGGCTAGCCTGGACCATGCTGTCTAATGCTCCCCATAAAAGGGATGAGGGATGGGAAGTTGTGTTCCGATCCGCAGCTGGTATCACGGGTATGGCTTCTGCATGAACATCTGCAGCCGTTGAACTGGTTCTGGAATCGGCCTGGCAACTCCAAAAGAAAAAAATAAGCAGGGAGAGAGAAAAAAGCCATATTGACTTCTGCATGGATGAAGCGGAATGATGGTATGTAAGGCAGAAATAATATCAGGCGAGGGCTAGGAATTGCCAAATTCAATCCAGAGAAAAACTTACCGAAAAAGTTGGGGTCTGGCTGGAGGAATGTTCCCTAGCTCGAAAAGTGTCTTCCAGCAGATATAAGCGCGGACAAAGCATGCTCATATTTGTTAACTTCAAATATCCTCCTGGCACCTTTCATTTTCCCTAGATACCATCCTTTCAAAAAACATGAAATCCTACGACCACCTCATCCTCGGTACCGGGCAAGCCACCGGCACCTTACTCGGCAAACTCATGCCTACCGGAGATTCCATCGCCGTCATTGAAGCCCACAAAGTAGGCGGCAGTTGCGTCAACTATGGCTGCACCCCCACCAAGACCCTGGTCGCCTCTGCCCGGGCTTTTCATTTGGCGCAGCAAGGCGATTTTTATGGTTTTTCGGGCGAAAAGCCCCGGCTGAACTATGCCCGGGTACGCGAACGCATGAATGAAGTCAGAAACGGCAGCAACCAGGGCCTCACCAACTGGATGGAAGGGGCGGAGAATGTGGACTTGATCAGAGGTCGGGGATTTTTTGCCGGACAAAAAGTGATACAGGTAGGGGAGGAGCAATATCAGGCAGACAACATCTATATCAATGTTGGGACCCGACCACGGGTGCCGGGCATCGAGGGGATAGACAAGGTGCCTTGGATGGACAGTGCCGGGTTGCTGGATATGGAACACCTGCCCCAACATCTGATCATTTTGGGCGGCGGCTATATCGGGGTGGAATTTGCCCAGGTGTTCCGACGCTTTGGTTCTCGGGTTACCCTTGTTCAGCGCAATCCGCAACTCATGCCCAGGGAGGATGCTGACGTAGCAGAGGCTATCCAGGAATTTTTGGAGGAGGAAGGGATAGAGGTGCTTACCGGTGCCAGTGCCCTGGCCGTAAACGGTAAGGAAGGTTCAATTGAACTGACAGTCGAAAAAGAAGGCACTCAAAAGATCATCCGGGGTACAGATTTACTGCTGGCCATCGGGCGGGTCCCCAACAGCGATACCATCGCTCCGGAAGCGGCAGGGCTTAGCCTGAACCAAAGAGGCTATATCGAGGTGGATGACTATTGCCGAACGGGGGTGGCGGGCGTTTATGCCTTAGGCGATGTCAATGGCCACGGGGCTTTTACCCATACGGCTGTCAATGATGCCGAGATCGTCCTGGATGTATTATTTGGAGGGAATCGGGCCATTTCTAAAAGGAATAAGGTCTACGGATTGTTTACCGATCCGCCGCTGGGCAGAGTAGGCATGAGCGAGAAGGAGGCGCTGGCCAGTGGACACAAGGTCCTCAAAGCGGTACGCCCCATGACCCGCATTAGTCGCGCCAAAGAAATGGGGGAAACCAAAGGCTTCACCAAATTATTGGTAGATGCAGAGACTGATTTGATCCTCGGTGCTTCTATCCTGGGCATAGGCGGTGATGAGATCATCAATATGTTTGCCACCATCATGCATAGCCAGATTCCCTGCCGTCATTACCGCAAGGTGATGCTGGTGCATCCTACTGTCTCAGAGCTCATGCCCTGGATTCTGGATGGGATACAGGAAGTGAGGGAGCAGATGGGGGAGTAGGACAAAAGGCTCTGCCTACAAAATGCCACTGATCAGCCCCCCATCCACCACAATGGGCTGGGCCGTGATAAAGCCTGCCGCCTGGCTCCAGAGAAATAATACCGTTTGGGCCACTTCCTCTGCTTGACCGATCCGTCCAATCGGATGTTGAGAGCCCCAATCCCTAAGTACCGCTTCTACTTCTCCGTGCTGCCCGGCTCCATAGCGCAGCAAAGGCGTATCAATCGAGCCGGGACAAAGGCAGTTGACCCGAATCTTGTCAGAGGCGTGATCCATGGCCATGGCCCTGCTCAGGGCAATGGCTGCTCCTTTGGAGGTAGCATAAGCCAGGACATTGGACTGGCAATTGATGCCTTGTACCGAAGAGATATTGACCACCGAACCTCCGCCCCGCTTTTTCATTTCCGGGATCACGTATTTGCCCACCAGAAACATGTGCTTGAGATTCACGTCCATGGCTCGGTCCCAATCTGCTTCGGTGGTGCTTTCTACCGTGCCGTAGGTTTGCAGCCCTGCCGAGCAACAGAGAAAGTCTATCCCGCCAAAATGCGCGGCTCCCTGCTGCACGGCTTGCCGCACGGCCTCATGGTTGGTTACATCAGTCAGGAGCGGAAGACATCGACCGCCTGCTTCTGCGATTTTTCGGGTAGTGGTTTCTAAGGCTTCGGTCTGTATGTCCAGCAAAATAATGGCCGCGCCTTCCTGGGCCGCCGCCAGGGCGGTAGCTTGGCCGATGCCAGAAGCCGCTCCGGTGATCAGGGCTACTTTATCCGTAAATCTTTGCATGAGGGTTAAATCAATTGATAATGGTGAGGGGAAGTTTCCCGAACTTTTCCTTGCCGAGTCAGCTCTTCCAGGTGGGCATAAACGGTTCGCAGAGAACGAAACTCTTCTGCTTTTTCCCAGCGCTTGAGGGCAGCCCGCCAGAGTTGTTCTAAAGAAGTAGAGGTTTCTTTTTCCAATAAAGACAAGAGGCTGCTTTCCAGTTGGTCGAGGTAAGTTCGGGCTTGTTGGATGAGGTGGACAAAAGCCGCAGGCTGATGTGGCGGAAAATGGGCCATCAAAATCTGGGAAACTTCCAGAGTCTGAACCAGGCTTTTTAATTTATCCAGACTGGCCCGATATAAAGGCACATTCACATGTCCATGAATGAAGGGCGCTTCCAGCAGGGTGATCACATCGCCCAGGATCAGGCAGCGGCTTTTTTCCTCATACCAGCCCAACTCTTCTTCCATATGGCCGCCAAAAGCAAAGGCCTGCAAGCGCATATCTCCCAAATCGTACACAAAGCCCTCCTGGACCGTCCGGTCTAATGGGGCTGGCGCATCCAGAATATCCAGCACTTCTGCCCTCAATGCTGGGGTATCGGGAAAAAGCTCCGGGAAAGGCCGGGCAAACTCCTGGTAGTGGGCTTCAAAGTCTGCGTGCCAGTGCGCATAGTGGGCGGGGCCGATCAACTCACACCCACTCCAGGCTTTGAGCTGAGCGTTGCAGCCTATATGGTCATGATGGGCATGGGTGTGGAGGACAGCTTTGAGTGCCTGGGGAGGAAGTCCCGCTTGCGCAAGCGTTTGTTGCAAAGCTGGCAAGAGACTTTTTACCCCACTATCAATCAAGACCGCGCCTCGCGTTCCTTTGACCAGATAAACATGTAAGGGTATTTCTGGGGTGAGGTCCAGACGAGTTTCGAAGATGTGCGGAGGGAGTTCTGACAAAATGAGTCCTTTTACTCAATAAGGTAGGAAAAACCCGCCGGGCTAACAATGCTGCTTAAGCATCCCGGTCACCGCTTTTTAGGGATGTCTAAATTTCCAACTATCGAACTCTTGTTGGGGTCTCTATTGTACATACATCAATTATTAACCACTTTTTTATGGAGAGAATCAGAAGCTTAAAGAACAATGGCTTTGTACATCTTTTCCTCAGTTTAGCGATGGTCGTGGCTGCCATTATGATAATGGCTAAAGGAATCGTCCCGGTACGTATTATCGGCTTTTTCTTATTGCTGACCGGCCTGATCTGGCCTCTGGGCTTATTTACTGTCCAGCCGAACCAGACCCGGGTATTGCTTTTCTTTGGTAAGTATAAAGGTACCGTTACAGATAATGGATTTTTCTGGTTAAATCCATTCATCTCCAAGAAAAAAGTCTCTCTACGTGCCAGAAACCTGGAGTCCCAGGTGATCAAGGTAAACGATGAGTTGGGTAACCCCATCCTGATCAGCGGTGTAGTAGTGTGGAAGGTAGTCAATAGCTACAAAGCTATTTTTGACATTGAGGCGATGAGCACCGTCAACCCTAGTACGGGAACGCCTACCAAGAATAGAGAGCAGTCTTATAAGGAGTTTGTGAAAATTCAGGCAGAGTCCGCTTTGCGTAAAATTGCCCACACCTATCCTTATGATGATCTGACCGATGGCGAGAATGCCATAACCTTACGTTCCAGCTTTGATGAAATCAATCATGCTTTGGAAGTAGAGTTAAAAGAGCGTCTTGCCCTGGGCGGAATTGAGGTCCTGGAGGCTCGTCTTTCCAACCTCTCTTATGCCCCCGAAATCGCAGCGGTGATGTTGCAGCGTCAGCAGGCGCAGGCGATTATCGCAGCCCGTAGAAAAATTGTAGAAGGCTCCGTAGGTATGGTAGAAATGGCTATCGAGCAGTTGGAGGAGAAGGGGCTGGTTTCCCTGAACAATGATCAGAAAGCCGGCATAGTCAGTAATCTGATGGTCGTCCTTTGCTCCGATAATGCCACCAACCCTGTGATCAACACAGGTATGCAGGAGTCATAACGTACGAAACGCACAACCACACGAGGTCCCTCCGAAAGGAGGGACTTTTTTTGTGAATGGGGGTGTCCACCTCCGCCCTTCCTGAATATGACATGAGGAAGAATCCGGCAGACCCGACCTCATGGTGGCACCGTAGCCACAGCTTGCAGCTGTGGGTAGCCCTCCTTGCGAAGGCAAGGCCATCCTTCAGCAGCTGCTGCGAGACCTACCAGCGGCCGCTGTGGAACCATTCAGCGGATGCCATCCGCTGCTACGGCCCCATCCAACCCTCATGGTGGCACCGTAGCCACAGCTTGC